>NZ_JBAUYR010000031.1:0-14533 GCF_049584895.1 Binatus sp. (SeqCode)
GAGATTGCCAAGGGCGTCAAGGTGGGCGACGGGCTCGAGGCCGGCACCCAGCTCGGTCCGATCAACAACAAGATGCAGTTCGAGCGCGTGACCGAGCTGGTCGAGGACGCCAAGAAGCACGGCGCCAGGATTGTCTCGGGCGGATCGCGCGTCGGCAAGGAAGGTTATTTCTTCGCGCCGACGATCGTCGGGAACATTTCCGACGGCGTGCGGCTGGTCGATGAAGAGCAGTTCGGACCCGCGCTCCCGATCATTCCTTACAAGGATGTCGACGACGCCGTCCGCCGCGCGAACGCGACTCACTTCGGCCTGAGCGGCTCGGTGTGGTCCAACGATTCGGCTCGCGGCGCCGAGGTCGCGTCGCAGCTCGAGTGCGGCTCGGCCTGGGTCAATCAGCATCTCGCGATCGCGCCGAATCTTCCGTTCGGCGGAGCGAAGTGGTCGGGCATCGGCGTGGAAAACGGGCCGTGGGGTCTTATGGGTTTCACGGAAATCCAGGTGGTCAACTCGGTCAAACTTTCGTAGTAGCGAATAACGGCGCCCCCGCGGTATCGTGAAATTCAGGCGATGCCGCGGGGGCGTGTTTTTTTGAAATGGGACGCTACGACGACTACAAGCGGCGAGTCCTGCAAATTAGCCAGCGCCTTTCGGCCGACGGCTACTTCGGATCGAAGTCGGGCAGCGCGGGCAACGTCTCGATGATGGTCGAAGGCGAGAACGTCATTGCCGTGACGCCGACGCGCCTTCAGTACGACGTGATGACGGTCGACGACATTTGCGTCGTGGATTTCGAGCTCGCGGGAATAGAGGGTGATCGCAAACCTTCGATCGAAACTCCGATGCACGTCGCGGCCTACAAAGTGCGCGCCGACGTCAGCGCCGTCATCCACACTCATCAGACGTTCGCGAGCGCGCTCAGCATACTGAATCAACCGATCCCGCCGCTGTTCGACGAAGTCACTCTCGCTATTGGCAATACCATCGACGTCGTGCCGTATGCCCTCTCCGGCTCGCGCGAATTGCACGACAACGTCGCGCGTAAGCTCGCCAATCGATGCCACTGCTACATACTGCAGAACCACGGCACGCTTTGCGTCGGCACCGATCTCGACAAAACCTTCACCTTCGTCGAGCTGCTCGAAAAGTCCGCGCACATCTATATGGATGCGCTCTCGACCGGCAAGCCGATCACCGTGCTCCCTGAAAAAATCGTCGCACAACTTCACGCTGCGGTGATCGCGCGACAGGATCGCGAAATCGCGCGCAAGCGGGAGCCAAGTCACTGATGAGCGGCACTGTCGTGACGCTCGGCGCGCACGTCCTCGACATCCTCGGCCGCTACGTCACGCACATCCCCGAGCGACAGGGCAGTGTGCTACTTGACGAGATTCGCCTGGCGCCGGCGGGTTCCGCTGCAGGTACCGCGGTCGGCCTCGCAAAATTGGGACTCGAGGTCGCGACGGTCGGCGCCGTCGGCGACGATGCTCTCGGCGACGTGCTCATCCGCGCACTGAACGGATTCGGCGTCGACACCGCGCACGTGGTTCGCAAGCCCGGCGTCCAAACCTCGGCCAGCATCCTGCCGATCAGACCAAACGGCGACCGCCCCGCGCTTCATGCGATCGGAGCCAACGCCGTCTACTCGATCGACGACGTACCGTGGACGCTGCTCGAGACGGCGGCGCACCTACATCTCGGTGGCAACGATTCAATGCGCGGACTAGGGCGCGACGGCACCGCGCAGATCCTTCGGCGCGCGCGTGACGGCGGCGCGACCACCAGCATGGACATTCTGAGCGAAGGCTCGCCCAAACTGCTCGCGATCCTGAAGCCGTGTCTGCCGCTCGTCGACTGGTTCATGCCCAACGCCGATCAAGCCTGCAGGCTGACGGATTCGCACACGCTCGAAGAGGCAGCATCGCGACTGCTCGACCTCGGTGTCGGCGGAGTTGTGTTGACGATGGGCGGTGACGGCAGCCTGCTGGCGACTGCACACGAGCGAGCGCATCTCGCGGCGCACGAAATCGCAGTCGTCGACACTTCCGGATGCGGCGATGCTTATTGCGCTGGGTTCATCCGCGCACTGCGTCTCGGCTGGCCGCCGTCGGAATGCATGAAGCTCGGCAATGCAGCGGCAGCATTGGTGGCGCAAGGCCTGGGTTCCGACGCCGGCATCCGCGACTTGGATGACACCGTGCGCTTCATGCGCGAAACTCCCTTGCGTTCCAGCAAACCGTCTTGCAGAAATTAAAAATATGAAGACTCATCTATCGCGTCGCGAATTCGTGGTGGGAAGTCTCGCGGCGGGCTTCGCGCTGGCCGTGATGCCGGTGTCGGGCGACACTATCACGACCGACAGCATTGGACTTGTCGCCGGTGAGGTAAAGATTCCAGTCAAAGGCGGCGAGATTCCAGCGTATCGCGCGATGCCGGCGAGCGGCGGTCCGTTTCCGACCGTACTTGTGGTGCACGAGATCTTCGGCGTTCACGAACATATCAAAGACATCTGCCGCCGACTCGCCAAGCAAGGCTATTTCGCAGTGGCGCCATTGCTCTTTTCACGTGAAGGCGACGTCTCGACCATGGCTGATACGCAACAGATCATGGCAAAGGTCGTCGCCAAGGTCCCGGACCAACAAGTCGCATCCGACCTCGACGCAACCGAGGCATGGGCGAAGAGCACAGGCAAAGCTGACACCACGAAACTCGGCATCGTGGGTTTCTGCTGGGGCGGCCGGCAAGTCTGGCTCTATGCGGCGCACAATCCTTCTCTCAAAGCCGGAGTCGCATGGTATGGGCCTCTTGTGTCTGTGCCGTCGGACCTAAGGCCGAAGAATCCGCTCGATTTGGCGAATCAGATCAACGTGCCAATTCTAGGTCTCTACGGCGGCGAAGATATGGGAATCCCGGTCGCGCAAATCGAGCAGATGCGCGCCGCACTCAAGGCCGCGGGCAAGCCGTCTGAAATCGTGATCTATCCCGACGCCGGTCACGGCTTCAACGCCGACTATCGTCCCAGCTACAACCCGCAAGCTGCCAGAGACGGATGGAAGCGAATGCTCGCGTGGTTCAAAGCCAGGGCTTGAACCCCAGGCGCGACGCTACTTGCGCGGCGGCGAGGGCGAGCGCGGGGGCCATCGGGCCCATCAGCGCGAAGCGGGGATCTGTGGTTTGTCCGCGGACGTAGCGGACGTAGATTTGCTCGACAACCGTCGCGGTCTTCCAGTGCGCCCACGCCCAGTAGTACGGCATCGCGCTGACGTCGCGGCCGGTGCGGGTCGAATATCGGTGCAGCAGTTCGTCGCGGGTCAGGAAGCCGGGGCGCAGCGTGTGCGCCTCACCCTGGGAGGTGCCCAGCAGTTCGGGCGGATCGTTCTGGTCGCGCCAGTAGTTCATCACGATTCCGAGATCGACCAGCGGATCGCCGATGGTCGACATTTCCCAGTCGAAGACGCCGACGATCTCGCCGTGATTGACCGCACCGATCATGACGTTGTGCAGGTAGAAATCGTTATGTACGAGCACGGGAGGCGGCGATAGGGGCATGTTGTCGAGAAACCACGCGCCGAGTTTTTCCATCAGCGGCACTTCGCGCGTTTTGGCTTTTTCCCATCGCGCCATCCATCCGGTGATCTGGCGCTTCAGGAAGCCGTCGGGCTTGCCGAGTGTTTCGAGTCCGATCGCTTTGTAATCGACGCCGTGCAAATCGCCGAGCGTTTCGATGAAACCCTCGGACATTGCGCGGAAGGTCGCGGGATCATTGCCCAGTTCGGGTGGCAGCGGCTGGCGGTTCTTGATGACGATGCCGGTGCGGCGTTCCATCACGAAGAAAGGCGCGCCGATGATTGAGACGTCGTCACTGAAGAACATCCCGCGTGGCGCCGGCTTGAAGACTTCCCACAGGCGCGAGAGCACACGGTACTCGCGGCTCATGTCGTGGCCGCCCACCGGCAGCGGGCCGAACGGCGGACGGCGCACGACCCATTCGCGATCGCCGAAGCGCAGCAGGTAGGTGAGATTGGATGAGCCGCCGCGAAACTGCTTGACGGTCATCGGCGCGTCGGCGCCGGGCAGTTGCTGGTCGCGCAGATAGGCGACGAGCTTACTCCAGTCGAGCTGCTCCTCCTCGCGGACGTCGCCGAATTCGACGGTCAGATCGATAGCTTCAGGCATGCGTAGAGCGAACCCCAGATCCTTCGCAGGAGCTCAGGATGACCCCTCGGCGTTGCCTCGGGGTCACTTGTACTTGCGCAGCTCGCGGCGCGCGATTGTCATGCGATGTACTTCGTCGGGGCCGTCGGCGATTCGCAGCGCGCGGCTGTCGCGCCACATCCGGGCGAGCGGGAAGTCGTCGCTGACGCCGGCTGCGCCGAACACCTGGATTGCGCGGTCGAGCACGATCATCACCATGTTCGCGCACATCACTTTAATCATCGCGATCTCGTTGCGCGCGGCGCTCTTGCCCGCAGTGTCCATCTTCCATGCCGCGTGCATGACCATCAGGCGGCACGAGTCGATCTCGATTCGCGAGTTGGCGATCCATTCCTGGATGTTCGACTTCTCGGAAAGAAAGCTGCCATGGGTGAAGCGCGTGCTCGCGCGTTCGCACATCAGCTCGAGCGCGCGCTCCGCGATTCCGATCGTGCGCATGCAATGGTGGATGCGTCCCGGGCCGAGGCGAGCCTGCGAGATTGCGAAGCCGCCGCCTTCCTCGCCGAGCAGATTGGTCACCGGCACGCGACAATCCTTATAGATGATTTCGCAATGTCCTCCGCCGCCGGTGTGACCCATCACGGGCACCGGGCGAATCAGGTTGAATCCCGGAGTGTCGGTCGGAACGATTATCTGGCTGGCGCGGCGATGCGGTTCCGCTTCGGGGTCGGTCACCACCATCGCGATCGCAAAGGCCGAGCCGATCGCATTCGAGGTAAACCACTTGTGGCCGTTAATGACGTAATTGTCGCCGTCGCGAACGGCGCGGGTCTTGAGCTGGGTCGGATCGGAGCCCGGAGTGTCAGGCTCGGTCATCGAGAAGCAGGTGCGGATTTCGCCGTCGAGGCATTTTTGCAGCCACTGCTTCTTCTGTTCGGGCGTGCCGAACTCGGCCAGGATTTCCATGTTGCCGGTATCGGGCGCCATGCAGTTGAACGCGCGCGCGCCGATTGGGCTGCGGCCCATCAGCTCGCACAGCGGAGCGTATTCGTAGTTCTTGAGGCCGGCGCCGAATTTTTCGTCCGGTAAAAAGAGGTTCCAGAGGCCTTCAGCCTTGGCTTTTTTGCGGACGTCTTTCAGCGATTGCGGCTCGGTGTTGCCGCTCTCGCCCATCGCGCGCTGAACTTCTTTTTCGATCGGGAAGACATACTGGTCCATGAAGTCGGAGACGCGCTTGCGCAATTGTTCGGTCTTGGGAGTCAGCGAAAAGTCCATTTCGATCCTCGCGAGGTCCTAATGATTTGTATGGCAACAGGTAACCCAGATTGGCGGGAAATGAAAGCGAGGGGGAATGGCGATGATGCCGGCAACCTAACCCTAACCCCTTCCCATAGTGGGAAGGGGGAGCAGAAATTTTAGGCGGGGGGGTTGCGCATTACGTAGAAGACGTAGCCGTAGGCGTCGTGATACGCGCGAAAGAGGTCGTGCTCCCGGCTCGTTTCTTCGAGGGTTGCGAGCGCGTCGCGATCGTCGGCGTACTTTTCTCGAAGCTCCTCGACCCGACGCTCGGAGGGCTGGTAATAGTTGTTCCACCAGTCCTGCACCGGCAATACGAAACCGTCCATACTCACGTACCCCGCTTCCGCGACTATCTGACAGTTGCGTTCGATCGAGCCCATGCCGGGATAATTGCGCGCCCAATATTCGGCAGCCTCGGACGGCGGATCGGGTACCAGCCAGGTCAGTTCGGAGACCGCAAGCCATCCCCCTGGCTTCAGGAATTGGCGCCACGCGGCGAGCCCGGCGGCGAATCCCTGGATATAGATGGCGCCCTCGGACCAGATCAGATCGAAGGACGCGTCGGCGAAATCCATCTCGAACATCGAGGTATTGACTGTCGTTACCTGCGGCAAAATTCCTGCCGCTGCGGCGCGTTCGGTCAGCTCATCGAGAAATCGCTGGCGAATATCGACCGCCACGATCCATCCGCCGGTCGCGCGCGCGAGCTCGACAGTCTGCGCACCGGGACCGCATCCTACGTCGAGGATTCGCGGACGGGTTGGCAGCCCGCGAACCAGGCCGAGCGCGCGCAGCGTGGCTGACGCGGAGCCGGGTGCCTGTCTCGGCAGGCCTTCTGTCAACTCGCTAAAAATACTCATCTCCCCCAAGGCATACTGCCGCTGGACGCGGTGGAACTCAAACGCTCCGAAACTGTCAGGCGCGCGGCTTGTCGGCGGCGAATCGCAGGCGAACGTAGTCGGCGAGCCATTTGCCGCCATGTGCGTCGCAGAGTTTGGGGCGGAGTGCTTCGCGAACCTCGTCGAGAAAACCGGCGCGATCGTTTTTCGCCAGCGGCGCCATGAAGCTCTGCGCAAAAGTCTCGAGCCATCCGTTGATTTCGGTCGGCAAGGGAGTCGGGCGGGGAATCAATGCGATGTACCTGACCGTAAAGCCGCGGCGCGCGAGCCGCGCGGAGTAATCCTCAACCGTCGGAAAATACCACGGGTTGAGGGCGTCGCCGTCGATCCCGCGACGCCGCAGCGCGTCGATCAGCGCGCGCTTGATCGTCTCGACGCATCCGTAGCCACCGAACTCGGCGACGAAACGGCCGCCGGGGCGAAGTGCACGCCATACGCCGGCGATCACATCGTCGGGCGGCTTCATCCAGTGGATAGCAGCGTTGCTGAAAACGGCGTCGAACTCGGCATCGAAGGCAAGCCGCGCGCCGTCGGCGACACGAACGTCAAGATCGAGACGTCGTGCGGCTTCGACCTGCGGTGCGCTCGCGTCGACGCCAACGACGTCGCATCCCATGGCGGCGAGCTTTACCGTCAGCGCGCCGTCGCCGCATCCGAGGTCGAGGATGCGCTCGCCAGCCTGAGGCGCGAGCAGCTCGACCACCGGCGCGCCGAGATCCGAGACGAAGCGGGCGTTGCGCGCGTATCCATCGGGGTCCCAGCTTTGGGTGGTCGTCGGCATGTACTTAACTATAGTTAATAATCACCGCGATGCAACAGTTCCGGCTTGAGCTCCGACGGCGCTCGCTTTAGATGGACATCTTCGTTGGTTCGCTCGCGGCGCGGCAGCAGACGGGCGGAGTTAAGAATAAAGGTCATCTCGGAGGTGACGTGGATGAAGGCCGCCAACGCAGGATGGAGCAGGCCCGACGCGGCCATCGCGATGCCGACCAGGTCTACTGCGATGGTGCCCGCGAAATTCTGCCAGATGACGCGCCGCGTCCATCGCGCGATTCGCACGGTCTCCGCGAACTTGTCCAAGTCGTTGCCGAGCAGCACGACGTCGGAGGTCTCGCGCGCGACATCGGTGCCTGAGCCCATCGCAACGCCAACACTTGCTTCCGCCAGCGCCGGCGCGTCGTTAATTCCGTCGCCCACCATCGCAACGACCCGACCGCTCGCAACCAGTTGCTTGATTCTGGCGAACTTGGCTTCGGGCAGTAGTTCAGCTTCGACCTGGTTGATGCCCAGTTCGTCGGCGACGGATTTGGCCACCTCGCCGGTGTCTCCAGTGAGCAGGATGCTACGGATGCCCATGCTGCCGAACGATTCGATGGCGCGGCGTGATTCAGGCCGCACGATATCGCCGATCGCAATGCTGCCGAGAAATCGTCCGTCGCGCGCAACCATCAGCCGTGATGACGGGTTGGCGGTCGCCGCGAAGTTATCCGGCACGTCGATTCGATGCGCGGTCATCAGTGCGCGATTGCCCACGATCACCGTCGTGCCGTCGCTGACGGACGCGATGCCTTTGCCGGGCGCGTAATCGAAGCGATCGGGTTCTTTCAGCGAGTAGTCTCTGCTCGAGGCGTAGGCGACGATCGCTTTGCCAAGAGGATGTTCCGAGCGCATTTCGGCGGACGCTGCAGCTTCGACCACGTCCACTTCGGAAACGCCGGCGAAGGGAGTAATCGACTGCACCTCCATGCGGCCAAAGGTCAGCGTGCCGGTTTTGTCGAGGACTACAGTGTTCACGCGTCCGAGAGTCTCGAGGTACAGGCCGCCCTTGATGATCGCACCGAGCCTCGCGGCTCGACCGATACCGCCAAGAATCGCGAGAGGCGTGCCCGCGGCGATTCCGCACGCGCCGGCGACGATGATGACGGAGATCGTCGAGCGAATGTCGCGCGTGATGATGAAAGTGACGACCGCTGAGAACATCGCGAAGTAGACCAGATAGGCGGCTGCTTGATCTGCGAGGCGCTGCACCGGCGCGCGCGAATTCTCGGCGCTCTCGACCGCCTCGATTATCTTGCCGTAGCTAGAGTCGCGGCCGATTCGGTCGGCTCTGATTTCCAGCGCGCCTGACTGGTTGATCGTTCCCGCGAACACGATCGAGTCTGGAAGCTTCTCGACCGGCATCGACTCGCCGGTGATTCGCGACTGATCGACGAATGAGTGACCGGTGATAACGACGCCGTCAACCGGCACCAGGCCGCCCGGATTGACCAACACGCTGTCGCCGACTCGCAATTCCTCGACCGAAACCTGGTGAGCGCCGTCGGCACCGCGGATGGTCACGGAGCGCGGCAGAAAGTCCAGCAGATCGCGAATCGCCCGCCGGCCACGCGAAACCGTTAGATGCTCGAGAACTTCGGCGATCAGCACGAACAAGGTGATGATGAGCGCGGTGAAGAACTCGGAAATCGCGGCGGCCGCCAGGATCGCAATCGACATCGAGAGCTCCATCGTCATCCGGTGCGCGGCGATGTTCTCGATTGCCTCTTTGAAGATCGGCCAGCCGCCAATCAGGACGCCCGCTAAGCCGATCAGACTAATCCGCGGGAACGGCTCCCAGACGCGGAACCAAACAGCTATCGCGCACAGTGCGACCAGGCCGATCCGCAAAACCTCAAGCCGGTTGATAACACTCTCGACGCTATCCTCGACCATCGCGGATTCGATGCCGTCATGCTGATTCGAGTTCGATTTCGGATTCTCAATGAGTTGCGGCTGATTCATCGCGCGAACTCCCCGCTCATTTCAGATACGCCTGAACGATGTCGATCAGCTCTTCCGCGCCCCTGGATCTGGCGGAGTTGCGTTCACGTGCGGGATCGACGACATGAACCCGGATATGATCCTCAATGACTTCCGCCACGAGGCTGTTGAGCGCGCCGCGCGCTGCGACTGCCAGGTGGAGCACATCGGAGCATCCCTTTTCCTCTGCGAGAGCGCGCTCAAGTGCCTCGATTTGACCGCGGATGCGCCTTACCCTGTTCAGTAGTTTGGTTTTTTCCTTGATGGTGTGACTCATGCCGCCTCCGCTTTCAAAAAATTCCAGATGACGGAATAAATTCCGTCCTACTAAAAAAAAAATATTATACCCCCTATCCTATATTTGGGAAGCCGTCGGATTGTGCGGAAAAAGCCTGAGCCAGCGTGTGTGGAAATCAGGATTTGCCGGCTTTGCGGTTACCGGGGGTGGACGGCACTTTACTGACGCGAGCGCAGCTCGAGCACAGCCCGTAAATGAGCACCACGTGATCGACTACCCGGAAGCTCGGCGGAATCATTTTGCCCAGTTGCTCCAGGCATCCCTCGAGCTCGAACATCCTGCGGCACTTGAGGCAATGAAAGTGGTGATGATGGACCTTGCCGCGAACTTCGTAGCGCGGCGGCTCGCCCGGCACTTCCACTGAGACCAGCCAGCCTTCGCCGGTAAGAGCCTTAATCGCGCGATAGACGGTCGCAATTCCAAGGCCGGCAACTTTCTGCTGGGCAAGCTGCAAAACCTCGTCGGCGGCCAGAGGACGATCGTTGCGCTCGAACACGTCGCGTATGTGGCGGCGCTGCTGGGTATTGCGGCGAAAGCTCTTTGCCGATTTCAAGGGGGCGGAAGAAGGCATGGTGGTGATGTCCTCGAATTCACCTCTCCCCCAACCCCTCTCCCAACTGGAGAGGGAAGCAGAGTTGACTTAACGATTACGATTTATCAATATCATTAAGGGGAGAGAAATGCTAACAGAGACTCCTGAAATATTGGCGCAGTCGCCGCCCTCAACTGCGCTCGATCTCAGCCTGGTCGACCCGCTGCTGCGAGACGTCGTCGAAGCTACCAATCGATCGACGTGGCTACGAACCGAGTTCAGCTGTTCCGGCATGCCCGACGACCACGCTATCGATTCGGATGGAACGGTGCGGCGTTGGGGATCGCACACCGCCGGCGAGATGTACATCGCGTACGCCTGTCCCTGGGCTGAGATGAACCGTGTTTTGGAGACTGCGATCAATCGAGCCTCCGCGTGCGGACTTCCGCTTACGATTCGTTTCAACTCATGGAGCGTCGACGTCCGGGACATTTCGATGACTGTGCCGGTCGCGCACTTCGCGGTCGCAGTCCATTACGATACAGCTGAATTGGCCAGCACCCAGGCGGCCTTGAGTGTGTTCGGGCAGATCGCAGCCACCGCGGTTGACACATCGGCGGGTGACACGGCAGGCTCAATAGAGAGGTAGAATACGGCGTTTAAGCTCGATGGCGTATCGCTTCCACAAGACTGACAGACCGCTGGCACGCGCGATCTCGATTTTCGGCGCGGTGCTTATCGTTGTCTCGCAACTTATCGGCGCCGCTCATTTTCATGAAGGCGGTGGGGTGGCATCCCAGCAGATCAGTGCCGATGCCGGACTGTGTCCGATTTGTCAGCTCGCGTTGCATTCGCCGGGATCAATGGCGCGGGCGACGACGGTCGCGCGCGGCCCAGCTATCACCGAAACTATATTTATCACCGCGCCAAGCCGCTCCGAGTCGCCGGTCTTCTCGGCCGCGCGGGGTCGCGCTCCTCCGATAACGCTCTAGAGGCCCCTTTTTCCGAGACATTTTGATTCTTCTCGTGCGCGCGACCGTTTCGCGCGGCGCCACTCGCGTATCGTAGGCGCGAGCGGAAACCTGAATTGATGGGAGCTTCTGATGCGGAGGAATTCATTTGCGTGGATCCTGATGGCCGGGATCCTGATCCAACTGTTTTTTTGTATGCCGGCAATAGCAGCTAATTTGAAGACCACGACGAGCACGAAACATCGAATCACAGGAGTGGTGAAGGACGCCCTTGGCAGACCGATCAAACAAGTGGCGTTGTCGCTGCAGGATGCCAGCGGCAAGGTTGTGGCCCATGCAACGAGCAATGATGCGGGCGAGTTTTCGTTCAACGCAATAGCGCCCGGCACGTATGCGGTCGTGGCGACTGGCAGTGGATTCAAGCCGGCGACTTCGATCGTGTCGGTCTCGACCAAGGGCGCGGCGCCAGTGACGCTCGCGATGGAAGCCGAGAAGGAGGTCAGCCTCAGGGTCGCGGCGAAGCGGCTGAACCAGGCGCGCAACTCATTGTCGCCGGACACGGGCGGCAGCAAATATACGTTCACCCAGCAGGCGATCCAGGAATTGCCGCAGGGCGACAATACGCCTCTGAACCAGGTGCTGCTGCAGGCCCCGGGCGTGGCGCAGGATTCGTTCGGACAGATCCATGTGCGGGGTGACCACGCTAATCTTCAGTACCGGATTAACGGGGTCCAGCTTCCCGAGGGCATTACCACCTTCGGTCAGATATTGAGTCCGCGCTTCGCCCAATCGATCAGCTTGCTGACGGGTGCGCTGCCGGCTGAATATGGCCTGCGAACGGCCGGAGTCATCGATATCAAGACCAAGGACGGGTTGCTCGACCCGGTCGCCAACGTGGATTTCTATGGCGGGCAGCGCGGGACCACGGAGCCGAGCTTCGAGTACGGCGGGTCGAAGGGCAATTTCAGCTACTACATGACGGGTCAATACATCGGGACCGACCGCGGCCTCGAGCCGCCGACGTCGGGACCCACGGCGATTCACGACACCGCCAACCAGGGTTCGGCGTTCGGATATTTCTCGTACTTTATAAATTCGACGACCCGGCTGAGCTTGATCACGGGATCCGCGGTCAATCACTTCCAGATTCCCGCAAACCCGAATCAGCCGCAGCTGTTCACGCTGGCGGGAGTGCCGAGCTATCCGTCGGCGAAAGTCCGCGAGAATCAGTTTGAGCAAAACTACTTCGGCGTTCTGGCATTGCAAGGCGTCGTTGGCGAGAACATCGACTACCAGATCGCTCCTTTCAGCCGTTACTCGGCGGTGACTTTCAATCCCGACCACACCGGCGACTTGATCTACCAGGGCGCCGCGTCGAGGGTTTTTCGCAGCGACTGGGGCAGCGGTTTTCAGATCGATACTGCCTATCACGGGATTGACAATCATACGTTTCGGCTGGGCGGATATTTCGACGCCGAGCGCGCCGAGATCGACAATCATGAGGCGACATTCCCCGCAGTGGGTGGCGTGCAGTCGTCACCGATTCCGATCTCGTTCGTCGATGACATCGGGCTGCAGACCTGGATTTACAGCGGCTACATCCAGGACGAATGGAAGCTGACAGATAAACTGACCTTTAATTACGGGGTCCGCTTCGACCTGTACGACGGCCTTGTTAGAGCGGATCAGGCAAGTCCCCGCGCTGCATTCGAATACAAGGTGTTCAAGGGTACGACGCTGCATGCGGGCTACTCGCGCCAGATGACGCCGCCCGAAACTGAACTGGTGCAGGTCGGCAATATCAAGCAGCTGGCAGGCACAACGGGGGCGCCTCCGTCCAAAGGCAACGGGACACCGACGGTCGAACGCGACCATTTGTTTGACGCGGGCGTGACGCAAGAGGTCATTCCCGGACTGAATCTCGGCATCGATTCCTACTACAAGAAGGCGGTGGACCTGATCGACGAGGGGCAGTTCGGGCCGGCGCTAATCTTCGAAACGTTCAACTACGCCAAGGGGCGAGTCTGGGGAGTCGAGTTCACGGGTTCATACACGCACGAGAATATTTATGCATACGAGAACTTCGCCTATAGCGTTGCGCAAGGTACACAGGTGGAATCGGGGCAATTCAACTTCGATCCGAGCGAACTGAAGTACATCAGCAGTCACTATATCTTTCTGGATCACGACCAGACGTTCACCAACTCCGCCGGCGTCGTCTACAAGTGGCGTAAGTGGATGTTCAGCATTGATGGAATTTACGGCAGCGGACTTAGAAGCGGATTCGCCAACACCGGAAACCTGCCATTCTATATCCAGCTCGATGCCGGCATCACCAGGCGAGTACCGCTACCTAACAATGCGGGCACGCTCGAATTTCGCGGCGCGATCGTGAATCTCAACGATCGCACTTACCTGGTGCGAAACGGCACCGGGGTCGGGGTGTTTGCCAATCAATTCGGACCGCGCCGGGCGATATATGGCGGCATAAAATGGGAGCTTCCATTCACAAAACCCCCGAGCGCGATCCAGTGAAACCGAGGCCGCGCGTCAGGCGTCAGATAGTAAGGAGAACTAATTAATGCAGGATATTTTGGCAGCGTGGCACGCCATCAAGTTCGGCGGCGCGATGGTCTATCCGCTGCTGGCGCTGGGCGTGCTCGCAATCGTGATAATCATCGACCGGGCCGTGCTCTACGCGCGATGCCTGCGGCTGCCCGCGGAACTCGCCAACCTGGTCGAGACCTTCGGATTTTCGTGGGTCGAACTCGAGAAGCGGTTGAGCGAACTCGGGCCGCGCAACGCATACGGACGCTTCCTTCAAGTAATCGCCGACAATCGCAACAAGCCCGCGTGGTGGGTCGAATCGCGCGCCGGCGATGAGGCAGGCCGGATCGAAAAGACACTGGCGCGAGGACTGTGGGTGCTCGAGACTGTAGTGACTGCGGCGCCGCTGCTCGGCCTGCTCGGCACCATCACGGGCATGATGCAGTCGTTCAACGTGATCGGCGCCTCGACGCTGGTCGCTCCGACGCAGGTGACGGCGGGCGTCGCGCAGGCGCTGATCGCGACCGCGCTCGGTCTGCTGATCGCAGTGCTCGCGCTGTTCGCGTTCAATCTGTTCTCGCGGATGCAATCGCAGGCGCTCGACACGATGGAGCGGTTGGGCTCCCGGCTGGTCGATCACATACGACTCGACCAGGAGGGCGGCGGCGAGTTGGCACCGATCCAACGACCGGCGGCAGTCGCGCGATGAAGATCCAGCGGGCTCGGCATTTTCGGCACGGGCGGATCGAGATCATCCCGATGATCGACGTAATGTTCTTTCTGCTGGTGACGTTCATGCTCGCGTCGCTGTCGATGCAGAGTCTCAACTCGATCGCGGTCAACCTGCCCAAGGGCAACGCCGAATCGATGGAGCATCAGGAGCCGATCACGCTGACCGTCACGCACGACAGCAAGATTTTTGTCGACAAGACGCCGACCACGCTCGATCAACTTGCGTTCGTGCTCAAGCCGATGCTCAAGACCAATGACCTCGGCGTGGTGGTGAACGCGGATACGGACGCGCCCGAGGGGACGG
>NZ_JBAUYR010000032.1:0-4416 GCF_049584895.1 Binatus sp. (SeqCode)
GTCGGAGGCGCTGGCCGATCGGATCAACGACGCAGAAGCGAAGGTCTGTATCACCGCCGACGGCGGATGGCGGCGCGGGCAGGTCGTCGAGCTCAAGCAGAATGTCGATGACGCGCTGAAGAAGTGCCAATCGATCCAGAAAGTGCTGGTGCTCAAGCGCGTCGGCAACAAGGTCGAGATGCGCAAAGGCCGCGACGTGTGGTGGGATGAGCTGGTTCCCGCTCAAAGCCCTAAGTGCGAGGCCGCACAGCTCGACAGCGAGCATCCGCTGTACACGCTCTACACCAGCGGCACCACGGGCAAGCCCAAGGGCGTGGTGCATACGACCGGCGGATACCTCACGCACGTGCTGATGACGATGCGGTGGGTGTTCGACTTGAAGGACGACGATATCTACTGGTGCACCGCCGATATCGGATGGGTCACCGGCCACAGCTACACCGTCTATGGGCCGCTGGCGGCCGGCGCGACGGTCGTGATGTACGAAGGCGCGCCGAATTTTCCCGAGAACGATCGGTTCTGGCGGATAATCGCGAAGTATGGCGTCAGCATCTTCTACACCGCGCCGACTGCTATTCGCACGTTTATCAAGTGGGGCGATTCGTGGGTCAAAAAGCATGACCTGTCGAGTCTGCGATTGCTCGGGTCGGTCGGTGAGCCGATCAATCCCGAAGCATGGATGTGGTATCGCCGAGTTATCGGCGGCGAGCGATGCCCGATCGTCGACACGTGGTGGCAGACCGAGACCGGCGGAATCATGATCAGCCCGATGCCGGGCGTGACCGCCGCCAAACCCGGCTCGGCTACATTTCCTCTTCCCGGCATCGCAGCCGACGTCG
This sequence comes from Binatus sp. (SeqCode), assembly GCF_049584895.1. GTDB lineage: Bacteria > Desulfobacterota > Binatia > Binatales > Binataceae > Binatus. Next base: position 840 of record NZ_JBAUYR010000032.1, read on the forward strand.
TCACCCGCGACGGCAAGAGCGTCGGCGCCAACCAGGGCGGATTGCTGATCGTGCGCAGGCCGTGGCCCGGAATGCTGCGGACGATTTATCGCGACCCAGAGCGCTACAAGACTAATTACTTCTCGCAGATCGAGGGCGCATATTTCACCGGCGACGGCGCCCGTCGCGACCAGGACGGCTACCTGTGGATCATGGGTCGCGTCGACGACGTGATCAATGTGTCGGGCCATCGGCTGGGCACGATGGAAATCGAGAGCGCGTTGGTCTCGCACATGACGGTCGCGGAAGCAGCATGCGTCGGCCGTCCCGACGATATGAAAGGGCAGGCCGTGGTCGCATTTGTAACGCTCGAAGGCGGCCGCAAAGGCGACGACCAGCTGCGCGAAGAATTGCGCGCCCACGTCGTCAAGGAGATCGGGGCGCTGGCGCGTCCCGACGACATAAGATTCACCGAAGCCCTGCCAAAGACCCGCAGCGGCAAGATAATGCGCCGCCTGCTCCGCCAGATAGCCTCAGGCGACCAAACCTTCGGCGACACCACCACCCTCGAAGATCTGTCGGTCCTGTCAAAGCTCCGCGACGACGACGATTGAATCTCCGAACCTCCCCTTGTCCGAGGGGAGGTTATAAGAAGTTGCGACGCGCCTGGGTTGTGCCTCTCAGTTTTCGCTGCGCGGAGTCAACTCGAACGCGATGCCACCGATGCGTGCGGCAACGATGTTGTACAGCCAGCAACTGATCAGCAGAGCGATGAATCCGACGACACCAAACAGGATTGGGAAGCCAATCAAAATGAATAGTGTCCCTAGCAATGGATGCGGGTGGGGGTGGTGCGCAAAAACAACCGAGAGAATTGTTCCCTCAAGAAATCCAAAAATCACATAGAGCACTGCGATCACCCTTGCGGTTTGGAAAATCTTGAACGACTTGATTTCATGCATAGCGATTCCTCCCTTTGCTACTGCTGATAGTCAGTTCATCTGGAAATGACTTACTACTTCGGTGACGCGCGCGGGATCGATAGTGACTATTGCTACTGCGCCCACTGCGAACATGATTACGAAACCCGCCATCAAGCGCAGGTAGAATGCCGGCTGGTGGCTGGTTCTCGCTTCCGCGGATTTGAAGACGGCGTTCACCGCGTGCGCGAGCGTCAGTCCTATAACCGCGTCGCGCGCGGGGCTGGTGCCGGACTTGACGAAAGACGCCAGCGTCAGCGAGATCGCGGTAACGTCGACCAATCCACTGATCGCCGATACCACCATCTGGCCGCCGAATCCCGCGTAATGCTTGGCGACGCGGGTGAGCAGCAAGACAAGCGTGAAGATTGCGCCGAACTCCAGTGCGGGACGAATCGAGAACGGGTTGCGAAAGGTCGAGGCTGCAATCGCGGATTTTTTCGCTTTTTTCGGCGGTGAGGGCGCCAATATCAGTGCCGCGACGAGCCCCGCAACCGTCATCGCGGCGAAAGCGGGAGTTGCGGCAATAGCCAGTGCCGGACTGACTACTGCGACTATCAGGAGTGTGCGCGGAAATAGTATCGAATTGGCTATTATCGAGTAGCGGGCTGCGGATACCGCCGACTCCGGCGCATCTGCTACTACTTGCGAGATTGCGGCCGTGTAAGCAGTCGTCGACGCGATAGCACCGACTATTGCAGTGAGTAATGAACCGCGCGCGTCGCCGGTAAACTTGGTCAGGAAGTAACCTACATACGAAACGCCGGATACCAGGATTACGAATAGCCAGATCTCACGCGGCTTGAAAAATCCGAATGGTCCGTAGCTGCCAGTTGGCAACAACGGGTAGATGATAAAAATCAGGGCGAGAAAACTCAGCGTGTCGATGAATTCGACGTCGGAGATCGCGTCGCGCACAAAGGTGCGAAGCTGATCGCGTTCGGCAAGGATCGTAGCCAGCACGATCCCGAGTCCCGCACCGAACTGGCGGTCCGAAGTCAGGCAGAGAGCGCCCAGTACGAAGGTCGCGACTGCCGCGAGCTCGGTGGTGATTCCGTTGCGCTCGGGATGCTGCAAGCGCATCACGAGGATCGCGCCAATCGTACCGACGAATAGTGCGATGGCGATCGCAGCGTTGCCCAGGTGACCTGCGACCGCGCCGAGCAGTGCGATTATCAGGAAATCGCGCATCCCGGGGCGTGGCGGGCCCTTGGGGTCAGGTTCCCGCGTGCGGCCGACGAGGAATCCGATCGTCAGCGCCAGCAGGAATCCCAGGGCGGGTGAGTTAGGGCCGGTCAGCTCGGGCATCGAGAGCGCGATGTTATCTGAATGTTACGGCAAATGCTTGAGGAGATGGTGGATAACCCCCGCCTTGCTGACAGGTTGTCCGCGGTGGTATCTTGCTGGCTTGGAAGTGGGCGCGTGCCCACTTTTTTGTTGGTGTCGCAAAAAGGGTTTCGAGACATAAGCCGGCCCGACGGCATAGCCAAGCGAAGTGGTGAGAGCAGATGACCGCCCTGACGCTCCATCCGACCGCGGAAAGAGTGGTCGAGCTGCTCGAGCCACATATAGAGCGCCAGGGTTACGAGCTGGTGTCGGTGGATTTTCGCAAGGGCACGCGAAATTCGCTCTTGCGGCTGCTGGTCGATAAGCCGGGCGGCGGAATTGCCCTGAGCGACCTGGAGAAGTTGAGCCCGACGCTGGGCGATTTGCTCGACGTGTACGACCCGGTCGAGGGGCGCTACACGCTGGAAGTCGCGTCGCCGGGAATCAACCGGCCGTTGCGCAAGCTCGAGCATTTCGAGGCGGTGAAGGGTGAGCGGGTGAAGGTCCGGACGCATCAGGCGCGCGACGGACAGAAGTCGTTCGTGGGTAAGCTGGTGACCGTGAGTGAAAACGGAATCGAGCTCGACGACGAGACCAGCCGCAAGCGGCAGACGATCGGTTTCGACGAGATGACCGGAGCGAATTACGAGTATGACTTTGACAAGTAGATGCATCGGCTCCCGAACAGGCGGAGCAACAAATAAAATCGGCGCGCTATTTTTTGCGTGCCCCGGGGAGGCGGTATGCAGGTCGATCTGAACCGGGTAATCGAGCAGGTAAGCAAGGAAAAAGGCATAGACAAAACGATCGTGATCAACGCGGTCGAGGAGATGATGCATTCGGCGGCGCGGCGCACGTTTGGGCCCGACCGCAATATCGAGTCGCGCTTCAATCCGGAGCTCGGCGAAATCGAGCTGTTCGAAATCAAGACTGTGGTCGACAAGGTCGCCAACGCGGCGGCGGAGGCCGACGTCACCGAGGCGCGCGCGAAGTACGATCCCGAGGCGGAGGTCGGCGACGAGATTCTGATCAAGCTCGACACCGCCACGATGGGCCGGATCGCGGCGCAGGCGGCCAAGCAGAACCTCATCCAGCATATTCGCGACGCCGAGCGGAAGCAGATTTTCAACGAGTTCAAGGATCGCAAGCAGGAGGTCGTCTCGGGAATCGTGCAGCGCTTCGAGCGCAAGAACATGATCGTCAATCTCGGGCGCACCGAGGCGATCCTGCCCGAGAAGGAGCAGATCCCGCACGAGCGCTATCGCCAGGGCGATCGCATCCGCGCGCTGATT
>NZ_JBAUYR010000033.1:0-75959 GCF_049584895.1 Binatus sp. (SeqCode)
TGATTGGGCATTCGTTCGGCGGCGCGGTCGCGATCAACGCGGGCACGCTGAGCCCCATCGTCACCACCGTGATTGCGCTTTCGAGTCAGCTCGCGGGTGCGCACGTGGCGGGTGAGCTGGCGCCCAAGCCGCTGCTGCTGATTCATGGCGGGGCAGACACAATTCTCTCGCATGAAAGTTCGCAGGCACTTTCCAGTTTCTGAATCGCATCGGTCGGCGTCTTCGAGAAACAGTGACCATAGACTTTCAACGTGATCGCCGCCGACGAGTGACCAAGCAGATGTTGAACCTCGGTCACGGGCGATCCGGCCATGATCATTACGCTCGCGAAACTGTGCCGCAGAGAATGCACATTGACACTGCCACAGTTTGGCGCGGCGCAACGTCGGCCGAAGCGTGCCCTTCAGCGTTCGAGAACGATGCAGCGCCGTGCTCGTTGGTCGCTGCGAAAACCAAGTCGGCGCTGCTCGGCGGGCACTGCAGTTTCCAAACGCGCAGGATCGAAACCAGCGCTGCCAGGCGCATCCCAGTCGGCGCGGCGGTTGTCAGGAACGCCTGGTCAATCCCGGCGCCGCGTGGCTGAGTAGTAACGCAACCTCGTCGGCATTCAGCACCTTGGCCGGATCAACCGTCGCGGCGTCACTCTCGTCTTAGCCGTCCACTATCTCCTTGGCCTTTGCCGCAACCGGCGGAAGATCGTCGGTCGGGTTGTCGCGTATTTGCTTGTGCCGGCGAGCCATCTCGAGAACGCGCCCGAGGACCGCGATGATTGCGTTCGTGTTGCAGTGGCCGGTCTTCCTGAAAAGCTCTGCGCGAAACTTCTCGCAGGTCTGAACGTCAATGCGATCCAGACGTTCGGTTCGGAATTTTGGCAGCAGCCAGTTGTCAAGGATGACGCGATAGGTTGGCTGCGGTTCCCGGGCGGCAATTGCCCGTGGGCGAAAACCACTCCTCGGCCTTTTCTGCAAAGGTCGGTATGCGTTCGGGCGCGATGTATTCGCCCCTGCGGATCTGCTGCCGAATCTGTCTTCATAGGCGTCGGCCGCGCGCTTCGTCTTGAAGGTTTGGCCAGGTAGCCGACCTCCGTGGCCGTCTGCCGCCCGAACCAAATATTTGCCATTCCTTTTGACAGTCACCGGTGCGCCTCCGTCGCAAGCGCCTTGACCAGGACAACAGCCGTTTTTGTCGGATTGGCGTTGCCGCATTCTCGACGAGAGACCGTGGCAAATATCACTTTCTAACCGTTGCGCGAGCGAGGCCTGGGGCTGCGCGGTCCCGGTGTCATTCGGGTTACGCGAACTATCCGGAAGCGAATCGCAATTCGTTCGTCAACGGCTGGTTCCGCACCGGCGACAATGGCAGGGTCGATCGCGACGGTTATCTGTTCATCGCCGCTTCGACCGTCAGCGATTTGCCGCTCACTTCGGCGCAGCGGCGCATGTGGTCTCTCTCTGAACTCGAGGAATGACAACCAGGTCCCGCTGCGGTTCGATGGCGAAGACGTTTACGTCTACGAAGCGTACGCAAGGAAGGGGGGAGTTTTCGATTCCGCGATTCCGGCAGTTCGCGTTTCTCACATCTCGCATTAAACGCAACTCTCATCCGCTCAACGAGCTTCCCCGATGCTTTCGTTCCATTCGGCACGAATTAGTGGATCTAGCCTCCTCGATTCTGATACTACGGTGAGTAGCTTTAATCGCCAAAATCAACGTTTGTCATTCAGGAGCCGTGGTTTATGTGCTCAGACGAACTTACTCTTGCACGGCACCGAGGAAATACCGGGCGTCCGTTGAGACTAGATTGCCTGTAGAGTTGTATCGGTCGAATGGACATCCACCAGGCGCTACAGGAGTGGTCTCAGCGAAATCCAGATAGTTTCGCGTTCCTTTCGCTTGACCGCGATCCGCTCACATATTCGCGGCTGTTAACTCATTGCTACCGCGTGATGGCCGACTTGAATCACGCCGGGATCTCGCGCGGCGACCGGGTGGCGGTCGTGCTGCCCAACGGTCCCGAGATGGCGGCTTGCATGCTGGCGGTCGCGATGGGCGCGTCGTGCGCGCCGCTCAATCCGAACTATCGGCGCAGCGAGTTTGAGTTTTACCTATCGGATCTGGCGCCGCGGGCGCTGATCGTCGAGGAGAGCGCGAACCTGCCGGCGATTGCGGTAGCTGAGTCGCTCGGCATCCGCGTGATTCGGCTGCGTCCTTCAACGGCAGACGCAGCAGGAATCTTTACGCTGGATCTTCCGCCAGCTCCGGTGAACGTTACTCCGGTATTCGCGGAGCCCGGCGATGAGGCTCTCGTGCTGCATACCTCGGGCACGACGGCGCGGCCGAAGATGGTGCCGCTGACGCAGGCAAATCTGGCGGCCTCGATCGATAACATTATCGCGACGCTCGCGTTGACGCCGCGCGATCGATGTCTCAACGTGATGCCGCTGTTTCACGTCAACGGAATGATCGGCGTAGTGCTCGCCTCGATAGCGGCGGGCGCGAGCGTGGTGTGCACACCGGGGTTTTATGCTCCGCATTTTTTCGAATGGTGCCGTGAGTTCGCGCCCACTTGGTATTCGGCGGTGCCCGCGATGCACCAGTCGATCCTCGCGCGCGCCCGCGAGCATCCGGAATGGGCCGCCAAGTCCACATTTCGTTTCATCCGGTCAGGAGCTGCCCCGCTCGCGCCCAGCCTGATGGCGGAAATCGAGCGCGTCTTCGGGGTCCCGGTTATCGAAGGCTACGGATTGACCGAGACCGCGCAGCAAGTTGTTGTGAATCCGCTCCCGCCCGGCGAACGCAGGCCGGGATCCGTCGGCGTTCCTGGCCAGACCGAGGTTGGAATCATCAACGAAGAGGGCGAACTCCTGGCATCGGGCCAAACCGGCGAGATCGTGGTGCGCGGACCTGCCGTCATGGCGGGTTACGCGAAAAGTGCGGTGGCCGACCGCGAGTCGTTCATCAACGGATGGTTCCGGACGGGGGACCAGGGCCGCCTCGACGCCGACGGCTACCTCTACATCACGGGACGTATCAAGGAAATCATCAATCGCGGCGGCCAGAAAATTTCGCCTCGCGAAATCGACGAGGTGATCGGCCAGCATCCAGCAGTCGCCGAGGCAGTATCATTCCCGATTCCCGATTCCCGCCTGGGGGAAGACATTGCCGCAGCGGTGGTTCTGAACGCTAGCGATTCTGTCACCGAGCACGGGTTAAGAAGTTTTGTCGCCGATCGGGTGGCCGACTACAAGGTTCCTCGGCACATCCACTTCGTCGATCGAATTCCGGCCGGCCCGAGTGGAAAGGTTCGGCGCATCGATCTTGCCGCGCAGCTCGGAATCAAAGGCAACGATTCGCGGTCACTGACCCGCGCGCCCTATGTTGCGCCGTCCAGTGAAACCGAAAAGACGATGACCGAGGTTTGGTCGCACGTGCTCGGTGTCGATCGCGTCGGCATCCACGATGACTTTCTTTCCCTTGGGGGGGATTCGCTGCTACTCGCGCAACTCGTGCTGCGTTTGCACGAAGCTGGGTGGCCGCAAATTTCCATCCTGACCTTTTTCGATCGTCCGACCATCGCCGCGCTCGCTGCGCTGTTCGATTCGGAAGGAAAAGACCAGCGAGGGACTCCGTACGAATCTTCGGGAGTCCTATCGGTGCAACCCCAAGGTTCGCGCACGCCGATCTTTATGGTGCGGGGATTTACGATTTTCCGCGACCTGTCCCGGCTCCTGGGAACTGACCAGCCGATCTACGCTCTGCTGGATCCGGAAATGATGAATATCGTGCCCCCGTACGACTTCGCGGAGATCGCGAGAATTCATGTAAAAACGATTCTGGGGGTGCGGCCTCACGGTCCTTATGTGCTAGGAGGCTTCAGCGCTGGCGGCCCGTTGGCTTATGAAATCGCGCAGCAACTGATCGCCGATGGACACGAAGTCGCTTTGCTTGTGTTGTTTGATTCGTCCTGCCCGGTGCAACCAAATGTGTCCTCGGCCCGACGGAAACTCTCCAATGCGCGGATACACTTACGCGAGCTTCAGGCTATGGGCGTTAATGAATATTGGGCTTATCTGGCGCCAGTTCTTGGGCGTCGGGTTCAGGCTCTGAGAGGTCGGATTCGCTCTGTGGCACGAGGCGTCAGCATAACGCCTCCGGAACAACCTCTAGGCCAGGATGCTGACCCCTCGCTCGCGTTTCAGGAGTCTTCTCGCGCTTATCGCCCGCGGCCGTACCCGGGCCGCGCAATCCTGTTCAAGCGCACCAGATGGATTTCGAGTCGCTTTGTCTTGCCCGATTGTGGATGGGGCGCATTCATTCCCAACGGGTTTGAGGTCTGCATAGTACCGGGCGACCATTTCGCCATGTTTGTCGAGCCCGGCGTCGCGATCCTGGCGGATAAACTTCGATCTATTCTGGACGAGGTGTCGGGGGACAGGTCGCCGAGCGACGCCCACGTATCGATCGCCCCGGCACCTCATGGGTCGGGTCCCGCTCAACTCGCCGTCGTTACACCCCAGCGCAACGGCTCCGGGAGCGCAGTATCACCGCTAGCGGCAGTCAGCCACCCGCACGCTTTGGGCGCCAACGGAAGTCGCGAGGCGGCCACCACACACTGGCCGATTCAGCCGCTGGGGAAGCGACCGCCACTCTACGTGATGGGCAGCTTCGATGAATTTATCCCACTCGCCTGGAGGCTTGGGCTCGATCAGCCGGTGCTTGGGGTTTCGGTCCCGAACGAGCTTAAACTTCGGATGCCTTACCAACTCGAAGAATTGGCCGCGGCGCAAGTCGAATCAATTACAAAAGGCCAACCTTCGGGCCCCTATTTTTTGATCGGATTCAGCGCCGAAGGAGTACTGGCGTATGAAGTTGCGCAGCAGTTGACTGCGAGCGGACGCGAGGTTGGATTGGTGGTCCTGGTTGATAGTCCATGTCCGGCGGAACCCGATCCTTTTTTGATTCGAATGGTGCGCAATGCCGGAATCCATGCAACTCGAATCTCGCAAGGCGGAATCCAGCAATTGCGACTCGCCGCATCGGGAATCGTCCATCGACAGATTCTAAGAATGAAGATTCACAGTTGGCGGTTCGCGAGTGCCTTGGGGATACCCGTCGGCAGGCCGGCGCCGCGCGAGCCGATGGACGTGGTTCTGGCAAACGTCATCGCAGCCCGCAACTACGTGCCGCAGCCGTACTCCGGGCGTGTGTTGTTGTTCAAGCGGACTCGCGACCTGATTGGGAGATACCGGCAACCCGACAATGGATGGGGTCGTGTGGTGCGCGAGGGACTCGAGGTTTACCGAATTGAGGGCGACCACCTGGCACTGCTGGACGAGCCGGGCGTCGACATTCTGGCCGAGAAGCTAGGCGAGGCGCTCGGGATCAAACCAGAAGAGCGGATGGCCCAAGCAGGGGTGGGATTCTAGCCCCGACGCAGCTCTCGATCTCAGTTACTCAGGTGGGAGTGAATTCTCTGGATAAGCTATTCAGGGGCGAACGAAGGAAAACCCGTTTCCATGATGAGCGAGGAAATTTGATCGATCTGAAGGGTGTCGTTTACGCGCCGAGAGCATTGGTCGGCACCGTTGCGCGCAAGTTGTTCAACGTCCGGCCCGTGCGTCCCTGGATTTCCTATCGTGCCGTGAAATTTCTCGACCATAAGATAACGCCAGATTGGCGCGTGATCGAGTTCGGATCCGGCATGTCCACCCTATGGTTTGCCCGCCGCTGCGGATTCCTGCACAGCATAGAGATCGACGACCATTGGTATCAGCTCGTGGCGCGGCGTTTGCGGGGAGCAAAGAACGTTCGCTACGATCTGCGGCCTCTGGACCAATACTACGATGTGAGTGACTACGCCGACGCCTCGGTGGATTTGGCCTTCGTCGACGGAGAATGGCGTTCGCGATGCGTGGAGAACGTGGTCTCGAAAATCCGCCCGGGCGGGCTTCTGTATCTGGACAATACTGACCTCGAAGAAAATGAACCGGGGGACGATATGCGTCAAGCAGAAGCCCTGGCGTTAAGCGCGTGCAAAGCGCGCGGCGGGACCTACCGTTATTTCGTGGACTTCCGTCCCGGCCGATTCGAGGTCACCCAAGGCTTGCTGGTTCAGTTCTGAGCCGATCGTTAACGGTCAGTTTCAGTACTTGCGATCGATGCCGGTATAATTACGGCGTCGTGGAGAGCTCGCGAGATTCGGTGAAACTCCAACCTGGTGAGGTTCACGTGTGGTTCGGGCGCCTTGACCGCACGCCTGCGCGTGTGGCCCGGATGCGCACCATACTGAATGCCGAGGAGACGGCGCGCGCGGATCGATTCTACCTGGACGTGCATCGCAATCGCTTTATCGCGGGACGCGCGCTGCTGCGCGACTTGCTGGCCGGCTACCTGGCGCAACCGCCGGAAGCGATTCGCTTTGCGTACAACGAATGGGGCAAGCCGTTGCTCGCGCCGGGGTTCGTCGCGAGTGACCTGCGCTTCAACCTGTCGCATTCGCAGGAGCTTGCGATGTACGCGTTTGTGCTCGAGCGCGACGTCGGCGTCGATATCGAGATGATTCGCGAAGAAGTTGCGAGCGAAAAGATTGCGGAAAATTTTTTCTCGCGCCGCGAAGTCGAGACGCTGCGCGCTCTTCCGCGCGAGCATCAGGCGGAAGCGTTCTTCAACTGTTGGACCCGCAAGGAGGCCTACGTGAAGGCCCGCGGCCAGGGACTGTCGATCGAGCTCGACAGCTTCGACGTGTCACTCATTCCCGGTGAGGAGGCGAAGATACTTCGCGGCGACGATTGGAACTGGTCGCTGGCGTCATTCAAGCCCGATCACGGCTGGGTTGCCGCCATGGCGACGCAAGGAAGCCCGCTTAGAATTTCTGAACCGCGCTGGATCTGAGCGGATGCACATTCTCTTTCACTCTCTACGATTGAATAACGAGCGAAGGCCCCCTGAACTTTTCAGCCTTACGCTCGGCAATGTTCGGTGCAAAACTAGGCGTGAATGATCAACTGGACATCAGGCAGGCATCGATCTACCCGGACACCTTGCGTGCAAATGAGTGCAATCGTTGCGGATTGCTTGGCCGTTAGCGAATAACCGACCGGCAGGGCAGTTGCAGCGTATGTACTTAAAAAAGATTTCAGTGCGGATCGTTGTGCTGGTGATTTCCATTCCGCTGGTGGTGCTTGGCACGATTGTGAGCGTGGTGGGGCAGGCGCCGCCCAACCTGCCGCCGCCAGGTGCGTATGTACCGATCCCGAACTTCACCGGTGTTGGGGCCGGGGCGCTTTTCCGAAAGGCGATTAACGATCGCTTTTCGGGCGCACAGCGGATGGCGCCGGCAATCGCGACGACGTCATTCGCAAATCTTCCGGCCGAACAGGACGGGACTTTGATCTATTGCGCGGATTGCAAGCTCACCTCGCCCTGTGCAGGAAGCGGGACCGGCGCGTGGGCGCTTGGGGCGCGGGGTCAATGGTCATGCGCGAGCGGAGCGCTGGAGGCGAGCCTCAACGCAAACGGAAACAAGATGACCAACCTGGCGAACGGGACTGTCGGCGGCGACGCGCTGGCTTTTGGACAGCCGGCCGGCAGCGATCTCAGCGGATCATTGCCCACCCCGATCGTTCAGACCGTGCTCGGCGGCAAGACGCCGGTTTATCTGACCGAAGCGAGTCCGGGGCTAACGGACGCGGTTCTTCCGGCGTTGGGCGTATCGACAAATGCGCAGGGATCGCCGAACTTTACGCTGAACAAGCCCTCGAGCGTCGTCTCGGGCCATACGATGATCGCCGGCTACTTCTCGCAGAACGTCGCCGCACCGACGCCGCCTTCCGGCTGGACTCTTATTCGCAGCGACACGGCTTGCGGCATCTACGGAACGATGGGCAGCTACTACAAAGTGGCGGGCGGCAGCGAGCCGAGCAGCTACACCTGGACCTTCTCTGGTGGAGGCGCCACTTCAGCGGCATTGATCGACGTCGGGGTGACGGCCAGCAATCCGGTGGACGTAATATCTCCCGCCGTTTGCGCCAATGGCCCAACGCTCGCCGGGCTGAGTCTCGGTGCGCAGCCTGAGAGGATAATTCTCTTCGGTGCGGAGTCTAATAACGTCAGCTCGTCGACGCAGGTATTGTTCAACCAAGGGACGCAATTTGCGGCAATCTCCGGGAGCGGCATCGAGCCGTTTACCGGCGCTCAGCTAGCCGCGAGCTACGCCACCAGTCCGCCCGTCACGATGACGGTCGGCGGCGGCGCGGCGCAGATGATCGCTATCAAGCCGGCAAGCACTTATAGCTCGAGTCCGGTCCTGCAGGGTGACGGGTTTGCGGAAGTGACCAACCTTGTCGGAACCTCCGGCAGCAATTCCTCGATCAAAGGCTTCAATATCGACGGCCGCTTCAACGTCAAGAATCCTATCTATGGCGCAAAGGGTGACGGGCTGACCGATGACACGGTAGCGATTCAAGCGGCATACAATGCGACTTGCGCGGCAGCTATTGCATCGAATAGCGCAAACGCAAATATCGGGGCGACGTTATGGTTCCCGACCGGCGTTTATATTACGTCGTTCTCGCTAATCTCTAACTGTTCGCAGCCTATAACCTGGAAATGCGAGAGCGAAGGCGCTTGTATAATTCAGGCAGCATCGGAAGGCTTATTTCCCATCATCATGCACGAGTCGAACAGCTATCTGAATGCGATCACGACCGCCGCGCCGATTCTGGCGACATCGCTCGCCACGGGCGGCGGTTCAGCCCTGAATTGGGGGGTTAATTCTGAGTACATGTACGACTTGAGAGATGCGCAGACTGCGTTAGGTTCGCAGTCAAATGCTACTCCGCTGAATGGACTCTCGGCGTTCAGCGTTGAGGGCTTTGTGAACTATGCTGGCGGCGCATCTTCGCAAATCTATATGATGCACAGCAGCGGCGACGATCTTAATCTGGCCAATATCATGGGCGCAGTAAGGCTAGGTTTATCGCCCGGTTCGCCCAACACGATGGGTGTATGCATTACCACATCGATCACCGGAATCGCATGCGCCGCCGGTTCAGGTGGTAGCTTCACCGCAGGAACTACTTACGAGATCGAAGCCAGTTACGACGGCTCGACGCTGCGGTTGTTTCAGGGAACGCCGGGCAGCACGACAACGCTGATCGGCAGCGTAGCCGCCACCGGCACAGTTATTCAAAAGCCGTCGGAAGTGTGGGCACTCGGTGACGGTGGCTTTTCCATCGGTGGAGTAAACGGCTCTGGTTCTACGCATTGGATTGGGCAACTCGACTCGATTCGCGTCTCGAAGGTCGCGCGCCACACAGCAACCTACACTGCGCCGACAGCGAAATTTGCGAACGACGCTAATACTCTAATCCTGCTTAACAATCTCGCGCAGCAAGATGTCCTGCTACGAGTGACGAATATCAGCTCCGGTTTTTTACCCATATGGATTCCGATTCACTGGGCCGGAAGCTTCGGCACCGGGGGAACGCCGGGAAATATCCACTCGAATTTTGTGAATCTCACCCTTCAGGGCGGCAACTACAACCTGCTCGGCGAGAACGTACTCTACACGACGCTCGATCATGTAACCGGGACCGGCGCTTCGCGTGATGCCTTCAAGTTTGAATATATTTCTTACGGCACACACATCAACCATCTGACAGCCTCGACTCAGCAATATGGCGAATCGAATCTCTCGATGGTTCATACGAATGGTCTGGTACATCTAGCGTGGCTGGATTCGACCGGTAGCTATTACGGGATAGAAGCGATTGACTCGCCTGGTGTCTACGAGCAGCTATTTATGAATCCCGGGTTCAACGCCATTGCGGATCTTGACCTCGGCGGCAGCACCATCTACGACAGCACGTCGATTGCTGAGTTGAGCGTCGATTACGAGAGCGGAGGAACGCCGATTCCGGTCAAGGTATGGGGCGTTGGTGCATATCAGTTTACCGGCGGCAACTATCAATATGATCCAAGCGTGAATGCGATTTGGGCCAATCCGGGCGGCATCAATGCGGGCCTCGCGCTCTCATTTTTCGGAGGTCAGGTTGCCATCTTGGGAACACCGACCAATCCCCTGATTAGTTGGAAGGGAGCAGGGTCACCGGCTACGCCGGCGACATGGATAAATCCGATCGTGAACGGGAAGTCTCTGTCGGCAGCGGGCGTAACGCTGTCGGATAACGCGGCCTATGCCCAAGCGCTCAGCGACGTGACGATTCCGCCGGTAAAGACGGTGGCGACTCTGCCGACTTGCAACAGCGCCGCGAAGGGATGGGAAGTGCAGATCAGCGATTGCAACACGAACTGCACGACTTATCTCGGGACAGCTTTCACAGGCGGCGGATCGACGCGTTCGACGGTGCAATGCAACGGGACCGCCTGGGAGCTGCATTAATTATGAACGTCGGAAATATACTTCGGTCGCTGATTCCGCAGAGATTGCATGACGACCTCTTCCGCCTATCCTCTGCCCGGGTGAACGATGATCTCAGACACACTTACGCGTCGGGAATGTCGATGTGGTGGAGTCTCGAGAACTTAAGGCGATGCGGGTTCCATCCGGCCAACGTGATCGATGTAGGTGCATTCGTCGGGGAATGGACCCGACGAACGCGGGCTATCTGGCCTGAAGCGAAATATCTCATGATTGAACCCCAACCCAATAAGCAAGAGCGGTTACGCGCTTTGTGCGATGACTCGGTTTCCCTTGAATGGGCCCTGCTCGGTAGCGAGCCGTCGGCATCGGTGCGCTTTCATATGGATGACTTCGGGAATTCATCGGTGCTTGAGTCAGTTCAGAACAAATGCCCAATTGCGGAGTCTTTGCCGATGAAGACGTTGGACAGTGTGGTCGCTGAACGTAAGATGAGTGGTCCTATCTTGCTTAAGGAAGATGTCCAGGGTTTTGAGTTAGAGGTATTGCGCGGCGCAAACGAGACGCTGCGAAACACTGAGGTCATCCTGCTGGAAGTCTCGACGCTTCCCTACAACGTCGGGGCGCCTCTCTTCTCGGATGTAGTAGCTTTCCTGGCCGACCGTCGATTTTTGTTTTACGATGTCTGCCACTTGCATCGTCGTTATACCGATGAGGCCGTGTTCCAGATGGACGTTCTTTTTGCTCGCGAAGACAGTGCGCTTCGAGCGGAGAAACCATTCTTTCGACTCCCCCAATCGGAGTGGCGTACTAAAGATGCTCCTTGAGGCTGACGGCGAAAGGATGGGTGGTGCTGATAAAGGATTGCAACACGAACTGCACGGGAAGTCCGTTGAAGAAATAGGAACGTCGGTCTTAGCCACACTTCGCGTGAATGAAGCCGGGGGAGGCTGCCGGATCTAGAGGATTCGGTGCGTAGTACACCTCTATCGGCGGAGGGACCGAGATATCATGGAGAGCAGCAGTTAGATGAGCATCCTCTCCAGGTGCCACCGCGAAAAACGCCACGCATCTGTCGTTGAAGACGACGTTGCGTGGAATGCGCCAAAGCGCGATCAATCGCCATTGTGGAGCCCCGCGTGTCCATACCAGATTCCAAAAAGACGGCTCGAGAATAGCAATCGCGACATTCTGTGAGTCTGCCCAGTTCGCCAGACTGGCCGCGTCGTAGCCTTGCGGCCGCATCCGAAGGCGCACGGGTTCGTTATTTCCCAGGCCGAAAACATCAAGCACGCGCGCACCGCCATAGTACGATAGGGCGCCCACGTCGTCCGCCATCACTACTCGATTTTGATACGCCAGGTGTACAAACGCGGCTGGTAACAGGTGCTCCAAGCGTCTATCATTCACCGCCCTGACAGACTGCACCGTCTCTAGAAATTGCCGCTGTAACATAAGAACCGAAAGAAACACTAATGCGAAACCGAACAGCCTACGATGCTTCCGCAAGAGAGTGTCGAGCAAAAGGATCGCCGCAGTAGCGTCGAGCGTTACGATCCAGGCTTCATACCGGAAGAGCCAACCGAGGGTCGCGAAAAGTAACTGGAGGACGCTCGCGCCTATAGCGGCGACAGCGAAGAAAACCCGAGGGTCAAAGCTATTCCAATCTCGCAACGCGATCCCTGCCGCCATCCCGGAAACGAGAATGATGAGCCACATTACGGTTAGAAAACTAGCGTTTCTGTGAAAATTACTTCTAATATTCGTTTGGAGTGAGTGTAAGAGTCTAGCGACGCTGGCCGACCCCGCTGGCGCAACGCCTTTTATCAGCAAAGAATTAGGCAACAACCAGCCGCCGTGTTCAATCCAGTAAAGTCCGAAGCCGAAAATTGGTATGACTATTCCAATTGCCAGAGCTGCAATCAGAGTCAGGCGTCTCTGGATGAGAGCCAGGCCCATCAACGGTGCAATTACGAATAAAGATTCATAGCGACAGGCAACCGCAAGCGCCGCGATCGCACCCAGCCCTACCAGCTTCGTTGCCGACGAGTCGTTGTCGAACATCTGGCCCACAGCCGCACTGACCAGCGCCAAAGCCAGCGCAGCGTGCAGAACGTGCTCCATCCCAGTGATCGAAAGTGCGCACAGGCCGGTCCCTATCAAAAGAACGACGATGCATGCATCTCGCCAAAGGACTCCATTGAGTATGCGCGCCCATACAAAAATTGCGAGGCCGCCTGCGAGCAGATTCAAGATCAATGGGACCGCGACGAATCCATCGATGAAGCGCTTCGGCCATAAGAAATAGGCCGCCCCGATCATCAGTGAAAATAGCGGGGACGAGGAAGCCGCTGCTGGGTCGGTCGACTGAAGACCCCACACTCCCGAGGTCGCTAGTGTACGACCCAGCGCAAGGTGGATATAGGTGTCATCCAATGGATACGCAAATGGACGCCCAGCGAGAGCGACCAGGAGAAGAGTAATCGCAAGATAACCGACCGCGATCAGGCTGAGGCAAACCATTTCGAAGGAAGAGATTCTCGAGGCAGCTCTGTGTATCGTTTGGGGATGAGCTGAGACTTCAGTTTGAGAGTCGTCCAAATTTAACAGTTGGCGCATCGCGCTTAATCCTGCCTGCTCCATTGGAATTTGCAAGATCGCGCGGAAATCGCGCGCACTACTCCGATCACAGGGGAACCTTGCGGCGACTCTGATCCCTCGAAACCGCTAGGATAGTGGCTGCCATCGACGATATACCCCATTGCAATGTTGGCACCGGTAAAGCGTGAAACGGAGCAGCCTGTAAAACCAGAACTGGGGTTTGCTCGAAGGTCGGATTTCGTGGCTGCCGCATTGGGGGCATTCGGAGGTGGAGCTACCGGCGAGCCTTCCAAACGCACTCAGTATCTTCATACTGTACTCTCAAAACTCTCAGACGCTCAGACTCTTTCTAACCCTGTCAACAGGAACGCTTTATCGCAACCGCGCGGCTGACGGTCCGCGGCAAATCGTTCAAACTCAGCTTGCAAATGCGTGGGTGAAACTGGTCTGATCCTGGCGTGGTTTCCGCTGATTGGTCTGAAGAATCGCGGTGACATGGAGAGCGGTGCATCCGATTGTCAAATTGAGGCATACGATCTTTGCCGGGCGCAAAGTGATGTTGCCTATCGCGCGGGATGCGCGCGTGCTTGAAGTCGGCGGCGGCGACAGTCCGTCACCGCGTTCTGACGTGCTGGTGGACTTCGCACTCGAGCCGCGCGAGCGATGGGGCGGCAGAATTGAGCGCGACGACCGTCCGCTGGTGCTTGCGCGCGGCGAGGCATTGCCGTTTCGCGATAAGGCATTCGACTACGTAATTGCGTTTCACGTGCTGGAGCATAGCGAGCATCCCGAGGTGTTCCTGTCGGAATTGCAGCGGGTTGCGTCGGCCGGATATATCGAGACGCCCAGTTTCTGGTCGGAACGGGTGCTGCCGTTTGTGGTCCATCGGTTGGAAGTCGCGGCGATCGACGACGGCAGTGGTCCGATGCTGGTAATCCGCAAAAAACCGGCGCCGGTGTGCGATCCGCTGCTCGAGCGCGCGTTCAAGGTGAAGATGAACGAGGGCGCGCTGGCGGCGATAAGTCCGGAGGCGTGGGTAACGCGCTTTCACTGGAAGGATCGGATTCGATACACAGTAGTGAATCCGGAAGTTGAGTCGGTGTGGCCGGTGGAGCCGGCGTCGCACGATGATTTCAATCCTCGTACGCGGGTCAGGCGAATCCTGGTGGCAGGGGCGGCGGCGGTATTTGCTTTGCGGCGCCGTCTTCGCGGCGCGAGCAGAATCAGAGCGACTGTGAGGCTGCATTAACACGTCTCTGCTGAATTCATAGCGCGAGAAATAAACCGTCGGGCTCGACTCAAGACGAAAATTTGAGTGCTGTTTGATTGGGCACTCGATGGCGTTTCCATTCCGGATTTTAACCACGGATTGACGTTTGCAACTGATCGGACACGCGAATAGAATTCCCGCGCAGTGTTGAAAGTCTTCGCCTGACTATTCCGGTATCGCAAGGACGTTTGCGTGACGGAAATGGCCAGCAGTGCTTGTACCGAGGGGACCACGGAAAGAGCGCAAGGACGCCCGCTTGTTTCAGGGGGAATACCGAACAGAGCCGATGTCCGAAATCTTCGCATTCGCCGATGGAGCGCTTGCGGCCGCCGTGCTTTACTAATATGGTGGACCTCAACGCGTCTACGCTCTTCTTAGGTCACTTGAGAGACGCCTGAATGAAATCAGGCAGCGTTGCACTTTTGTAGATGCCGATAGCATCAGTTAGGCATCGATTGGGGCAAACTGGGTCCAGCCCTATTGGTTCCTCGGGAATCATGGGATGGCGGACGCGTGTCCGCTGGATAGGGTCCTGAGTCGAGGACGCTTTGAGCCGGCGGTTATCGAGCGACCGAATTCTGACTTTGAAGAAAGGCGATAAATTGAAGACGACGACAAAACGATCCGCGGGCCGGTTGGCTTGGCCGTTTGCGGCGTTAGCGGCGATTGCATTGAACGCCTGCGCGAGCGCTCCGGCGCCAGTTCAACCGGTCACCAGTGCGCCTGGAACGCCGACGATCGATGCTCGAGTGCCGAGCGTGGCAAATTCGGATGCCAATCAAGTACGGTTGAAGGCGTTGTGGGACAAGCGGTCGGCGCGCGCGGAGAAGACGACGGACTTTCCGATCGGACCCGGGGACGTGATTGAAGTCGAAGTGCCGGGAGTTGATGACCTGAAGGATCGAACTGTTCGAGTCAGCGGCAGCGGTCAGATCGAGCTGCCCCTGATTGGAATAATCCAGGCCACGGGGCAAACTGAAGCGGGTCTGCGAGAAAAACTGAGGGCCGCACTCGGCAAGTACATGTACGATCCGCAAGTGGACGTATTCGTGAAGGAGTACCACAGCCGGCAAGTGGCGGTAGTGGGTGCGGTGAGGAATCCTGGGCTGGTGACATTGACCGGATCGGGTGAAACGATCCTGGACGTGATCACTCAGGCGGGCGGAATGACGCCGGACTCGGCGGACGAGATCGTAGTCCTGCCAGAGGTGAAGGGCGGAAGCGATCAGCTCAGGGAGATTGCGAACTCGATGGCCGAGAGCAGTTCCGCGAAACCCGGGACAGATGCGGACTCGCATACCGGCACCACGCAGACGGCGGAGGCCGGGTCCGCGACCGGGGTGATGCCAGCATCGGTGGAAACGGGCGGCGGCGCGGTCGATCTGGCGACGCTGGAGCGTGAAGTGAGCAACGGTCCCGCGGTGGTCATCCCGTTGAAGAGCTCGATGCGCGGCAGTGGAAGATACATGAACATGCCGGCGAATCCCGGCGACATCATTGTAGTTCCCGGCGGGGGAAACGTGATGGTGACAGGCTGGGTCTACAAGCCGGGGTACTTCCAGGTGGGATCGGGGTTGACGGTGCTGGGTGCAGTCGGTTCCGCGGGCGGCGCGATGTTCGCGGCGAATACGGCGGACGCGACGCTGATTCGGAGCGACGGCAGCGGCAACAAGGTTTCAATATCGGTGAACCTGGACAAAATTTCGAAGGGCGAGGATCCCGACATTCCGGTTCGAGCCAACGATGTGATCGATGTTCCGTACTCAGACGTTAAGATCGGGCCGTACGTTTTCTATAACATCCTGACCCGGGTGCCGTTGCCTACCTACGGCTTCTGAAGTTGAAGGGACGATGACTCAACCTTCGCCATATTTTATCCGCCGCACCACGCCGCTCGAGGACGAGGCGGTCGACAGCCGGGTTACCTCCTTCGAAGACGAGGAGGGGCGGATAGATTTCAATCAGTACTGGCGTACCCTCCACAAGCATATCTCGATGATCATCGCGATCTTCGTGGGCGTGACGCTGCTGACGATCATTCGGGTGCTGATGGAAACGCCGCTGTACACAGCGCAGGCGACCATCCTGATAAAACCAGGGTCGCCGCAAATATTCGGAACCCAGGTGCTGGGCGGCGACAATTCGGAGAGTGGAGATCAGTCGGACTACTACGACAACTACAACAAGACGCAGTACGAGATTCTGAAGAGCAGGAGCCTGGCGGTCAGCGCGATCAAAGATGACGGCCTCGAAAAGATCCTGACGGCCGGCGGGAACAAGTCGGGGCCCGGATGGATCAGTTCGGCGCGCATGGCAGTCTCGCATTTCGTCAAGGGGATTTTCGGCGGATCGTCGAGCAAAAAACCTTTGCCCGTGTCGCATTTCGGGCGGGATGCGGACGGAGTCAGCGGAGCAGCGATTGGCGCGTACATGGGCGGTTTGTCGATCAAACCGGTACAGGATACCAACCTGGTCTATATCGTATTCACTACGCCGGACGGCGAGCTGTCGGCGAGGCTGGCCAACGCTCACGCGCACGCGTACATCCGGCAGGGAATCGAGCTGCACAGCCAGGCAAACGAAGAGGCGCAGAAATTTCTCGAGCAGAAGCTGGTCGACCTGAAGGAGAAGCTGCAGAAGTCGGAGTATGCGCTTAATCGGTATCGGCGCGACCAGGGAATCGTGCCGGGCCTGATGTCGTTGGACGGCAAGGAGACGATCGTTCTCGACCGCCTTACCGAGCTGAGCAAGGGTCTGACGGAGGCGCAGGTCGCGCGCCTGGAGATCGAGGCGAAGGTTGAGCTGATTCACAATCATCAGTACGACGCGCTGCCTGAGGTCCACGAGGACAAGATGCTGGCGGACTTGCGTGGTCAATACGACGCGCTGTCGACCGAATATGCCGGCATGGCGAAGCAATTCAAGCCTGACTATCCACCACTGGCTCGGCTGTTGGCGAAACGAGACGAGGTGCAGCGCGATATCGATCAGGAAACCCGTCGCGTGACCGCGAGTATCGAGTCGTCTTACCAGGAGGCCAAGGGCAAGGAAGACCGGCTGCAGGAGGAGATGGACAAGAGCAGGACCCACGCGCTCGGACTCAACGACGCGGCGGTCGAGTATGCAATTCTCCAGCGCGAGGTCGATACCAATCGCGACCTGTACAACAGCGTGCTCCAGCGGATGAAGGACGTTGGGCTTGCGGCTGAGGCGCGTTCGTCGAACGTGGTGATCGTCGACGAGGCCGAGACTTCGACGGTGCCGTCGAGTCCACAGATGTCCAAGAGCGTGATGACAAGCGCGGTTCTGTCGCTGGCGGGCGCGGTCGCGCTGGCGTTCCTGCTCGAATTTCTCAACAACCGGCTCAAAACGCCCGAGGAGGTGGAGCAATACCTGCGGCTGCCGAACCTGGCGGTGGTGCCGGTGTTTTCGTATGTCGAGGAGAAGGGGCGCGAGAGTTTCAGGGCGCTCAAGCTGGCAAAGAAGACCGGCGAGCAAAAGACCGGCGATCAAGAAGCGGTGCCTGCACGTTTGTTTCGCGGGCATCCGCGCGAGCTGATCGGGGCCTCGAATCCATATTCGGTGCATGGCGAGGCGTATCGAACGCTACGCACGGGAATACTTTTGTCGCGCGCCGGCGCGCCGCCGAAACTGATTCTGATGACGAGCACCACCAGCGGCGAAGGCAAGACGGTGACCTCGACCAACGCGGCGGTTTTATTTGCGCACACCGGAGCCAAGGTCCTGTTGATCGACGCGGACCTCCGGCGCCCGCGGTGTCATCGCGTTTTCGGAATAGACAAGGAACCGGGGCTTACCGAAGTGCTGACCGGAGGGCGCACGGTATTCGAGATGATACGTCCGACGCAGGTGGACGGGCTGTCGATACTCACGTCGGGATCGCTGCCGCCGAATCCCACCGAGCTGCTCGGATCGGACAAGATGAAGAAGATCCTGGCCGAGCTCGCGGCGAGTTTTGATTTCGTCGTGATCGATTCGCCGCCGGTATTACCGGTCAGCGATTCGGTGTTGCTGTCGACGATTGTCGATGGCGTGGTGGTGGTGGTGAATAGCGCGACGACGGCCAAACAGCAGATCAGAGTTGCGTGCGCGCGGCTGAAGTACGCGCGATCGAAAATATTCGGAATCGTGCTGAACAAGGTCAATCTGCAGAGTCCGGAGTACAAGTACTACAAGAATTACTATTTCCACTATTCGAATGACATTCTCGAAGGCAACGAGGATTTCGCGCTGCCGCGGCCGAGTACCAAAGAACTCAGCTAGTTCGTCACCCCCGAAGCTCTACCGAGGGCCCGGTAAACGCGCAGTTGCGGGCCCTGTCATTTGCGTATCCTCGACAGAATATTTCAGGCGATTCTGTTCGGCCTGATTTTCCTGGCGCCGCTCGCGTTCGGATCGGTATATCCTTGGGCTTACCGGTTGGTCGAAGCGGCCTGCTTCGGTTTGTTCGCGTTGTGGATGTTGAAGCTGCGGATGCTCGACAGCGACGGCGTGACGCCTGCGCGGCAGAACGGCAAGCTGATCCGATCGATCCGCGTGCCGGTTGGACTGCTGCTGCTATTTTTTGCCTTTCAATCGCTTCCGATCCCACCGGCAGCGTTGCGGGTAATTTCGCCATCGACGTATTCCCAGTACGCGCATATTTTTTCCGACTGGCCCGACCGCGCGCCGGGAGGAGAGCTGGCGTCGATAGACGATCATCAGAAGGCGCCGGCGCCGCAGGCGGAGACCGGCGCTCCGACGATACTGCCGACCAGAAATGAAGTCCTGCAAGGCGCGGCGGTACCATTCTCGCCGCCGGTGGCCGGCCGCATCGATGCGACTCAAGCGAGCGAGGCGAAACCGCCGGTGGCCGGGCTTGCGGTGCCTGCGATCTATTCGACGCGATGGCGTCCGCTGACGATCGCGTGGCCACTCACGAATGCCGGCCTGGTTGGCGCGTTGGCCGTCGCGGCGTTGCTGTTCGCGGTTGCGTTCTATCCGCTTAATGACCACGAGGAATCGAGCGCGGGGATCGAGTTCACGCGCATCACGTTGGTCGCGGTGCTTGCGTCCGCGCTGGTTATCGCGATGGTCGGTTTGATTCAGTGGGCGACGTGGAACGGCAAGATTCTCTGGACAATGGTGCCGCTTGATTGGGGCGCGCCTGATCCGTCGGCGGCGCGCGCGTCGGGGCCATTCGTCGATCCGGATCACTTCGCCGGATACCTGGCGATGGTGTTTCCGTTGATGCTGTCGGGGGCGGTCTTCGGCGGCTTCCCGGCGCGTTCCGGTGCGGATCTCGCGAAACGAATATCATGCGGGTTCGCAGCGTTTCTGATTTTCATCGCGGTCGCACTCAGTCAATCGCGCGCGGGATGGATGGGCTTGGGAATCGGCACGGTCGCCCTGTTTTTTTTCGTGCAAGCGCGATCGCGGCCGACTGAAGATTCAGGCGGGGGCAAGAGAACGGCCCGACCGCTACGCACATCGCTGGCGATCCTGGCCGCGATGGTCGTGCTGGCATTGATGTTCGTCGGCGGGCGCGGACGCGAAGAGTCCACCGCACGCCTGGGCGCGACGGTGTCGCAGGGCAGTCTGGATCTGGGGGAACGCATGGCGCTGTGGTTGAAGACCCCATCGATACTGCGCGAGTTTCCGCTTTTCGGGGTTGGGCTCGGCGGGTGGCCGGAAGTTTTTTTCCGCTTTCAGCCGGTGCCTCGATCAGATTTGCTCTACAACGCGGCTCACAACGATTATCTCGAGCTGTTGGTCGATATCGGACTGGTCGGGATGGCGCTGTTCGGATGGCTGGTGGTCCGGGTGGCGGGGCGACTGCGATCCGCGCTGCGAACGGTGCCCGAGCACATACTTCCCGCGCTGGGGGCGATCACTGCGGGACTGATCGTGATGGCGGCGATCGAGTTTTTCGATTTTGATCTTCAGATTCCCGCGAATCTGATCTCGTTCGTGATCCTTGTGAGTCTCGCGCTCAGGCTGTCTATTCCGGTCGAGATGCCTGAACCGGGGCCGCGGCTGGTGCATCCAGATGAAGGCAAATCGACGGGCGGAATTTTTTACCTTCCGTTGGCGGCTGCGATTGGTCTCGGGATTTTCGCGCTGATGCAGACGGGGCGGCCGTATCCTTATGATATTGCGACGCCCGGTTCGTTGAGCGATGCGCGAGGCCTGCTGCTCAGCTATCCGTACAATCCCGATGCCCATCGGCTCACGCTCGCGCGCTTCGGCGCCTCGATGGAACCGGCGATGCGATCGCGCTGGATTGCGACGTGGGCGTGGCTCGATCCTACCGATCCACACGCGCGCGACCTCTACGCGCAGGATTTGATCGACCGCGGCAGGCGACCGGATGCGATGCGGCAGATAAGCGAGTCGGTATTCGCCGCGCCGATCGCGTCGTGGCACTTTTATCTAAGTCCGCGAATCCTGCCGTGGCTGCCTGACGACGAAAAGCGCGCGATCAACGATGGCCTCGAGCGCGCGGTGGGGGCAGGTTTCAAAGGATCGGTCGACGCGTTGGGGGACTTCTACCAGTCAGTTGGCAAGCCGAGTGAACGTGCGTCGTTGTTCGCACAGGCGGCCGAGCGCGAAGAAGATCCCGCACGACGCGCGCAATATCTTCGTGGCGCAGCCGACGCCTATCTGCAAATGGGGCGGCTTCAAAAAGCCGGCGAGGTGCTGCGGACCGCGATCGACACGGATCCCGGCGAGGCGGATGACTACACCGAGCTAATCGCGCGAGTGCTGGTGCCGGGTGAGGAATTCGAACAGGTGCAGAGTGCCATATCGGATGGAATCGATCGCGGCGCGGACCCATGCAAGCTCGCGCTGAGTGTGGTCAACGGGGCGCAGGCGCTTGGTCGCTTCGACGTCGCTGAGCAGGCGCTCGACACGGCGGTCAAGGCCGATCCGACGTCATATGAATGCACGTTTGCGATGGGCGCTCTGTACCTTGCGACCGGACGGAACGCGCGTGCGGCGTTGCTGTTCGAGAAAGCCACCGAGCTGAATCCGGATTCGGTGCAGGCGTACATCAACCTCGCGATGGCCGCGGATAGAAATTATGACTACTCGACGGCGGAAGCGGCGTACAATCGCGCCGCTTCGTTAGCGCCGCAAGACCAGGACGTCGCGGAACGGTTGGCGGGATTCAAGCGCAAGCTGGCCGACGCCGCGGCGGATTCGAATCGGCCACAGACGATGCCGGCTGAGGATGCGGCGCCGGACGCTCAGGCGTCGCCGGCGGCCGATTCGGACGCGCGGTAGCATCGAGACAAATCTCATGTGTGGTATCGGCGGATTGATTGGAGCGCAGGACGAAGGCGGCATGATTTCGCGCCGGCTGCTGGCGGCGTTGCGTCATCGCGGACCCGACGACGAAGGCATGATCCAGCCGACGCCGACCGTGTCGCTGGTGCATACGCGGCTCTCGATTTTCGATCTTAGTCCGGCGGGACATCAGCCGATGACGGACGGCCCTTCGCGCGATTCGAGCGGGTCGTGGGTCGTGTTCAACGGTGAGATTTATAACTTCAAGGAATTGGAATCGGAGCTCGCGGCGCGCGGGCAGACGTTTCGGACTCGATGCGACACCGAAGCGATCCTGCGCAGCTATCGGGAATGGGGCGAGGCGGCGATATCGCGGTGGCGCGGGATGTTTGCGATCGGCCTCGTGGATCCTGCGCGCGGAGTCGGCTACCTGGTGCGCGATCGGCTGGGGATAAAGCCGCTATATATGAGCAGGCTGCCCGGAGGCGCGTTGGCGTTCGCAAGTGAGCTGCGCGCCTTGATGTCGCTGAGTCCCGAAATGGGTTCGAACGAAGTCGAGCCGGCGGCGCTCGAGAGTTTTTTCGCGCAAGGCGCGGTGCACGGCTACCAGACGCTGATCAAAGGCGTCGAGATGCTTCGGCCGGGCGAGATGCTTGCGGTCGATCTCGCGACCGGCAAAGAACTGCGTCGCGCGACTTATTGGCATCTGCCGTCGGCCGTCGGCGGTGACGCTCCCGCGCGCGCGGACGCGGTCGAGGAGCTGCACGAGGTCGTGACGGGTGCGGTCAAGCTTCATCTTGCGAGCGACGCGCCGCTCGGGCTGTTTCTCAGCGGAGGCATCGACTCGTCTGCCCTGCTGGCGCTCGCCTCGGCGTCGTGGAGCGGCACGCTGCGGACGCTGACGATTGGTTTCGATTCGCCGGAGTTCGACGAGAGCGATATTTCAGCCGCGACTGCGTCCCGGTTCGCGGTCGAACATCAGAATATCCGGCTGGCCGGGTCCGATGTGCTCGGCCAGATGCCCGGCGCGCTGGCCGCGATTGACCAGCCTACGGTTGACGGGTTCAACACTTATTTCGTCAGCAAGGCGGCCCGCGAAGCCGGACTCACGGTGGCATTGTCGGGGCTTGGTGGCGACGAGCTGTTCGGCGGATACGCCACGTTCACCGACGTCCCGCGGGCGATTGCGCTAGCGGAAAATCCGGTGCTCAGCATGATCGCCAGACTGGGCAGCGGTTTCATGCGAAATCGCGCGGGACTGAAGCTGGCGGAAACCAGCCGGCGTCCGGCTGACGCGCTGGCGATGTATCTCCTCCGACGCGAGCTTTTTCTGCCGGTCGAACGTCGAGCGCTGATGCCGCGGCCCGAATCGTCGGATCCTCTCACGGGGGTCGATTCGGCGTTGCTCGAGCAGTTGCGGGTCGAATCACGTGGAATGGGCGCCGCGACCAAAATCAGTTTTTTCGAAATGAACCTCTACATGCGCCACATGCTGCTGCGCGATTCCGACGTCGCGAGTATGGCGGCGCCGATCGAGTACCGCGTGCCGTTTCTGGACCATCGCATGGTCGAAGCGGTTTTCTCGACGCCGGATAGCTGGAAGATGCCGGACCCGCGGCCGAAACCGCTGCTGCTCGATATTGCGGGCGCGGGAGTTGCGCCCGAGGTTTGGCGACGCGCAAAGCGCGGGTTCACGTTTCCGTGGGCAGAATGGATGGGCAAGGACCGGCCGCTCAACCAGGTCGCGGAGGACGCGGTGAACGATACGGGCAGATGGCGCGATCTCGGAATCGACGCGAGCGCACCGCGCAGAACCTGGAAGCAATTTCTCGCCGGTGACAGGCGCGTCAGTCCGCTGCAGATTCTCGCGTTCATCGTGATCCGCGACTATTCCGCGCGATTCAAGCTCCACGCAGCGTGAAGATCCTGTATCTCAATCCGTCGGGAGAGCTGGGCGGCGCCGAACGCAGCCTGCTGTTCCTGATGGCTAGTCTGAGGGCGGCGAAACCTGACTGGCAGATGCAACTGGTCGCGGGGAGCGACGGTCCTTTGATTCGTCGCGCTCGAGAAATCGGAGTTCAGGCGAGCGCAATGGATTTTCCTGGTGCACTGTCACGCCTCGGTGACGCGGGCGCGGGCGGCCCCGCCGGGCGCCAGCAATCTCATCTGCGACTGGCCGGCAATGTGGGACGCGCGGGAGTTCCGAGCATCGCGTACGTGCGTCGCCTGCGCCGGACGTTGGCGCGATTGGCGCCGGACTTGATTCACAGCAACGGCTTCAAGATGCACGTGCTGGCGGCGTGGGCGCGTCCGGCGGGATGTCCGTTGATTTGGCACATTCGAGATTACGTCAGCGCGCGGCCATTGATGTCGCGGCTGATCCGCGCGAATGCGAATCGATGCACGGCGGCGATTGCTAACTCGAACAGCGTCGCCGAAGACCTGCGAACGGTTTGCGGCGACAAGTTGCGAATCCATCGAGTGTATAACGGCGTCGATCTGAATGCGTTTTCTCCGAGCGGGGAGATCGCGAATCTCGACCAGATGTGCGCCATGACGGCGGCAGCACCGAACACGATAGGAGTTGGGTTGATCGCGACGATGGCGCGCTGGAAGGGTCACCAGGTTTTTCTCCGGGCGGTCGCGAAGGCATCGCGCGTGTTGCCGATCCGCGCGTACGTGATCGGGGCGCCGATTTATAAAAATGAGAGTAGCCAGTATCAGATTGACGAACTGCGGCGGATGGCGGCGGAACTCGGCATCGAGGAAATTGTCGGATTCACCGGTTTCGTCGATGACAGCGCGGCGGCCATTCGCGCGCTGGATATCGTGGTGCATGCGAGCACGCAGCCCGAGCCGTTCGGACTCGCGATCGCTGAGGGGATGGCGTGCGGCAAGCCGGTTATCGTGAGCGCGGCAGGCGGCGCAAGCGAGATAGTCAGGCCGGGAGTTGACGCGCTCGCGCATGCGCCGGGCAATGTCGACGCGCTGGCGGATTGTATCGAGAAGCTGGCGGGCGATTGCGGCCTGCGAGATCAGATCGGCGCGGCGGCGCGAGCGTCGGCTGAGCGCCAGTTCTCACGCGAGCGAGTGGTTGCGGAGTTGCTTCCTATTTACCAGGGAGTGGCGCGCGCCGCAGCGTGATGGGTCGCGCGGAGGAAGCAAAAATCCAGTGGCTGTTTCCATGCCTGCTGATTTCGTTCTGCGCGATTTACCTTATCTACTATCCGCCGTCGTACGGAATCGAAGACGAAGGGAATATCCTGCAATTGTCGTACAGCCTGAGTCACGGGACGATTTTTCCCGATCGTGCCGGGCCCTATCCCGGACCTTCAATCGATGGGCATCGAGTTTCGAAGTTCTCGGCCTTTCACGCGGCGATGATTGCTCCGCTGTGGAAGCTCGATTGGCGGCTTGGGTTTGGAGTGGCGGCGTTATTTTTCGTGGCTGGCGCGTTCATCGTCCGCAATTGGCTGACCCGCGAAAACCTCAATCCCGATTGGAGCGCCCTCTATTTTCTTTTGTTCGGATCGCTCTATTACACGCAGACCCTGATGGCTGCAATGCCTGCGGCCGTCGCCGCACTGTTTGGCGTGTCGTTGCTCCTGCGCGAAGAGCCGCGGCCGATGCTGGCGGGACTCATGTTCGGCGCAAGCGTCTTGATGCATCCGTGGATGGGTCCGTTCGCGATAGTGAGCGCCATGGTATGGCTGCTGGAAAATTGGCGAATCGATTTGATCAAAAGAGCGGGCAGGTTGTTTGCGGGAGCGTTTGTCCCGATCGCGATGTTGGCTATTTACAACTTAGAGACCACGGGAAATCCTTTTCGAAGTGTGTACACACTTATGGGGCATCAGAACTCATTTGTGGGTGATCATTTCGGATCGTACGCGTTGTTCTACGCGGCGTCGCTCGCGATATTTCCACTTGCAGGATGGGTAGTGTTTTCGCCGAAATGGGCCAGGGGCTGGACGCTGCCGGCGACGAGTGCGGCGATGGTCTTGCTCGCGTCGCTCTACTACTACCGCGACGGGCTCAACCTTTCGGCGTCCGCGGTGCAGAGCACGATGGCGTTGATCGCGGGCGCGATTCCCGGCCAGCGATTTCTGATACCGGTGTCGATGGTCGCATGCGTTCCGGCGGCAAGGTTTCTCGACGCGCAATCAGAAAAGATGCCGTCGTGGGTAAGCCGTCTCGCCAGACCGGTCGCGTTGGCGGCGTTCATAGCAGGCTTCGCAGTAATGAGCACGGCGCATAGTTCCTTTCTTCGCGCGCACGCGACGGTGCAGAAGGCGCTGTGCGAGACTATTCCGGGCAACGCGCCGGTTGCGATTTCCGATGACGTGCTGAAGGAGACGGCGCCGATTTGCGAGGTATTCGAGCATGCGGTGCTGACGCAGGATTCCGCGGTACCGTCGCCGGAAATGTTCACCGCGTGGCTTGGTGCGCCGGGCGCGCGTGCGCCGAGTGGTTGGCTGGAGAAGCGCGACACGAAGACTTTTCAAATCAGATCATGGATCTGGAATCGCGATCTGTTTGTAGCAGCGCCGTCGGGAGAATCTTTGCGTCCGGCGCGCGGTGCTAGCGAGCACGCTCCGTCGGCATAGCCAAAAAAATGACTCGCGTTCTGCACATCGGCAGCGGCAATCTTTACGGCGGCGTAGAGACGCTCATGGTAACGCTCGCGCGCTTCCGCGAGAGCTGCCCCGCGCTGGAGCAGCAGTTCGCGGTTTGCTTCGAAGGGCGGCTGAAACGGGAACTCCTGGTGGCGGGCGCCTCCGTGCATGACCTGGGTGAGGTCCGAGTCCGTCAACCTCTATCGATTTGGAAGGCACGCAAGCGCCTCTTCGAGCTTATCGAAGAAAATCAAATCGACGTGGTGATCTGTCACATGGCGTGGACGCAAGCGCTGTTCGGTTCCGTGGCGCGGGCGTCACGCGTGCCGGTCGCGATGTGGCAGCACATGGCGTCGAACGGGCGCCATTGGCTGGAGCTATTGGCACGCTGGTCGGGCCCTGACCTGGTGATCTGCAACAGCGAATATTCGGCGCGGGAATTTCGCGGATCCTTTTCGTCGATCCCGATTGAAGTGGTGCACTGTCCAGTAGCGGCGCCCACTATCAGTTACTCGCGGGTCGATCATGACGCGGCCCGGTCTGAATTTACGACTCCAACTGACGCAGTCGTCGTCGTGCACAGCAGCCGAATGCAGGAATGGAAGGGACACCGACTGCTCATGCAGGCTGCATCGAGGATCAAATCGAATAGCCAGTGGATTCTTTGGTTCGTGGGTGGGGCGCAGCGCGGGCTCGAACAGAGCTACCTCGCCAGTCTTCGCACCACCGCGGCAGAACTCGGAATCGAGGATCGCGTGCGATTTTTGGGTCAGCGCAACGACGTCGAGCGGCTGCTAGCGGCCTCGGACATTCATTGTCAACCGAATATTTCTCCGGAACCCTTTGGGATTACCTTTATCGAAGCGCTCTATGCGGGAATTCCGGTGGTCACGACGCAAATCGGCGGCGCGACTGAAATAGTGAACGATTCATGCGGCGTCATGGTGCCGCCCAACGATCCCAACGCACTAGCCGCCGCACTTGAGCGGCTCATCGCTGACGGTGAACGACGCTGTCAGCTGGGGAGCGCAGGACCGGCGCGGGCGCGCGAGCTGTGCGACCCGGTCAGGCAGATGAATCTCCTGCGCACGACGCTGCTCAATCTATGCGGCTCGGGCAGAACAGTTGCGAGTCCCGCGCGATGAATCTCCGATACGAATTTTCGCAAAGCAGCCGCGTTCGCGATGGTAGCCGGAAGTGATGCTCCAGGAACGTACGATCGAAGGACAGCACGCGGCATTGTTGCCGATCATTAATACGCTGGACGGTATTTCCCACGCTTCACCGATTCTCGATTTGGGATGCGGAACCGGTGCGTGGCTCAAACGCCTTCATGATGCGGGCTATCGCAATTTATGGGGAGTCGACCGCGATACGGAGGCGTTCGGGGCAAAAGAAATCGCACATTTCGTTCCGGCCAATCTCGACGCAGACGATGATTTGCCGCAATTGGCGAACTTTGAGTTAGTGACCATAATCGAAGTCATTGAGCATGTAGCCAATCCACAAAGACTGGTCGAGCGAGCATTCCGCGCGCTAGTTCCCGGCGGCCAGCTACTGATCACCACGCCGAATATCTATTCGCTGCGAGCTCGCGTTAGATTTCTGTTGAATGCGGGCGTGCCGTATTTTGAACAGGCGGCCCATTCGACATCGATCGAGCTGGACCATATTCACCCAATTGTGCTCGAGGCATATAAGCGCAAGATTTTCACGCCGCTTGGACTGTCCCTCGTGCGTGTTTGGTCTTACCCTGACGACGGCAGTAACGGTTCGCGATGGTTTGCTCGACTCGCGGCGCGCGCGATGCGGTTAGCTCTTTCTGACTATTTGCCCGGTGATACCATCTGCCTTCTGCTCCGTAAACCTGAGCAAAACGGAATAGCAACCGCATGATTGCGTTTCTAATCTGTCTGCTGGGCTTTGTCTCGGTGTATATCGCGGGACGACGGTCGTTGTCGGCTGGCGTGGGCCTCGCGCTATCCTTCGGGTATATGTACGGATTGATCCGCGGCAACGTTCCTCAGCCGGCCGCGTACTTTGTTTTCGATGCAAGCCTGGCCGGGTTATACCTGGCTATTCTCACGCGCAAGCGCACCCCAGTTGAACGGCGCAAGATGCGGCAGATCGCGCCTTGGGTACTGATAATGACTGCGTGGCCGATCGCGCTTGCGTTGCTTCCGCTCCAGGACAGTCTCATTCAATTGGTCGGGCTCCGGGGCCAGGTATTTTTTCTGCCGTGTTTGCTGATAGGAGCGATGTTGGACGATCGTGAGCTTAGGAAGCTGGCCTTCTGGCTGGCCGCCCTCAACATCGTGGCTTTTGCGTTTGGGGCGGGCGAATACATCTGGGGGATTGCCCGATTTCTTCCGCGTAACGCCTCCACCGCAATTATCTACATCTCCAAGGATGTGGCGACGAGCAGCGGCGATTTCGCGTACCGAATTCCTTCGACCTTCGTTAATCCCGCAGGCTATGGCGGAGTGATGGTCCTGACTATGCCGTTGCTCGTCGGCGCGTGGGCACGAAAAGGGGAATTTACCTGGAACCGCGTGTTGTTTGCCGTCAGCATCGGAGCAGCAGTATTGGGCGTGTTCATGTGCGCTTCTCGCAGTCAGGCCGTGCTAATGATCGTGCTTGCCATAGTAGTATCGTTGTCCTTCCGGGTTCGTTTGACCGCCTACCTGGCGTGGGCTGTAATCGCCGTGGCTGTAGGATGGATGGTAGTAACATCGCCGCGCCTTCAGCGATTTACATCGCTACAGGACACGAGTTATGTGCAGGTCCGTCTGCGGGGCAGTGTTAACCAAGGGTTTCTGGAACAGGCGGAAAACTATCCGCTAGGCAATGGACTGGGCGGCGGCGGCACCAGCATCCCGTACTTTCTGCAAGACCGGCTGGCGAATCGGCTGGTAATCGAGAACGAATACGCGCGCATAATGGCGGAGCTTGGTATCCCGGGCCTGGCTATGTGGATTGCTTTTATTTTCTGGGTTTTCACACGCGCAGCGCCGCGGAGATCCGATCCATGGTTCATCGGGCGGCGCCTCGCCTACGTGGCCACCCTGATGTTCCTCGCGATGGGGGTGATTGGACTGGGATTGCTGACCTGGGTCCCCGGCACCGCAATGCTCATGTTACTGATCGGCTGGGTCGCGGTTCCGAACCGGCTGCGAGTCGCGGTAGCCGATCCGTGGGCGCCTGCGATTATACGCAGTGACTTCATCCGATCACGTGTGGGAACTTAGATGTCAGTTTCGGCGATCAAAATGTCTCAACCCTCGCGCGCGCGGACCTGGGTGCTCGTGGCGGGCGGATTCCATCGCAGCGGCGGCATGGACGCGGCCAATGCGGCTCTGGCGACCCATCTTGCGGACCGCGGTAGCAAAGTACACCTCGTATGCCATCGGGCCGACGAGGATCTTCGCCAACATGAGATGGTCGAAGTCCATCGCGTTGAGCGGCCGGCGGGGTCATTTTTTCTCGGCCAATGGTTGATCAACTCCAGCGGCCGGCAAGTCGCCCGCACGGTGCTGACGCAGGACGCTTCGGCGCGCGTAGTGGTGAACGGCGGCAATTGCAACTGGCCCGATATCAACTGGGTCCATTACGTCCATCACGCGTGGCGCGAAATGGATAGCGGCGGTCCGCGACTGTCGCGTGCCAAGCTGCGGCTCGACAAATCCGTGGCGCTCGTCCGTGAGCGACGAGCACTGATTCGCGCGCAAGTGGTAATTGCCAATTCAAATCGTACCCGCGACGATTTGATCAATCTCTTGGGGATTCCCGCAGAACGCGTACACACGGTCTATCTCGGCAGCGAACCTCACTGGAAGATGCAGACTCCTGAACGCCGCACGTCGGCTCGGGAATGGCTGAACAAGCCGGCGGACCGCCCGATTGTGGCGTTCATCGGATCTCTCGGATTCGACTCGCGAAAGGGTTTCGACACCTTGTGGGAAGCGTGGCAAAAGCTGTGCACGCGCAGCGATTGGGATGCCGATCTGGTCGTGGCAGGCGCAGGTCGCGCGCTGCCGGCGTGGCAGGCGCAGGTCGCGCACGCGGGCCTGGGCAGTCGCGTATCGATGATCGGGCACACGGACCGAATTGCTGACGTCCTTGCGGCGTCGGATCTGCTGGTGAGCCCGGTTCGATACGAACCTTACGGCCTCAACGTTCAGGAAGCCTTATGCTGCGGAGTCCCGGCTATGGTCAGTGCGAACGCCGGGGTTGCCGAGCGCTACACTGGGGATCTTCGCGACTTACTGATTCCTGAGCCCACCGATGTTGATGGATTGGTGGCGAGGATGCTTGGATGGCGTTCGGCAATGAATAGCTGGAAGCAGAGTGTGGCGCCGCTTGCACGTCAATTGCGCGCGCGCACCTGGGAAGCGATGTCACGCGAGATTATCGAGATCGTCGAAGATGCGCGGCCGGCCGAGCTGGCGGCGTCATCGAACTGAAGAAAGGATTTTAAGTTGGCGTCAGCGTTGACAAATAAAGTGCCTCCTCCGGAAATGCCGGAGGCATCGGGCGACCACGCGATCGAATCGACGCCGATAATCACGATCGTGGCGGGCCGGCGATCGGCCGGACTTGATCTGTACGAACTGTGGGTGCACCGCGATCTTTTCTATTTCCTGATGTGGCGTGACGTTAAGGTCCGCTACAAGCAAACACTGCTTGGCGCTTCGTGGGCGATTCTTCAGCCGCTGCTTACGATGCTTCTCTTCACGGTAATCTTCGGCCGGTTGGCGAAGGTGCCGTCGGACGGAATTCCGTATCCGATTTTCGCCTACGCAGGACTGCTGCCCTGGACGTTTTTCTCAAATGCGGTAACCATCAGCAGCAACAGCATGTTGGGCAATGCCGCGATCATCACCAAAGTTTATTTCCCGCGGATGATGATTCCGGCCGCCGCGGTCGGAGCGGGACTGGTCGATTTTGCGATCGCGGGCTTGATTCTGGTCGCGATGATGGCCTGGTACAGATTCGGGTTGAGCATCGCGGCGTTGATGCTGGTGCCGCTGGTGATTCTGACTGTGATTCTCGCGCTCGCGGTCGGAACCTGGACGTCGGGCCTTAACGTGAAATATCGCGACGTTCGATACGCACTGCCGTTCTTCATTCAGATGTGGATGTATGCGTCGCCGGTGATCTACCCGACCAATTTTGTGCCGGCGCAATGGCGATGGCTGTTGGTGCTGAATCCTCTGACCGGGGTGATTGAAGGATACCGGTCGGCGCTCTTCAACCGGCCTTTCGAGTGGCGGCATCTGGCGGTGTCGGCGGCGATCAGCATCGCGATGCTGGTTTACGGAACCTATTCATTCAAGCAGATGGAGCGCGAGTTTGCCGACATCATTTGAACGATGGCCGGCGCATCGGTTCGCGCGTGCAATACGACTCTGAATCCGATCATCAAAATTCGCGGCCTGGGTAAGCAGTATCGAATCGGGAAGCGACGCGTCAGCCGCACGCTTCGCGAAGCGGCGATGGATTCCATCATCGCGCCAATGCGTTACTCGCGATCCCTGCTCAGGCCAAAAGCAGAGGGCGCGAATTACGGCGAAAAACATGACACGATCTGGGCGCTGCGCGACCTGAGTCTTGATGTGGGAGAGGGCGAGGTGCTCGGCGTCATCGGGCGAAACGGCGGCGGCAAGTCGACGCTACTCAAGGTCATGTCGCGGATAACGGAGCCGACGACAGGACGGGTTGATCTGCACGGCCGCGTCGGAAGTCTGCTCGAGGTCGGCACCGGATTTCATCCGGAGTTGACGGGACGCGAGAATATTTTTCTGAGTGGCGCGATTCTCGGGATGCGGAGAAATGAAATCGAGCGGAAGTTCGACGAGATCGTGGCGTTCGCCGAGATGGACCAATTCGTCGACACTCCGGTCAAACATTATTCGAGCGGGATGTACGTTCGATTGGGGTTCGCGGTCGCGGCGCATCTCGAGACCGAGATCATCCTCATCGACGAAGTGCTGGCGGTGGGCGACGCGGCGTTTCAGAAAAAGTGCCTCGGTAAGGTTGGCGACGTCGCGCGCCAGGGCCGCACCGTTTTGTACATCAGCCACAACATGGCGTCGGTCGAATCGGTATGCGACTCGTGCATCTATCTCATCGGCGGACGGCTTGAGGAAGCGGGCAAGCCGCGCGACGTGATCGCGAAATACATGGCGTCACAGACCCGAGCGAACCCGGGCACGATTTCACTGGCGGAGCATCCGGGTCGCAGGCCCGGATACAAGCCGCATCTTCAATCCCTGGAATTGCGATCCGGCGCCAAGACTGCGGTTGGAGCAATTCGTATGGGCGACCCGCTGACAATAATGATGAGCTTTGAGGCGGCAATCCCTCTGCGGCCCATAGCCGGAGTGACGATAAAGACAATCCAGGGGATGCCGGTGTGTTCCGTGAACGACAGATTTTCGATGCAGCTGCGTGATTGCAAGATAGTATCCCGCGGGACGGTGGTTTGTGAGATCGACAAACTGATGCTTATGCCGGGCCAATACAGCATAGATGTATCGTTCGGCGACTTCGGTCCGGAGCTGGATGTTATATCCGACGCGATCTCGTTCGATGTGTTGCCCGCCGAGCTGTTGGGAAACGGACGGCTGCCGCCGTCAAACCAGGGCCCCATGTTTTGCGCGGGAACGTGGAAGCTACTCGAAGATAGAGATCGACTGTGACGTACTGGCGCGGATAAGAACCCGAAAAAATGTTGGAATCAGTACAACGATTGGCGCGCGCGGCATCCGGCGCCATTGGCAGAGAGTCGTGGATCATTCGGCAGTTACGACCCGCGTACGAATCAACGCTGCAAATGTTGAGCGGCGAGCGCGGCGTGCCGTGGGAAATTAACGGCGCGCCCTTCAGGATTGACCCGCGGTATCGCAACCAGTTGGGAAAAAACTACGAGGCAGACGTCGCGCACTTCCTGAGCCAAAGAATCAAGCCGGGATCGATTTGTTTCGACGTCGGCGCGAACGTGGGCGCGTACGTATTGCAGTTGGCGCATTGGACCGGTCCGACAGGAAGGGTCGTCGGATTTGAACCGAATCCGCTGGCAGTCGAAGTCTTGTCGGCGCACGTGCAGTTCAACGGGTTCGAACCAATCGTCACTATCGAAAAGAGCGCGGTTGGATCTTCCAGCGGCAGCACGACGATGTATTGTTCGGCCGCTGATGGGATGAGCCGACTGGCCGAGCAGAACCGTCTGCTCGACTCGGCAGAGCGCATCACGGTGCCGATGATAACGGTTGATGATTTCTGCGCACGGACCGGACTCGAGCCCGATTGGATATTGATCGACATCGAGGGATTTGAGCTTGCGGCACTTCGCGGGGCTGCGCGCACGATCGAAAGGCGTCGCGGGAGCCTGGGGTTGGTGGTCGAGATCCATCCGGCACTTTGGGATTCGGCGGGTATCAATCGCGCCGATGTCGAGGGATTTCTTACTGAGACGGGATTGCGCGCCGTACCGTTGAACGGGCAGCAGGATCCGTTGGGAGAATACGGCCTGGTTCATCTTTCGTGGAGTCAGTCCTGAGCGCGACCTGCGTTTTGGCCCAAGCGACGCGGTGACAGCGTGGAACATTATTACTGGAGAGTATCCACCTCAGCCCGGTGGAGTCAGCGATTATACGCGGCTGGTTGCGGAGGGCTTCGCTGCTGCTGGCGATGATGTTCGCATCTGGGCGCCACCAGTGGTGGGACCGGCTCCATCGTCACGGCACAACATCCGAGTAAGTCGTCTCCCGGATCACTTCGGACTTCGTGGCCTTAAGATTCTCGCGCAAGAATTGGAGAGTGATCGGGCCGCGCGAGTGCTGGTCGAATACGTACCGCACGCATTCAAGATGAGAGCGATGAACGTCCCGCTGTGCCTGATGCTGCTGCGCCGGCGTCACAGCGACATTACCGTGATGTTCCACGAAGTCGCGTATCCTATAAGTCGAGGGCAATCGATTCGTCACAACGTTCTTGGCGTCGTCCACCAGGCGATGGCGGCTATGCTGACGCGAGCAGCGTCAAGGATATTCGTCGCCGCGCAGAGCTGGACCGAGATGCTTGCTCGCTACGCGCCGAAGGGTCGCAAGATTGGCTGGATGCCGGTGCCGAGCACGATCCCGGTGGTCCGCGACCGCGCGGCGACACTCGCGGTGCGAACACGCCTGGCGCCGTCCGAATCGCGATTGCTGGGGCATTTTGGAACCTATGGGACGCTGGTCGCCGACCGACTGAAGCCTGCATTGGAATCGATTCTCTCGACGCATCAAAGTGCGCGAGTTCTGCTGATTGGGCGCAACGGTGAGAAATTTCACGACGAGTTTGTCCGCGAGCATCCAACATTTGCGTCGAGGTTGTTTGCCACCGGAGCGCTCGCGGAGTCTGACGTCTCAATTCATATCGGCGCGTGCGACGTGATGATTCAGCCGTATCCGGACGGCATTACCTCGCGCAATACCAGCGCGCTTGCGGGTATCGCTCATGGAAAAGCGACCGCGACCACGACCGGGAAACTATCGGAAGACTTCTGGCAGCGGAGCGGAGCAGTGTTTCTTGCGCCAGACCAGAACGCTGAAGCGTTGGCGCGAGGCACGATCGATCTGATCAATGATCGGGATCGTGCAAAGGCGATGGGCTGCGAGGCGGTCAGGTTGTATCGCGAGGTCTTCGACCTCGAGCATACGATCGCAGCTCTGCGGGAAGCTTGATGCGAGTCGCCGTCGCAAATTGGCATAGCCACGTAGTAGGCGGCGCTGAGTCCTACATAAGAGGAGTGGTGACGGCGCTCGAGTCGGCCGGGATCGAAGTCGCGATGTTGAGCGAACGCGAATCCGCCGCCGGCCGCGAGAAAATCGAGTTGTCTGCCGGCGCGCCGACCTGGTGCGTCAGTGACATTGGCGAGGAGGCGGCGCTCGCGGCGATGCGCGCGTGGCGTCCCGACGTGGTGTACGTTCATCTGATCGAGTCGACAACGCTCGAAGCGCGATTGCTCGAGCTGGCGCCCGCAGTTCTGTTTGCGCATTCGTACCACGGCATGTGCATCAGCGGCGAGAAGACCTTCAGGTTTCCGGATGTGCGGCCGTGCGGACTGCCTTTCGGATGGAAATGCCTGCTGCACTTTTATCCAAATCGATGCGGCGGCCTTAGCCCAATCACCATGTGGCAGGATTATCTGAAGCAGAGCGAGCGGCATTCGATGCTGCCGAAGTACTCGGCGATCGCGACGGCTTCGGAATATTTGCGCCGACAACTCATTGCGAATGGCGCTAAGCCGGAGCGCGTTCACAAGCTTGCGATGCCGGTGAGCGCTACTTTCACACAGGCGGGCAGTCAGCCCGTTGCGTCGCGCACCCATGAAACGAAGCGAATAATTTTTGTCGGGCGAATGGGTCTGCTGAAGGGTACGGGAATCTTACTCGACTCGATGCCGGCGGTTGCGGCCGCGCTGAACTCGAAGATCAATCTGACTTTTGTCGGCGACGGGCCCGGCCGGACGGCATGGGAAGAACGCGCGCGCCGGTTGGAAGCCGCAGACGCGCGAATCAATATCGAGATGGCCGGATGGAAGAAGCCCGAAGAAATCCGCGCGGTGCTGGCCGAGGCCGACCTGTTGGTTGTGCCGAGCGTGTGGCCGGAGACTTTCGGGCTGGTTGGGCCTGAGGCCGGGCGGTTGGGCGTACCAGCCGCGGCGTTTGATGTTGGCGGTATCTCGGAATGGCTGGTTGACGGCGTCAATGGTGAGCTCGCTCCCGGAAATCCACCGACTGCCCAAGGACTCGCCGATGCAATCGTGCGATGCATCCGCGACCCCGCGGTCCATCAACGTCTGCGCGCCGGAGCATTGGAGGTTTCACAAAGATTCGACACCAGGCTCCATGTCCAATCGCTCATCAAGATATTTCAGCAAGTCGCGGAACCTGAATTACGACGGGAGTCGGAATCGCTGGCTGCTGTCAGTTGATTCACGGTGAAAAGATGAGAGCCGTGCCGCTGGTTTCCGTAGTAGTACCTGCATACAACGCGGAACGGACACTCAAGGCGAGTGTCGACAGCGTGCTTGCGCAGGATTTTCGCGATTTTGAAATAATCGTCGTGAACGACGGCTCGTCAGACGCGACCAAAGCGATACTCGAGGCGTACGATTCTCAAATTCAGGTGATTGATCAGAACAATCGCGGCGCTCCTGCGGCACGCAACGCCGGAGTGAGTGCGGCGAGTGGAAAATATGTCGCGTTTCTCGATTCCGATGATCTGTGGAGTCCGGACAAGTTGACCCAGAGCGTGCGCGCCCTGGAGGCGAATCCTTCCGCGTCGCTGGTGTTTACGGATTGTTGCGGACTGCGCGCGGACGGCACCAGTTCTACATTTTATAGCTACCAAGGCGCGCCCTCATTGAAGGAGATGCTCGACAACGGATTTGAAATCGTCCCGAGTGCGGTGACGATGAGGCGTGACGTCTTCGAAGCTTGCGGAGGATTCAGCGATCGCTTTGCCCCTATCTACTTCGAAGACCTATGGCTGTGGTTCCTTGCGCGCGAGTTAGGCGAGTTCGAATATATTCCGAAAGAGCTGACTACTATAAGGCTCCGCGACAAGCGCCTCGCCGACAGCTACTTCATTAACGGACGCACCTATATCGAGTTCCTGCGACAACGCTATGGACATCGCGCGCGCGGTGCGATTCGGCAGACTTGCAAACATCTCGCGGGCGTGTCGGTGCACGAGGCATTGCGAAGAATGGACGCCGGCGACAGTTGGGGTGCCGCGGGCTGGTGGATATACGCGATTCGCTTGCGGCCCACCCTTATCGCGGAGTGGGGCAGCCGAGTGTTCCGCCCGCGCAATCTCCGACGACTGGTCAGGACAGTTAGTCCATCGTCAAAGGTCTCCTAATCGAACAGGCTGGTTGGGTGGTGCCTGAAATAAAGGAAATCGCAAGGAGATCGATTCCGCAGCCGCTGTGGACGATGCTTCGTCTCGCGCGCGTCTGGTCGAGCGTTCATTTCTATCGCGAAAGAAAAGTGACCCACGTCTACGGCGGATTTCCGCTGTCGGTCTGGCTCACGGATCCGCTCGCGCAAGGAATGGTATGACGCGGATTGGCCGGAGCTTCCGGAGATCGCATTGCTCAAGACCGGGCGTCTCAAGCAGGGTGCGCGGGTGTTCGATCTCGGAGCGCATCAATGTGTGGTTGCGATGATGCTGTCGCGGATCGTCGGGAGCGAAGGGCAAGTCGTGGCGCTCGAAGCGAATCCGCACAACGCGGAGGTCGGCGAACGTAATCGCGCGCTCAACCATATCGCGCGACTCAAGGTTCTGCATGGCGCAGCGGCGAGAGAGCCCGGAACGATCGAGTTCAGCAAGGGCCTGAACGGCGCCGTCGTCGGGAACGAGCGCGACTGGGGACTGCAGCGCGTCCGTGCGTATTCGGTGGACGAGTTGGCTCGCGAATTCGGCCGGCCGGATGTGTTGTTCATCGATGTCGAGGGATTCGAGTGCGAAGTTTTGAAGGGCGCTCGCGAGACCCTGCGCGATCGGCCTGACGTATTTATCGAGGTCCACAGCGGATGCGGACTCGAGCGATTCGGCGGTTCGCGTGACGAAATCCTCAATGCGTTTCCAGCTGATCACTATCAGCTGTTTTCTGCCGCCGCCGACTCGCCGGAATTCATTCCGGTCAAGGATGTAAACGCGCTGCCCGAAAAGAGATTTTTTCTGGTCGCTCTGAAGCGGCAATAAAGGACGCTCGAATCAAATGGCTTTAGTATCTCGCGCTATACGGACGCTGCCGCCGTCGTGGATTGGGTTCGTGTCCGATTTGGGAGTGAAATATCCGCTGGTGGCGAAGTGCATCCGATGGGCCGGGACCTCGATGCACGAGCAAGATCAGATAATCGCGCGCGGCTTCGCCAAAGGTCTCAAGATCAACATTGGCTTTTCGCACGTCGGCTACGTGCTGGGCACCACCGAGCCGGAAGTGCAAGCTGCCCTCGATATGCTGCTGCGGCCGGGAATGACGGTTTACGACATCGGCGCAAACGTCGGGTTTCACGCGATCAGCGCCGCGCGCCGGATCGGGCCGGAGGCGAAGGTCGTCTGCTTCGAAGCGTTGCCAAGTAACGCGAAGCAGATCGAGTACAACGCCGCGTCTAACAAGTTCACGAATATACAGGTGGTCACCACTGCCCTTGGAAAGTCGGAAGGCGAGGCCGCGTTTTGGACCTCGAGGCAGCCGACCTGGGGCAAGCTGGCGTCGGTCGGAAAGAAACCGGACAAGTTTGCCAAAGAGGTCAAGGTCAGGCTGCGCCGGCTGGATTCAGTGGTCGACGAATTGAAGTTACCGTCGCCCGCGCTGATCAAGATGGATGTCGAGGGTTCGGAGATCGACGTGCTCGAAGGCGCGCGGCAAACCCTCGAGCGGTATCGGCCGACCCTTCTGATCGAGGCGCACGGGACCAACGCGGCGATCGAGAATTTTCTGGTGGCGATCGGTTATCGCGTCGGTGTGCTCGGGAAAAATATTCCGGTCGCCGATGCGTACTGGAACGCGCATATTTTTGGGATCTCCGCCGATCCAGCGAGAGCTCAACAGATTTTCGACGGTCTTCAGAGCATCCAGGCGTGACCCAGGCGTCCACCACTTCAGTCAGCGTTGGCCTATCGCGGATGCCGAGCCTCGCTGGTCGGACGCGCGCGCGTCGACGACTGCTGACGATCGGACATTCGTACTGCGTTGCGGTGAATCGGCGTCTTGCGCATGAGATGGCGCGCGAAGGAGGCGAGGATTGGGAGGTTACCGCGGTAGCGCCGGAATTTTTCCACGGCGACCTGCGTTCGGTCCGAACCGAGAGCATGCCGGGCGAGCTTTGCCGGCTGGAAACGGTGCCGGCGTTTCTCAGCAATCGAATCCATTTCTTTTTCTACGGACGCAGGCTGCACGATATTTTACGCCGCCCCTGGGAGATTGTGCACTGCTGGGAGGAGCCGTTCATCGTGGCCGGCGGACAAATCGCGTGGTGGACGCCGCTCGAGACTCCGCTGGTGTTCTGGACCGGACAGACGATACCGAAAAATTATCCACCGCCGTTTGCCGCGATCGAGCGTTACTGCGTCTCGCGATGCGCGGGATGGACTGCTCGCGGTGAGAACGGGGTCGAGGCTTTGCTGCCGCGCGGATACGACCGCAAGCCGCATCGCGTGATGCCGCTGGGGGTTGATGTTGAATTATTCCATCCCGATCGCAACGTTGGTGAACGCGTGCGCGCTCAACTTGGATGGTCGCCGGTGGGCGCGCCGGTGGTCGGCTTCATGGGTCGTTTCGTCGAAGAAAAAGGAATTCGCACGCTGACCGCGGCGCTCGATCGGGTCGAGTCCAAGTGGCGCGCGCTGATTGTCGGCGGCGGCCCGCTCGAAGGATTTCTGCGCAAGTGGAGCGCGCCCTACGGCGACCGAGTGCGAATAGTAACTGGAATCCCGCATGATCGCGTGCCCGATTATCTCAACGCCATGGATCTGATGTGTGCGCCGAGCGAGACCGCGCCCAACTGGCGCGAGGTGTTCGGTCGCATGATCGTCGAGGCCTTTGCGTGCGGCGTTCCGACTATCGCGTCGAACAGCGGCGAGATTCCGCGAGTGGTCGCGGACGCCGGAAAGATTGTAAGCGAGCGCTCTCCGGATGAATTGGCGGATGCGATCGAAGACCTGCTGGAAAATCCGGCGCAGCGGCGTGAGTTCGCAGCGCGGGGACTCGAGCGGGTGAGGACCACATATACCTGGTCGATCGTGGCTCGCCGTCATCTCGATTTTTTTGAGGAATTGCTGCAGCGCGGCGCGGTCTAGCGCCACAAATTTCGAGTTCTCGATTCGCATTCCAATGGACAGATTGAAAGTCGCGGTCGTTGCCGACTACGCCGAAGAGGGCTGGGCCAGCATGGACCTGGTGGCCGAGATGCTGACTGCGCGGCTGACGAGCGTGCATCAGGACGCGATCGATGCGAGGCTGATACGTCCCCGATTTGTGAGACCGCTGACGCGATTCGGGTCGCTGAGAGGCAGCAAATCAGCGTTCAATGCAGAGCGCGCACTCAACCGGTATTTTCTGTACCCGCTGTGGCTCCGGCGGCAGCGCGGAAAATTCACGCTGTTTCATATCGTCGATCACAGCTACAGCCATCTG
The DNA here is from genome assembly GCF_049584895.1 of Binatus sp. (SeqCode). GTDB lineage: Bacteria > Desulfobacterota > Binatia > Binatales > Binataceae > Binatus. The sequence goes on from NZ_JBAUYR010000033.1 coordinate 40,355, forward strand.
ACGAATCATCTGCCGGCGGACCGAACGATCATCACCTGTCACGATATCGACGCATTCCAGGCGCTGCTGACGCCGTCGCCTGGAGTGCGTTCAGTGATCCCTCGGGCAATAGCCAGCCGGATTCTGAGGGGCTTTCGCCGCGCTGCGATGGTCACCTGTGTGAGCCGGGCGACGCGCGACGCGATTGTCGAGAATGGCTTGCGCTCGCCGCTGACGACAGTCGTGATTGCGAACGGCGTCGATGCTGTCATGTCGCCGGAGCCTGAGCTGGCGGCGGACCGCGTGGCCGAAAATATTCTCGGCCGCTGCGACGCAGATGCGCCCGAAATCGTTCACGTCGGAAGCACTGAGCCGCGCAAACGGATCGAAACGTTGTTGCAAATCTTTGCTGGAATCGCGCGCAAATTTCCAAACGCGCGACTCATCCGCGTTGGCGGCGGTCTGTTGCCTGAGCACTGGCGAGTCGCCGGAACGCTCGGAATCAAGGATCGAATCGTGATCATGCCGTTCCTGGAGCGGAAAGTTCTCGCATCGGTTTACCGGCGCGCAGCCGTCGTACTGCTGCCGTCGGACGCGGAAGGCTTCGCGTTGCCGTTAGTCGAGGCGATGGCCTGCGGACGCCCGGTTGTCGCCAGCGATTTGCCGGTGCTGCGTGAAGTGGGCGGCGAGGCGGCATCTTACTGTTCTGCCGGCGACGTTACCGCCTGGATTCAAACCGCCTGTGCGTTACTGAACCGACGCGACGACCTCGATCGAGTGCGGGAGCGAACTGAGTGGGCAGCGCGATTCTCGTGGGACACTTACTCTGCCAGCACGATCGAGGTTTATCGCGCAGTTGCCGATGTGGCCGCTGGAAAAACGACAACGCTTGCGGTCCAGAGCCTCGAGCCAACTACCGAGTAGCAGGCAAACACTGCCATGAAACCTGAAATGTATGATAATTATACACCTAGTAGGGTATCCGCCTGCCTGATGCGGAAAACCGCCGACCGAATGCCGACCACCAAGCGTTCGGAACCAGGGGCTGCCGTCGACGATTGATCCGGCATTGGCGGGAGATGGCTGAGTCATGATGGAGAAGATTGGCATGCAAGCCGAACCTAATTCGCGGCTCAAGGTCCTCCATATCGGAAAGTTCTATCCGCCGCACGCCGGCGGTATGGAGACTCACCTCGAGACTCTTTGCCGCGAGCTTCGAAAGACGATGGACGTGCGCGTGCTGGTGGCCAACGACAAGCGTCGAGACGAGGATTCGATCATCGACGGGGTCAATGTTTCGCGCCTGGCAATCAATTTCCACATCGCAGGCGCGCCGGTATGTACCAGCATGGCGTGGAAGTTAAGACGGTCCACGGCGGACATCGTTCACGTGCATTTGCCGAATCCCGCGGGAATCATCGCGGTGATGGCGAGCGGCTACAAGGGCAAGCTGATCGCCACATGGCATAGCGACGTGGTCCGTCAACGGCGGCTCGCGCGAATTTTTGCGCCGATACAGCGGCGGTTTCTGCGCAAGTGCAGCGCGATCATCGCAACCTCACCCAACTACGTCGAATCATCGCCCGATCTCGCTCTCTTCCGCGATCGATGCGAGGTAATTCCCTTCGGCATCAGTGTCGATCAATACCGCCGCGTCGACTCGGACGCCGTGAAAGCTATCCGCGACCGTTATCCCGGGCCGTTGCTGCTGGCGGTGGGACGCCTGGTCTATTACAAGGGCTTCGAGTATTTGATTCGCGCGATGAAGGAGATCAACGCGACGCTCTTGATGATCGGCGAGGGACCGCTGCGGCATTCGCTGGAGCAGGAAGCACGGTCCGCGGGCGTGGCGGATCGCGTAAAGTTTCTCGGTGCGCTTTCCGGCATCACACCTTACTACCACGCGTGCGATGCGTTTGTGCTTTCGTCGGTCTCGCGTAGCGAAGCGTTCGGAATCGTGCAGCTCGAAGCGATGGCTTGCGGCAAGCCGGTGGTAAATACTTCGCTGCGGTCGGGCGTACCGTTTGTGTCGCTCGATGGCGTCACGGGATTGACGGTAGTGCCGCGCGACTCGGCCGAAATGGCGAAGGCGCTGAATCGGTTGCTCGAGGACGACGAGTTGCGCAAGAGGTACGGTGACTCCGCGCTACATCGGGTGCGTACCGAATTCACTGCCGACGCGATGGCGAAACGCACGCTCGACGTTTATCAGCAAATCGTCAATGCTGGACTTCGTTGTCGCGACGTCGACGAACAGGTCGGAAAAAGCGCGGAGCTGAGTTCCGCTGCAATCTGAGTTTCAACCAGCCGTCGGAATATTTCCCGCTGACTATGTTTAAAGCGGTATCAGCCTATACAAAATCCCTCGCGGCGGTGGCGCGATGGCGCCTGGGGTATACCTTCGCGCTGGTGGTGATCTCGTCGCTGACCGAAGGGCTGGGGCTCGCGCTGCTGCTGCCGACGTTGCAACTGGCAGGGGTGGACATCGGCTCTGGCAGCGCTGCTGGACGCTATGCTGCGGTGGTTCGCGAAGGGCTCGGAGCTGTCGGGCTGCGACCGACCTTGGCGTTGATGTTGGCGCTGTTTGTTTGGATTATCTGCGTGCGCGCGATCGTGACGCGAGCGCAAGGCATGGCGATTACCGTTTTGTTCGAGACCTTCGCGCAACACCTTAGGCAGCGCCTGTTCGAGGCAGTCAGCGGGGCCAACTGGCTATTCATCTGCAAAAGCCGCTCGTCCGATTTTGTGCACGCGCTTACCAATGAAGTGGATCGCGCGAGTGGCGCGGCCCATCAAGGTCTGTACAGCGTGTCGGGCGCGGCGGTCGCGGCACTTTATATTGTGGCCAGCTTCATCCTGTTCCCGGCATCTACGCTCCTGATGCTGGCGCTATGCGCCGTGCTAGGGCTGTTGCTGCGCGCAAAGACCCGGGCCGTCTACAGCGTCGGCAGTGAAGTTTCCGATGTGACGAACTCGGTCTACGCAGCCGCCATCGAGCATTTCCAAAGCATCAAGACCGCCAAGATGTACGGCGCGCAGCGGCGCACCTGCGATATCTTCTCGGGGCTGACCCGGGAAATGACCGCTACCGGACTCCGGCTGACCAACGAGCAACTTTCCGCCGACGCATGGTTCGAGATCGGTTCCGCGGTGATGATGGGTGGGATGCTGTTGGTGGCGATCAAGTGGATGGCGATCTCGCCGGCCGAAGTCCTGATTCTGCTGGTCCTGTTCGCGCGCGTGTTGCCGCGTATCAGATCGATGCAGACTAGCTATCGCGGCTTTGTCGCCCTACTGCCGGGGTTCGCCACTGTTACACGTATCGAAGAGCAATGCCGGGCAGCGGCAGAGCCGGACCGCGACGTCGGGCAGCCGATGGAGTTTCGATCGGCCTTGCGCTTCGAAAATGTCTCCTTCACCTATCCGCCGAACGCGACTCCGGTTCTGCGCGGCATCGATCTCACGATTTCCGTCGGTCGGACTGTCGCGATCGTTGGACCTTCGGGCGCCGGGAAGAGCACGATTGCTGATCTCGTCATGGGCCTGATGCCGGCCGGCTCGGGGCGGGTAACTGTTGACGGCACTCCGCTCAATCCGGCGCGGGCACTCTCGTGGCGTGAGGGAATCGGTTACGTGGGGCAGGACACGTACCTGTTTCATGACACCGTGCGCGCCAATCTCCTGTGGGCGCGGCCCGACGCAAACGAAAACCAACTGCGCGCCGCGCTGCGGAAGGCAGCAGCGGACGAGTTCGTTGCACGACTTCCGGATGGAATCGACACCATCGTCGGCGACCGTGGAGCCACACTCTCGCAGGGAGAGCGGCAACGCCTGGCGCTCGCTCGCGCAATCCTGCGCCAGCCGCGGCTACTGGTGCTCGACGAATCCACCAACAGCCTCGATTCGGAAAACGAAGCGAGAATCCTTGGCGCGATCGAGCAGATGCAGGGCGGGATTACGACCGTGCTGATCGCCCATCGGCTGTCGACCATCCGCTGGGCCGACCTGATCTACGTGATCGAAGACGGTCAAGTCGTGGAGTCGGGCGATTGGACGACTCTCTCAGCCAGGCTGGACGGCCGGTTCCGGAGCTGGTGCGTCGCGCAGGGGTTAGCCGCTTGATGATGCAACAGACACCCGCAGCAGAACTACTCCTGGCCGTCGCGCGTCGTTTCGCCGGGATCGAATCACCGGAGGAGATCCGTCTACGCGCGAGCCGTGTAACCGATTGGCGCGCCGCGATGGATCTGGCGCGAGCGCACGGGATGGAGCCGCTAGCCGCGTACTACATCAATACTGACTGCGCCGGGATGTTCGCACCGGAATTTCACAAACGCCTGCGCGCGATACTCGTCGGCAACACCGCCAAATTCGTGGTCCTGAGCACCGATCTTATCAAGGTACTGCGCATTCTTGAGGGTCGCGGCATTCCGGTCGTTCCGCTGAAAGGCCCCGTCCTCGCCGAGAAACTGTTCAGCGAAATCCCTTGGCGCGATAGCTGCGACCTCGATCTGCTGATACCCCGGATAGACATCGGGCGGGCCAAAGATGCGCTAGTCAACGCTGGCTATCGGCTCGATTCTGAGCTCCGTTCCAGTGAGGAGAACGCCGCCTTTCATTGGACCTCGCAACTAATCCTGTACCCCGACGGTATCGGCCCAGCGCTTGATCTCCACTGGGAGTTACTGCCAAGCCTGTTTCCCTGCGCGCGCTATTTCGATTCAGTCTGGCAACGTCTCCAGCACTCCGCGTTCGACGATATCGAGATTCTGGCGCTCTCGGCCGAGGACCAGCTCTTCTTCCTGTGCGCGCACGCTGCGCGTCACTCGTGGCATGGCCTGCGCCATGCTGTCGATATAGCCAGGCTTATCCGCGTGAGCCCCAACCTGGACTGGGATTCGATAATCCACGCAGCCCGCGGCTCCGACGGCGTGAAGGTCCTGGCCCTGGGCTTGTGGATGGTAAATCGTCTACTCGAGGTGGATCTCCCCGAGACAGCTTTGCGCTTTGCCAACGCTGAGATAGACGGCCGGCAGTTCGCGTCTCGGCTGCTTGAGCGGATGGTGATCACAGATCCGGAGCAATACGAAACCTCATCGGAGTTGCGGCTGCAATTGCAGCTGGCCAACGGCTGGTGGCCGAAACTACGGTGCGCCGCTGGCTATGTACTCCTGCCGACGGCTGCCGAAGGCGTCTTACGACTGCCGGCGTCGCTGTTCTTCCTCTACTACCTCTATCGTCCAATCCGGCTGACAGCGAAATACGGTATGAAGTTTTTTCGAATGATTTCATGCGAAATTACTCGCACTCACGCCCCGACCGATGGTCTTATAACTGGGAAGGGGTAACGATATGGACCTGCATCGCAAAGCTACTACCAGCGAACGTTTCGATGAAATAAGGAAAGACCGCGCCGAATTTGGTCGCGCCTACCGTTTGCGCTTGCGTTCAAAGCAGCTTAAGCCTAGCATCGTGCCCCAAAGCTCACGGATGCGATACCCGGTCGATTGTATGAGAGGGGGCGAAGTCAGCGTCTTGCGGGGAGTCTCTCCAAAGGTTGTTTTCGCTACTTTTATGTTAGGTTTGCTCGCGATGCCCGCGAGGGCGCAGGACTCTGCGCCTTCTCTGAGGGAGTCGATTAGCGGGTACGAGTCGGCCGCTCATCAATACTTCCAGGGCGTGCCTACCGACTGGAGCAGTCGCCACGTCGTCTTTTCGAAGCCCCAACCGGGCTCCGACGCCGAAGATAAGATTCAGCGGGATCCGCGCTACTGGATTCAACAGATTCAGCGCGCGCAGCTCGCCGACGACTCCAATTTGGTTGCCTCGCACAACAGTGCCGCCAAGGCTGCCAAGCCGCGGCCCTTGCCCAAGTCGCATAAAGATTGGGCGTTCTCATTGGGCAACGGCAGCGTCGCCCAGAACATGTTCCCCGCCAAGTTCAGCTTCAACACGGGCTCCGGCACACTCACGAGTGCCAACTGCACCAGCGATTTCGCAGTCTATGGCCTGAACGTGGCCGGTGCGACCGCAGGTCAGGCGAACCTGGTCGCGCTCGACAATCTCTACTCGGGAACCAGCCCCACCGGATTATGCGGCACCGCTCCTACCGTCTTGTGGGCTTACAATGTCACTACCCAGACCGGTGGGACGGTGACCACGTCGCCGCAGCTCTCCTTGGACGGCAAGGAAATCTTATTCGTCGAGAGCTACAGTGGCGGGTCGATTCTTCACGTGCTGCGATGGAACTCGGCTGACGGCGGCACCGTCGCCAGTGCCAAGGCTCCCGCGCAGACCCACACCGCGTTCAGCAGTTGCACCGGCTCCACGTCGTGCCTGGTCAATATTCCTCTGGGCACCAGCGGCACCCATACCATCAGCAACTCGTCGGTATTTTACGTTTACAGCACCGATACCGCCTACGTAGGCGATGACGCCGGGACGCTCTATAAGATCACGCCGGTGCTCGGCTCCGGCACCCCCGCCGTGACCACCCGTGCCGTCGGAGCGACTACCAAGCTCACCGGACCGGTTTTCGATGGATCGAGCGGGCTCGTGTTCGTCGGCGGTGCGAATGGCGTCCTCTATGCTGTGGTCGGGAGCACGATGGCCCTCGCCACCCATTCGACTCTCCAGGTCGGGGACGCGTCCTGTTCAAGCGGCAACAACGCCTTGGCCGATGCGCCGCTGGTCGACGGCTCCGACTCGTTCGTATTCGAGACCGCGATGACCGGAGCGGACGGCACGCACACGGTTGTGGTCCAGGCTGCCACCACCGGAACCAACAGTCCGACCGGGACTGGCTGGAGTGCGGCGGCGATTGCCGACGTCGGCACCGGGGACGAGGGATGCGGAAGCTCCGCCGCGTTTCCAACCCACACTCCGCAGTTTGACAATACCTACTACTCGACGCCCTCAACCGGCCACCTGTGGGTCTGCGGCGCGGAGAACAACGGGAGCACGCACCATCCAGAGCTGTGGAACGTCGCGTTTTCCGGGACTCCTGCCCTGCTCGGCACTGTCAGCGGCGTCACCAGCTCGATAAACACGACCAACCATGCTCAATGCTCGCCGCTGACTGAGTTCTTTAATACCAGCGATCTTTTGTACCTTGGCGAAGGCCTTAGCGGCAGCTTTGGCGACCTGTACGGCTTCACTATCAGCGGAACTACCGCGACCGCCATCACCGGCTCTCCCGTGACCTATCCATCAGCCACCGGTGGCACCAGCGGTATCATAATCGACAATATGGCTATCCAGGCGCAGGCCTCGAGCATCTACTTCACCACGCTGGCGAAATCGACCACTGTATGCGGTGGCACTTCGGCGTTCTGTGCAGTAAAGCTCACGCAGGCTGGTCTGGATTAGTTGGTGGATAGATCAGGTATGGGGAGGAACGATCGTCAGATGAGAACACGAGTAAAAGTATGGTTTGCTGCTTTTGCAGTAGGACTCCTGGCGATGCCCGTGTGGGCGCAGGAGTCGGCGCCGACCCTCGATGACGCTATCGCAGGGTATGAATCCGCCACCCACCAGTCGTTCCAGGGCATTCCCACCGACTGGACCAGCCGGCATGTCGTTTTCTCAAAGCCCATCCCAGGCTCGGATGCGGAGTACAAAGTTCAGCAGGATCCGCGCTACTGGATGCAACTTATTCAGCGCGCTCAGGCATCGTCAGATGAGGCGGTAGCGGACGCAAAGGCTGAGAAGAAGAAGAAGCAAAAAAAGAAAAAGGTAAAGCCGGTCCCAATTAAGAAAGACTGGAGCATGAATTTGCAGGGCACCGCGAGCACTGCCCTCGAAGGTGTATTTCCTGCGAAGTACTCGTTCGTCACCAGCGGCGAGAGCTGTAACGATTACGTCGCCTTCCCAACCGGCCAGGTTCCAACCGCGGCTCATCCGAGCATCGTCGGGTTCAAAGATTTGTATACTAACGATAGCTGCGGCGCGACGATTCCAGTGGTGTCCTGGTCGTTCGATACCACCAACGCCGACGCAGCCGCGATCGTCACTTCGCCGGTGCTATCGCTGAACGGTACCCAAATGGCGTTTGCCGAGGGATCTCATCTGGTTCTAATCAAGTTGCCGACCTCGGGAACGAGCGGAACTCTAAGCGGCCCTACCGTCCTTACAGAGCAAACCACACCCGCCAACTATGCTGCGTGCACTCCTGCTTCCACAGGATGCATGTTTGCGTTCGCGCTGACTAATCCCGATACCAATTCTTCTCCCTACTACGATTCCCAAACCGATACCCTTTACGTGGGAGACAACAAAGGACTCCTTTACAAATTCAACCCGGTCTTTAATGGCACTCCGGCAGCAAGCGGCTCGCCGGTCACGGTCGATGCGGGCGATAGCCTGACTGGCCCGGTTTTTGATGCAACTTCGTCGAACGTTTATGTGGGTGATTCGAGCGGATTTATCAATCAGGTCAGTAGCACGAACGTCGTCACGAGGTCAGGTCGGCTGGGCGCGGGCTCGGGCACGGCCACCATTAATACGGATCCAAGCGGCGGTGACACGACTACAGTGGGAGCTACCACATATACGTGGCACGCGACCTGTCCCAATGGAACTGAGCAGTGCGTCGTTCACAGCGGAAATACCACCACGGACGCAGCGAACTTCGTTGAGGCCATCAATGGTACATGTGGTTCTACCACGAATTGTGTAGTAACGGCTCCCAATGCTAGCGCTACAGCCACGTCTACGACCAACGTCGTCACCATCCAAAATACGACCTTCGCAAATGTCGCGTTAACCAACACCTCGGCCAGTATCACTATAGCGCCGACGCCCGGCGGGATTGCTGCTGGCATGGTGGATGCTCCGATCGTCGACAGTGTGGCGGAAACTGTCTACAGCTTCGTCGCAAGAGATGCTACGACGACAGCCGACGCCGGGGTTCGTCTACTCCCGATCCCGATCACGGCAACATCGGTTGGCACGATGGCTATCATCGGTACCAGCAGCCAAGCGACTCCGATCTATAGTGGCACTTTCGACAACAAATACTTTACCGCAGCGAGTGGCGCGAGCCCGAGCGGAAATCTCTACGTCTGCGGGGATCCCGGCGGCGTCCCCACTCTCTATGGGGTAGCCATTGCCTCTAACGCTTTGAGCACCGTAACCACAGGTCCACCTTTGGGAACCGTCGCAGGTACAACGTGCTCTAACGTCACCGAGGTGTGTAACCCCGGAACTGGAGCCTGCACCAACACGCCTAGCGGGAACGCCGTCGATTGGATCTTCTTAAGCATAGAGGCCAGCGTCAATGCCACCAGGACGCCGTCGGGATGCACGGCCGTCGCCGGCCAGGGTTGCGTGATGGCGTTTAATGTGACCGCCCCTCCAATCACGGCCACCACTAACGCAAGTTCCAGCGTAAACGAAGCCGGCGGGACGAGCGGGATAGTGATCGACAACGTCATAGCAGTTGCGACCGGCGGATCACAGGTCTATTTCACACCGCTGGCCAACTCAACATGCACCGGAAATGCTGGCTCGACCGGCAGTACCGGCAGTGGGCCCTGCGCGACCCAAGCAGCGCAGAATGGCCTGTGATGCAGGCATCGCAATAGGAATTATGTGAGAATAAATCGCGTGCGCAGAGGATCAAAGGCAGCGGAGAGGGGAGAGTCGTTAGCATGAGCAAACACGAGAAGAACGAACGGTCGCCGCGCGCGGCTGCGCCGAAAAAGCCGTATCTCAAGCCGTCATTCGAGCGCGAGGATGTCTTCGAAACTCGGGCGCTCAATTGCGGCAAGATGCAGAGCACCCAGGCTTCCTGCCATCAGAATCGCAAGACTTCCTGATCTGTGGCCTCGCATCAGCCGCATCCGCGGCATGAAGGCTCTTTCTCGCGCGCTCAACTTCGTTGGGGGACTGTGATACGGGGAGCTCCGATGCGAACGTCTCTTGTGGTTATCGCGGGCATTCTGATGCTCGGATTGGTGGGGATGCGAGCGTGGGGACAGGAGCCAGCGTCCACTGATCTGAATGCTCAAATCAATGGCTACGAGCGGGCCGCGCACAGCCCGTTCGTCGGCGTCCCGACCGATTGGAGCACCAGCCATGTGGTCTTCTCGGCGCCGGAGCCCGGTTCCGAGGCGGAAGACCAGGTTCAGCAGGACCCGCGCTACTGGATACAGCAGATTCGGCGCGCCCAGCTTCAAGCCGACGACTCGATCACGGATGAGTCGGAAGCCATCTCACTTCCGGATGGTAAAAAAAAGAAAAACAAGAAAACCAAGAAAGTCCCAATAAAGAAGGACTGGAGCGAATCGCTCGGCGCTGCCGGGGCCAAAGTCGGCGCAGGCTTCTTTCCCGCAAAATTCACCTTCGGAACCTCCGCCGCGAGCTGCAGCGACTACGTCGCGTTCAATACGAGTCTGGCCGGATCGGCAACGCAGGCGAGCATCATCTCCTTCACCAACGTCTATAGCGGCTGTGGTGGCACTGTTCCCACGATTGCATGGGCTTTCAATACGGGAGGAACGGTTGCGACTTCGGTAACGCTCTCTTCTAACGGCGCCCAGCTGGCATTCGTCCAGTCTGTCGGTACCACGGCGAACCTGGTTCTTCTGAAATGGAACGCAGGGCCGGCCGCCAATCATGCCCTGACGCTCACCCTGAACAGCACCACCGCTATTGTCGCGACTGCCGGGAGCTTCAGCGCCGCCGATGTTGGCGCACAAATCACCGCGACCGGGATACCCTCCGGCGATACCATCGCGGCTGTCGCCAACAGCACTCACGCCACATTGGCGACCGCCGCGACCGCGACCGCCACGGGTCGCGCCGCGACCGTTCATGCCGAAACTGCCGTACTCCCCGGAGTAGCGCCGACCGTGACCAACGGCAACTACCGCGCTTGCACGGCGCCCTGCATGACTACTATCGCCTTCAGCGGCACTCCCAACGACACCAACTCATCGCCCTACTATGTTTATGGCGGCACCAACGCCGACACGATCTTTGTCGGCGACGATACCGGCGATTTGCACAAATTCACCGGCGTATTCAACGGAACGCCGGGCGAGATAACCACCGGTGGATTCCCGGCGCAGGCGGCCGTGGTAAAAATCAGCGGCCCGGTTTACAACGATCCCTCCAAAACAGTCTTCGTGGTCAGCTCGTTCGATGGCGCCACTCCGGGCAACGGCGGCAGAATTCATGAGGTCAGCGCTTCAACGGGAATAACTCCATCTGCGGGCAATTCAAACATTCTGGGCCCGTGGACCTCGGGGGAGGGTGGTTGTAACAGCCCGGGCACGTCCGGAACCGGCACCCCTTTGACGACAGACGCCCCAATAGTCGACCCCGCGGCGGGCACCAACGGGATGGTCTACGTGTTCATGGGCAACAATGGGGCAGGTAACGCCGCGGTTTACCAGTTCGCCCCGGGTTTTGCCGAGACGAGTTGCGGAAACATGGTGACGGTGGGAACCGGCTCGACCAGCGGTGTGCCTCTCTATTCCGGCGCCTTCGACGCGCTTTACTTCGCCGCGGCGCCGACCGGGAATATCTACGTTTGCGGGACTACCGGCGGCGACGCTCAGCTCTGGAGAATACCCATAACCGTAAGTTCAAATACCTTGGGCACCCCGGTCGCAATTACAACGACCTTGAGCACGGCTGCCACCACCTGCTCTCAGGTGACAGAGTTCCAGAACGGTGCTGTTGATCGAGCCTACGTAAGCGTTGAAGCGAGCGGTCGCCCAGCAAATTGTGGCGGCACCGGATGCGTGATGTCTTTCACCATTACTTCTGCCTTGGCAGCCGGTGCGACTCCATCTGCGGTGTTGCCGGAATCCGGCGGGACCAGCGGGATCGTCGTCGACAACGCGTCCGCTTTCAGTGGCGCCTCGCAGATTTATTTTTCAACCCTAGGCGGCAGTACGGCAATTCAGGCGGCGCAATCAGGACTATAAGCCAACCCGGCGGTGCATTTTGGAAGCAACCACCGACACATTTGACCACGTAGGATGCGAACTGGTCGCCGGTTCGCTGCGCGCCGGCAATGAGGTGCGCGTCCGGGTGGCCGGGAGCAGTATGGTGCCGACGCTCTGGCCCGGTGACGAATTGCGGATACGCGCACTGGCGCCCGCCGAGTCAGTGGGGCGGGCCGCCGTGCCCGCCAAGGGCGATCTGCTGCTGTTCGTGCGCGACGGACGTCTCTGCACGCATCGGCTGGTAGCCCGCCTCGATCAGGCCGGCGCCGCGCGACTGATTACCCGTGGCGACGCGGCGCCGCAATGCGATCCGCCGGTTGCGCCGTCGGAAATTCTCGGCACGGTCGCCTCGATAACTCGCGGTGGACGCGAAATGCCGATTGCTTCGTCTGCCGCTCAGAGGCTTCTATCGTTTGCAATCCGTCACTCAGATTTTCTTCGGCGTGCGGCGTTGAAGATTCACGCGATTCGCAGTCGGACATGGACGCTGCAGCAAGTTTGACGTCGCCTGTGGCGCAAGGGTGCGGGGGTCAAACCTCGGTCGTGATAGGCGGTCTGGCGATCAACATTCAATCCGCCAATCGCGACTTTATCGCGATGCTCGAGCGTCGATACGCCGGCTTCGTCGCCGAGCCTGCCAACGGAGGAATCCAGCTGGAGGTCGAGGTGGTCGCAGCGGTGGCTAACAGTGATAGCGACGACGAAGAGCTGGAAGTTCGCTACGCGGATGGGCACTGGACCATCAACCGGGGCGACTTTCGCGCGCAATGGGACCCTGTAAGCATGCGCGGATCCGTGCGGCAGGCCGCCTATCCGTATGCGATCGATGCCGTCATGCGCATCGTGCACAGCCTGGTGCTGGCGGAGCGGGGCGGCTTCCTGGTGCATTCGGCGAGTGCGGTTCGCAATGGGCGCGCGTTTTTGTTTTCGGGAGTATCGGGAGCGGGCAAAACCACGATTTCGCGACTGGCGCCGCCTGACGTGACGCTGCTCACCGATGAAATCTCATACGTGCGTCGCTTCGGCGAGCGCTACCAAGCGTGCGGTACCCCTTTCGCCGGCGACTTGGGCAGAGCCGGGGAAAATATTTCGGCGCCGATTGCGGGGTTGTACTTGCTGGTGCAGGGGCGGCACAATGTTGCGAGCCGAATCGGAGCGGCGGACGCGGCGCGACGATTACTGCGAAACATTTTGTTTTTTGCCGACGATGCGAATCGAGTCGAACAACTGTTTGGTTCGGCTTGCGATTTCGTGTCGCGGGTTCCGGTTTACGAATTGACCTTTCAGCGCGATGAAAAAGTTTGGGACCTGATCGGATGAGGGGAGGAAGCGTGGACACCAGCGATATCTACATCAAGCCGAGTCCCGACATCGCGGCTCGAATGATGGCGGACGAGATGGTCGTCATGGCGGTCAAGAATTCCAGGGTGTTCAGCCTGAATCCCACCGCTGCGCGTATCTGGACCGCGGCCGATGGCGCAACTCCGCTGCGGGAAATCGTCGCGCGGGCAGTAGTTTCCGAATTCGAAGTGGATGCCGACACCGCCTATCGAGATGCGCTCGAATTGGTCAAGGAACTCGCGCAGGAAGGAATCCTTCTGCTCGCCGACCATCCGATCCTGCAGGAGAGCGCATGAGCAAGATTTTCGAGAACCTCAACGCCAAAGCAATCCAGATGGGAATTCCGCTGGGCGTCCACCTGGACGTTACCTGGCGCTGCAACGAGCGCTGCGTGCATTGCTACCTCGACCACGACGACCTCGGTGAACTGAGCTACGACGAAATCGAAGATCTGATGAACCAGATGGCGGAGGCGGGCGTCTTCTTTCTGACCATCAGCGGCGGCGAGCCTCTGCTGCGCAAGGATCTGTTCGCGATCATCCGTCGCGCGCGTGAACTGACTTTCAACGTCAAACTGAAAACCAACGGAATCCTAATTCGGGAAAAAGAAGCCGCTCTCATTCGCGATCTCGGAGTCGAGACGGTTCAGGTCAGCATCTACTCCCATCGCGCCGAGGTTCACGACGCGATCACCAAGGTGAAAGGCTCGCTGGAGCGCTCGATCGAGGCGATTCGCTTCATGGTGTCACGGGGACTTAAGGTCACGGTGGCCAACGTCGTTATGAAACAGACCCGATGGGATTATCCCGGCGTGCAGGCGCTCGCGGCAGAGCTTGGCGCTTATTTCACCGTCGATCCCACCATCACGCCGCATATCAACGGGGACAGGTCGTTGCTGCGTTTGAACGTCGACCGCGATACTCTGCGCGAGATAATGAACGACAAAACCATCGCCGGCGAGGAGGACGAATTCATCGCAGTCGCTCCAGGAGCCGACGAGGACGTCATGGATAACATCCCGTGCAGCGCAGGGCACAGCGCCTGCTACGTCTCTCCCTACGGCGACGTATATCCGTGCGTGCAATTTCCGCTGCCGAGCGGCAACGTCCGCCAGCAGAAGTTCATCGACATCTGGAAATATTCTCCGCAGCTGGAGGAAGTCCGATCGATACGGACCCGCGACCTGCCGGTGTGCTCGACCTGTTCCCATGCGGCCGGATGCAGCCGGTGTCCCGGGCTTGCTTATATGGAAGGAAACATGCGAGGGCCTTCGACTGCTGATTGCGAAAAGTCCTACGCTCGGACTGGGGTCCCCAGCGCAAACATGCTCATCCGACAGCGGACGGGGTCAGAGGGTTAGCGTTAAAGTGCTCGAAAGTGGGCTACGAAGGTTTCTGCAATCGGTACAGTCCATTAATTTTTACATTATTTGTGAGTTTTTACGTAATCGTGAGGCCACTGGAATCGAGTTGAGACCGCTACTCTGCTATATAAGAGCCAATCCTGATGTCGAAGCAGCCTTGGCCTACGATTGCGTCTGTTTTTGTCAGGATGTGCAGTATGCCAAACTGGACCACCAATTCGTGGCGCAGATGTATTTAGTGCCTGGAGGGGCGTGACGTAGATGCAGTATCGGGGGATTTTGAAATGGGTGCGGGCGTGTTCGCTGGTGGTGCTTGCGATGATCGCGATAGCTGCGATCGCTCCGGCGGCTCACGCGCAAAACACGGTCGGTACGATCACGCAACTGGCCGGAACCGCGAACATCCAGCGCGCCGGCGCGACCATCGCGGTAGCGCCGAACATGCCGGTCATGCTGCACGACAGAATCGCGACGGATGCCAACGCATCGTTGACGATTGGCTTGGTTGATAACAGCTCGCTGCAACTGGGCTCCTCGTCAACCCTGGTCATCGACGAGAGCGTCCTGGTGAACGGAGTCGGTGCGCCGAGCAAGGTCGGACTGCTGAACGGCGATCTTCACTCCCTGATCGTGGGCGCAATGAAAGGCAGCTCCACAACCTTCGAAGTGAACACCCCCAACGCGATCGGAGCTGTTCGCGGAACTGATTTTCAAATGCATACTGACACCAACGGCCGCCAGGGATACCCTGATTGCTTCCAGTTCACTGACCTGAGCGTCAACGACGGCACGGTGCAGTTCTGCAATACAGCTACTCCGCCCGAATGCAAGGACATCAAGGGCGGTCAACACTCGACGATGGCATGCGGAGGATTCGCCGGGGCGAGTGGCGCAGGCTTGGGCGGCGTGGTCGGTGCGACAGCGCTTGGAGTAGGCCTCGCAGCAGGTGCCGGCGTGGGCATCGCGGCTGGAGCCGGAGCGTTTGGCGGGTCGTCGTCACCATCGAAATAAAGTAAGCCATCGCGGATGCAGATCGCGCTTACGGTGCGCTGCCTGATACTGCCGCGGATGGCCTGACCGTTGCCGGGACAGACAGAGGTCGCCCTATCGGGCGCAAAGTCTGACTGCCAATCTCAGCCGCTAGTGAAATCTCGAGTTCGTAGTGGCCGGGTGAGTCCGGCGCAAGCGCCGACGCATCGAGATCCATCGAGCCTCCCGGAAAGACATCCAGGTGAAGCGCGCTCCGCGCTTCATCGTCTCCCACCACCTTCCCGTCACGCCTCCATTCCCATCTCAGACTAACCATTCCGCGTTCATCCGCTGAACGCCCCCCGAGCCACACGGCCCTGCCGGTATTGATGGCGCGGATGGAAATATGGACGCGCGCCCCCGGCGCGGCGTCATGTGGAGGCGTGTTGAGCAGCATCAATGCACCGTCGAGCAGGTCCGGAGAATTGCGGCTGGTCACGCGATGACCCAGCGCGATCCTGATCGCGTCGAAAGTCGATCGAAACGGATCGACGACCGGATTGTCGCCCCATAACCACAGGCGCTGGTCCGCGTCGTTGAGAGCCCACTGGTTCCATCCTCGATAGCTGATAAAAGCGCCGGACGCGTTCGCGGTTACCGACCATGCACCGAGCATCGCGAACACAACGGCAAGCGCGCGACGATTGCGAATCGAATCCGCGAGCGGAAACAGCGCAAACGCCATTATCGGTGTCAGGTCCGCGAGCAGGCGCGGGCCGAAAGACTCACCGCCCGATGTTTTATGCCATTTCGCGATCAGCAATATCGTCAAAATCGCGCCGACTCCCAGGTAGCGCAGCAGAATGTCGCCATTCTTTCGCCATGCGAGCACCAATCCGGCCAGTGACAGAATGAAAATCGGCGAATAGAAAAGCAGTCCGCGGCCGGGACTCAGCATCGCTACCGCCAATCCATTTGCGAACGAGGTCGTCCATAGTCCGCTTGGCGCGACGGTTTGGCTGCCTACTGCTGTCGGCTCGGTGAGAAATTGGATCCGCAGCGGCGATCCGAAGTAAATGGCGCTGTACCAGAGTTGAAACAGCAGCGGTGGGATCGCGGCCGTGATGAAAGTCCAGATCTCGCGGCGATAGTAGATCAGGACGTACAGTCCGAGCGGCGCCGCGATCAACGCATCGGCGGAGCGAGTAATCACCTCGAACGCGAGCGGCAGACCCGCATATCCTGCCCAGCGTGGATCGTCGCGGGCGCGGACCAGGCAATAGATCGCGGCTGCCAGAGCGAGTTGCGCGGGGCCATGCTGCCACAGCGCCTGGCTGCTTACGCTGAGACTGGTGGTTGCGAACGCATAGACGAAGGTCAGGAGCATCGCCATCCAGTTGGCGGTGACGCGCGCGGCGGCCAGATAGAGCAGCAGGGCGGAAAGCGCGACGATCGTCGCGGCCGAGACTTTTTCGAGCTCGGCGAAAACGCGGCTGCTCGGGCTCACGCCGCAAACCACCGACGGCACATAAAAGGGCAACGCCATCAGCGCGGCGCCGACCGGGTAGTCAGACACGTAATGCCCGCCGCTCTCGCGCAGATAATAGGGAATCTTTTTCTGGCCGGGAGTGACCAGTTGATCGAGGTAGAAGTTCCTGTGAAGCAGGATACTCAGCGGCAGATTTTTCGCGGGCACCGAATCGCCGCCGGAGATCGTCCGGCCATTGGCTAGAAACACGATCAGCGCGATCGAGAAAACCATAAATCCTGGATTCGACCTGAGCGCGCCTTCGATCGAGCCGTGTCGAAAGACCAATCGCAGCAGTGCGAATCCCAGCATCGCGACAATCGCGGGCCATAGCTTGTTGGCGTCGAACCTGACGCCGGCGAAATTTACCCCGTAGCCACCGGTCACGAGGATCGAGAGCAGGTAAATCGCGGCAATTGCACAAGCCGCGGTCGCAAGCGTTTGAAGAAGCCGAAAGTTCACGAGTGGCCGGATGCACACCGGTATATCACGCGCACCTCGGCCGCTTAAGGCGAACTGGCCGCTGGAAAAACGAATCAACGGGCGAGCGCGAATCCGAAATGGATTGCGCTCACACCGGCCGGAGCGCAACCGGTGATAAATTCTGTCGC
Organism: Binatus sp. (SeqCode); assembly: GCF_049584895.1. GTDB lineage: Bacteria > Desulfobacterota > Binatia > Binatales > Binataceae > Binatus. The sequence goes on from NZ_JBAUYR010000033.1 coordinate 58,103, forward strand.
GAGTCGGTGGTCGAGATTACTTCTTTGGCAACTTCGGCTCGCAAGGGGGTCCAACCATTCCCTTGCACCCCGGAGCAATGTCTTTGTCGTCGGAGTCAGACGGTGTGATCTGGCTTCGATTGCTCATCGCAGCTGGCTGAGTACCGGGCCGTGCGGTAGCGATCGCGTCGCGCGATGGTCCCGCCACCCAATCCACTGTGAGGCCTTTAGCATCTACATAGCTGACGGCAGTATCGCCCTTCAGATTGGCAGTGCCAGGGTCGAGCTTGATGTCATATTGGCCGGGACGAAGACCTGAGATTACATAGCGTCCTTGTTGATCGGTAGTTGCATCACCCGCTATGTGCCCGCTTTGATCGGCGGCACTAACTTTGGATCCGGCAACCGCCTGACCGCCCGCGTCCATAACAGTGCCGACGATGTCGGCAGCGATTGCGAACGACCCGGCACTTGCCACCAGTGCGCAAACACCCGCCAACACAATCGTAGTTTTATGCATTTCAGTTCCTCCGCTGATGGAACACGCGTCCGCGTCACGGTACCAATTCCGTGAACTTGTGGAATTACCTAATTGACACGCAGTACTCGCTGGAAAAAGATTTGATCGAGCAAGCGAACCCGGGAGAGATTGCCGATGAGCCTGATTATCGGATTGGATCACGTAAACCTTCTCATCGACGCCGGCGACGACGCGCTCTCGACGGCGCGCACATTTTACGCAGGATTGCTCGGACTCCAACCGCTGGAGCGTCCAGCCAACACCGATAGCGGCAACCCCGGCGTATGGTACCAATGCGGCGTACAGCAACTGCATCTGACCACCGAGAAGGACGCGTCGTCGGTCAATAAGAAATCGCGCCGTCATCCCGCGTTCCGCGTCGCCGATCTCGAAGCGCTTCGCAAGAAACTGGAATCCGCCGGCATCGAAATAATCGCGGGCAACCGATTTCCCGGCCAGGAGCGTTTCTTTGTGCGCGATCCCTGGGGCAACCGCCTCGAGTTCGTCGAAAGAACTGGCCGTTAGGTCACCCGCTCGAGTTCGTTTTTGGCTGCCGTTAATTTAGGCTTTCCGACTTCAAAATAGTGACGCTCTGATCTTCGACGAAGCCGGGACCACCACTGAGGTATCGAAAAACGCTATCAATCGCTTAGTCCGAGGTTCCACTCATCTCGCTCGCGCCGGACTTGAGCGATACTTTCTTCGACGGTCGAAGCCGATAATGGCTCGCCGCAATGAAAGACCCAGACGCCGAGTTCTTTCCGTAGATCCGCAGTGCCGCGGGACGGAAGTAAGGTGATCCGATCATCCATACTTTCTTCAGCTCCAATTGTCGCGGGGCAAGCCGCAGTTAATCCAACACCGGCATCGTCAGCCGATTTGCGACGGGAGGGCTCGTGCGCTATCCCAGGGTAACCGGCCCCCAATTCGTCGAACGCTCTGATCAGTACCCGCCTAAACCCGGCGATTCCATCGCGCCCGGCGACGCTACCGCCACCGGAGTAGCCTCTCCAAGCGGCGTGGACTGCGGGGCCGGCGTTCCGACCGGCGCGCCGAAGGGGGCCAGCGCCTCGTGCCCGTATTTCATCCCGGCGAGCGGACGTCCCGAAACGAGATTTGCGGTCGCAGGCGCAGGGCTGTCGACGATAGTTTCCGCCACACCTTCATGCTCGAATGGCCGGCGTACATCCAGCGGCGCCGGTTCGACCACATGGCCGACATTGACGTCATCGTTACCCACGCGAATCTTGCTGGCGAGAATGACGCCACGTTCGGCGCGGAGATCGTAAACTCCCGGCGGCAGGTCCGCCGTAAACGATCCGTCGGGCGTGGTCGGCGCGACAAAGATGTCGTTGGTCACGCGATTTTCGTAATGAAGCTGGCGCCGGTCGGCCGGACGTCCGTCGCGGTACGACATCAGCCCGCTGACGTTCGCCGCGCCCGCAATTCGCGTCCCCGATGCCAGACCCGCGACGACTGCAACCGAAAGAGCGACCGCCGCGAAACCGAAACGGCGTCCCGACCTGTTATTGGAAATGTTCTTCACGATGACTCCCTGGCATAGGTTTCGCGCCGGGTGAAATTGTAGCCGCTCTGGGCATTTCCATCAAAGCCCGAGCATCGCTTATGCTCTCCAAAAATCCAGACGAGGACGCGATGGAACGAATAACTCTTTTTCACAATCCTGGCTGAGGGAATTCGAAAGGCGCGCTCGAGATACTTCGGGCGCGCGGTGTCGAGTTCGACACCATCGAATACCTGAAAGATCACCCGACTCGCGAGCGGCTCGAGAAAATCATCGACATGCTCGAAGTCCCGGTCGCAGACCTGGTCCGCAAGGACAAGCGCTTCAAGGAGCTCGGCCTGAACGCCGCTGATTACGCCGACAAGAAGACGGTCGTCGCGATCCTGTTGAAGCATCCCGAGCTGATGCAGCGCCCAATCGTGATTCGCGGCAAGCGCGCAATCATCGCGCGTCCGCCGGAAAAGCTCGAAGCATTGCTCTGAAGGAAAAGTAGGACGGAATTTATTCCGTCGGTTTGTCCCTGTCTACGCGCTCTTCTTGACCTTGCCGGAGCGGATACATCGCGTGCAGACCAGGATTCGCCGCACGTTGCCGTTTATCTCGGCGCGCACTTCCTGCAGGTTGGGATTCCACCGCCGCTTGGTCTTGTTGTTCGCGTGACTGACGTTGTTGCCGACTGACGGCTGCTTCTTGCAGTATGCGCAATGTCTCATGAGTCTTCCGTTTGAACCTTGAAAATCCTGATGGAACGATCCTGCTAGGGTAGCCCGACCTGTGGCCGCGTGAAAGAGGGTGAAAACTTCGCCTTCAGCAACGCCTCGCCGACCGCTTCGCTCTCCAGCACCGCGCCCGCGTCGCATCCGCACTTGAGGCTCATCAGCCATGCGCTGCGTCCGAGCGCGACCGCGAAGCTGTCGAGCTGCTCCTTGAGGCCCTTGGGCGCGTCCTTGTCCTGGATCGTGAGATCCTTGGCGGCGACGATCACCTCGTTGGGGCTCGACCCGGTTTGCTCGGCGAACAGCTGCTTGATCATCGCAACGAATGCCTGATGGTCGAGTGTGGGCACGTCGCTGCGGATAACGCCGTCGTAAATCGAGTCGGGGCGACTGTTGGGCATCTCGGTCAGAATCCGCCGGATCGAATCGGCGCGCGAAGGTTCGGCCGACGGCGCCTTTTCGTAGTCCGCCAGGATGACACGCGCCTCGCCCGCGTTCCCGCCCGCCATCGCGCCAAGCGTCCGTCCCAGCAGCGCATTCGCCGCACTACGCCGCAACTGTCCCTGCGCCGCCGCGATCATCCGCTGCACGTCGGGATTGTTGATTCCCGCCGACTTGAACACCGCCATCGCATCCTCGCCGTCGCCGCGATCGAGCAGCGCCTTCGCCGTATCGAGCGGATTTAGCGGAGCTGTATCGCGAATCGACGCCGTCGCCAGATACAGCTTGGTCGCCGCGACCAACTTGGCCTCGACCCGCGTCTGCACCGCCTCGAACGCCTGCCACTGATCGCTCGAGATAAGCTTCTTGCCGGTCGCGCGTTCGGCAAAAGCCTGCGCCGGCAGCGACAGGAACGCGGTCAAGCCGCCGACCACCGGCTCGCTGTCGGTGAAGGTGAAGCGATGGCGATCTTCCTCCAGGGTCGAGAGATTCAGCGTCCAGATTTCGTAAGCGCCGGTAAATTTCGCCTCGTTCGAATCGTGCTGCGACTGAAACGATTCGGTCGGCAGGCTCACGACCATCACCGCGTCGAGCCGATCATCCGGGTCGCCCGCGACGAATCGCTTGACGCACGCATCGACGCCGCCCGGTGGCTGAATCGGCACTGCCTTCACGTTCGGCAGTTTGCCGACGATCTGGTCGATATCGGCCTCGGTCTGCGGCGAGATCGGTCCAATCACGCCGACCCCGATTTTGATCTGGTCCGCATACGCGCCCGCCGCCGCGGCCACAATGATTGCCGCGCCGAGCAGCATTACCGTAATTTTTCTCATCGCTTGTGCGGTACCGTGAAACAGCGAGTTCGCCGCGCCGAGAGCTTTTCAAAACCCGCCGCGATCTTCAAGCGGCGCAACATCTATCCCCCGATTTTGACGCCATGGCGGCGAGTTGCATGAGTATCCAGTCCGAAAGCTACAATGTCTAGCTGCTTATGTCCGACCACATCGTCCACATCTTGCCCGAACAAGTCGCCAGCCAGATTGCGGCGGGCGAAGTCGTCGAGCGTCCGGCGTCAGCCGTCAAAGAGTTGGTCGAGAACTCGCTCGATGCGGGCGCACGCTCGGTGAGCGTCGAGATTCTGGGCGGCGGATCGGCGTTGATCGCGGTCGCCGACGACGGCTCCGGCATGACCCGTGCCGACGCGATCCTGTCGCTGCGGCGTCATGCAACCTCGAAGATTCGCAGCGCCGCCGACCTGACTGCGATTCGCACGCTCGGATTTCGCGGCGAGGCGCTCGCCTCGATCGCCAGCGTGTCGCATCTGCGGATGCAAACGCGTCGTGCGGAGGACGAGCACGGGGTCGAGGTCGCGGCCGAAGCCGGCAACATCGAGGACACCCGCACGTGCGCGATGGCGGCAGGCACGCGAATCGAGGTCCGCGAACTTTTCTTCAACACTCCGGCGCGTCTCAAGTTCCTGAAGACGCTCGCGACCGAGCAGGGAGCTATTGCCGAGTCGTTCCAGCGCGTCGCGCTCGCCAATCATCATATAGCGTTCCGCCTATCCGCCGATGGGCGCGTCGTGTTCGATTTGCCACGCGCCAACTTGGTGCTCGAGCGATTCCGCCAGGTCTTCGGTCCGAAGATCGCGACAAAAATGCTGGCGTTCGATCTCGATCGTCCCGGAATCCGCGCGCAAGGTCTGGCCGCGTCGAGCCAGGAATCGTTCGCCACCGGCAGGATGATTTTCACATTCGTCAACGGCCGCTCGGTGCGCGATCGAATGCTGATTCGCGCAGTCGAGCAGTCTTACCAGACGCTGATTCCGCGCGGACGTCATCCGGCGACGCTGCTATTCGTCGATATGCGGCCCGAAGAGGTCGACGTCAACGTGCATCCGATGAAAACTGAGGTGCGGTTCCGCAACAGCGGCGCGGTTTTCGACGTCGTCTATCATGCGATTCGCGACCGGTTGGCGGATCAGACCGAAAGTGCGCCCGCGCCGGCGTCATCCACCGACGATGCCGCGATGGGACTGATCACAATGTCGTCGGCGATCGAGAACTCTCGCGCGGGAGACGCGGTTCCGAGTGCGCGCAGCGACGCGCCCCTGCGGCTGGTGCCTGACGCACCCAGCACGGTCGCGTATCAGCGTCCGCTCACGCTCGCATACGATCGCGACGCGCGGCCGGGTGTAACTCTCGCTCCGCCAATACCCACGGCGCCAATCCCGATGTACTCGAAGCTCCGCGTGATCGGACAAATCTTCGCCGGATATATCGCACTCGAGACTGAGGAAGGGTTGCTCCTGATCGATCAGCACGCGGCACACGAGCGCGTCACCTTCGAGAAGCTGCGCCGGGAACTGCGCGACGGTGGAATTCGCACGCAGGCGATGCTCGCGCCGGTGTCGGTCGAGCTGAACCCCGCGCGCGCGTCGCAAGTGCATGGCGCGATCAGCGAGCTGCGCGCGATGGGTTTCGACGTCGAACCATTCGGCCCAACCACGCTGCTGCTCAAGGGCGCGCCGGCCGTGTTCGGGCCTGAAGGCGGCGCGAAGCTGCTCGGCGATATGATTGAGAGCATGGGCGATGCGGGCTTTCGCGGCGGCGGCGAGGCCGCATTCGAGAACTGGCTGAAGCAGCTCGCGTGTCACGGCTCGGTGCGAGTCGGGCGGGTGCTCGAGCTCGCGGAAATCCATTCGCTGCTCGCCGACCTCGATCGCACCGAGTTCAAGACCAACTGCCCGCATGGACGTCCGGTACATATTCAGTTCGCCCGCGGCCAAATCGAGCGAATGTTTCGCCGATGAGTGCTTTGCCGGCAGCAGAAATCGCGGAGCGGACGCGTCCTAGGCGGATAGCGGTTGGCTCTATTGTCGGCCCGACCGGAGCGGGCAAATCCGCACTCGCGATGGCGGTGGCGGAGCGCGCGGGCTGCGAGATAGTCAACGCCGACTCGCGCCAGTTTTATCGCCGGATGGATCTAGGCACCGCGAAACCGTCGGCCGAGGATCGGGCGCGCGTGCCGCATCATCTTATAGACGTGCGCGATCCCGACGAGTCGCTCGATGTGGCCGAGTTCGCGCAGCTTGCGCGCGCGAGTATCGACGACATTGCGGCGCGCGGGCGAAATCCGCTGGTGGTCGGCGGTAGCGGACTCTATCTGCGTGTGATCCGCGGCGGAATCTTCAGCGGACCGGCTGCGTCGGCGGAAATTCGCAACCGGCTGGCGAAAGTCGCGGCGGATCAGGGCGTCGCGCATCTGCATCAGAAGCTGCGCGAGATCGATCCCGAGGCGGCTAATCGAATCGGCGTCAACGACCTGTACCGAATAGTGCGGGCGCTGGAAGTCTTCGAGCTGACCGGCGAAACAATTTCGGAGCATCAGCGGCGCCATCGCTTCGCCGACATCGGCTACGACACTTTGACAGTCGGGGTCGAAGTTGAACGCAAAAAACTCTACGAGGCTATCGACGCGCGCTTCGACGGGATGGTCGCGGCCGGACTCGTCGACGAAGTGCGCGCGCTGGTCGAGGCGGGATACTCGCCCGAGAAGCCTCCCCTCAGTACGATTGGATACAAGCAAATCGCGGCGTATCTGCGCGGCGAGCTGACGTTGGCCGACGCGATCGCTCTAGCCAAGCAGGAATCGCGGCGGCTGGCCAAGCGGCAACTCACTTGGTTTCGCCGCGAGCCGGAAATCGTATGGCTTGACCCGGAGCGCGGCGCTCAGGATGCTCTTGCGTTGTTCGAGAAATTTTTCAGGCGTAGATAAAAGTTGAAAGGCAATCACAACGGACATAAGGCGCGCGGCGGCAAGAATCGCGGCAACGGGATCGCGACGACCGAGGCGCAGCGCTCGGATCCGCGCAGCGCAATCGAACGCGTGCGCCTCGCACGGCATCCGAATCGCCCGCAGACGCTCGATTACATCGACTTGCTGATGCGCGATTTTATCGAGATACACGGCGACCGGCACTTTGCCGACGACGGCGCGATCGTGGCGGGCCTCGCCTATTTTGGCCATCGCGCGGTCGCAGTTGTGGGGCATCAGCGGGGCCGCTCGACCAGCGAAAGAATCAAGCGCAATTTCGGCAAGCCGCATCCCGAGGGCTATCGCAAGGCGACGCGCGTTTACGAATTGGCGGAACGGTTTGGCCTGCCGATAATCACACTGATCGACACGCAGGGAGCTGAGTCGGGCGTCGGCGCCGAGGAGCGCGGGCAGACCGAGGCGATCGCGCGCAACCTCGAGCTGATGGCGCGGCTCACCGTGCCGATCGTCACCTGCGTGATCGGCGAGGGCGGCTCCGGCGGCGCGATCGCGCTCGGGGTGGCGAACGTCGTGCTGATGCAGGAGAACTCGTGCTACTCGGTGATCACGCCGGAAGGATGCGCCGCGATTTTGTGGCGCGCCGGCGGCGAGGAGAACGTTGCCGCGGCGGCGTCGGCGCTGAAATTATCGGCGCCGGATTTGCTCGAGTTCGGATTAATCGACGAGATTGTGCCTGAGCCCGCCGGCGGAGCGCATACCGCGCCAGCCGAAGCGGCGCATCTGATTGGCGCGGCGCTCGCACGGCACCTGGAGCGCCTGGTCAAGTTGAAGCCGCAGGAGTTGCGCCGCGCGCGCGAACGAAAGTTTGCGGTGATGGGCTCGGGGTACCTCACACGCGGCCGCGTGGACGGCGATCGTTCAATCGACTAAATGCGAACGACGAACAACCTTTGTCAGGTCGCGTTGCGCGAGTTCGTAGACCAGTGCCAGCACGTCGCGCTCGATCTCGCGGGGCTGATCACGGCGTGCCGCACAGCGTTCCGTTGATGTCGCATTGAGGCTTGATGCTCCGATCGCGTTGCTGTTGATTCAGCGCGGAGATCGCCTTGTTGGTTTTGGCGCTGGGGTCGCATTGGCACAGTTGGCTGGCGCAGCAACTGCAATCCGCCGCGGTTTCGACTTTGACTATTTCGGAAATGTCGCATCCGGCAAGTCCCGAGCATGCCGTGCTTACCAGGTCGCGATCGTTGCATTCGTCGGTGCATAACGTGGCGTCGCAGGTGAAGCCGGCCTGCGCGCCTTTCGGTTGCAGGCAGGTGTGATACTCGTCGCAGACCTTGGCGCAATCGACGCCGCTGTCCGGCGGAATCATCGTGACGCCGGGGACATACAATGGGCATCCGATGCCGCCGGGCGCGTCGGGCAAGCATGCGGGAGGACTTGGCACAGCGGCGGGAACCGCGGCCTCGCGCTCGTCAGCGGAGGACATCATCTTATATGCGTCCGCAGACACGGCGGGTGTTGGCGCAGGCGTCGCAGGCGGAGCGTAAGCGGCCGACCATGTCAGCCCGTCGCCGAGCGTGCATGCCTGATCGTTCTGGCCGACCTGGTATGGACCGTCGAACACCGGGCATGAGCATTGGACGATGCCGGCCTGGGCGGTTTTGAAGCATGGCGCGGTCATGCATCCGGCGTAGGGCTGTTGCGCGCAATTGGTCAGGCCGAGTCCGTTTTCCGGGACGCAATCGAAGCTGAAGGTCGAGTAGACGCTCGACCCCGGCATCAGGTTTCCCGCATTCACGTTGGCGCAGACCGGTGCCGAGTTGAGCGTCGCGCAGAGGCTGCCGTCGGCGCCGCATTGCGCGATCGTTTTTTCATAGACCGCGTGATTGAGAATCGCATTGATATCCACGAAGTACACGCCGTACGGAATGTCGAAGCATTGACAGTTGGCATACTTGCCGTCGGCGGTGAGCGTGCACGACAGATCCTCAGCGCCCGAGCTCGGTCCCGAGTAATAGCAGAGCGCGAAGGGTCCGCCGCGGCACGGCACGAAGTTGCTCGACGCCAGCGTGATATCGGCGTAGGCAGGGCCGAAGGTGGTCGTCCAGTTTGTGGGATTGCTCCAGAACGCGTGAGAGTTGGGGACGAAGTGCACGATGCCGGATGTTGTCGTCGCAGGCGTCGACGATCTGCCGCCGTTGCAGGCCGCCAGCAGGAGCATCGCTAGTATAATCAGGCGCGTTGAACGATTGCGTTTCACGATCGAAATGTCCCAGAGGTTACAAATTCAGGTTGGCGCTGATAGCAGTCAGTTTGCAAGCGTTAACTATAAGTTTATCCACAAAGACTGGCTGTTCTCTCCTTCCGCGATGGTTCCCCTCCTTCGAGGGAAAATCACGGATTAGGTTGCAGTTGCAGCTTAATGTTAGAAAGTATGCGCGCAGCGTTCACGAGGAGAACGATTATGAAACAGATAATCTACGCGATGCAGTTCAAGGGAAAGGCCGGCCCGGGTCCGGCGGCGAATGTGATGAAGGCGTCGACCAGCGCGTCGAGTTCGACCATCGCCAGCGTGGTCATTTCACAGGGCGTGCAGGGCAAGATCGAGCCTGCGGCGGGCGGCAAGGCCGAGTTCGAATCGGAGGTGACGCTCACGGGAGAGACCTCATTTCTCGAGAAGGGCAGTATCCGATTCGGCGACGGCAATCGTTTGCAGTTCAGCTCGATCGAGCGTGGCTATCTCGGCGATAGCGCGGACCCGAAGCTGAAATCTGGCGCCGTCATGTGGCGTGTCGATGGAGGCGACGGGCAGTTCGCCGGCGCCACTGGATATATCACCTCGAATTTCACGCTCAGCGATGCGGGCGACGTGACCGACAATCAGTTCGGCGTGATTTTCGTGAAGTGAGGCTTCTGGCAACGCGTTGAAAAGGGGTCGTTGATCGGGTAGCCATTCTTGTTCGATGTCATCACGGGCAGCAAGGAAGTCCCTGCCAGAGCCTCCCTCGATCGAGACTCTGCGGGCGCGGATGGATGAGATTAATCTCAAAATTCTGCGGCTCATCTCGGCGCGCGCGAGCGTGGCGACCGAGATTGGACGGCTCAAGCATCTCGAGGGAGGCAACGTTTACCAGCCGGTCCGCGAGCGCGCGATTATCGAAAAGATGATCGCCGAGAATCCGGGGCCGCTCACCGACGATCAGGTCAAGCGGATTTACGTCGAGATAATTTCGGCGTGCCGCGCGCTCGAGCACGAGCCGCGGGTCGCCTTCCTCGGCCCCGAGCATACCTACTCGCATGAGGCCGCCACGATGCGCTTCGGCTCGAGCGTTGCGCTGATGCCGCTGGAGTCGTTCGCGGCGGTCTTCCAGGCAATCGAGAACGGCCGCGCGGATTTCGGCGTGGTGCCGGTCGAGAACTCGACTGAGGGTTCCGTCACGCTGACGCTCGATCTGCTTATCGACACGTCGCTCGTGATTGTCGGTGAAGTGCTGCTGCCGATTCGGCATTCGATAATGTCGCTCAGCGGCGTTGCGGGCGAAGTCAGCAGAATCGTGTCGCATCAGCAGAGCCTTGCGCAGTGTCGCGGCTATATCACCACGAATTTTCCGAAATGCGAGACTGAAGCGGTCGCGTCCAATGCGCTGGCTGCCCAGCGCGCGGCCGCGGACGGGTCGATAGCGGCGATCGCGTCGAAGGCGGCGGGCGAGGCGTACGGCCTCAAAACCATCGCGTCGAACGTGCAGGACGTCGCAGCCAACACCACCCGATTCCTGGTGATGGGAACGCGGCCGATCGAAAAATCGGGCAAGGACAAGACCACGCTGCTGTTCGCGGTGGCGGACCGGGTCGGCACGCTCAACCAGGCGTTGAACCTGTTCGCCCGCAATGCGATCAATATTTCGAAGATTGAATCGCGGCCGCTGCGCGCACGGCCGTGGGAATACCTGTTCTTTGTCGACGTCATGGGCCATCGCGAGGACCCCAAGCTCGCCCGCGCCCTCAAGTCTTTGTCGACCAAGGCCCTATTCTTGAAGGTCCTGGGATCATATCCTGAAGGAAGGTCGGCCGCTGCCTGAGCCGGGCAGCCAAGCACCATTCAGTGGCCGTTCACCTGTTTTGATCAAAGCACAAGATCTCGTACTCTCATCCGTCGCCGCGCTTGCTCCCTACGAACCGGGCAAGCCGATCGAGGAGTTGCAACGCGAGCTCGGCGTCGTCGAGCCGGTCAAGCTAGCGTCGAACGAGAATCCTCTCGGCCCGTCGCCGCTCGCGCTCGAGGCAATCAAGGCGGCCTTGCCCGAGCTGAATCGTTATCCCGACGGCGCGAGCTACGAGCTGCGGGCGAAGATAGCGGCGCATCATAAGATCGGCATCGAGCGGGTTTTCGCGGCCTCGGGCTCGGTCGAGGTGCTCAACCTGCTCGCGTTCCTCTATCTGCGGCCGGGACTCAACTCGGTCTACTCGGAGCATTCGTTCGCGATTTATCCGTTGGCGACCGCGGCGGCTGGCGGCGATCATCGCGTGGCAAAAACCAGCGATGGATTCTCGCACGACCTCGACGCGATGGCGGCTGCGATTGACGCGAACACTCGAATTGTCTTCCTCGCCAATCCGAACAATCCGACCGGGACGATTTACCGGCGCGCCGAGTGGAAGCGATTCCTCGAGCGCGTGCCGGACCACGTTGTGATCGCCGCCGACGAGGCGTACTTCGAATTCGTGCGCGACTCGGACTATCCCGACTCGATGGAAGATCACGACGACCGCCGCCTGATAATCACGCTCAGGACGTTTTCGAAAATTTTCGGGCTGGCCGGCATTCGCGTCGGCTACGCGGTCGCGCGGCCCGATATGATCCAGATGCTGGATAAGGTACGGCAGCCGTTCAACGTGACCTCGCTGGCGCAAGTGGCTGCGATCGCAGGGATGGACGATCGCGCGCATATCGCGCGGACCCTGCAGGTAAACGCCGAGGGGATGACTTACCTCGAGGGCGAGTTCGCGCGGCTCGAGCTGCCGTTCGTCCCGAGTCATGCGAATTTTTTTCTGGTCGACGTCGGCGACGGCCGCGCGGTTTACGACAAGCTGTTGCGCAAGGGCGTGATCGTGCGCCCGATGCATGGGTACGGCTATCCGCGGCACGTGCGAATCAGCGTCGGGCTGCCCGAAGAAAATCGGCGGCTGGTCGCGGCGCTCGGCGAGGCAATAGGCGCGCAATCGTGAAGAACCGAAATGCAGAAACGATGGCGCAGGCATTGATCATCGCGATGTTCATCGTCGGTATCATGTCGTGGTCCTCGGTGCCCGCGCAGATTCCAATCCACTGGGACATCTCGGGGCAGGTCGATGCTTACGGGTCGAAATTCACCGGATTGTTGCTGCTGCCGATAATCGCGCTGGCAGGGTACACGCTGATCGGGCTCACCGCAGTTTTCTCGCCCGCACAATTCCAGGGACGCGCGATGAATGCGCTGTCCTGGTTCAGGCTCGCGTACGTGCTGATAATGGCGGGCGTGTTCGGCGTGATCGTGGCCGACGTGCGCGGCGCGAATATCAACATGAACTACGTTATCTTCCCGCTGCTCGCGCTTATGATGATCGCGATCGTCAACCTGCTGAGACATACGAATCGGAACAAATCGGCCAAGACGGCGCCGCCCGGCGGCGGAGTCCAGGTCTGATGGCGCAACTATTTCGACAAATGACGGTGTGCGGAGTGGGCCTGATAGGCGGCTCGCTCGCCTTGATCGCGCGGCGCGCGGGTGTCGTTGGCAAAGTTGTTGGCCTTGGACGCTCGCAGGCGAACCTTGACGTAGCCGTCGATCGCGGCATGATCGACATAGCGACCCGAGACCCGGTCGAAGCGGCGCGCGGTGCGGACCTTATAGTGCTGGCCGTGCCGATTCAGACGATGCGTGCGACCCTGGAAAAAATGATCGAACACACTGCGCCGCACGCAGTCGTGACCGACGTCGGCAGCGTGAAGCAGTACGTCGTTCGCGAGCTGGAGCCTCTGATCACCGGCAAAAGATCGCTGGTCGCCGCGCATCCGGTCGCGGGCAAGGAGACTACCGGCGCGGCTGCCGCCGACCCAGCTCTGTTCCGGGATCGGCGCGTGATTATCACGCCGTCGGCCAAGAGCACGCCCGAGGCGATCAACAAGATCGAGCAACTATGGGACGAGACCGGCGCCTGCGTCGAGATGATGGACGCCGCAACGCATGACGCGATCCTCGCGCGCTCGAGTCATCTGCCTCAGGCGGTGTCGAGCGTGCTGGCCGCGGCTCTTGATACTGAAAAAATCGGCGACAAGCTCGCGGCGGAGTATGGCGCGGGCGGGCTTCGTGATACGACGCGGCTGGCGGCGTCGTCGTGGGAGATGTGGCGCGACATCTTCGTGACGAATCGCGAGGCGATCGTCGCCGCATTGAAACTCTACGGTGGAACCTTCGCCGAATTTCAGCGCGCGGTCGAAACCGGCGACATAGTCGGCGTCGAGAAAATTTTTAATCGCGGCCGCGAGATGCGGGAAAAACTCAGATGATCCGTTTTTGTGTCATCCTGACGACCCGAGCAACGCGAGGGGAGGAAATGGCTTCTGGCCGCCGGACAGCTTCGCGCAAGCGAAGCCGGTTCCGGTTCCGAGTCGCCGCATGAGTCGTAAGCAGCCCATCATCGCGATTGACGGCCCGGTCGGCGCGGGGAAATCCGTGGCGGCGCGCGAGCTCGCCCGTGCTCTCGGGTTTTCGTACCTGAACACGGGCGCGATGTATCGCGCGGTGGCGATCGCGGCACGCGAGGCGGGTCTGAGCCCCGACGATCCAAACATCGAGGAGAAGCTAGCCTCGATTCTCAAGGGGATTAAGATAAAGTTCGACGGCGAGAAAATATTGCTCAACGGCCGCGACGTGACCGCGATGAAGGACGATCCGGAAATCGGCGAGCTCGCGTCGCGGTTCTCGGCGATTGGCTCGGTCCGCGTGCGGATGCGTGAGTTGCAGCGCGCGGCGGGCGTCGGTGGCGGAGTAGTCATGGAAGGACGCGACATAGGCACGGCGATTTTTCCTGACGCCGAGTTCAAGTTCTTTCTCGACGCCGACGTGAAGACGCGCGCGCATCGCAGGTATGAAGAGCTCAAGAAGAAAGGCGCGTCGATCACGGAGGATGAAGTGCTCAATCAGTTAGTTGAGCGCGACCGTCGTGACAGCGGGCGTGAACTCGCCCCGCTCAAGCGCGCTGACGATGCGACCGTGATAGATTCAACCAATCTTTCGATCGACGCAGTGGTTGCGGCGATGAAAGCGAAGATCAATGATCGAAACAACGCCGGCAAGGACTTGAAACGAGCCTAGCCCGGTTGTAAGGATCGCAGCAGCCCGAAGTCCCGGAATCCCGGAAGGTCCCCCTAAATGGAGAAAGCGTTGCCAGAGCAAATGAGCGGAGGAGAAAATGACTTTGAGTCGTTGATGGAAGAGAGTTTGAAGGCTCCTCGTCCCGGCGACGTGCTGGTTGGAAGGGTGCTTCTAATCACGCGCGACAGCGTCATCATCGACATCAACTACAAGTGCGAAGGACAGGTCCCCCTCCCCGAGTTCCTTGACCACGAGGGACATCCCACGGTCAAGGAAGGCGACGAGGTCGACGTCTACTTCGAAGGCACCGAGACCGACAACGGTACGGTGATGCTTTCGCACGCGAAGGCCGAGAAGTTTAAAGTCTGGCGCGAACTCGACAAGGCGTTCCAGGCTGAGACTCCGGTCGAAGGCGTGGTGCTTGGCAAAGTCAAAGGCGGGCTCAAAGTCGATATCGGAGTGCCGGCGTTCCTGCCGGGATCGCATGTCGATATTCGTCCGGCGCGCAATCTCGACCGGTACGTGGGACAGCGCGGACGCTTCCAAATTCTGAAGTTCAACCGTGCGCGTGGCAACGTGGTGGTCTCGCGGCGAAGCGTGCTCGAGCGCGAGCGCTCGTCGCTCAAGGAACAGACGCTCAAGGTGCTTGAAGAGGGCGTCATCCTCGAAGGCACCGTCAAGAATATTACCGACTACGGCGCGTTCATCGATCTCGGCGGCATCGACGGCCTGCTGCATATCACCGATATGGCGTGGGGCAGATTGCAGCATCCGTCGGAAGTGCTGAAGGTCGGCGACAAAGTTAAAGTTGTCGTGCTCAAGTACGACGCCGAACGCGAGCGCGTTTCGCTCGGAATGAAACAGATCATGCCCGACCCGTGGACCAAGGTGGCCGAAGGTTATCCGCCGGGGACGCGAATCAAGGGCAAGGTCGTCAGCGTGACCGACTACGGCGCATTCGTGGAAATCGAAAAAGGCGTCGAGGGTTTGATCCACGTCTCCGAGATGAGCTGGAGCAAGCGCGCGGTGCATCCGTCGAAGGTCGTCAATCCGGGCGACATGGTCGAGGTGCAGGTGCTCGGGGTTGACGAGGCGAATCGCCGAATCTCGCTCGGACTCAAGCAGACCGAAGCGAATCCGTGGGAAGAGCTCGGGCTCAAGCATCCGATCGGAAGCCAGGTGAAGGGCAAGGTCAAGTCGATCACCGATTTCGGCGTGTTCGTCGAGATCGAGCCGGGCATCGACGGCCTCGTGCACATTTCGGATTTGTCGTGGACCAAGAAAATTCGGCATCCGAGCGAAGTGGTCAAGAAGGGCGACGAGCTCGAAGCGACCGTGCTCGGAATCGACGTCGAGAACGAGCGGGTCAGCCTGGGCGTCAAGCAGCTCACCGCCGATCCGTGGAATACGGTGGCCGAGCGCTATCCGTTGAACACGCGCATTCACGGCAAGGTCAGCTCGGTGGCGGACTTCGGCGTGTTCGTCGAAATCGAGGAAGGAATCGAAGGCCTGATCCATATCTCGCAGCTCAGCAACGAGCGCGTGGACAAACCGTCGTCGCTGTACAAGGTCGATGACGAGCTGGACGCGCTGGTGGTGCAACTGGATCCGAAGGAGCGCCGAATCGGGCTGTCGATCAAGGCGGTCAAGCAGCACGAAGAGCGCGAGGAGATGCAGGCCTACCTGAAGCGCGAGCATGAAGCGGCGCGATTCTCGATGGAAGACATCTTGAAGGAAGAGCTCAAGCTCGATCGTGACGACGGCGAGCGGCGCGCGGCACGCGGCGGCAAAACCAGCTAGACGGGGAGCATGGTCCGCTATCAGCGCGGCGCGGATCTGCGTCAAGATCGATGACCAAGCGGGAAATCATCGAAGAACTACTTGCGCGCCGGCAGAAGTTTACGCATCGCGAGTCTGAGACGATCGTGAATGCGATGTTCGACGCGATGGCCACCTCCCTGACCCGCGGCGAGCGGATCGAAATCCGCGGGTTCGGCAGCTTCGCGGTGAAGAAGCGTCGCGCGCGGCAGGGACGCAATCCCAAGACCGGGCAACTGGTCAGTGTCGATGCCAAGAAGATTCCGTTCTTTCGTGCGGGCAAGGAACTCCGAATCGAAGTAAATGGCGCCGAAGAAGCGGGTCGTTAACCGGCGCGACGATGCGGACGTCCCCGCCGAAGGGCTTCGGCTGTGGGCGCCGTGGCGATACGCGTACCTGCGCAGCCTGCTCTCCGACCCCAAGGCGTGCATCTTCTGTTTTGGCAAGCTCACCGACGCCGAACGCCGCGAACGCCTGGTCCTGTTCGATAACC
Organism: Binatus sp. (SeqCode); assembly: GCF_049584895.1. Lineage (GTDB taxonomy): Bacteria > Desulfobacterota > Binatia > Binatales > Binataceae > Binatus. The sequence goes on from NZ_JBAUYR010000033.1 coordinate 74,730, forward strand.
GCGACGTTCTCGTCATGCTCAACAAGTACCCGTACAGTAACGGGCACATCATGGTCGCGCCGCGCAGCCATGTCGCGTCATTGGAGCTGCTGACCCGAGCGGATCGCTCGGTGCTCATCGACGCGGTCGCGGCGTCGATAAAATTGATGCGTGAGAATATGCATCCGCAGGCGTTCAACGTCGGCGCCAACCTGGGCAGCGTGGCCGGCGCGGGATTCGCCGAGCACATGCATTGGCATATCGTGCCGCGCTGGACCGGCGACAACAATTTCATGTCGGTACTTGCCTCGACGCGCGTGCTGTCACAAAGTTTGGAAGACAGCTACGAGCAATTGCGGCCGATTTTCAAAAACCTCGGCGCTGAACTATCCTAAGATCGATTAGCTGCGGGATTCGCAATGAATGAAAAACTGTTGAAGATCCGGACGCTGGGCGAACTCAAGAGCGCGGGCTACCAGACGATGCCGGTGCGGATGGAGATGCGCAAAAATTTGCTCGAGCGGCTGCGCAGCAAAGAGCAAATCCTGCCAGGAATCGTTGGCTACGAGGAGACGGTCATTCCGGAGATCGAGAACGGCGTGCTCGCCGGTCATCACATGATCTTTCTCGGTGAACGCGGACAGGCCAAGTCGCGTATCATCCGATCGCTGGTCGGACTGTTGGACGAACACGTACCGGTGGTAGCGGGATGCGAAATCAATGACGATCCGTTTGCGCCGATATGCCGCCGATGCGTGAAGCTGAAAGAAGAAAAAGGCGATGCGCTCGAGATTGCCTGGATCGGGCGCGACGCGCGCTACGCGGAAAAGCTCGCGACCCCCGACGTTTCGGTGGCTGACCTGATCGGCGAAATCGATCCGATCAAGGTGGCCGAGGGACGGTACCTGGCCGACGAGGAAACGATCCACTACGGACTGATCCCGCGGACCAATCGCGGCATCTTCGCAATCAACGAGCTGCCTGACCTCACTGAGAAAGTGCAGGTTGGACTGTTCAACCTGATGGAAGAGAAGGACGTCCAGATCAAGGGCTACAAGATTCGGCTGCCGGTCGATGTGGTGTTCGTGGCGAGCGCGAATCCGGAGGACTACACCTCGCGCGGACGGATCATCACGCCGCTGAAGGATCGCTTCGACATCCAGATTCGCACGCACTATCCGAAGACGATCGAGCACGAGATTGCGATCATGGAGCAGGAAGCGGCGCATCCGACGCGATCCGGCGTGGACG
>NZ_JBAUYR010000034.1:0-7083 GCF_049584895.1 Binatus sp. (SeqCode)
ATGCGTGGTTAGAGTGCATCTTCCTACGTCGTGAAAGATCCGGGGTCCCTCGGCTACGCTCGGGATGACACAAGAAACGAAAGAACGCGGCGCAATTTTGGAAGATAAAGAGAGCTATCTCCCTGACGCGGCGGCTTTGTCGACGACGTTGTTCTGCACTTTGCTGTGGAAGCGGCCGTAGGTGAAATAGATGACGAGTCCGATCACCAGCCATACGAAAAAACGAATCCAGGTTACGACCGGCAGACTCGCCATCAGGTAGACGCAAAATACGACGCCGAGGATCGGCACCAGCGGCACCAGCGGCGTGTGGAATGGACGCTTCAGGTCCGGCTCGACGCGGCGCAGGATCCACACGCCGAAGCATACGAGCACGAAGGCGAACAGCGTGCCGATGTTCGTCAGTTCGGCGATTTCCTGGATCGGCAGCAGCGCCGCCGTGATTCCAACGGCGAATCCGGTCAACGTCGTGGGGATGTACGGGGTGCGATACTTCGGATGTATCTTGCTGAACGCGGGCGGCAGCAGGCCGTCGCGCGATACTGCGAAAAACACGCGCGACTGCCCGAGCATCAGCACCAGCAGCACCGAGGTCAGTCCCGCCACCGCGCCGAGCGAGATAAATCCCGACAACGCATGCATCCCGCGCAGCACAAACGCCGACGCCAGCGGTGCGTTCACGTCGATCAGATGCGCGGGCACCATCCCGGTCAACACGCCGGCGACCAGGATGTAGAGCACGGTGCATACGAACAGCGAACCGAGGATGCCGAGCGGCAGGTCGCGATTCGGATCGACGACTTCTTCCGCCGCGGTCGAGACCGCATCGAAGCCGATATACGCGAAAAAAATCACCGCCGCGCCCTTCATCACGCCCGACCACCCCATCGGCGCGAACGGACTCCAGTTCGCCGGCTTGACGAAGAACGCGCCGACGATGATCACGGCGGCGATCACTACGAGCTTGATTCCCACGATCACCGAATTGATTCGCGCGCTCTCCGAGATGCCGATGTACAGCACGTAGGTGATGAGCATCACGATCATCAGCGCGGGCAGATTGATGATCGCGCCGGGCACCGACCCGGGCGCGTGGGTTATCGCAACCGGCAGATGGATCCCGAGCCCCTGCAGGATGACGGTCAGGTAACCCGACCATCCGACTGCGACCGCGGCGGCACCGACAGCGTATTCGAGCACGAGGTCCCATCCGATGATCCAGCCGACCAACTCCCCCATCGTCGCGTACGAATACGAATACGCGCTGCCTGCGACCGGGATCATCGCGGCGAATTCGGCGTAGCACAGGGCAGCCATCGCGCATGCGAATCCCGAGACGACGAACGAGAGCACGATCGCAGGGCCGGCGTACTTTGCAGCGGCGACACCGGTCAGCACGAAAATTCCCGCGCCGACGATTGCGCCGATTCCTAGAAGTGTGAGGTCGAGCGCTCCCAGCGCGCGCTTGAGGCCGCCGTCGCGCGCATCCGCCTCCGCCATCAACGCCGAAGCCGGCTTGCGCCGGAAAAGCTGCGCCCGCAATCCCGTTCCGTTCATCCCCGCTCCCCCTCCCGCAGCTTTCACCACGCCTGGTATCCGCCGTCCACTGAGACTACCGACCCCGTAACGTAGCTTGAAGCGGGACTCGCAAGGAAGATCACGGCGCCGCGAATCTCGTGCGGAAGGCCGAGGCGCTTCATCGGCGTGAAGGCCTCCATCCGCTCTTTGTTCGCCGGCTTCGCGATTCCGCCTTCGGTCGCTTCGGTGGGAATCCATCCGGGTGCGATCGCGTTGACCAAAATTCCGTAGCCGGCCCATTCGACCGCGAGCTGACGCGTCAGATTCGCCAACGCCGCCTTGGTCGCCACGTATGCCGAGAGCCGGTACACCGAGCTCGCGACCGATGCGTAAATCGAAGCCATGTTGATGATTCGGCCCGGCTGTTTGATCTCGATCAGCCGGCGCGCGAAGCGCTGCGAGAGCATCATCGGCGCGGTCAGATTCACCGCGAGTGTTTGGTCCCACGCCTCGCGCTTGAAATTTTCGGCGCGACCGGTCGGCGACACGCCCGCGTTGTTCACCAGGATGTCGAGGTCGCCGAGCGCGGCCGACGCCTCGGCCATCACGCGATCGAGGTCGTCCTCGCGTGTCACGTCAGCGCCGATTCCGATCGCCTTGACGCCGTGGGCTTTGGCGAGATCGTCAGCAATTTGAACGACGCGGTCTTTGCGCCGCGCGACCAGCGCAACATCGGCGCCTGCTATTGCGAGCGCTGTGGCGCATTCGACGCCCAGTCCGGACGAAGCGCCTGTTACCAGCGCGCGATGACCTTTCACTGAGAAAAGAGATTCGAGTGAGTCCATTTTTGAAGTTTCATTCGCCGAAAACTTCGCCGGTGGCCTGCGCGGCGGCGGCGACTGCGCGATCGATATCGGCGCGCGAAATTCCGTTATGCGTCACGGCGCGGAACGACGTCGCCTCGCGCGGCGAGATCAGCACGCCTCGCTCTTTCATCGCCGCCGCGAAACGGCGCGACGCATCCGCGTCGCCGTCGACGTCGAACACCACCATGTTGGTGCGATTCTTAACCGCCCGCACATTGAGTCCCGCAACCAACGCGAGTCCCTGCGCCAGCGCGCGCGCATTCTGATGATCCTCGGCCAGCCGATCGACCATCGTGGTCAGCGCGACTATTCCAGCCGCTGCGATTATACCCGCCTGCCGCATTCCGCCGCCCAGGATTTTCCGGGTCCGATGCGCACTCGCAATAAATTCGCGACTCCCGCACAGCAGTGAACCGATTGGGCATCCGAGTCCCTTCGACAGGCAGAACGACACCGTGTCCGCGTTGCTTGCGATCTCTTTCGGCGTCGTCTCGAGCGCGAGCGCCGCGTTGAAGATTCGCGCACCGTCGAGATGCAGCGGAATTTTTCTCCGCTTCGCCGCCGTCGAAACTTCCGCCATATGTGAGAGCTTGATCGGCGCGCCGCCGCATCGATTGTGCGTATTTTCGATGACGACCAGCGACGGCTGCGCGAAATGATCGTCAGCCGGCGTCCCAAGCTCGCGCGCGAGTTCACCAGTGTCGAGCTCGCCGTCTTCGGTGTTGGCGACCGCGGTGAGCACGATGCCTCCCAGAGCCGACGCTCCCCCGGCCTCGTAAAGATTGGTATGCGACTGCGAGCCGACTATCGCCTTGGTGCCGCGAGCGCAATGCGACAGCATGGCAGCGAGATTGCCCATCGTGCCGCTCGGCACCAACAGCGCGGCGTCCTTGCCCATAATAGATGCCGCCATCGCCTCGAGCCGATTCACGCTCCGGTCTTCGCCGTAAACGTCGTCACCCAGCTCGGCGCGCGCGATCGCCTCGCGCATTTCCGGCGTCGGCAAGGTTACGGTGTCACTGCGCAGATCGATCACGCGATGCCTGTCGCGCGAGGCTTACTGCCCCGGTGGATAGAGCGTGGTGAAATTGCCGCTGGTCGTATCGACGACCTCGACCGCGTTTTCGGTGGTGTCGGAGAAATAGAGTTGCTTGCCGTCACTGGTGAGCGCGCAGCCGGAACCGATATGGCCGTTGACGAGCGTCAGCTTGGTCACGGTGTTGGCGTTGAGATCCATCTTGCGGATCGAATGATTGTCGGCGTCGAGGATGTAGAGAAACGTACCGTCGGTGCATATCGCGCCGGGATTGTTGAACTGTGCCTGCAGCGCGGGACCATCCTTGTCGCCTTCTTCGCCGGTGCCTGCGATCGTGCTGGTCTCGAGCGTGTTGATGTCTATTTTGCGGATGACGTCGTTGCCGGTGTCCGCGACGTAGATCGCTTTTTTGTCGACCGCGACTCCGCGTGGGCCGCTGAACAGAGATTTGCCTGGACCGCCCTCGGTCTTACCCGACGTGCCCGGCTGTCCACCGATCGTCTTGACCTTGAAGTCGGCGAGCGTGATACGCCGAATCGCGCTGTTGCCGCTGTCAGCCACGTAGAGCGAAGTGCCGTCGGTCGTTATCTGCGTCGGCAGGTTGAAGTGCGCCGACCCGCCCGTGCCGTCTTCCGTGCCTGAGATATTCGCGGTGCCCGCCACCGTGGTGACGGTGCCGCTGATGGTGATTTGGCGGATGTCGGAATTGTTGGTGTCGCAAAGATAAAGATTCTGGCCGTTGATCGTCATGCCGTCAGGGCTGTTGAAGCGAGCCGCTTCGCCGACGCCGTCGTTGCTGCCTTCCTGAAACAGTTTGCCCGCGACGATTCGCAGCGATCTGGTGGCCGCGTCGATCGCTTCAACTGTATTATTGCGGCTGTTCGCAACGTAAATCGCGCGGCCGTCGGTCGCGAGTCCGGCGGGAAAATCCAGCCGCGGCCCCGACTGCGCCTGGAGCCCTTGCAACTCTTGCGCGATCGCGGTTGCGCCGATCGCAAGCATCGCCGCCGTAGCCAGAATGACCTTGAAGTTTGCGAGGACTCTCATTACACGCGACCTCTCTGAGGTTGTAGGTTATTCGCGTCGATTCACGAATCTTGCCGCAACTTATGGAAAGATCGCTTTTACCACTTCGTCGATCGCGCGCTTGCTGTCCGCTTCGTCGGTCAGCGACCAGGTGACCGCGACCGTCGCCGCGCGCCGTGGCGCAATTCCCTGGCGGATCAGCTCGCCGGCGTAAATCAGCAGTCGGGTCGAGACGCCTTCTTCCAGTCCCGACGCCTTCAGATGGCGCACCTTCTCGCCCAGCACTGCAAGCTGCTGCGCGATATCCTGATCGACTCCCGCCTCGTGCGCGATGATCTCGACTTCCTTGTCCGCTGGCGGATAGGTGAACTCGATCGTCACGAAGCGCTGGCGGGTCGAATGCTTCAAATTTTTCTGGATGCTCTGGTAGCCGGGATTGTAGGAAATCACCAGCAGAAATCCTTCGTGCGCCTCGATCGTCTCGCCGCGCTTTTCTATAGGCAGAATCCGCCGATGATCCGACAGCGGATGGATCAGCACCGTCGTGTCCTTGCGCGCCTCGACCACTTCGTCGAGATAACAAATCGCGCCGCGCCGCACGGCCTGCGTCAGCGGACCGTCAACCCACACGGTCTCGTCGGCCTGAATCAGGAAGCGTCCGACCAGGTCGCTACCGGTGAGATCCTCGTGACACGCGACTGTGATCAGCTCGTTGGGGCCGTTGGAGAGCGACGACAATTGATGCGCCATGTGCTCGACGAAGCGGGTCTTGCCGCATCCGGTGGGACCCTTGAGCAAGAGCGGGAGTCGCGCTTTATAGGCGGCGGTGAAGATTTCCACTTCGTCGCCGATCGGCAGGTAAAACGGTGCCGCGGCGGGGTCGAGATGCTTTACCTCGGGCCCTTCAGCCTGCAGCCTGGTGTCGAATTTCTTTAACTCAATCCCCATCGGTTCCTTCTGGGCATAGTGGAGGCGTCAAGGGGCGATTCTAAGATTCTTTCGCGCAAGCATTCAACCCAAATCCACCGCTCGCAACCGCTCAGGTGCGGCGTTGATAGGTAGCGGTGCCGTCGCGATTGTCCTTGACCTCGTAGCCGCGCCGCTCGATCTCCTTGCGCAGCTCGTCAGCGGTGCTGAAGTCCTTGGCCTTGCGCGCTGCCGCTCGATTGTCGATCAATTGCTGGACGTCCGCTTCGATCGTGCTCGCATGCGCCGTCTCGCGATGCTTCTTCAAGTCGAGGCCCAGCACCGTGTCGAGCGCGAGCAGCGTCGGCCATGCGCGGAAGTCCTTGCGCCGGTATGCCTCCGCGACCAATTCCAGAGCCACCGCAAGCGCCTGCGGCGTATTCAGATCGTTGTTGATCGCCTCGTGAAAGCGCTCGTAGTATTCCGCCGCCCATCCCGCCGCCTCGACTCCTTCGGCAGCCGCGTCGTCGGGTACGCTGCGGGCGAACTCGTGAAAATAATCGAGGTTGTTCTGCGACGCGCGGATCGAATCGTCATTGAAAGCAATCTCGGATCGGTACTTCGCACCGTAACAAAAAATCCGAAACGCCAGCGGATCGATTCCCGCCGATCCAAGATCGCTCAGCAGCGGGAACTTGCCCGCGCTCTTGCTGATCTTGGTGCCCTCTTTCCCGACCAGAAACGCGTTGTGCACGAAGTACCGCGCGAACGGCTTGTGCGTCGCGCTTTCCGACTGCGCAATCTCGTTCTCATGATGCACCGGGATGTGATCGATGCCGCCGGTGTGGATGTCGATAGTCTCGCCCAGATACTTCATCGCCATCGCGGAGCACTCGATATGCCATCCCGGATAGCCGCGTCCCCACGGACTGTCCCATTGCATCAAGTGGTCGGGCTGGCCGAGCACCCATAGCGTGAAATCGTGCGGGCTGCGCTTGTCGGCAGAATGCTCGAGCCGCTGCGCAGCGTTCTGCTCATCGAGACTCTGACGCGAGAGCCTGCCGAGCCGATTCTCGCCGCGATACCACTCGACGTCGAAGTACACGCCGCTCCTGGTGACGTACGCAACGCCAGCGTCGATGATTCTTTTGGTGAGCGCGATCATATCGGCGATATGATCGGTCGCGCGCGACCATATGTTCGGCGGCTCAAGATTCAGCGCGGCGCAATCGCGCTGGAACTGCTCTAGATAATAGTTCGCGACTTCGAGCGGCGATTTGCCTTGCGCGCGTGCAGTTTTCTCGATCTTATCCTCGCCCGCATCCTCGTCGCTCGTCATGTGCCCGACGTCCGTGACGTTCATCACATGGCGCACTTTGTAACCGTTGAACTCGAGCGCCCGGCGAATACTGTCGACGAACACGTACGCGCGCAGATTCCCGAGATGCTGCGGCAGATAGACCGTCGGGCCGCATGAATACAGGGTAACTTCGGGCGGATTGAGCGGCTGGAACTCCTCGACCGCGCGGTTCAGCGAATTGAAAATGTAGAATGGTTTCACGAGTGCGAGCGTCAAGCTTAGCGTGCCCTCGCGGACTCGGACAAGGCGCGGGAGAGTGAAGGGGAAATCACTTAATTAAATGTGAAACCCGCGGTGGGTTTCACGCTTCCTTCGGCAGGGGTGACCCCTGCACCCAGTGAGAAGCGGTGGCACAGGCTTCAGCCTGTGAT
>NZ_JBAUYR010000035.1:0-16165 GCF_049584895.1 Binatus sp. (SeqCode)
GTGTTGCGGGCGCGCGCGATGCGTGCAAGCGTTGAAGCATCTTGGACTCGCGCCTCAAAGAAAATGACGCCGTAATTTTTATCGATCGCAAGGGGCGCCGCTACCTGAAGATGCTGCGGGCGGGCAAGAAGCTGCTTATCCGCGGCGAGCTGCGCGCCGACGATCTGTTCGGCGTCGAGGAAGGATCGCGGGTCAAGTTTTCGACCGGCGAGGCGTTCCTGGTGCTGCGGCCGACGTATGCCGACCTGATACCGCATCTGCCGCGCGCGTCGCAGGTGATTTATCCCAAGGATACCGGGCCGCTGCTGATTTGGGGCGACGTATTTCCGGGCGCGACGGTGATTGAAGGCGGCACTGGAGCGGGCGCGCTGACGATAGCGTTGCTGAGGGCGGTCGGGCCGGCGGGGCGCGTCATTTCGTACGAGTTGCGCGAAGACTTTGCCGACGCGGCGCGCAAGAACGTGGCCGCATTTTTCGGCGATGCGCCCAATTGGATGATCAAGGTTCGCGATCTTTACACGGGCTTCGATGAAACCGGCGTCGATCGGATGTTTCTCGATCTGGCGGAACCGGGGCGCGCGCTCGCGGTCGCGGCAGCTGCGTTGAGGCCTGGCGCGGTGCTGGTTTGCTATGTACCGACGGCGGTGCAGCTCAAGGACACGGTCGAAGCTATCCAGGCGCGCAGTGATTTCGGCGAGATCGAAAGTTTCGAGACCCTGCTGCGGCATTGGCAGGTGAAGGGGATGAGCGTACGGCCGCATTTCAGGATGATCGCGCATTCGGCGTTCATCATTGTGTCGCGCAAGCTGGTTGGCGATGTTTCGAGCCCGCAGAAGAAGTTCGTCGCGGCCGATTCAGCGGAGTCCAACGGTGCCGATTTAGACGAACCGCTCGAATGATCACGCGGCGAAAATTTCTGGCAGCGTCGGGGGCGGCGCTCGCGATCGCAGGCATTCCGCGGATCGCACGCGCTGCAGCGGTGGCGTCGAAATTCGGGGGGCCGACGCCCAACGAGAATTTTTACGTGACGTCGTACGCGAGCACGCCGTCGGTGGACGTCAATTCGTGGCGCTTCAGTATCAAGGGGCTGGTCGAGAATCCGCAGCAATTTTCCTACGCGGATATTCGCAAGCTTCCGAAGATCGACGAGATGCTGACGCTGGAATGTATCTCGAATCCGCCCGACGGCACCGCGATCGGCAATGCGAAGTGGACTGGAGTGCAACTGCGGCCGCTCCTGGAGCGCGTGCGCGTCAAGCGAGGTGCGCGGTTCGTCGCGATGCGCGGGGCGGACGGCTATCACACGGTGTTGCCGGTCGAGGAACTGATGCGCGAAGAAAATTTTCTGCCGTACCTGATGAATGGCGTGCCCCTTCCGCCCGAGCACGGCTATCCGCTCAGAATTTTCATTCCCGGAAAATACGGAATGAAGCAGCCGAAATGGATCACCGAAATCGAATTTGCGGACCACGAAATTCCCGGCTACTGGGAGGTTCGCGGATGGAGCGACACGTGTTGGCGTAAGGTCAACTCGGGATTTTTCTCGCCGCGAGTCGAAGGCGGACTGATGTCGATTTTCGATCGCAAGGCCAAGGTGACGGCGCCTTTGGATATGTATGGATGGGCACTGGCCGGACCTTCGGGAATCAAGCGGGTCGAGGTGTCGGCGGACGACGGCGTCACGTGGAATGACGCGCAACTGGTAGAGAACAGCTCGCCGTATTTGTGGACGGTCTGGAAATATCGCTTCGCGCCGAAGGCCGCGGGCGATTTCATGATGCGCGTACGCGCGACTGACGGCAGTGGTGTCGCGCAGCCGCCCGCCGATCCGCAGACCGGCAGCGGAATGAGCGGGCAGGCGCGAATCGCACTGGAAGTAACGCGCGTCTGAGAATGATTCTGTTTAATGCAGCAACGTGGCGGTGTGAAGGGCGCGGGCGGTGGACATTGGGCCGGTGGCGGTGAAACTGCCAGCCGCCGGATTGAAGAGTTCGGCGCTGCTAAGTTCGATGCCGTGGGCGGCGGGATCGGCGGCACCGATTCCGCCGGCAATCAACACGCGATGCGGATGCAGGCCGGTCGCGAGGAGAGTCGCCGTATGCCCTGCGCGCGCGACGCCCATCGATTGATTGCATCGTAGCGTGTCGTTGTTGAATCCGCCGACGCAGGTGAAATCACCGCTGCTCGGATCGAAGGTCTCCGCCGAATTGCTGATCACTCCCGACGCGCCCGAGAGCATCCCGCCCGTCACGGCCACCGTGCCGCTGAAGCCTCCCGCGAGCAGCACGTCGCCGTTGTCGAGCAGCGTGGCCGTGTGCATCGAGCGCGGCTCGTTCATGAAGCTCGACAGCAGCACGAATTGTTGCGAGACGGGATCGTAAAGCTCGGCGCTGCTGTCCTTGAAGAAGAAGCTCGAGCCGCCGACTCCCCCTGCAATCAGCACCTTGCCGGCCATCGGGCCGCTGGTGAAAAGCGTCGCGGTATGCGCGGCGCGCTGATGGTCCATCGGGAAGGTCGCCGGCGTAAACGAGTTCGACGCGGGATCATAGATGTCGGCGGAGTTGGTGGTGTCGCCGGAAAGATTAGTCGCGCCGCCTGCTATGAGCACCTTGCCGCTCAGCAGCAGCGTCGCAGTCTGAAACATGCGCCGATCGCCCATCGTGTTGCCGACCGTGGTGAATTTGCGCGTCGCGGGATCGTACAGTTCCGCGGTGTCGAGCACGTTGTCGTGATTGTCGAGACCGCCGGCGACCAGGACCTTGCCGTTGTTCAGCTCGGTCGCAGTGAAGCCCATTCGCGGCGTGCCCATTGTGCCGGCGGGTGAGAATGCGCCGGTCACCTCGTCGAACGATTCGGCGCTGCTGAGCACCTTCCCTGCGAGGTTGAGCGAAAAATTCTTAATCGTCGCGCCGCCGCTGAAGCCGCCTGCGAACAGCACCTGCGTCGGCGAGAGCGGTGCGGCAGATATGGCCGCGCGACTCGACGCTCCGATGCCGGTCACAATGAACTGGCCCGACGACGGATTGAAAAATTCCGCGTCGGCGATGCTTTCATTCGAAGCGTCGGCACCGCCAGCGATCAACACGTCGCCCGCGGTGGGAATCCCGAACTTGAGATTTTGAGCTGCGACTTTGCGGGTATGCGCTGCAGTGCTGCCGGCGCTTGAGTCCTGCGACGGCGAATCGACACCCTGGCCGTTGATACATCCGCTCGCCGCCAACATACAGATCAGGCCGGCGACGCTCAGGGCGCGGAGCGCAGTTTTCACCCCACGGGGTGTGATGTGCAGATGCTCTTGCAAAAGTTCTCGGCTCTTCGAACTTGGCAATTGCTTATATCAAGTTGCCGCATTCAAGGGCATCAGTATCTATTATAGTGCGCCAATTAGACGAATCACGACAGGAAAAGTTTCAGGTCGAAATCAGATTTGTTTTATAATTAATGAGAAAAAATTCCTTTAAGGAAATGGCCAATCGCGCCGAACACATCGGATGACGACGGACTGGCGGCCGCGACCGGCGGTGGCGGCGGCGCTCCTGGGGCAGGCATCGTTGTACCGAACATTGGCGGAGGAACTGGGACGCTCGCGAAAATTCCGCCGTGCAGCGGACACATCTGCGTCGGCGCGGTGCCAATCAGGAACGGCAGCGAAATTTGCTTGGGACACGCGGGAGTTGCGAGGCCGCCGGTTTCTGGATCGATCGTCGCCATCGTGATGCCCGACGGCTCAGGGAAATCTTCCGGGTCCGCCGGCGCCGCATCTTGCATGAACTGAACCCACGCGGGCAACGCCGCCTGCGCTCCAGTCATGCCAAGACTCTCGGGCTGGTCGAAGCCGACCCATACACCGCAAACAATCGCGGGCGTGTAGCCGATAAAGTACGCATCCCTGTAATCCTGCGTTGTGCCGGTCTTGCCCGCCGCCGGAAAATCGATCCCCAGGCGGCCCGCGCTCGCGCCAGTTCCATAGCGCAACACGGCTTTGAGAGCGCCCGTGATCAGATACGCGACGGCGGGGCGGATGATGCGATTGCTCTGGTCCTGATGCTGATAAATGAGGTGACCCTTGGCGTCGATGACCGCCTCGACAGCGTACGGCGGTGACTGATCGCCCTCGGTCGCGAAAACCTGGTATGCGGACGTGAGCTCGAGCAGTGTGGTCTCGTCAGCGCCGATCGAAATCGGCAGGTACGCCTGGAGATCCTCGTGGATGCCCATCTCGTGCGCGGTTTTCACAATCGTCGCGGGACCAAGCTCGCTGCCGACGTAAGCGGTCGGCACGTTAAGCGATTCGTACAGCGCCTGCACGACGGTCACCTGGGGTTGATAGTTGCGCTCGTAATTCGCGGGCGTCCATCCGTCGGCAAAAGTCATCGGCTCGTCGGGCAGCGTGGATGCGAGCGTGAGCGGCGGCGAGAACGGCGCGCGATCAGGATCGAGCGCGGCTAGATACACTATCGGCTTGAATGCGGAGCCGGGCTGGCGCTCGGCGTTCGCCGCGCGATTGAACTGGCTCTCAGAGTAGTCGCGTCCGCCGATCATCGCGCGGATAGCACCGCTCTCGGCGTCCAGCGCGACCATCGAGGTCTGCAGCCTGCCGTCAGACTTTGCGCGGCGCAGGCGCTTATGACTCTTCTCGAGCTTCGCGAGATTGTCGGTGATGGCATCGACGGCATCGACTTGAAGTTCGGTGTCGAGCGTCGTGTAAACCTTGAGCCCTGCGAGATGACCGTCGAAACCAGGAATCCTGTTGACGAACGCGGTCACGTAATCGGTGAAGTACGGCGCGCGGCGGAGCCCCGGCGGCTTGGTAATCTGAATCGGCGTCGCAATGGCGGCTGTGTAGGTGGCGTCGTCGATCACGCCCGCATGCTTCATCACGCCGAGCACGACGTCGCGCCGCTTGCGGCAGTTATCGGGATGACGCCGCGGATCGTAGAGCGTCGGCGCCTGGATCATTCCAATCAGCGTCGCAGCTTCCGCGGGCGTCACTTCGGACAGGTCCTTGTTGAAAAAATATCGCGCGGCCTGGGGCATCCCGTCGATCGGCGTGCCCTCGTACTCGCCCATCGGCACGTCGTTGATGTAGCGCTCGAGGATTTCATCTTTCCGTAAGCGAATTTCGAGCACGGCGGCAACAGCCAGCTCGCGAAACTTGCGGCTGAAGCTGCGCTGATGCTCTTCCAAAAACGTGCGCGCGAGTTGTTGCGTTAGAGTACTGGCGCCCTGGGCCAGGCGATGCGAACGAAAATCGGAAATCGCGGCCTCGACGATTCGAATCGGATCGATTCCCGGATGGTAGTAAAAATAACGATCTTCGCTGGCGAGCAGTCCCTTCACCAGGTATGGCTTCAAATCGCCCAGTTGCACTTCGACGCGTTCGGCGGGAGTGCCGGCTAAGAGGCGTCCGATCACTTCAGGCTCGAGCATCGCGTCGGACTTGGCGACGCCGAAAGCGTCGGCGACGCCGGAAATTCGCGTGCCCTCGAGCCTGACACGGACCAACTCGGAGGGATACTGCTTCGCGCCGAATTGAAATGCTCTCAGGTAGAGCGCGAGCGCGTGCGGAGCCTTGGTGTATTCGCCGGGAGCATTGGCGGAAGGCACCTCGGAATAACTCAACTGCGCCAGCCGATCCAGCAGTCCGCTGCGATCGAGGTCGTCACCGGCGCGAATCGGGAACGGCGCGGAAAAAATCGCGGAGGTCAGTGCGGCGCGACGCTGCTCGATCAGCACAGAAATTTCGCCGTACAACTGGGCGATGTAGAATCCCAGCGCGAAAAAGATCAGCAGGAATCCGCCGGCAACGAGATTTCGCACGCGCCATCCGCGGATTCGCCATTCGCGCGGTTTCTTTTTCGCCGGATCCGATTTTGATTTCGGTGGCTGCCGCCCGCCGCCCATCTTTACTGCCTCATCCATAAGGTTAGCGGCGTATCGAAACCTGATCCATCGGGGCGTTCCGATTCACGTCTATTGCTTGTAGCCGAATCGTCGCAGCATCGCTCGCCGATCCGCCTGATCGTTGGCGCTCTCGACGCCCTTGGGCGAGCTGCCGTCGATTACGCCGACGACGCCGCGTCCGCCAGCTTCCTCGGCGACAATCACGCGGAGCGGATTCGCGGTCGCGCAAAAGATCGTACACACTTCGCTCACCATTTTGATTTGATTGAGCACGTTGACCGGGAACGCGTTGCCGAGAATCACGATGAACACGTGCCCTGCCCCGATCGCCGACGCCGCCTCAACCGCCGAATTCTCGAGCGCCGGATCGGTGCCGGTATGTCGAATCAGGCACGGCCCGGACGCCTCGCAGAAAGCCAGCCCGAACTTGATTCCCGGGACCGCCTGCACGAGAGCTTCGTAAACGTCCTCGACCGTCTTGATGAAGTGCGCCTGGCCGACGATGACGTTGGCGTCCGCCGGTTTTGCGATTTCGACAATACTCAGTTGCATAGTGCTTGCCCCTAGTGACTATTGCGCGGATGATACTTCCGTTGATGCGGCGCCGGAAGTGAGTATCCGGCGATGGAGGCGTGGTGGGTACAGGACTGAAGCTTCGCGCGAATTCGGAGACGCGGTTGCCGGCGTATTTTTATCGGCTCTCGTCGCGCGCACAGCGAACTTATCTGAAAAGCGACAGCGTCGAGCGTTTCGACTACGTCCCCAGCGTTGCGGCGCGCAACTCGCTCGACGCTCTGATGCGCGTGCTCGAGACCGGAAACCTGGCGGCATGCACCACCTGCGCGCGCGCGTTGACCGCGGAAGTTTGCCGGAGCCTCATGACGCCGCCGGTCAACGTCGAGATTCGCGGCGTGCGTCCTCGCAACACCCGCGGCGAGCTGCATGGACTGTTCTATCCTTACGATCCGCGTAATCGTAGGCAGCCGTACATCGTGCTCTGGATGCGCACGGCGCAGCGCCACGACGTCGTCAAGCCGAAAACGTTCGTGCGAACCCTGATGCATGAAATCGGCCACTACCTTGATTACGCTCACCTGCGGCTCGAGGATTCATACCACACGCGCGGATTCTTCCAGCGCGAATCCTCCTTGGTGCGCGCGCTGTTCAATTCCTAGACTCCCTTGACAGCGGCACCTTCGATGCCGATAGCTATTGTCGCGGTGCGCTAACGTATTGCCTAACATCGACGCGCATTGGGTGGGGAGATGGCTACAGGTATGGGATTTTTTCAGAGATTGTTTTCGCCGGCATCGGCGCGTGCGGAATTGCTCGAGGAACTGGCCGTGCTGACTGGCCGCAATCAGGGGCTGGTCGAGCGTTTGAAGCGGCACGCACCGATGACTGCTCCGAATATCAAAACGGGAGTCGAGGCGCTCGCAGAAAAAGAAGCCGGGCACGTCAAGGTGCTCAACTCGATTCTCGCGGACAACAACGTCTGGTCGAAATTGCCGGAAGCCGCGCTGCACGACGGCTCGAACAACTGGGCGCGCCTCAGCGGCGACCTCGAAGTGCTGGGCACGCTCGCGGCGGACCTGCGACTCAACGCGATGCGGTGGGAATCGGTCGACGACGGCGTCGCGGCCACCCTGCTGGAACTGGCGCTCGAAGATGAAGTTCGCGAAAGCGAACTGCGCAAGCTCGCGATGATGTGCGACGCGATGGCGCTCGACTGACTACAAGTAGCGCTGCAAACCCCGGCGCTTGAGTTCCTCAGCGACGCGTCCGACATGCGGCGAGCGATCGCGATGCGCCACCAGGATCGCGTCACCGGTATCGACGACGATCAGATCGCGCACGCCGAACAGCACCATCAGGCGCGAATCCGAATGTCCCAGCACGCGCTCGGACTCAAGCGCGATCGCGTTGCCGCGAATCACGTTGCCCTCAGCGTCGCCAACCGCATCCCACAAGCCGTCCCACGATCCCACGTCGTGCCATGAAAATCGCGCGCGAACGCTGAGCACGTTGGCGCTCTTCTCCATTATCACGCGGTCGAATGAGTCGTACTTCAGCTTGCCGTATGCGCGCGCGAGTTTCGTCCGGGGTGTCAGCGCAAGCTTTTCCGCGGCGATCCAAAGCTCGGGGCTGTGCGATTCAAATTCGCGCGCCAATGTTTTCGTCGAGGCAACGAACATCGAGGCGTTCCAGAAGTAGCGCCCGCTGCGCACCATCCTGCGCGCAGTTGCGAGCGGAGGCTTCTCGACGAACTTCTCGATTCGGAAACCGGCGCCGACCTTCGGACCGGTCTTCTGATAGCCGTAACCGGTTTCGGGCCGGGTCGGTGGAATCCCAATCGCCACGATCGAATCGCTCGATGCAGCAAGGCCGATCGCATCGGCGAGCGTGCGTCGATATTGCTCGGCGGTCACAATGTGGTGATCCGCCGCGACCGACGCGATAACTCCGTCGCCGAGCCGGCGCTTGATAGTCGCGGCGCCGTACGCGATTGCGACTGCGGTGCCGCGCGCCATGGGCTCGACAATCAGGCTCTGCGCCGGGATCAAGCCGCGAAGCGCGCGGCGAAACGGCTTCTCGTGCGCGGCTGCCGCCAGTACGAATATTCGATCGCGCGGGATGAGCGGTAGGTGACGCGCGATCGTGGCAGCGAGCAGGCTGGTCTTGCCGTCAATCGAGAAAAGAGGCTTGGGATTCGCCTCGCGGCTGGCCGGCCAGAAGCGCGTGCCGCGGCCACCCGCAATTATCAGCACCGAAGCGTGCGGCGGCGCGGAAGGTCGAGCCATCAGGTCAGATCGCGCCAAGTTCGCGGAGCTTGTCGTCGAAAATCGCGCGAATCTCGGCCAGTCGCTTTTCGCTGGTCGCTTCGAAACGCGTTACCAGCGCGGGCTGCGTATTCGAGGCTCGTATTAGGCCCCATCCGTCGGGAAAGTTCACCCGCACGCCGTCGATGTCGATAACTTCGTAGTGCTTGCGGAAAAATTCTGCCGCCTTGCGCACCACTTCGAACTTGCGATCGTCGGGGCAGTCGACGCGAATCTCAGGGGTGAAGTGGCTGGCGGGAAGATCGGCAAGGATCGCGGCGAGGCCGCGGCCCTCGCGGCTCAAAATTTCAAGAATGCGGAACGACGCGTAGATGGCGTCGTCGAAGCCGAAATAGCGGTCGGCGAAAAACATATGCCCGCTCATCTCGCCGGCCAGCGCCGCGTGCTCCTCTTTCAACTTGCTTTTGATCAGCGAATGGCCGGTCTTCCACATGATCGGGCGTCCGCCGTGGCGCGCGATATCGTCGTACATCCGCTTCGAGCATTTCACGTCGCCGATAATCGTCGCGCCGGGACGCTCGCGCAAAATCGCCCGCGAGAAAGCCACCATCAGCTCGTCGCCCCACACGATCTTTCCGTTCTCGTCCACTGCGCCAACGCGGTCGGCGTCGCCGTCGTACGCGATTCCGATCGCCGCGCGATTTTTCTTCACCGCCGCGACGAGATCGCGCATGTTCTCCTCGACGGTCGGGTCGGGGTGATGGTTCGGGAAGCGCCCGTCCATCTCGATGTAGAGCTCAATCGTCTCGAGCCCGAGCCGCTTCATCAGTGGCGCCGCAATTACCCCGCCGCATCCGTTACCCCCGTCCACGACGACCTTCATCCCGGGCGTGAACTTGAATTGCGACATGATGAAATCGTTGTAGTCGGGAATCACCGGACGCTCGGTCAGCGTGCCCTTCGCGCCGGTCGTGACGAAATCGCGCCGCTCGATTATTTCGCGCAGCCGCTGAATCTCGGCGCCGTAAATCGTCGTCGGCCCGACGCCCAGCTTGAATCCGTTGTACTCGGCCGCGTTGTGGCTCCCGGTAATCATCACGCCGCCGTCCATCTTCCAGCTCAGCACCGAAAAATAGAGCAGCGGCGTCGGCACCACGCCGATATCAACCAGGTTGATGCCGGCGCCGAGCAGACCCTCGGCCAGATGGTCGCGCAAGCGATCCGACGACAGCCGGCAATCGCGCCCAAGCGTGACGGTTTTTTTCCCCGCTTGATGCAACAGTGTCGCGTAGCCGCGCCCGAGTTCGACTACGAACGCGTCGTCGAAGTCGTTGGCGACGATGCCGCGGATGTCGTACTCGCGGAAGACTTGCGAATTCACTATCGTTCAGTCTGTGCGAGGGATTACTTCAGCGCAAGGTTATCACGGTTATCAATGACCGCGGCGAATGCATCGGGCGGGCAGGAAGCACGCGTCGCGATAGTAACCGGGGCCGGCCGCGGCATCGGGCGCGCGGTCGCGATGGAACTCGCGCACGCGGGCTTCTCGCTATGCCTCGCGGCTCGATCGCGCGACGAACTCGAGGAGACCCGCTCCCAGAGCGGTCTGCCGCACGAGCGCGCGTTGATTGTGCTCGTCGACCTCGCGACTGAAGATGGGCCAGACTTGCTCATCGGCGCCGCGCTCGACTGCTTCGGCCATATCGACGTGCTCGTCAACAATGCAGGATGGGCACCGCCGCGAACACCGCTGCTCAAGATGCGGCCGGTCGATCTTGATCGAATAATAGCCGTCAACCTGCGCGCGCCGATCGCGCTCACGCGCCTCGCCGCTGCCGCGATGACCCCGCTGGGTGCCGGCACCATCATCAACGTCGCATCCTCGGCCGCGATCAAAGCGCCCGCCGGCGAGGCCGTTTATGCCGCGACCAAGGCCGCGCTGATCGCATTCACACGCGCGTCGTTCCACGAGATGCGTCAAAGCGGACTGAAGCTCTCGGTCATCGTTCCCGGCCTGGTCGATACCGCGCTGATCCCAAACAACAAGCGGCTCGATCGCGCCGCAATGCTTTCAACAGCCGACGTCGCCCACGCCGTCATGCAGATCGTAAACTCTCCCGCGCGCTCCTGCCCGGTAGAGGTAACGCTCGAGCCGCAACTCGATCCGGAGCGCCCGCGCTGAGCGAACGAGGTGGGGGAACTTAATTTAATGTGAAACCCGCCGTGGGTTTCACGCTTCCCTGGGCAGGGGTGACCCCTGCA
This sequence comes from Binatus sp. (SeqCode), assembly GCF_049584895.1. Taxonomy (GTDB): domain Bacteria; phylum Desulfobacterota; class Binatia; order Binatales; family Binataceae; genus Binatus. The sequence continues at coordinate 10,947 of NZ_JBAUYR010000035.1, forward strand.
CCCAGTGTTAAGAGAGGATGCGGGACTTCGTCCCTGTTAGAACTTTTGAGTAGAGGTGAGGCTCCGATTCTTACCTCGCCCGTTACGTTACGGGAGAGGAGGCGGCCGCATCGCGGCCGGTAGGTGAGGGTTCTGTGACGCGTGCAGAGACTGAACTCGATTGTCCCCTTTCTCTCGAGGGAAGGAATTAGGGGTTAGGTAGCGTGCATCGATCATTCACTGCGCGATTCGCATTGGTGCTAGTCGCAGGGATCGTCGCCGCGATCATCGTCGCGCCACTCGTGGCAATCGCGGTCTCGGCGGTGGGATTGCGCTACCCCTTTCCTCGAATCTTCGATCGCACTGTGATGGCGACGCTGCTGATCGCGATGCTGTTCTCGGCGCGCGACCTCAATCTCGTCCCGCTGCTACGCCGCGGCTTCAAACATCCTTTGGCAATTAGCATCGCGCGCGCGATTCGCGGTTTCGGAGTCGCTATGCTGTCGATCGCGATTCTATTCGGATTGGCGCTCGCAGTCGGCGGCGGTGGAGTCGGCGATCACGAAGCGGCGGCAGCGTTGATACCGAAATATTTTCTCTCGGCGATAGCGATCGCGTTCATCGAGGAGGCATTCTTCCGGGCATTCCTGCTCGGTGGCATGGCGCGCGACTTCGGCAACCGGATAGCGCTGATCGCGAGCGCCGCAATCTACGCCATCGCGCATCTGGTGCGCTCCCCGGCGCGCTTTTACGTGACCGGCTACCAGCCCGCCGCCGGCTTGATCACGCTCGCGCACAGCATCGACCAGTTCAAGGATCCGGGGATCGCGATTCCCGCACTGATCGGCCTCTTCCTTCTCGGGATAGTTCTCGGCGAAGCATATATTCTAACGGGCAGTGTGTATTTCTCGATCGGCCTGCACTGCGGCTTCGTGCTGGGCGCAAAGATGTGGCCGAAAATAATCCTGAACCGCGCCGCAATCCCATGGTGGATAGCAGGCGGCGGCGCAATCCCATTGATAGGCGGCGCCACCGCGTGGGTGATCGCGATAGCTATACTGGCGACGCTTCGTCCGATCGCGGGCGTGCAGAAAGCTGCTCTCGACGTAGTATCCTAGTCCGAGAGTCGAAGTGCCGTGTAACGGGCCGCGACATTCGATGCCAGATTCACTCCAGCGGGTGAGAGTCGCCAAATACCTCGTGTAGACCCGTCGAGAAATCCGTGATTGATCAATCTCTGGCGTGCCCATTGCACGTAGTTTTTCCAATGCACTCCCGTATATCCGTCAGGACGGGGGCGCCTTTTGTCTTCCTCGCTAAGCATGAAGAAACCCGCCAAAGGCTCGTAAGTTTCACTGGGTCGGACGGAGTAGTTTGAGCCTCCGTTGTAGTAGATGAAGCAGAGCAGCGGTTCGTCCATCTCTTGGCAATCTGGGAAGTACATCTATTGCTCCTTGCGGATTCTCCCGCTCGAGGTCGTTGATCGGAGAACGCACAGTGAAATTAGGATACGACCCTCTGGTCTAGGCGTTTGCGGCGCGGTGGCTTAACGGACTGGCTGCCTCGAGCTTGGGCTCTCAAATCATCGAGACGTTTCCAACCCGTTTCACCCACTAGTTGCGCTTCCCAATATTTCCAACCGTCGAGACTTGGCTTAGCGCCGGTACGAGTCCTGGCTACAGCCTCGGCCGCGGCCGACGGGCTGTAGTGGAGTTTACCTTCGACGAGGTAAGCCCCTTTTTGTATCTGCGCGGTATATTCATGCCCCAAGTGCGTGAGTCTGAGCGCGGTTCCTTCTGGGAGATGCACACCATGACCAGACCACCCGTTGTTGCCGCTTACCGCCGACTCGGTTCCGTTAGAAAAGGTCACTCCCAGAATCCGATGCAATGCGTCGTTCTCGTCTCTGTCGGTATCAACCATTTTGGACACGATTTTCTTGTAGACGTCGAGATCAATTTTGATTGAGCGCAACATGGTCATATATTTCCTCTCGCTATGTAAGACTGACATTTCTGGATATTTGCATAACTCCATGACATACGAGTCTGGCAGCTTCGTAGGTCCGTCGGCTAAAGCGGGAGACAGCACCGAGGAATTCGAGCACCGCGTCCTTGAATCGCGGATCGGCTGTCGCCATCAGATGGTCGCGGCTTTCGAGCATCACCAGCCGTGATGCTGCAATCAACTAACTAGTCGTACAGCGACGGGGTGCCCCTCACTGGCCTTGTGCGGTAGCGGCGGTGGGTCCAGAGCCATTGCTCGGGGTACTTTCGGACCATCTCTTCGATGGCTTTTTGGTAGCGGGCGGTGTTTACGAGGGCGTCGGCGTTGCGGTCGCCGGTGCGCTGTTGCGGGATCTCCTCGTAAATCTCTATTACGTGGCTGATGCCGTCCGGCTGGCGCACGATGAAGACCGGGACCACGGGGGCGCCAGCCATCATCGCGAGGCGATCGAAGCCGCTGGGCGTTGCGGCCAGCTCGCCGAAGAACGGGACCCAGATTGCCTCCGAGCGCTTGGCGTTCTGATCGAGCGGGATACCGATGATCTCGCCGCGCCTCAGCGACCGCAGCATCTCGCGCGCTGCCGTATGCTTGCGGATTACCTGTACCCCCGCGCGCTCGCGGATGAACGACACCAGGTCGTCGCCTGCCAGGAAGCGCTGCGTGTGATGCACGAGTCCAATCTGGAAGCCGTGCAGCGCGTGGCCCGCGGGCAGCAGCTCGAAGCCTCCGAAGTGCGCCGTCAGGATCAGCGCGCCCTTGCCTGGGTACCTCGGGTGGAGCTCATTCCAGACGTCGAGGCGGTTGTAGGTAATTCGACGCCCGAGCCGGCGGTAGAAGAATCCGCCCAGTCGGACGTACTCGGCTCCGCAGCGGCCGAGGTTGATGTACGACGCGCGCAGGATTCGATTTCGCTCAGCGACGCTCTTTTCGGGGAATGCGATCTCGAGATTGCGGATTCCAATTTTCCGGTGCCGATGATCGAAGCGATGGAAGATTAAACCGCAGGCGATTCCCAACCTATACAGAATGAAGTCCGGCAGAAGGCTGAAACCATGGAGCACGGCGATCAACACCCAGAAGATCAGTCGATCTTTGAGTCCCAGCTGGACGCGGGTGCTCCTCGGCTTCCCGAGCGATAGTGGAAAGTCTGACCTCTGCGGGGCGCCATCGGTCGAGCCGGCTGGCGCGTCGCCGCGGCGCAGCATGTCGCCGGTCGAAGCCTGCGATTCGTTGCGATCGAGCTTTGGATGTGCTGACGGAGAAGCTGGCGCCATCTACAGTTCCGATCGTTCGCGCTTGGGGCCCTTGGGAATCACGACCAGGCCCGAATCGGTGACGAAAAATCGCTGACGGTCACGCTCGAGGTCGTATCCTATCTCTTCGCCTTCAGGAATAAAGACGTTCTTGTCGATAATCGCGCGGCGAACTTTCGCGTGCCGCCCGATTACCGCATAGTCCATGATGACCGAATCCTCGACCAGGCTGTACGAATGCACGAACACCATTCGCCCGAGCACTGAGTTGCGAACCGCCCCGCCCGACACGATGCATCCCTCGCCGATTACCGAATGCAGCGCCAGTCCGCGCCGCCCGTTCTCGTCGAACACGAACTTCGCCGGCGGCTGATCGTAGTACGCGGTGCGCAACGGCCAGTACGCATTGTACAGGTTGAGATGCGGACGCGCGTCGCGCAGGTCCATGTTGGCCTCGTAGTACGCGTCGAGCGTCCCGACGTCGCGCCAGTAACTGAGATTGACCTCGGAGTCGCCGCGAATCCGATTGGTCATGAAGTTGTACGCGTAAACCGGCACCCGATTGATAAGCGCCGGGATAAGGTCGCGGCCGAAATCGTGATTGCTTTTTTCGTTGATCGAATCTTCAATCAGAGCCTCGCGCAATACTTCGGGACTGAACAGGTAATTGCCCATCGAGGCCAGCGATCGTCCGGGAGCGCCGGGCATCTGCGGCGGATTGCTGGGCTTCTCGACAAAGCCCGAGACGCGCAAGCCCGAATCGACCTGCACGATGCCGAATTGATCCGCTTCGTCAACCGACACCGGCAGCGTCGCGACGGTGACCGCCGCTTTGCGCTCCATGTGAAACTCGATCATCTGCTGGATGTCCATCCGGTAGATGTGGTCGGCGCCGAAAACTGCGACCAGGTCCGGCTTGGTGTCGTCGATAAGATTGAGATTCTGGAAAATCGCGTCTGCGGTGCCCTGGTACCACAATTCGCCCATCCGCATCTGGGCCGGCACCGGGATGACGAAGTGGTCGGGCAGCATCCCGCCGAATTGCCATCCGTCCTTGAGATGCTCGATCAGCGATTGCGACCGCCATTGCACCAATACGTAGATTGCGTAGATGCCCGAGTTGACGAGGTTGGAGAGAACGAAATCGATGATGCGGTATTTGCCGCCGAACGGCACCGCCGGCTTGGCGCGATCCCGGGTCAGGGGATGAAGCCGAGTGCCCTGCCCCCCTGCCATCACCAGCGCCAACGTTCTCATTTGGACAAAATGCCTCGAATCGTCATCTCGCAGCTATCCCCGGCAAAATCAGCCCGCCAAGTATAAGTGTCCCGCAGCCGCATCGAAAGCCATCCATCCAAGTCCCAATATGGAGCTTATTTTGTTCGTGAAATCCGTCAATTGTGGCAGATAGCGCAGGAATTTCCGGATGGGAGCAGGAGTCAGTCATATCGAGGGAGTAGTGCTGTGCGAATTAACCTTGATTTTACTAGATTTTGGCTTTTACAGCCAATTGTCCTCCGAGGCACGTCATTTGCTTGAAACTAACCTGACGATCTTACGTCTAAGTTGCTAGTCGTGATTACTTTAATCGGATGCAAGCCTCTCACGCGGTAGCGCGGGAGCGGAGGATAGAGAAAATGCAGACAGCGGTCACCAGACATGAAACCAAAAGCACCGGCACGCCGGGAATCGTTTACCGCACCATCTGTCAGAATCCCGGCTGCGGGTTCAAGTTCGATCTCAGGATCACCCCTCAAAACGCCAGCCTGCTCGGTGGCACGATGCCGTGTCCGCACTGCAAGCGTCATGGCGGCCAACTGAAATCGCAGGGGCGCATCAGCGAGAAGCTGTTCGCAGCCAAGCTACTGTTCCGCCCGACCGGGATTGGCCCGACGCGAAGCGATGACGACGAAGCTGGAGCGGACTCCCGCTATTAACGTGACCTCGGATCATCTAATCTAGGCAAGCCGTCACTAGATT
>NZ_JBAUYR010000036.1:0-201290 GCF_049584895.1 Binatus sp. (SeqCode)
GGCACGGTAGGACAGGTGGTCGAGTCCAAGCGGCCAGGATTTGCCAAAGGCGATCTCGTGCAAGGACTCTTCGGATGGGAGGACTACACGGTTAGCGGCGGCGAAGGGCTGATGGGTCTGCAAAAACTGCCGGCCGGCACCGACCCGATACTGGCGCTGTCGCTGCTCGGAACCACGGGACTGACGGCATACTTCGGCACGCTCGCGGTAGGTGCGGTCAAGTCGGGCGAGACGTTCGTCGTCTCGGGGGCGGCGGGCGCGACCGGATCGGTGGCCGGAATGATCGCCAAGATCAAAGGATGCCGCGTAGTTGGCATCGCGGGCGGACACGAGAAATGCAACTGGCTGTTGAAAGAGGCAGGCTTCGACGCCGCGATTGACTATAAGAATGAGGATGTCGGCGCCGCGCTGGCCAAGCATTGTCCGAAGGGCATCAACGTGTACTTCGACAACGTCGGCGGCGAGATCCTCGACTATGCGCTCGCGCGACTGACGTTCGGGTCGCGGGTCGTGCTGTGCGGAGCGATCTCGCAGTACAACAACCTTGGCGAGAGGAATCCGGTCGGGCCCAAGAATTATTTCAACCTGATCTTGAACGGCGCGCGGATGGAAGGATTCCTCGTGTTTCATTTCCTCCAGCGCTATCCAGAGGCGATTGCCGAGATGTCGAAGTGGTATGCCGAGGGCAAACTCAAGAACCAGATCGACTTGCAGCAAGGACTCGAGAAGGCGCCGAAGACGATCATCCGGCTATTCACTGGCGCCAATTTCGGCAAGCAGTTGCTGAAGCTGGGTGATCCTCAATAGCTCGGAGCAAGGACAATCGTCATCCTGAGCGCAGCGAAGGATCTCGAAATCAGCTACCGGGCGGCACGCATACACCATGGTTGGGGGTGCGTCGGCAGGCATCCAGAAAGATCCGGGATTCTTCGCTGCGCTCAGAATGACACAGGCTGCGCCCAGAATGACGGAAAGGGAAAGAAGGAGACCGCTCTACTTCTGGGCCGAGTCTGGAGGCTGAGGCTTCAGAAAGCTTCCTGATTCCTGGGTCTGCAGGTCGGGGCGGAAGCCGTTGCGAGCCAGGTCGGGGCGGACCACCTCGATTGGGTCGCGGGTGTCGTCGACGTAGCCGAGCGCGTAGGCGCCTAGCCGGTAGCCCATCAATCTAAGCAGGTCGACCGGGAGCGTGCGCGCGATTTCCAGCGGCACTGATAGGTATTGATTTTCTTCCTGGCGGAGCCACGAGACGTTGTAGGTGATGTTGATTCCGGTGCGGATAGCTTTCGAGCGGTTCGCGCCGCCGCCGTGATAGATGCTGCCGGTGTAGAAGAGGACAGAACCTTTGGTCATCTCGGCCGGCTCGGTGTCGGCTTCGGTGAAGCGTAGCTTGTCGTCGAAGCGATTGCTGCCGGGAATCACGCGCGTCGCGCCGTTTTCCTCGGCGAAGTCCGTCATCGCCCAGATCGTGTTGCACTGGACCTCGTAGCCGCGCGGGAACGGGAAGAAATCGAACGCCCATTGGTCGCGATGGATGGTCTGGGCCGGCTCGCCGGGGCCGATCGAGATTATCTGCGTGAGATGGAGTTGAAAGCTGGTCGCGTGTCCGAGCATCTTGCCGACCGCGCCGAGCACCACGGGATTCATCACGAGCTCGCGCGATTTCGGCGAGCGCGCGATCAGTCCGCCGGTCCTGCGCGTGCGGCGGCCGCTGAACTCGTCGGCGCCAAGCGGAGTTTTTTCAGTAAACGGCCGCAGCTCTTGCGCGACCTCGTCCATGAGTTCGGGTCGTACGACGCGATCGACAACGACGCATCCGTCCTCGTTAAGGGCCGCGCAAATCTCGTCGGCCGAAGCCGATACAGGTAGATGTATGATTCCCATTTCTTTCTTCTTTTTTTCAGTATTAAGAACGCGCTCCGTTGTCGCGCGCGGATTCCGCGTGAAACTTTATCTCGCATCATTCGCTAGATCGATGCAATGCGATAGGTTCTGAACGTCGAATGGAGGACCGCCCCAATGGCTGATCTACTCGTCGAAAAAACCAATCATATCGCAATTTTGAAGCTCAACCGCCCCGACCGGATGAACGCGATCAGCGTCGAGATGCTCAACGAACTCGGCGAAGCGCTGAAGGATTTCGACAACGATCCGAAGATTCGCGCGATCATTCTTACCGGCGAGGGACGCGGCTTTTGCAGCGGTCTCGATCTCAAGGACATCGCCGCCGGCAAAGGCATCGGGGCGGGACTGGCTGCCCCGGGCGCATCGCATGTCAGCACGCGCGAGCTGCCGACCGTGACGCTGAATCGAATCGACCTGCCCGTCATCTGCGCGATCAACGGTCCCGCTGCGGGCTACGGATTCGACCTCGCACTCGGATGCGACATGAGGCTGATCAGCGATCGCGCCAAGCTGATGCCCGCGTCCGCCAAGCGCGGCATCGTGCCCGAGAGCGGCGGCACCTGGTATCTGCCGCGGCTGGTGGGATGGGCGCGCGCGTGCGAAATCGGATTCATCGCCGACGATATCGCGCCCGCGCGTGCGGTGGAGCTCGGGCTCGCGAACAAGGTCGTGCCGCACGAAGAACTGATGGAAGAGGCGACGCGATGGGCCTCGAAGATAGCAGCCAACGCGCCGCTGGCGATTCGCGCGATGAAGCGGCTGTTCCGCCATGGGCTGAGCGAGAACTTCGAATCGCATACGCATCATGTGCTGATGCAGCTGCTGGTGCTGTTCCGCTCCGGCGATTTCAAGGAAGGCCTCGAGGCATTCATGGCCAAGCGCGACCCGAATTTCAGCGGGCGGTGATGTAACATCATCGCGGTAGGCCAGCCGGAGGAGGCGCTAAAACGGCACCAGCAAGGAGCGCTGCGCGATTTTCGGAAACCGGAACCGGCTTAACTGGCGCGAAGCTGTCCGGAGGCCAGAAGCCAAGTCCTGCCGCTCGCGTTGCTCGCTTCGTCAGGATGACAAAACTGCGCGCCACGGTTCAGTCAGGATAGCAGAGTTGGAAGACGCGGTTCCCTGATCAGTCGTCGCGGCGCGGGCCGGGTTGCATGAATGCGATCGCGACGCCGTCTAGCGGATCGACGATTCGTGCGATCTGGCCGCCTTGAATCGCCACCTTGGGCTCGGTCGCTTGCAGGCCGTTTGCACGCGACGTCGCGACAGCCTGCGCGATGTCCGAGCACATCAGCGCGAGGCCCCAGCACCCGGGACGTCCACGCGTCGCCGGTCCGACAATTTCGAGGACAGTCTGCTCGAGCTTGAAGAACGCCTGCCGAGCACCGTTGCCGACTTCACGGATTCGCTTGCATGGAACGCCGACCGCTTCGTTAGCGGTGATCGCATCGCTCAGCACCGGAGTCATCACGACGATATGCTCGAGATAGTCGACCGTGTTCAGGTTGGTCCCGCAAAGCCGGGCGAGCGACTGTCGGCGCGACTCGATGTCGAGATTGATGGGCACAGCAGCAGTGACGACGCCCGGCAATCCCGAGGTGAGCATCTCGGCCTTCACCGAGGGCTGCTCCAGACCGGGAAGCTGGATTGATTCGATAGATTTCGCGGAGCCCGGCTCACGCTCTTCCGAGATCAACACGCCCCTTACGCCCCAGACCCATCCAATGATGCCGCTGCCGCTGTCGTTCCCGGTCGCATCGCGCAGATGTCGAGCGAGAGGCGATTCGGATTTGGCGGATCGCGCGGAGCAGAGATCGATTTCAACCGCGCCCGCGGCCAGACGCGCGATGCGGATACCGTCGCCGTCGAACTCATCGGTCGCGATCGAGAACCCGGCACGTCGCCAATTTTCGCGCGACGCCGCCAGATCACGCACGGCGACAACGACTCTTTCGACGCAAATTATGCCCACGACCTGAACCCTTGGAGCGAGGCTATCGTCACTTAGTGCATGATGCCAACGTCACAAATTACGGTCGGCGAAGTCTGCGGGGTACTTTTAATGCGTCATTCTAATGACGATAATCGACGTTCAAACGTCTATACTCGCGTTGTGACAAGTTGTAGCATTCTATGACAATAGTGGACTCATTCGAAAGGGGAACTCGATGACCATATCCTGGCAGGCGTTTCAGAATGAAGCGATCGATGCTTTGCGCGCGCTGGTGCGGCTCGATACCACCAATCCGCCCGGCAACGAACGGATCGCGGCGGACTACATGGCGGAAGCGCTGGGAGCGCACGGCGTCGAGTCCGTGATCCGCGAAAGCGCTCCGACCCGCGCCAACCTCATCGCGCGCTTCAAGGGTACCGATTCGGCGGCGGGCGCGCTGCTGCTCTCGTCGCATACCGACGTGGTTCCGGTAGAGAGATCGGGATGGACTCGCGAGCCCTTCAGTGGCGAGACGGCCGACGGCTGCCTGTGGGGACGCGGCTCAATCGACATGAAATCCAAATGCGCGATGGACCTCGTGATGATGACCGCGATGAAGCGCGCGGGTGTGAAGCCGAATCGCGACGTGATACTCGCGGCGGTTGCGGACGAGGAAGCCGGATCGGATTTCGGCGCGAAGTTTCTGGTCGAGCGGCATCCCGAGCTGGTTCGCGCGGGCTACGTACTCAACGAAGTCGGCGGCTTCACGGTTCATCTGAGGAACGAGCGCTTCTACCCAATCCAGGTGGCGGAGAAGGGCTTCGTCACTATCAAGATGAAGGTCACCGCGCCGCCGGGGCATGGATCGATGCCGCGCTCAGACACCGCGATCTCGCGAATGTCCGAATTGATCACGCGAATCGTGCGGACGCCGATGCGCAAGAACGTTTCGCCGTTCATGCGTCAGACGCTTGAGGACATGGGAGTGCCGGTTGAATCGCCGGGGCCGCTGTTTGCGCCGATGCTTTCCAACACGGTATCGCCGACGATTCTGCGCGCCGGTTATAAGGACAACGTGATTCCCGGCGAGGCGACGATCGTGCTCGATGGGCGCACGCTGCCAGGCGAGGATCCCGAAAGCTTCATGGCCGAGCTGCGGCAAATCGTCGGGCCCGAGCCGACCTTCGAGCTGCTCAAGACTGCGCCGCCGGCCGAGACCAGTCCCGACACTCCGCTGTTCGAGTTGATCAAGAAGACCGTCGAGGCTGCCGATCCCGGCTCACTCGCGATACCCTGGATGATTCCGGGCGCGACCGACAGCAAGTTCTACTCGAAGCTCGGCGCCGCGTGCTACGGATTCTCGCCGGTCAAGCTCGATCCGCACATGCCGTTCGGCTCGCTCTATCACGGCAACGACGAGCGCCTGCCAATCGAGGGGTTCTACTGGGGATTGAAGGTGTACGCCGAAGTAGTGCTGAAATTTTTAGGCATCAAGTTCGAGGATGTGTTCGCGTAACGTTACTTCGCGGAGCTGGTCTTCAGGGTTCCGGCCTGCGGGGTGAACGTCATCAGCAGGCGCGGCGGGCCCTCCAGCGGCACGATCGCAAAGTGTGCGACCGGCTGCATGTTCAAGGTCACCGTCGTCCCCGACTTGGTGCTCGAGATGCTGCAATCCTTGAAGATCGATTTGTCGAACACCAGATGAGTCTGCAGCGCGACGTCGGGGGTGACGTCCTTGAGCATCACGGTCGCGGTCGAACCGTCGGATTTGTTCTCGAGATTTTTGTCGAAGCTGACAGGCCCGCTGAGCTCGAGAATCACCGACAGCGGCGGATCGTTCGATGACAACCGGATCGTCTTGAGCGTCGCGGGACCGGCCGTCGGCGGCTCGCTCAACGACAACGGTGGGGTATCAGCGCCCGCATTCATCTGATGAAGCGTCGGCTCCGGTGCGGGCGCTTGCGCTGGAGCGTCACCGCTCGCAGCCATCTGATTCGATGCCGGCTCGCCCGACGGAGCCGCATCGGCCATTCCCGTCATCGCACGCGCCTGCGCATCTGCCGCGCCCGCTATACTGCCTGTGGGCTTCGGCAGAATGGGGGCAGGCGCCCGCATCATGTCCGGTGCGCCGGACTTTCGGCTCGGCAGATCGGGCTGCGATGGATCAGGTGCATTCGCGACGGCTGGAACATCCTGCGATGACGCCTTCACCGCCGCGCCGGGCGGCGTCGAGGCGTCGAGCACCGGCAGTCCGTCGGCGCCGTAGCCCGAGCCTCCACCTGACGACGCTACATCGGTGCCGCCGCGCATGTCGGAGCGCTGGCGCACGACGACTCTGTCCGCATTCGAATCGTCCGGATTCCCACCGTAGCCCGTCTCGGCCAGCACCAGTGGCAGCGGATCTTCTTCAGTGTCGATCGGTTCGTGCAGCTTGGTCAGCTCCGCCTGCGCTCTCTTCGAGTAGTTGGAATCCGGGAAATGCTTCTTCACGGCGGCGAACGCCTGCGCCGCGGAGTATCGCTTGCCTTCCTTCTCGAGCGAAATTCCCAGCTCGAACAGCGCGTCGGGCGCGACCGGAGTCTCGGGATATTTCTGCAGCAGCTCGGCGAAGCGCGACTCGGCCGCGCGGAAGTTCGCGCGCTTGTAATAGTAGGTGCCGACGACCATCTGGTTGCGCGCGAGCATCTCGCGGCACACCACCACCTTGTCATGCGCCAGCTCGGCGAAGTCGCCTTCGGGAAAGCGCTGTTCCAATTCCTGGAAACGCTTGAGCGCCGCCACGGTCTTGCCCTGATCCTGGTCCTCGCGCCCGATCTGATCGTAGTAACTGAGCCCGATGTAGTAGCTGACCAGCTCGAGATTCTTGCTGGTCGGATGCATCCGCTCGAAATCGTCGAGTGAGCCGATCGCCTCGGCGTACTCCTTCTGCTGGTAGTAGGCGAGGCCGATTTTCATCTCGGCATCTTCGGCATACGGGCTGAACGGATACTTATCGATCACCTCCTGATAATTTTCGATCGCCGCCTTGTATTCTTTTGTCGCAAAATCAAGTTGGGCCTGCGCGTAATAGTCCTCGCCAGAGGGTTTCTTGCGCAGACTACAGGCGGTTGCCGGCAGCAGCACCAAAGCCACCAATATCAACAGCAGGCGTTTCATCGGAGAGTCGCGAAAAGGTTAGACAAGGCTCTTCGGCATTGCAATCCGGGCGCGATCGCCGATTCGGGGCCTGGGTCCATACAAGATGGCGGATTCAGCTATTTTTGGACTCACCCGGCCTCCGGAAAGAGGCTGAAAATACCGGCTTCCCGGCAGCAACATACTTGCGCGCGAACCCGGTCCGCTCGGCGCCCGGCGCAGCCTCGACTGCGCGGATGAATCCGGCCGCTGTCATCATCGGAAAAATTTCGCCGGCATAATCACGCACGTCAGTCGCAACGTAGGCAATCGCCCCCGGCTCGACTGTGCGAAAGAGGCTCGCGGCGAGAGTCGGCGTGAACAGTCGATGCTTGATGTGGCGTTCCTTCGGCCACGGATCGGGATAGTAGATATGGAATGCGCTGACGCTCGCGTCCGGCAGCATCAGGTTGACGAGAGTGCGCGCGTCCATCCGCACGACGCGGAGATTGTCGAGTCCCGCGCGGCCGCATCGCACGGCCAGCACGCGCGTGATGGTCGCGGAGAGTTCGACCGCAATAAAATTGCGATCGGGAAACTCCGCAGCGCGCTCGATAATAAATTCACCCTTGCCCGCCCCGATCTCGATTTCGATCGGCGCGCGCCGCCCAAACATCGCGGGAGGATCGATCGTGAAGACGTCGCCCTCAGGCGCGAACAACACGCGCTCGCCAATCTCGCGCGCCTTGGGATTCCCCCAGACGCGCGCCGCTTTTCGAAGTCTCGCCATGAATGGATGACGATACCGGGCCGCGCCCTACTCCGCCATCCGCGGCAGCCCTTCCGTCATTCTGAGCGAAAGTTGCTGTAGCGAAGAATCTCGACGGACGCTCTTGCGTACGGCGCTGTTGGACGCGCGGACGCGCGAGATCCTTCGCTACGCTCAGGATGACGGACGGGTGGCGGCGATGGCTGCGAGCCGAATGGGATTTGTGAGGATGCATGCAACCTAACCCCTAACCCCTTCCCGAGCGGGAAGGGGAACCGGAATTAAAAATCGTGACGGGAGTAGAAGAGGATTATTCAGTCGGGGCGTTTCAAAAACGCGCGCACTCGCTCTACCAGCGGCTTCAAATCGGTATTGTCGACCAGCGCGCTTGCCATCCTGACTGGGTCGCCGAAGAAGAAGCGCTCGTAGAGAACCTGGCGTCCGCCGAAGGCGCTGCATGCGACGTCCCACGCTAATCGATAGAGCGCGACGCGCTCCTTCGCAGGGGCGTCTGCGGCGCCGAAGTAGCGCTCGATATCAGGCAGCTCCGCGGGATTTGCGAAGTCGGCTGCGGACGGCGTCGCCATCAGCGAGCTCGAACTGTTGAGCTGGATAATTTCGACCAGGCGCGGATACAGCCGCGGGAAAAGATTGCGCGCGGTGTCCAGTGGCGCTCGCGCCGGCGTGAACACCCCCCACTTGTCCGGCGCGGCGTCAGCCTCGGCGGCGCGCAGGCACGCGCGCATCGTCTCGGTCGTCATGATCATCTCGGCGAGGCGATCGCGCACGTGCGGCAGGCTCATCGCGTCGCTGGCCTCTGCGATTCGCGCCGCCAATCCCAAAACGAATTCGCTCTTCGCGACGTTTTTCACCGCGACCTGATGCATCATGTGGACAACGGCGCCGGTCCCCGCATACAGCGCGTTGCATCGCGCGACGTCGCCGCAGAGGAACACCCGCTCCCACGGCACCAGCACGTTGTCGAACACGACCACCGCGTCCATCTCGTCGAAGCGCGATGCGAGCGGATGGTCGAAGCGCGGACGGCCGAGGTCGTAAGTATCGCGGCAAAGAAATTTGAGGCCCTTGGCGTTGCAATTGATCGCGAACGACAGCGCGAACGGCTCCGCCGCGGGCTCGGCCTTCAGCACCGTCGAAGGAAATACGAGCAGCTCTTCAGACAGCGGCGCGAGCGTCGCGAGCATCCGGCAGCCGCTAACGACGATGCCCTCATTCGTCTGCTCGACCAGCTTGAGCGCGAGGTCGGCGTCAGTATGTCCCGCCCATCCCGCAGCACGGCTCGCGCGCGGATTGACAAGAGTATGCGTCGCGCACCAATCGTGATGCCGCGCCTGTTCATAGTAATTCCAAATGTTTTCGCCAAAGCGCGGATCACTTTCACTGAAATAGGAGCGCGCGGCCGCCATCGCCGCGAGACTCACATTAAGATAATCCGGCGTGCGCCCGAGCATCCCGCACCCGTAGTCCGCCCACGTCTTCATCATGCGTGTGCGCTTGCGCAGGTCGTCGGCGGTTTTCGGGATGATGAACGACATGCCTGCGCGACCGCCGTCCTCAGTACGGAAGGTCATCGTCTCGGGATGCTCCATCTGCATGTCGTAGAGCGACGCGACCGATCGCGCGCAGTTAGCGAACGCCGGATGAGCGGTGACGTCACCGGCGCGAGCGCCAGCGATCCAGATTTCCGCGCCCAGCTTTTTCAGCGACGACAGGTAATTGTTGCCCGAGCGCGCGCCCATTTCAGATGACCTCGTTGAGCAGCGGCAAGCGCTTGCGGATTCGTTCGGCGGCGTCAGGCGGCGCCATGTACGGCGGGCGCGCCGGGCCCATCTCGATGCCGGTCGCGACCGACGCCGTCACCTTCGTCGTGCCAAGATGGCCGAGCGTTTCTTCGCCGCCGCGCGGGAAGCATCGATTGAGCCGGCGCTGAATTTCCTCGGCGCGCTGGTATTCGCCGGCCTTGTAGGCCTTGAGCAGCGCAACCGCGGCGGGCACCGCGAAAATATTGATAAAGCCGCCGGCCGCGCCGAGCATCAGCCCTGCCAGCATCGCGCGAAAGGTATTATAGATGTCCGCGCGGCCGCCGACCTCGTCGTACAACGCCTCGAGATGCTGCAAATCCGTCAGCACTTCCTTGAACGCCACAACGCCGGGAATCGTCGCGAGCTTGCCCGCGAACTTCGGCGTGATGTTGAACTTGCTGAGCGCGGGATTGTGGTAGATGACGACCGGCAGGTCGCCGGCCTCGGCAATCATGCGGTAATGGCGCTCGACTTCGGCCTCGCCGCATCGCCAGTAGTACGGCGGAATCACCTGCTGCGCGTCGTAGCCGAGGCGCGCCGCGATTTTTGCATAGCGCAGAGTCTCGAGCGTGGTCGCTCCCGAAGTCATCGCAACGGCAGAGAGATTTGCGCGATTGCTGGTCTCCTCGATCACAATTTCCAAAACTCGCGTGCGCTCGGCTTCATCCATATGGAGAAACTCGCCGATACTCGGCGCAGCAACCACGCCATCCGCGCCCGCGGCAATCGCCCACTGAACTTCGCGCCGCAGCGCATCTTCGTTGAGCCGGTAATCGTCGGTAAACGGCGTCACCAGCATCGCCAAAATTCCCTGGGCAAGTTTCAAAACGCACCTCCGGCCAAACCGCGCTAGGCGGCTTCGCGCTCGGCTCCACTGAACGACGGTTGAAAGAAAAAGATCGCCTGGCCGGTTCCGATTGCGGCCTCGTATTTTCCGAACTGCTCGCCGCGCCAGGTCCACGAGTCACCGCCCATCGCGCCCGCCATCGTGATGTAATGCGAGAAGCGGCCCTCGGGCGAGCAATGCGCCCGGTAGTCGTCGGCGGCGGCCAGCACAGCGTCATGCCGCCCCGTTTTGAACCATTCCATGATTCGTTCGTCGTAGAGGCGGTTGGCGGTTGACGCGATGTCCTCGGGCGACGCCGACGCGCGATCGAGAATATGATCGTAATCCCAGAACTTGTGCGACATCCCGCCTGACGCCACGATCACGACCCGGCGATTCGATTTCCAGATAGCCTGTCCGATCGCCATGCCATAAGCCAAATCATTTTTGACCGACGCCGTCTGGCATACGCTCGCCGAAAGCACGCGGCGACGCGCCTCGTGATTGAAATAGTGCATCACATTGAGCGTCGGATAGTGAATTGGCAAGTTACTATGTGCCGACGCGATCGCGCGAATCCCCCGCTCCCGCGCCTCCATTTCGACCGCGCGTGCGAGTTCACAGTCGCCGCGATAGTCGTATTCGAGGCCATGCAGCATCTCCGGCAGCTCTTCCGATGTATACACACCGGACAGCCGCTCGTGAGCATTGAGTACGTATTCCAAAGTAGAGAACCAGTGAGTATCGATTAGTAAGAAGGTGTCGAAGTCGAGATGACGCAGGCGCTCGCGCTCGAGCTTCGGCATCGCGTCGTAGAAGGTCGTCACGTTGCGGCCCATGTATGCGCGGCGCGCAATCGGATCGGTGATCATCAGGCGCGGCACATGCGTGGTGAATACGGTCGCGACGACCTTACCCATCGTGATCCTCCTCGCCGTATGCGACGCACACCAGTTTCGGCTCGGTCCAGAATTCCATGCTGAAGCGGCCTCCCTGCCTGCCAAGCCCGCTCATCTTCGCACCTCCAAAGGGGACGCGCAGATCGCGCAGAAAAAAACTGTTGACCCAAACCATCCCGGTCTTGATTTTTTCAGCGACCCGCAGCGCGCGATCGACGTTCGAGGTCCACACATAAGCCGCAAGTCCAAAGCGGGTCGCATTGGCGCTCGCGATTGCCTGTTCCTCATCGTCGAAGCGCTCGACCGTCAGCACCGGCCCGAAGATTTCCTCGGACACGGCGCGCGACTTCGCATCGACCCCGTCGAGCAGTGTCGGCAGATAGTAGAATCCGCGCGCAGGTTCGGCGGGATTTTTTCCGCCGGCCAGAATCTTTGCGCCGTTAGCCACCGCATCGGCAACGAACGAATGCACGCGCTCGCGATGTGCGCCCGAAATCAGCGGGCCGTACTCGGTGCCGTCAACGAGCGGGTCTCCAATCTTGAGGCGTGGTACCTCCGCGGCGAGCAGATCGAGAAATTCGGCGGAGATTTTCCTGTCCACCAGCAATCGCGATCCCGCGACGCACGACTGTCCCTGGCTGCGGTAAATTGATCGCGCGACGCCCGCCGCGGTGCGCTTCAGATTCGCGTCAGCAAAAACGAGATTCGGCGACTTACCGCCGAGCTCAAGTGTGACGCGCTTGAGCGACTCCGCCGCCGACGCCATCACGCGCCGACCAGTCGCGACGCCGCCGGTAAATGCGATCGCGTCGACGCCGGGATGCGAGACGAGCGCTGCGCCCGCGTCGCCGAGTCCCGGCACGACGTTCAGCACGCCCGGCGGCAGGCCAGCTTCGTTGGCGATCTCGCCGAGCGCGATCGACGTCAGCGGCGCCAGCTCCGACGGCTTGAGCACGCATGTGTTTCCGGCAGCGAGGCACGGCCCGAGGTTCCAGGTCGCGAGCATCAGGGGAGAGTTCCACGGAATCACGATCGCGCCGACGCCCACGGGAGGCCGTTGCGTGACGCTCATCAGTTTCAAATCGCGGCCGAGAAATTTCGCGTCGCTATCCGCGGCCTCGTGCGTCCATGTTTGCGCGACCGCCGCAAAGAATCGAATGTTGCGCGCGGCCCGCGCCACATCATGATTAACGCACTCTGACACTGGCTTGCCGACGTCACGCGCCTCGAGCATCCCGAGATCGCGCGCACGTTTCTCGATGCCCGCGGCCATCTTGTCGAGGATGCCGGCGCGCGCATCGGCGCTCATCCGCGGCCACGGGCCACGATCCGCAGCCTCGCGCGCCGCGATGACTGCGCGATCCACGTCGTCGGCGCTCGCACTCGCGACCTGTGCCAGTTCGCGTTCGGTGGCCGGCTCGACGTCGGGGAAACGCGCCGACCTGGCCGAGTCGAGGTAGCGGCCTGCTATGAACAATCTGGTTTCCATGTCGCTGTTAAAAGAAGTTTCGCGGATTCGCTGAAACATAGCAAAACCGCGCGCAAGTGGTATCTCGGCGTCGCCTTCCTTGACGACTCATCGCAACGGACCTAACCTGACTGATCTAACGTCCGCACAGACTGTAATCGTGGCTGCATTACCAACTATCATTCCGATCTTTCCGCTGCCGAACCTCGTGTTGTTCCCGGGGTTGAGCGTGCCGCTGCATATATTCGAGCCGCGCTATCGCGAGATGATCGCCGACGTCGCCAACGCGCACGCGATTGTTGGGATGACGCTGCTCAAGGGCGACTGGGAAGCCGACAACCGCGCCTTCCCCGATATTTTCGAGGTCGGATGCGCCGGCAAAATCGGTGGCCTGATGAAGCTGGCCGACGGCCGCTACAACCTAGTGCTCGAAGGTCTCGGCGAGTTCCGGATAATTCGTGAGATTCGCGATCGTTCGTATCGGCAGGCCGAAGTGAATTGGTGCCCGGTGCGGCCCGACGCGCTCGATTGCGACGCCGAGACGATGGATGCGCTGCGCGAGATGCTCTTCGGCTACCTGGGAGATGCCGCGCTCGAAGCCTGGCGCACAATAGTCGAACAGCGCGGGTTACGCGGCGCCGAGCTGATCAACTTTCTGTGCTTCCATCTCGACGTCACGCCGCTCGAAAAGCAGACCCTGCTCGAGGCGCTGGCTGACCGCGTCGACTGCCTGCTGGATGTGCTGACCTTCAAACTTGAGGAGCGCAAGCACGGTCCGGCCGGAACCAGCGGCGGCCCCGATACCGTTCAGTAGAGAGAAAGGTTCGGCCGAGCAGCCGATCTATGGCACCAGCGCGACACTTTGCAGGCGGTTAGTGGCCAAATCGTAACGCGTGTCGCAAATGAGCCATCTCGCGCACAAGCAGCACAGTTTCGCATAATGCGGAACGATTTGCGAAAAGTTAGCTGATCTTCTGGATTTTCCAATATCTAACCAGCCTAGTAATGGTTCATGACCGCTTAACATACTAGCTAAATTGTATTAGGGCAGTTGCCGATAAATTCGGCATGATCATTGCGTACCTGTGTTCTCGAACGACAAATAGTCGGAACCTAGCAATCGATCGCCTGACCTCGATAACTCGGGCGCAGGGACGGTCGCGGTGAGGACAAAGTACGATGGAATGGGAAAACAGCGCTCTGGGGAATCTCTTTGTGCCGGACGTTCTAACGCCCGAGCAGTTTTATGACAGCCGACGTGACGATAGCACGATTCGTCCTGTCAAAAAGCTGATGATGGCGATCCTGGAGGACGCGCTTCGTTGCTTCCAGAATAACGCCGATGCCAAGGGCGGACCGCGCAAGCGGCTGTTCAACGAAGCCGAGCAATGGCTGATTGGCGAAGGCGGAGAGGGACCGTTCTCGTTCGAGACAGTCTGCGAAACGCTCGGAATCGAGCCGCAATTTCTGCGTCGTGGACTGCGCGACTGGCGGACTCAGCAGCTTGCGGGCGTGTCGACGCGACGGCTGGCGAGGCGCTCGCCAGTAGTCCGCAGCGGACGAATCAGCGCTCCTGCGCGTCGCGATGGAAAACGCACAGCGACGGCGGTCGCGCGCTAGGCTCTCTCCGGCGCGACTCGCGCCGTGCTTAACTCTGCATAATCGAACAACGGCGCGGAATCTCTGACGAGATGCCGCGCCGTTTAATTTTTCTCAGGCCAGCGCGCCGAGGATTCTACCCTCCGCGCGTACTGGCCCTAAGCCCTCACACGTATTATTGGGGGGCTGGAGCGGGAGCGCCGCCGCCAGCCGGAGCGGTCGGACCTTTCGCTGCCATCGCTCCGCCGGGAGGAGGAGGCACGTAGCCCTTGGGCTGCGCCTGAACCCACTGCTCGCATGCAGGAATATCCTCTGCTTCGACCGACTCCTGCTGCATGATCTGCTGATCAGACCAGCCGTGCTTCTTCTCCCAGTGCACGCCAGGACATTTAACGGCGAGGTTGAAATTTCTAGCAGTTGTCGCCGCTGCGCCTGTCGGAGGCGCTGCCGTGGCACCGCCGCCGCCGCCGCTGTTGCCGCCGCTGGTACTTTCAGTCGAGCAACCGGCGATCAACAATGCCAGCCCTGTTGCCAGCACTAATCCTATGGTCCGTTTCATGGCATCCTCCTTCAATCTAGAAAACCCCTCCCACTGCCCAGCTAACATGCCTAGCCGCCGTTCGTTTAAGCAGGGCCAAAATACACCGTTGGGGAAAATTAGCAAACCCCCCGTAATTCATTTATAACGCCTGGAACACAGTTTGTTCACCCCTCTCGGAGCGCCGCGCGCGGCCTTCAAAACAGGCAAGTTCCAGGTGCGCGAGGGTTTCAAAAGTGGCCGCCATCACGTGGAATATCGGTCTTTCTTCGCCGCCAAAAACCTGTCGCGCAATTTCGAACGCTGTCTGCGGCGCTTTGCGCGTCAAATCGAGCATTTCCGCCTCTCGATACCGGTGATGCTCTATCAACTGATTCGCGCGATGACGATGGTCGTGATAGACGCCGCCATGTGCCGGCAAAACCAGCTCGACGTCGAACTTCTGCACCTTCAGCTGCGATGCGATGAAGTCGCCGAGCGGGTTGGTGCCCGCCGCATCCGGATAAATTCCGACGTGTGGCGTAATTTTGGGCAACAGGTGATCGCCGACAATCATCACCTTCTCTTTGCGTAAATAGATCACATTGTGACCCGGTGAATGCCCCGGCGTCCAGATCACCTCGAGCTCGCGATCGCCGATTTTGATTACGTCGTGATCGTCGATGTACTTGTCGGGCTGTGTGACTGGGCCGTACATCGAAGTTCCCATCCACGCCGGACGCATCCCGATCGGCGAGAATTGCTCGATCGGAAATCCGTGCTTGGCAAAAAACGCGCGCGACTCGGGACGATCGTTTGGACTTATCCTGCCGAACTCGATCATCCTGCCTGCGCGCTCGGCTTCGAGGCGATGGATATGCGTCGTGGCATGACTGCGCCGGCGAATCTCGCCTGACGCGCCGAAGTGATCGATATGATGATGCGTTGCGACCAGCGCATCGAGGTCCTCAATCTTGATGTCGAGTTCTGCGAAGGCTTCCTCGAGCGCCTTGATGCTCTCAGGGGAGTTCATCCCGGTGTCGACCAGCGTCCACGCGCCGTGACAGTCGATCAGATAAACGTTGATGATCGTCGGCCGCATCGGCAGCGGCAGAAATATTTCGTAGATACCCGGATGGACCTCAACTATTTTCGCCATTTATTACTCTCAGCGGCTGGTTTCGCATGACTTGGAAGTCCTTGCGCTCCGTCGCTTCTTTCGTGACCGCAACCGGTCACTCGTGCAGCTCGTCTTTCACCTGGAAGGTCACCTTGATTCTCACTTTCCATCGTACGACTTTGTTCGCCTCGACCAACGCGTCGATGCTCTCGACATGGGCGGTGTGGATACCTTTGATCGTGACGCCGGCCCGAGAGATTGCCAATTGTACGGCGTCTTCAACTGAGTTGGCCGAAATGCCCGTGAGGTCGATCGTTTTTTCAACCATGACACTCAACCGCTCCTGAAGGGGTGTCATTGGCGCGCGATTATTTGACGCTTCTACTGGCGCGGCGCTACGCTCACCCCTGCACACTGGTTAGCGCACGGCGTGATCTGAAACAAGGTGACCTCGCGTAAATCGGCTCTGCGACAGCCTGAATAGAAGCGTTCGATCAGTCATCGCATCGGGAGAGTCTGTAATTGTCAGTCAAAATCGAGTCGCCCGCCGGCGAAGAAGCGCTCACCGAGTTCGTACTTTTTCAGCATCGGGTTTACGAATACCGCAGTGCGCGATGGGCCGCGATGGTCGCGGTGCAGTTGCCAATCCTGATGGGCGAGGGACCGTTCGCCACCGGGCGCAAGATTCGGGCGTTCGCGGCACGGGTCGACGGCAACATCGTCGCGCGTGCCGTCGCGATTATCGACAGCCACTACCAACGTCATTGGAACGAGCAGCTCGGGCATATCGTGATGTTCGAGGCGATGCCCGGTACACGCGACGCCGTCAATCAAATGATGGACGCGGCGGCTGAGTGGATGAAGTCCAACGGCGCGACTGCAGCTCGCGCGGGTTACGGCCTGCTCGAATTTCCGTTCGTCATCGACGACTACGAAACTCTGCCGCCGGATATCGCGCGCCAGAATCCTGCTTACTATCACGCGCTGCTCAAGGACGCAGGCTTCGAAACCGAGCGCGGATGGGTCGACTATAAGATTGAAGTGACGCCGGAACTGATCGCGCGCTACGAAAGCGCACTCGAAGCGAGCCGCCGCGCAGGTTTCCAAATCGTTCCGCTGAAGGACCTGCCCGCAGCGCAGCGCGTCAGCGATTTCGAGCATACGTGGAACACTGCCTTCGCGCGTCATTGGGGTGCGACGCCGTTCACCACCGAGGAACTCACGTTCCTGTTCGACTTCTTCGCAATGTCCGGTGCGCTCGATACTTCGGTGCTCGCGTATCACGACGGCCGCCCGGTCGGCGCCCTGATGGTCACGCCTCCGAATTCCGAAGGCGCGATTCTGAAGCCGGGCCGAAAGCTCGAAGACAATGAGCGGCTGAATTTTTTGGGCATCGGGGTACTCGAAGAAGCGCGCGGCCGCGGCGTGAACCTGGCGATGGCGTCGTACTCGTATCTCCACATGATCCGCAGCGGATCGAAATATCTGAGCTACACGCTGGTGCTCGACGACAACTGGCCGTCACGCCGCACCGCAGAAAAGTTGGGCGCCAAAGTCTGCGCGAACTACGTCACGTATCGCCGCAACTTTTAGGAGCTTTAATCTCGGTTGCCCAAACGGGCCGCGATGCTGTAAGAACCAAAATAGTCGCTCGCCAACGCCCGTCTTCGAAGGAGGGATCTTTCGATGGCCGATATAGACCTTCACATCAAAGGTGGAACCGTTGTGGACGGCACCCGCGTGCCGCGATACCGCGCCGATGTCTTCATCAAGGACGGCAAGATCGCGCAAGTCGGCGGCCGTGCTCCTGGCTTCGCGAAGAAGACCATCGACGCCGGCGGCATGATCATCGCTCCCGGCTTCGTGGATTTGCACACGCACTACGACGCGCAGATTCGATGGGACCCCTACTGCACCATCTCGGGATGGCATGGCGTCACGTCGGTGGTGCTCGGCAATTGCGGGTTCGGATTCGTGCCGGTCAAGCCGGATTTTCGCGAGCGATCGATGCTCACGATGACGCGCACCGAGGCGATTCCGTACGAGTCGATGAAGGTCGGGATGAAGTGGGACTGGGAAACGATTCCGCAGTATCTCGACTCGCTCGATCGCACGGCGAAGGGCGTCAACGTAATCCAGTACCTGCCGACCTCGTCGATAATGACGTACGTGATGGGACTCGAGGCCGCCAAGACCCGGCCCGCGACGGAGGACGAACGCACCGAGATGCGCCGCATCTTCGCCGAAGGAATGGAGGCCGGCCTCGGCGGCTTCTCCGTGCAGCGGCTGGGGCCCAATTCGACACAGGCCGACTTCGACGGATCGCCGATGGTCACCGACACGATGTGCGACGAGGACATCCTGAACCTCGCGCGCGTGCTGCGCGAACGCGAAGAGGGCTTTGTCGAGATCACTCAGGCGACCGGGCATATCAAGGACGATCTCGCGTTCCTCGAACGCCTTGCCGCCGAGGCTAATCGTCCGATCCTGCACAACGTGATCGCGCCCGCGCGCCGCGATCCGACGGTTCATCAGAAAAGCATGGCGTGGCTCAAGCGATGCCGCGAGAAGGGACTGCCGATCTTCGGTCAGGCATTCACCCTCCGCACCGGCTTCGCGTTCACGCTGGAGCATTGGAATCTCTACGACGCGAGCCCGGCATGGCGCAGCGTCACTACCGGCACCAACGCGGAAAAAATCTCGAAGATGAAGCAGCCAGCGCTGCGCGAGGCGATCAAGCGCGAGCACGACGAGGCAAATCGAAAGCTCGAGGCAATCCAGGCCGGCGTCGGCGGACCGATTCGTCATCTTATTGTGACGTGGGCGGGCGACAAGCCTGAGCTCGAGAAGTACGTCGGCAAAGCGCTCGGTCAAATCGCGGCCGAGGAAAAGAAGCATGAGATCGACGTGATGCTCGATCTCTCCGTCGCCGGCGACCTCAAGGTCGAGTTCCTAGGTCCCAATCGCGGCTTCAACCCCGAGTACTACGCCGAGATGATCAACGACTCGCCCTACACGATTCCCGGCGTGTCGGACGGCGGCGCGCATACCAAGTTTTTCACCGGCGGCGCGTACACGACCGATTTTCTCGGATGGCTGGTTCGCGACGAACAACGCATCACGCTCGAAGAAGCGCACTACCGGCTGTCCGCCCTGCCCGCGCATGCGGCCGGCTTCCGCGACCGCGGCACGCTGCGCGAAGGCCTGGCGGCGGATGTCGTCGTTTACGATCTCGATCGGCTCGGGGTCGAGCCAGATTGGATCGGCGATGTCGCCCACGATTTTCCCGGCGGCGAATGGCGGCGCGTGCAGCATGCGCGTGGCTACCGCGCGATCGTCGTCAACGGCGAGATGACGTGGGACGACGGTCGATGCACGGGAGCGACACCCGGTAAACTGCTGCGCGGCGGCCGCGGATAAATTCCGCGATGGCGATCCAAATCTACAGCATGACCTCGGTGCCCGACGCGGTCGCGACCGCCGAGGCAGGCGCCGATCTGATTGGCCTGGTCATCGCAGAGCCCGGCGTCGTAGCCGAAGCGATCGGCACCGACCTGGCGCGCAAAATTCTGTCCGCGGTTCGCCCGCGCTCGCGCGGTGTAGCGCTGTCGCTGTCGGACGATCGCGACGAGATTTGCGCGATGGTCGATGCGGTGCGGCCGGACGTGCTGCACGTGGTCGCGCGTGAGATCGAGCCCGAGGACTGCGCATGGATTCGCGAGCGCATCGCGCCTGTCATGCTCCTGCGCGCGATCGCCGTTCGCGCCGGTGAAACGCTGACCGAAGCCGACGCGCATCAGGACTGCCTCGACTACCTGATGCTGGATTCAGGCGCGAAAGGCCCCCCGTATGCCGGCGCGACCGGCGAGACTCACGATTGGTCGGTGAGCCGCACGGTGGTCGAGCGCTCGCGAATCCCGGTGATCCTCGCGGGGGGACTCTCGGCTGACAACGTCGCCGACGCAATCGCCGCGGTCAAGCCGTGGGGCGTGGATTCGTTCACTCATACCGATGTCCCCGGGCATCGCGGGAAGAAGGATCCGGCGCGTGTGCGAGCATTCGTCGCCGCCGCCCAGCGCGCCTTTACGCAAACCTGAATCGGAGGACGCGATGAATCGCAAGCAGCTCGTGCTTTCAGCCGCCCTGATCGTTTTGCTGGCTATGGACGCGTACTCGGTTTATCTCTACGGCTACGTCGGTTTCTTTCGCATGATGTTCGCGAACTTCGCCAGCTTCAATGCGCTGGTTGATCTCCTGGTTGCGTTGATTCTCATCGTGATTTGGATCGGCGAGGACGCGCGCGAGCGCAATGTTTCCGCGCTGCCATACATCGTCCTCACGATCGCGGGCGGCAGCGTTGGCCCGCTGCTCTATCTGATCCGCCGCTTCGCAGACCGAACCGATTCCGCTGCTGTCGTGGCGCCGCAAGCGGTTCGCGGCTAACCGCTCTGACCCGCGAGCAGGGCAGCAGCTTCCTTCTCGACGCGCGTGCCCTTGAAAAAATTCGGGTTCGCCTCACCCCAGAAGCGCACCGGGTTGGCGAACATGAAATCGCGGAAATCGTCCTGCGTGATCAGCTCGTCCTCAACCAACTCATACGCCTCCGGCACGACGTCCTTCATGTCCGGCACGTCGAAATGCCCGATATCCGAGCCGAACAGTACATTCAGCTTCGCGCCATATGGATTCGCCTTGCGATTGAACGCGTAGGCATTGGTGGGGTCGTCGGCTTCGCAGCCAAAGTAAAAGTTGTTGACGAACAACTCGCGGATATCTTCCGCCCGCTTGATCTTGCACGCGGCGTAATCGTCGAGCTCGCGAATTCCACCGGTGGCGCCACTTTGATCGCGTTCGAGAATCGTCTCGACGCTGCCCGCCTTCTGCTCCATCTTGCCCTCGATCCACTTCCCGCCGTACTCGCGGATGAGCTGCGTGAGCATCTCGCGATTCAGGTTGGCCGGATTGGTTTCCTCGAGCGCCTCGCGATTGCGCTTCTTCCAATGACCGATCAGATCGCAGTAAAGCCCGCAGGCCCAACCGACGCCGCCTTCGAGGAAGCCCATCTTGAGTTGCGGAAAGCGGAGCGTGACGCCGCCGAGGAAAATCGCCTTGCAGACCGCTTCGCTTGCGGCGGCGAAGTGGCCGATGTGGTTGTAGACAAAATTGGTCGGCGAATTGCGCAAGCCGACGCCGCGCGATCCCGAATGGAACGTGGGCGAGATTCCCAGCTCGACGCATTTCGCCCACACCGGATCGTAGTTGTACTCGCTGTCGAGCCCGAGCATGTCGAACCAGGTCGCGAATCGCGCCGCGTCCGGCGACTTCGCGGCGACGGCGGGAATCTGCCGCCGCACCATGCTCGCCATCATCACGACTTTCAGCCCGAGTTCTTTCACCACGTATTCGAGTTCGGCGCACGCCTCTTCGGGCGTGTGCATCGGGATCACGGCCGCGGGCGTCATCCGGTCGTAAAACTCGCCGAAAAATTCCGCGATGAACCGGTTGAACGCGCGGCAGGTCGCGCGCCGCGTCTCGTCAATCGGATGAAACGGAATGCCGAGGCCGGCGGTCGGATACAGCACGGTGAAATCCATTCCGAATTCGTCGAGCCGTTCGTAAAGCAATCGCGGCAAAATCTCGGTCGCGCGATCGCGCGTGTTCTTCGTCGGCAGCGCCCAGAACGCTTCCTGCGCGCGGCGCTTGAGCTTGCGGTCATCTTCCGAGGAGGTCAGTTGCTTCGATACGCGGCCGTTGAAAGAGCGAAATCCTTCGACCGCGCGGCTGCCGCCGAATTTTTCCAACTGCTCGACGATGATCGGCCCGAACTCGAGCCAATGCCCGTCGGCGTCGATCACCGGATGCTTAAGACTCGCGCGAATCCGCTGCGCTTCTGACTGGCTGCTACTGGACATCGCTTCGCCTCCAACTTTATTTTCGAAGCTTAGTATCGAACCCACGCCGCCGCCAAGCACGACGGATTGCCTCTAGGCTGCTGGGCGCCGACGATCTAGAATTCATGCCTTTCCGGTTCGCGCGAATGTGCGTTCTGCTCGGCATCGTTTTCTGCGAGGGTAAATTGATCCCGATTCGCTACAACTTGCGGAGCCTGATGGTTCGACGCGTCACTGCCGCGATGACGGCGTCAGTGGTTGCGCTGGTCGTGATGCTGCTCTTCATTCTGTCGGGATTTGTCGCCGGCCTGCGCGCGACCGTGATGCAGAACGCGCTGCCCAACAACTGGATCGTGCTCAGCCGCGGCACCACCGACGAAGGCGGCAGTTTCATCACGCACGAGCAGTACGAGATCATCAAGAGCCGTCCGCAAATCGCGACGACTGCCGATGGCCCGGCGCTGATATCGCCGGAGATGATCACCGGCTTCAACGCAAACCCCGACGCTCCCCCGTCGCAATCGCTATTCACGTTCCTTCGCGGCGTCTATCCAGTCGCGTACCAGGTGCATCGCGGGATGCGATTGGTCAGCGGACGCTGGCCGAACGGCGGCGCCTCCGAAATGGTCGTGGGTCGCAAGCTGGCCGCGCGTTTTCCCAACCTCGCAGTCGGCAGCGATTTCAAATTCGGACCGCGCACTTTCAAAATCGTCGGCGTCTTTTCCGATCAGGACAGCGCGCACGAGTCCGAAGTGATGACCGATCTCGGCATCCTGAGCCAGGACGTCCACGTCGCCAACGGCTTCAACGTGCTGCACGTAGTACTCAAGCCTGGCACGCACGACGACTTCGCCAGGTCGCTGACGACAGACTCGAGGCTAAGGGTCGATACGATGTCGGAGCAGGAGTTTTACGCGAAACAGACGGCGTTCGTCGATCAGTTGCGCGCGCTCGGACTGATCGTCGCGCTGATTCTCGCAATCGGATCGGTATTCGGCGCGATGAACACGATGTATTCCGCGGTCGCCCGGCGCACCAGCGAAATCGGCGTGCTGCGAGTGCTGGGTTTCAGCCGATCCAACGTGCTCGTCAGCTTCGTGATCGAGAGCATCATCCTCGCGATCGCCGGCGGAATTCTCGGCGAGATTCTCGGGGTGCTGGTCGCGTATTCGACCGGCCTCAGCAGCCAGCTCATGAACGTCGGCGAGTTCATCTTCAGGTTTAGGCTGACGGTGGGCGCGTTCGTGTCGGGGATGGTCGCGGCAATCTTAATCGGCGCGCTCGGCGGATTCATGCCCGCGTGGCGCGCGTCGCGCATCCGCCTGGTCGAATCGCTGCGGTCGGTCTGAACGGGGACCTTATGTTCAATTGGATCAAATTGGTCGAGCGCAACATGCGCCGGAATTTGCGTCGCACGATTCTGACGATTCTCACCATCGCGCTGGCGACCTTCATCTACACCGTATTGGTCTCGGTGCCGGCCTCGATGGATCGCGTGGTCAAGGACGCGTCGGGCACACTGCGCCTCATAATCAACAACAAGACCGCGCCGTGGGAGGATCTGCCGGCACGCTACTGCGACGACATCAACAAGATGCCCGGCGTCGCCGCGTGCGTCGCAATCACAGGATGGCCCTCGACGTGGCGCGACGTGAGCGATCCAGTTTTCGCGGTCGGCGCCGGCCCCGAGATAAGCAGCGTGTTTCCCGACTATGCGCTGACCGAAGAACAGCGCCGGGGGAGCTTGAGAGAAAAGCGCTCCGCCATCGTCGGCGAAATTCTCATGCGCAAATATGGCTGGAAGATTGGCGACACCATCACGCTGCGGAGCGCCGACTCAGACCACATGGAGATGACCTTCGTCATCACCGGCGAGATGGCGTCCAAGCGCTATCCCAACACTTTTCTCATGCGGCGCGACTACCTGATGGCGGCGCGCAAGGCGCACGGCCTTCCCGATGAAGACATCGCGTGGAACATAATCGTGCGCGCCACCAGCAACGACACGATGGCCACGCTCGCCAAACAGATCGATGAGCATTTCGCCAACTCCGACGCTGAAACGCGGACCATGACGGAAAGCGACGCGCTGTCGTCCGGCCTCTCCGCCATCGGCAACATCCGCGCAATAGTCTTCGCGCTATGCCTGGTAGTGCTGCTGACGGTCCTGCTGATTGCAGCCAACTCCACGGTCATGATGGTTCGCGAGCAAATCAGCGACGTAGCTGTGATGCGCGCTCTAGGATTCAGCCGTAGCGCGGTAGCATTCCTGCTATTCGGTGAATGCGCCGCGATAGGACTCCTGGGTGGCATCATAGGTGCTCTTCCCGCCCTGTGGATGTTCTCCGGCGGCATAACACTAGGCGCGGCGCTAGGCGGTAACGGCGCCTTATGGGTAACACCGGCGCAAACTCTGAACGCACTGATCGCCGCACTCGTAGTAAGTCTTATAAGTGGGATAGTTCCAATCCTTGAGGCAGTCCGAATCTCACCAGCCTTGGCCTTCCGTAAAGTAGTCTAGCGAGGCTGGACTATACTTAAGAAACGGGAACTCGCTCTCCGCGGCAGCGGTCTCGGCTGGACGCCTAAGTCAGAGAGTCAGATGGGGACGCAGACCTTTCGATTCTGCATTGATCGGCGGCGCTATCTTTACCACGATCGCTTTCTCGATCGGCAACGCGCTGATACTCGCAGTGCGAATCCCTGCCGAAGAGCGCGCGATGGGCGGCCGTTATGCCGACGCGCTGGGCTCACGCCGCCGCTTCTTTCCTGGTCTGCCACACGGCTAAGATAGCCGGGTGTTCTTCGCACCGTTCCTCTTCTTTTACGCGATCATCTTCTTTCTCGTCCTTGCGTTCTTCTTCGTCCTGCTCGAAATCCACGTCATCAACTACGCGTTCGTGACGCTGGGCCTGCCGCCTGAGTTGGCCTTCATGGCGCTGCTCGTGAGTCTGATTGGCAGTTACATCAACATTCCCATCACGCGCGTCGCCAACAGCCAGCCGCATCACGCCGAAGTGGTCCGCAGTTTCGGCATTCGCTACCGGGTGCCGACTCGCTACGCCACCGATTCGACCATCGTCGCGGTGAATGTCGGCGGCGCGATCGTCCCCGTACTCATCTCGCTGTATCTCCTGATGCAGATACCTTCGATAATCGTGCCTGCACTGATCGGAATCGCGATCGTTACCGCTGTCGTCCATCGTTTCGCGATACCGGTGCCCGGTCTGGGAATCGCGACCCCGATGCTGATACCGCCTATCGTCGCCGCGCTATGCGGCTACTTTCTCGGCTCGTCGCAGCACCATCGCGACGCGGTCGCGTTCATCAGCGGCGTGGTCGGCACGCTCATCGGCGCCGACTTGCTCAACCTGCGCAAGTTGCGCGATTTGGGCGCGCCGGTCGCATCGATCGGCGGGGCAGGCACTTTCGACGGAATATTCCTTACGGGAATCGTCGCCGTTCTACTGGCGTAATCTCATCTGTCCGATTCTTCGAACGCTGTCGCGGCGATCGCGGAGAAGTCGATTAAATTATCTGCGATCGCGATCTTCGCGAATCATCGTTTGATCACTTTCCCTCTCCAGAGGTTGGAAGCGACGCATCACGCGGGCTTGAACTTCACCAGCGTGTGGTCGGGCGTTACGTCGTCGAAGAAAACCTGCACCGGCATCTCGACGCGCACCTGATCTGGCGGCGCGACGATGTTCGTTGTCATGCGCGGGCCTTCGGCCAGCTCGACAATTGCCAGCACATAAGGCGCGTCAGCGAACGCGCGGCTCGACGCTCGCCGCACGACGGTATAGCTGTAGACTTTGCCGCGGCCGCTGACGCGCTCCCACGTAAGCTTGTCCGCGAAACATTTAGGGCATCGATCACGCGGATAGTAGACGTACTCGCGGCATGCGCCGCATCGCTGAATCGTCAATTCGTGGCGGCGCGCCGCTTCCCAGAAAGGACGGCTGGTCGGCGATGGCTTCGGAAGCGGTTTGTAGTATTCGCTCATGATCTACGCTCCAGCACGAGACTTGCCTGCTCGCTCATGATTCCGCCGTTGCCGTTGACGTAGCCGAGCGCAGCATTTTTGACCTGCCGTTCACCGCCGCGCCCCATCAACTGACGAATCGCTTCGGTCACGTGACTCATTCCGCCGGCGAGCCCCGGCTGTCCGAACGACAACTGCCCGCCATGCGTGTTGCACGGAAAATCGCCCGCGTAGGTCAGGTCATGCTCCGCGACGAACGGCCCGCCCTGCCCTTTCTTGCAGAAGCCCGCATCCTCGAGTGTGACGATCACCGTGATGGTGTAGCAGTCGTACGGACAGACGAGGTCCATGTCCTTCGGCTGCAAGCCCGCCATCTTGAACGCGTTCTCTGCGGCCGGCTTGATCGGCGACGTCGTGATCGATGGCGCGTAGGTGATCGTCGAATGGTTGGCCGCCTCGCCCGCGCCCAGCAGCCATATCGGTGGATTCTTCGAGCGCTTCGCCACCTCGGGCGACGCGACAATTATCGCAGCGCCTCCGCTCACCGGACTCACGATTTCATACAGATGAAGAGGATCGACGATCATCCGCGAGTTCAGCACATCGTCAATCGTAAGCGGCTTGTCGTTGAACGTCGCGAGCGGATTCTTGAGCGCGTTGGTTCTCTGATCGACCGCGACCTTCGCCATCTGACGCGCGGTAGTGCCGTACTCATGCATATGGCGATGAGCGATCATTGCGTAGCCGCAGTTGGCGCCGATATTTCCGTAGGGCGCCTCGAATTCGCGCTGCACCGACACGACCGGCGGGCGCTGGTCGCCGGCCTTGTTCAAATCCGCGACGATGCAGAGCACCGCGCCGCACATCCCGGCGTCGATCGCAGCCGCCGCTCGCCAGATCATCCCGGCCGGACTCGCGCCGCCGATATCGACCTGGTTCAGCATCCGCAGGTTGAGCCCGAGCACTTCGGCCGCACTCGCCGGATAAATCATTCCCGGATCCGAGAACGGCACGCCGACCAGGAATCCGTCGATGTCTTTTTTCTCCAGCCCCGCGTCCGCGATCGCCTCGGCCGCGACTCGCGCCATCAATCCGAGTGCGGTCAGGTCGCCGGGTTCCTTGACCGGTTTGAGTTCGCCAATTCCAATCGCCGCGGCTTTTCCCTTGAGGCTCATCGCATTGACTCCCGCGTTTACGTTTTCTCGATTACGCTTACCACAAATCGCGGCCCGCGAGTCTGCCGCCCGGCAGTTCATTTCGTCGAAAAATTCTTATACGGTGGTTCGTTCGAGGTGCTTTCAACCAAATGGCATTTATCATCTGTGACGACCACAACCTTGACGTCGAAGCCGACGGAATCGACAACCCCGTCGCGAAGCAGTTGATGCTCACCGACGCCAAGCCGGACGCGACCCCGCTCGAAAAAGAGATCATGGAGTTCGGCAGGATCCATCGCAACTGCAACATCCGGATTCTCGCCGGCTAAGTTCGAATGGCGAGCACCGCGGCCCGCCCCACTTGAATTTGACCCCCCGACGCGATCGCCGGCTCGATGCGGCGATCGTTGCATTCACACGCCCACGCGCATTTTCCGCCGTCGATGTTGACCAGCCGCGCAACCGGCAGATACACTGCCCAAGCGGGGTGGAGCAGTCTGGTAGCTCGCCGGGCTCATAACCCGGAGGTCGAAGGTTCAAATCCTTCCCCCGCAACCGTTAGGCCCCTACTCCCTACTTCAAAATTTGCTTGCCCCATGTGTCCAGGTACGTAAGCTGTTCGACTGGACGCCTTATCAGCGGGCCGTGACCGCGGCCGACCGGGTAGCCGATGGGAATCGCGGCGGCGGTGTACCAGGAATCGGGAATCGACAGTAGCTTGCGCACTTCCGGTTCGCATTCGCATAGCAGAGTCGTCAGCACGCAGCCGAGTCCTTCGGCGCGGCATGCAAGCAACAGGTTCTCGACCGCCGTATAAACCGAACCGCCGCCGACCACTGAGACGCGATCCTGCTTCGAATCCGTGATCGCCATGTTCTTCGGATTGAAGCAGAACGTCGCTATGACCGGCGTTTCGCCGAAATGCGCGCCCAGGTAATCGCCGGCCGCCAGCGTACGTTCGGCTCGCGCCCGCACTTCCGCTGGAGCGCTCGCGGGGATCGCGCCGCGGTACTGCTTCGAGTATGCGATCCATCGCTGGTTGTAGAGCTTGCCGAGCGGCTCTTTGAGCGCGCGATCTTTTACGACGACTATCCGCCATGGCTGGACGTTGCCTCCGGTCGGCGCCCAGGTCGCCGCTTCGAGCACGCGATGCAGCACGTCGTCCGGTATCGGATCGGGCCGCAGCCGCCTGACGGCGCGCAGCGTACGCATCGTTTCGTAGATTCCCATTTCCGCCATCGCTGATTTCTCCTTTGGTGAGAGCGTGGGTTCATCCCGATCGCGACACTCCGATCGCCGCGAAGGCGAACAGGGCGACGTCCATCGACGCGTGCGCGATGATCGACGCTTCCAGCCCGCGGCGCAAGTAGAGGCGTCCGAACACGACACCCTCCCACGTCTGCGGCATCACCAACGCGCCGAGCAGAAGTTTCGGTGTGCTATGGAACATCGTCCCGGCCAGTGGAGCCAGGTGAATCAATCCGAACAGGTAACCCTGCACTATGGTCACAACCCACAGCGCGCGGCGTCCCGGATGACCTCGCGAGTCGCGCGACATCAGCCGCAGCATCCATCCGAGGATCGCGTAGAGCACAAATCGAAACTGGATTTCTTCGCTGACTGCCGCCGCGATTGCGACCGATGCTCCTACGAACGCGATGCGGCCGGGCGCCACCGTCATCATCGGCGTATTCGGCAACTTGAGGCCGGCACCGCCACGCTGAATCAACACCAGCGGCACGATCACGAGTACCAGCACGCTCGCGCCGGCGAGGGCAGCCAGGAATGCGTAGCCAATCGAGACGCGTAGCAGGCTGCGAATCGAGAAGTGCAATCTCTCGCCCGCGATCTTTGCCGCGAGCAGTGGCGCACCGGGCAATCCGAGCTCGGCGCTGAGTCGAAGAGATAACGGTATCAGCGCCGCCATCACGACAGTGACGCCGAGGAACGGCAGCGCGCGCGCCAGGTCCGATCGGTCGATGGATTTGAGCGCAAAGGCGAGCGGATACTCGATCACAGCGCCTGCGATCGCCAGCACTGCGAGCAGCGACGCCTCGCGACGCCTCGCCGTTCGAGCCGGCGCAGTCGGAATCGCGGGCGCGTCCGAG
This sequence comes from Binatus sp. (SeqCode), assembly GCF_049584895.1. Taxonomy (GTDB): domain Bacteria; phylum Desulfobacterota; class Binatia; order Binatales; family Binataceae; genus Binatus. The sequence goes on from NZ_JBAUYR010000036.1 coordinate 29,112, forward strand.
GTAACTGCCTCCAGCTCGCTCACTTTATCGTCGGGATGAATTCGGGGACGTCCTTCGACGGCTTCATCTTCCACTTGGGCTTGCGCTTCTCGACGAATGCGCTGACGCCCTCGTACGCGTCGGGCTGCTTGCCCGCCCACACGAACGCGCGCGTATCTTCTTTCTGCGCTTTCTCAGCCTCCGGTTCGGCGAGCAGCGCGTAAATCATCCGCTTGGTAATCGCGACCGACACCGGCGCGGTGTTCTGCGCGATGTCGAGCGCCATCTCGCGCACCTTCGGCATGAACTCCGCATCGGGCCACACGTGACTCACGATTCCGAACTCGAGCGCCTCGCGCGCGGTGATGATCCGTCCGGTCATCAGCAGTTCGTTGGCCTTCGCCACTCCGATCATTCGTGGGACGGTCCACAGGCTGAGCGCTTCCGGCACAACGCCGCGACGCACGAACACGAATCCGATTCGGGCGCTCTCGGCCGCGACCCGGATGTCCCATTGCATCGGCAGCGTGATTCCCATTCCGACCGCCGGCCCGTTGATCGCAGCGATGATCGGCTTGCGGACGTTCCACGGCCGAATCGCGAGCGCCGGACGTTCGCGACGCTCCGCACGCGCGTCGGCATCGAAAGTATTGCCGCCGCTCGACAGGTCAGCGCCCGCGCTGAACGCGCGGCCTGCACCGGTGACGACGATCACGCGCACGTCGTCATCTTTGTCGTACTCGGCGAACGACGCGTAGAGGTCCGCGGCCATCGTGCCCGAGAATGCGTTCAGTTTTTCGGGACGGTTCAACGTGACGGTCGCGACGCCGTCTTTGACTTCCTTCAGAATATGTTCGTTAGCCATGTGAGCTGCTCCTTGTTGGAAGGGTGAATCACTTTATTGAATGTGAAACGTGGTGCATGCTCTTCTCGATACTGGGTGCAGGGGTCACCCTTGCCGCGGGCGCGGGGCGCGCAGCCCCGCATAAAATTCCTACTGCTTCTTCGGGTCCACGTTCAACGCTTCCGCGAACGCCATCATCTGAACGATCTGTTCGCGCATCTGCTCGGGATTGTTGCCTGCCGCTTTGTCGAGGTCGCCGATCTCTTCGGGGACGTACCAATGCAGCTTGTCGGAGTTGTAAGCCTCCCAGACAATCCTGGCGACTTCTATCGGCTGAATCAGCCGGAACATTCCTTCTTTCGGTGCGCGCTCTGCCGTGCCGGGCGGCAATATCGCGGTGTCGATCAGGCCCGGCAGGGTATCTGCCGCGCGCACGCCGTAGCGGCGGAACTCGATCGAGAGCGCCTCAGTCAAACCCTTCACCGCGTGTTTGGTGGCGGAGTAAACCGCGATTCCGGGCATCCCGTAGGTCGCGGATGAGGACGAGGTGGTGAAGCAGAGCGAGCTGGGCGTCGCTTTCAGCAGGCCGATTGCGGAATGAATCCCGTTGAGCACGCCGATAAAGTTCACGCGCACGACGCGCAGGATGTCCTCGAACGGCTGCTCGTCGAAGAAACCGCCGACGCCGATGCCGGCATTGTTGTACAGGATGTCCATCTTGCCGCCGGTGGCGGCGCCGAACTCGGCGAGCGCTTTCTCGTAGTCGGCTTTATCGGTGACGTCGAGCTTTCGCACGACGCAATTGTCCGCGCCCAATTCCTTTTCGAGTGCGCGGAGTCCGTCGACGTTCACGTCGTAGCCGCCGATGAACCATCCCTTCTCGCGGAAGAGGCGCGCGGTCTCGCGGCCCATCCCGGATGCGGCGCCGGTGATAAAGATCGATTTGCGGCCGTTGGCAGTTCCCATAGAATTCTCCCGTGTCGTTACTTCGGGATCGAACATAGTCGAATCGTGAGGCGGCTGGCGAATGGAATGCTTCGTCTACGTTCTCGGTAGTTGCGGCCCTGACGGGTATCGGACGTACGTCGGATGGACCAACGATCTCGAGCGCCGGATCGCGCGGCATAATGCGGGCACGGGGGCGCGGTCGACGCGCGGCCGCGTTTGGTTTTTGCTGTATGCGGAGCGGCATGACTCGCGCGAAGAAGCGATGAGCCGGGAGTGGCATTTGAAAAGGAATCGGGGGTTCCGGAAGAGTCTAATGTCAGGAGCCTAACGTACCAGTTTCGTTTTAATATGATAGACGTATAACTATCGCATGATTGACATACGTCAATCGTGTGTTAGTATATTTTTTGCGCTCGATAAGAGCCCGAGAGGTATTTATGGAGTCGGAAACGCAAATGACGGCCACCGTGGTTCATCTCAATGGAAAGGTCGATCAAGTCGTCAAGGTTCTGAAACTCCTAGATCTGGTAAACCCCGGTAGTACGAGTGTCTTCACGAACGCGACGGCACCTATACCGTCGCCAGTATGGGACGCCAAGAGCGTCGAGGCATTTAGGAAGGATCTGGTCGCTCACAATCATCAAGACGTAGTCGATGCTGTGAAGAGCCACCCGGGGATCTTGGGGACAGATCTAGTAAAGGCGCTCAAGGTCCAGGATCTGAAAGCGCTCGCTGGGAAGCTCGCCGCCATCACCAAACTCGCGCGAAAACATGGTCCGAAGGGTTCGCTGGCGATCTCTTCGGAGTGGGTCGGCAAGGACTATTCTTACTCGATCACTCCGGAACTCCTGCCCCTGCTGATGTGACGCCTGTACTTGGGTCGGCCGTCGCGGTGCGAGCTTACGGCTTCCTCTTCGACGGCCGACCTTCCAGGCCTTTGTGGCTCGAAGCGCCGCCCTTACAACTATCGACTACGAATGCGCCCGTTTGGCCCATTTGACCGCCCGTAGATTCAGCTCATTGTCGTTCTGAACTCGTCCGAAGAACTCGTTACGCCTACTTGCTTCCAAGCGCCGTAGAGCGCAAACAATTTCGCTTTGCTCCAACGATCCTCTAGCATGGCTGTACGAGGACTCCAGCCTCAACAAATCTGTGTTCGTACCCCAGTCAGCAATGACCCTTATGCTGGTGGAGCGAAGAGACGGGTCTGTCGCAACATCAAAGGAAAGTTTGCGCGCAATTGCCAGTAAGCGATCCGAAGGACGTTGCTGCAAATCACCTACCCACTCCATGATCTGATAGATTTGGTAAACATATACCGCATCCGATTCTAGGTAGCTCGCAAGAGAATCGGAGACCTCAGAGAGACTCGCTACCTCTCTGACATATCTCAGAATGTCTTCGGTATCTTCGGGATGCCGTCCGAGCAGTTCCAAACAATATTTAAGGGCAAATTGACTCTTTGCGGCTCCGAGGCGATGAATTAGAAAATGGAAAAGAGTCGCTCTGAATATATCGTCCCGTCCTTCCAGAAAATAGGCTTCTAATGTGCTCTGGATAATGCTGAGAGGGATCTCTTCAGCGCTTTTGCCAAGAACGCTCTGTGCTTCGGCAGATGTGACGTACTCCGCTCCGATCAGCTCCGTTATGTTTTTTACGAAACTTTGGCGCACGCCCTCGATGATCGGGATAGTTCCATCGATCTTCCGCCGCGCTTGGTTAGCAATAAGAATCTGCGACTTTACCGAATTGAGGACGAGACCTCGAAGCCTCAGTTGACGAGTTAGATCTGTTAATGCGCGTATGGCTTCGACTCGGCTACGGCAGAATATTCTGAAATCGTCGACGAATCTAAGATGTCGATAGCCCAAGTCGCGCAGAGTTACGTCAACTGGATGCAAATAGAGCTTGGCTAGGATATCCGCTGCGCTGTGACCTTGCGGTATCGACCTGCTACGAATGTGCGCCCATCGATTTAGGCAGGCGCTCAATTGATCAATCGCACTAGAGTCAGCACCAGTCGATTTTAAGTCGGAAATCAGTGTCGGAATATCTATGTTTTCGTAGAACCCGGCGACATCAGCAAACACAACATGAGTTACTTCAGGAGGCAATGATTTCAGGCTTTCATCGCGGAAGCTCCTCCAGCACTCAAATCGGCTCTTCAACCAATTCGGTTTAAAGGGATCGGAAGAGAGTTGGTAAGAGAAATCCGGCGTACCATCCGAAGTGAACAGAGAAAAGAAGTCTGCGGGGTCGGTTTGCAACGCCAATGTGCTACCGATCGCAGGTAGGCAGCGGCCTACGCATGCAGCGAACGCTACACGATCAAGGGCCGTCAAGTGACCACCAGGTCGAACGGTGATCGGACTCTTTGGCACGTCACATAAGATTAGGGGCTGAGGCCGATAAGCCCCATTGGCCAGGGCGGTGCCCAAACTGTCGAGTCACGACTTCGAGTCGAGTTCGATCAGCGTGATTTCGTAAGGATGCTTAAGGAAGACTCGATCCTGATCGATTTTGACGCGCTTCCAAGCGAGTTCGAGTTCGGTAGAAGATAGCTTCACTAGTTTCCTCTCGCCCTAACCAGAAGAAACTACCACACCCCAATCAATGAAAGTAACCAAGGCGACTGAATTAAGGCTGCGACTAAAGGCAAAGACCGACTGTTACTTCTTATAGTCGATAGGCTGCGCACAGGCTGAGCCGGCGGCGTTGTAGGCGTAGACCATTTCGCCGCCTAGGTCTGCGCCGGCTGCGATTAGGGCCATCAGTGCTATCAGGCCGCCCAGGAATAAGATGCGGGCTCGCGTTGGCATTGGTCGCGATGCTAGTGCCCAAGCTGTTAGCAAGCCGGTTAGGATCGAGGCGGCTACCATCAGGTGTTTGTGGTGAGTTAGTAGTTCATTGCGGACTGACTCTGCAATCATCAGGCCGGGTGCCGCGTAGAAGCCGCTGGTCAGGGCTGCGGCTGCGCTTATGGTGGCTAGTATCAGCATCCAGAGGGCGGTCCATTGGAGCTTTTCGCTAGCGGTTATCCACGCTAGGAAATACATCAGCGACGCGCCGTAGATGAAGGCGATGGGGAAGTGCACCAACAGGGGATGGTAGTTCTGTAGCTGCGATGCGCCTGGCAGGATGCGGGCTAGCACAGGCTTGACTGCGGCTACTTCACGGATTCTACTACTAAGTATTCTGTGCCGTTCTTGTTGTATTCCTTGCCGGTCACTGTGACCTCATCTTCCATTCGCGAGATCACGCTTTGCGGAAGCGGGGACGCATCCTTGTTGGGTAGCAGGATGTAGGACTTCTCAGTGCCTTTTTCGATTAGGGTCACTGGAATTCCCGCGGATGCGCACTTGATCGCGCACTGCTTATGGCCGGGGCCCTTCGCGCCCATCGTGCCGTAGCAGTAGGCGTCTTCGAGATTGCCGGTGACGGATGTCTCGCTGGTGTCGGCGGCGATAGCCATGCCCGCGAGTCCTACTACCGCGACGAGTCCCAGACCTAGTTTTGTCAGACGATTCATCGTTTGCTCCTGGAGATTCGGGTCTGACGGAATAAATTCCGTCCTACAGCGATCAGTGAGAGGCGGCGTGGAGCATGCAGTGGGCACCCATGCCGTGGCTGCCACCGCTGCAACATGATGCGCTCGGGCAGCATGACTGCTTCTTCACGCAGCATTCGGGGGTGTCTGAGGCGCGGGTGCCGCTGGCCGACGAGAGCGCATAAGGGGCGGCCATCACAGTCGCGAGGATTGCCATCAGTGCGAATTTTTTCATGACGAAGTTCCTCCGTGCTGAAGTTTAACGTCGATAAGAGCGTGCTTCGACGGTCGAGCCGACGTCGCCGCCGCCGAGCAGATCGCGCCATCCTTTGCGGCGTGAGCCGGGCAGTTTCGCGCCCATCTTCTGCAGATGTAGCTCGAGAATCTGCTTGAGCTCTTCGTTGAGCCGATCGATTTCCATTTCCTCGGGCATCCGGGGGCGCGGCTGCCCTTCGGTGATTCCACCGCGGCGGCGTCCGTAGAGCTGCTGCAACCGCAATTCCGCCTTCGCGAACATCGCCTTGTACTTGTAGTCGAGGCGGCTAAGCGCGTCGGTCATCGCGGCCAACGCCATGAACCGGCGGCGCATCCGCCACCATTCGAACATCGTCAGTGTCATCGCGCCGAACATGATGAGCGCGCCGATTCCGAGGCTGATGGCGGTCGCCTTCCACCATGGCAATACCTTGACGCTGCTCTGCAAGTCCTGGTTATCGCCGGTCAGCTGCTGCACCTGGCCCTGGAGCGTTTTGATCTGATCCGCGGCGGCGTCGGATTTCTGTTCGGCCGCCTGCTGCTGCGCGCTCAGCGTCTCGACCTGATTTTTGAGGTTCGAAACCTCAGTGGTGAACGGATGCGGAACCTTGAGGACCTCGTCAACCTGGAGCTCGTCGTCGACATGCATCCGGTTGGCGCGCGCGAGCTCCTCGGGCGTGATCCCGAACATCGATGCGATTGCGCCAATAGTGTCGCCGGGGCGAATCGTGTAGGGAATCATGTTCGCCGGCTTGACGGGCTTCGGCGCGGATGCGTCGGCGGGCTGATCGGTGTCGCTCGGCGGACGCACGACGCGCGAGGACGGCGATGACGGAGGGATGGTGCTCTCGTTGAAGTCTTGCGCGAACGCAAGTCCGCATCCAGCAACGATAAACGTCACCGCGAGGGCAAGTTTTGAAAAAGCCGACCTATACCGTCGCACGCTCATGAGGGACCCTTTGCCTGCGAACCGATTCCTAGTATCCATCAGATTCAGCCTACCGTCTAGGTTGTAGCAGATACGCTAAGGACGTGTGGGAGGATGCAAAGCGGCGTAGGCAGCACCGACCACGCCGCCGCGGGGGCCGAGGGCGGCACGCACAATCCGGGACTGCGAGGCGATCGCGGTGAAGGCTCGCGCGCGGACCTGGACAGTCATGGTTTTGCGCATATACGGGAGGGCGCCAGCGACGCCGCCGCCGAGCACGACCAACTCGGGGTTGAAGGTATTGAGAAACGACGCGATGGCGATTCCGAGATAGTGGCCGGCGGTGGCGAAGGCCTCGAGCGCGAGCTGGTCGCCGCGGCGAGCCTGGGCCGAGAGACCTCGCACCGAGAAATTTCCTTCAGAATCCACAATTTGCGGCGGTAGCGGAGACCCGGGCGTTACGCCGAGGCGTGCCTCGACCAGGCCGCGCAGGCCGGACATCGAGGCGTAGGCCTCGAGGCATCCGTGCGAGCCGCAATCGCATGGGGGGCCGTCGGGATTGACAGTCACGTGACCGAGTTCGCCGGCCATCCCGCTGCGACCGTATACGAGCTTGCCGCCGACGATGAGTCCGCCGCCGACACCGGTGCCGAGAGTCAGCAGCACGACGTCGCGACGTCCACGCGCGGCGCCGCGCCAATATTCGCCGAGCGCCCATGCGTTGGCGTCGTTGTCGAGGACCACCTTGCGGCCGATCAGCGCTTCGAGCCTGGTGCGCAGCGGATACGATCGCCATGCGGCGACGTGCGGCGCTTGCATCACGGTGCCGGTGTGCACATCCAGCGGACCTGGCACGGCGACACCGATCGCGCGCGGCGAGCCGAGTCCGCGGCGTCGCGCGGTGTCGAGCAGGTGAAGAGTTTGCGCTGCGATATTCTCAGCGACGTCGCCGGCCTTGCGCGACGCGAGTGAGGGGCCATGCTCGATCAGCAGGACGTCGCCGGCGACGGATACGGCTGCGCACCGGATATTGGTGCCACCCATATCCAAGCCAACCGCCCATGCGCGCGTCATTTGGCGTGTTCGCCGGGGAACTTAATGAACGCGAGATATTCGCGATTTCCTGCCGCGCCTTCAATCGGCGATTCAAGCGTGCCGATCACATCGAGGCCAATTTTCTGCGCGAACTCGACGATGCCCGCGACCGCTTCGCGCCGCAGCTTTTCGTCCTTGACGACGCCGCCCTTGCCGACCTTGCCCTTGCCAACTTCGAACTGCGGCTTGATCAGCGCGACAATCTCGGCGCGCGGCGCGACCAGCGCGAGCACTGCGGGAATCACCAGGCGCAGAGAGATGAAGCTGGTGTCGATAGTCACGAGCTCGGGCGCGTGCGGCAAGTCGGTCGGCGCGGCGAGGCGGATGTTCATGCGGTCGAGCACGGTGACGCGAGGATCCTCGCGGAGCTTGAGGGCGAGCTGGCCGTAGCCGACGTCCATTGCGATGACGGCCTTGGCGCCGCGGCGCAGGAGCACGTCGGTGAAGCCGCCGGTCGAGGCGCCGACGTCCATCGCGAGCTTATTTTCTACCGAGATGCCGAAGTGCTCGAGCGCGGCGATCAGCTTGTACGCTCCGCGGGAAGCGAACTGCGGCGCGCCCGCCATCAGATCGATCGGCGTTTCGGAATCGACCTTGAGATCGGCTTTGTAGGCCGGGCGCGAGTTGACGCGAACGCGTCCCGCCATGATGAGGCGCTGGGCGATTTCGCGGCTGTCCGCGAGACCGCGGCGCGCCATTTCGGCGTCGAGCCGGAAGCGGGCCAGCGGCGCGGACGCGCGCCGGGTGCGGGTTTTGGCCTTGGGCTTCGCGCCGGAACCGTTGTTAGAAGGGTGTTTCGTCGTCGTCCTTTGCGCCGGCGGAGTTTTCGTTTTCGTTTTCAGTCTCAGACGATGGTTCAAAGGGCGCCGTGCGCAGTTCGCCGCCGGCGCTCCGCGTTAGCAGTTCGACCTTGCGCTCGACCTCGTCGAGTTTCCCATTGAGCGCCTTCACCAGCATCACGCCGCGTTCGAAGGCTCCGATCGATTCGTCGAGGGTGAGCTCGCCCGAATCGATCTGACTGACAATCGTCTCGAGTTCCTTGAGCTCATCCTCAAATTTTTTCGGCTTCGTACTCATCGTCTACAGAGAACGGCCGGTTGCGCGCGCGCTGAGCCGGCCCTTCGCCAGCCTGATATCGAGCTCGTCGTCGAACTTCACCGTCGCGGCGTCGAGCACCGCGCGCGAATTTGTTTTGTTGATCACGACAGAGTAACCGCGGTCCAGAACTTTGAGCGGCGACAACGCGTCGAGACGTCCAGCTTTCGCGCCGAGTAACCGTCGTTTGGCTTCCAGAGCGGACGCGACACCATGAACAAGATTATTGCGGAGCCTGGCGGTGCGAAGGCGCAGGTCGCGCACGGCGGCGTCGGGACTGCGTAGACGCAAGCGCAACTCGCGGACGCTGCGACGACCTTCCGCGATTCGCAACGAGACCGCGTCGGCGAGCTCGGCGTCGAGGGTGGCGACGCGATCGCGCGCGTCGGCGACAATGCTGCCGGGATGGCGGATGCGATCCGCCAGGTCGTCCACCGATTCTCGCTGGCCCAACAGTTCGCGATCCATCACGCTCGCGAGCGACGCGCCGAGAGCTTCGACGCGCTCCTTCAACTCGACCAGGCTAGGCACGACTATCTGCGCGGCGGCTGTGGGAGTGGGCGCGCGCAGATCGGCGACGAAATCGGCGATAGTGTAATCGACTTCGTGGCCGACGGCGGAAATTACCGGAATCAGCGATCGGAAAATCGCGCGTGCGACTACTTCCTCGTTGAAGGCCCACAAATCTTCGAGCGATCCGCCACCGCGCCCGACGATCAACACCTCGGCGCGGCCGTCGCGATTGAGGTCGGCGATCGCGTCGGCGATTTCCTGCGCGGAGCCATCGCCCTGCACTCTCGCGGGCCTGAAAATCACCTGCACGCTCGGGAAGCGATCGAACAAGATGCGCAGCATGTCGCGGAGTCCTGCGCCGCCGCGCGCCGTCACAATTCCAATGCGTCGCGGCAGATAAGGCATCGCGCGTTTGCGCGCACGATCGAACAGGCCTTCGGCTTCGAGCCGCCGCTTTAACTGCTCGAATGCGACCTGCAATGCGCCGACGCCTCGCGGCTCCATCTCCTCGGCATAGAGTTGCAGCGCGCCGCGCTGTTCGAAGACCTGCACGCGGCCGCGAACGATCACTTCCATTCCGTCGACGACCTTAAAGCGCATCCGCTGAAACGCCGATTTGAACATCACGACGTTGATCGAACTGCGCGAGTCTTTGAGAGTGAAATAAAAATGATTGGACGGCGCCAGTCGGGCGTTCGAGATCTCGCCGACGACCCAGCCCTCGCCGAGCCCGGCGTCGAGCGTGTCGCGCACCATCCGCACCAGGTCCGATACCGTGATCAGACCCGTGCGATGGCCGCGCAAGGAGAGATTGAGCTGGCCCGCCATTAGTCGATTAGCTTATCAGAACGGGTTGGCGCGCAACTATATGGTGGATTAGACAGGCTTTTCGACGCATCCGGCCTAGATAGTGGGAATAGGAACTCATTGTAGTGAAACCCGCGGTGGGTTTCACTCCTTCGGCGTGAACTCGCTGGCGTGCAGCTTGAACCCGGAACCACACGTGGCACAGGCTTCAGCCTGTGATTCTTTCCTGGATTGGCATGGACCAGAAAATCACAGGCTAAAGCCTGTGCCACTAAGTTTGAAATTTAGATGAGCTTTTCGACGATTGTGCGGGACAGGGGTTCGCGGTGGCGCATACGTCCGAGATAAGAGGCTTTGAGGGTTTGTTGGAGTGAGTCGGCGTCGAGTGATGGGGTTGGGTCGCAATCGCAGAGGATGTAGCCGGCGATTTTTAGTCCGCGGGTCTCGCAGCGTTGGATCGTTAGCGTGGCTGCGGCGGCGTATCCGGGGCGGTTTCCCACTATCACGATTACTTCGAGGTCGAGGGTTGCGGCCAGGTCGGCGAAATCGATCAGGTCTGAGCTTTCGACTATCACGACGTCGTTTTGCATGACGATTTTGTTGAAGCATTCGGCGATGTGCGCGAGGTCGGGCGCGTCGGCAGCTGAGGGCGTTGAGTCGCGGCGATAGGGGCAGATCAAATCCATCGGCATAGTGGAACCAACGGCAAGTGCCAGTGCTTGCGCATCCTGAGAATCGAGGGTGTCGACCGGCTTCATCACGCCGACGCGCAGACCGCGGGCGCGCATCGCGAATCCCAACGCGCATGCGATTGTAGTTTTACCGACGCGCGGGCCGGTGCCGGTGATGAGGAATCGTCGTCCCATGGAGTGATCAGCCTCGATGTTGAAGCTACCATCAAGCCGGGGTTCGCGATCCACGATCGAGGGAGGAATCAATGACTAACGACCACGCGCCAGTCGTCGAGAAATGGGAACGGCAGCGGATTCGGCACGTTCATCGGCATAAGCCTGTCATCAACATCAACCAGGTTGATGCCGAGAAGCTGACTACCGGGCAACGAATTGCGGATCGGCTAGCGACCGTGATGGGCAGTTGGCCGTTCATCATCGTGCAGTCGATCATCCTGGCGATTTGGATCTCTCTGAACGTCGTCGGCTACATGAATCATTGGGATCCTTATCCGTTCATCCTGCTCAACCTCGCGCTGAGTTTTCAGGCCGCATACGCCGCGCCGATCATCATGATGTCGCAGAATCGGCAGGCCGCGAAGGACCGGCTGATGGCTGAGCAGGATTACGAAGTAAATTGCAAGGCTGAGGACGAGCTGAAATCGATCATGTCGCATCTCGAGCAGCAGGACGAAGTGATGCTCGACATCCTGCGCCGGATGGAGGGGCAGCATCAGGTGATCATGGGTAAGTTCGGCTTGATCGCGCCCGACGCCAAAGCGCCAGCATAAAAAAGCGCCGGACATCATCGTGATGCCCGGCGCGTTGCGCACTCTCTTTGTTGCTACCTGCTAGTCGCCTTTTGACTTGCTGGCCTCGGCGGCTGAGGCGGATTGGAGTTCGCCCTTGGCCAGTTGGAGCTTGAACGTGTTCCAGTGCTTCAGGATGTCGATCGCGCGATCGAGCTGGACGTCCTTTTCCTCTTTGGCCTTGGCGCCCTTGGCCGCAGGGCCGCCCTTGTTGCTCTTCTCAGGGGCTGCTCCAGGAGCCGTACTTTCGCTGCCCGGCGCGGCAGTCTTGTCGCCCTTCTTCTGACCGTTCTGGAAGTGATGCGGCAGATCGGCCTCGTGGATTTCCGGGTTCTCGTCGAACTCGCCGCCCTCCTGGGTTATCGACGCCAGCGTTTCCTTGGGCGGGGCCACATCGACGTCCGGCGTGATACCCACGGCCTGGATCGAGCGGCCCGCGGGAGTGTAGTAGCGCGCGGTGGTCAGGCGCAGCGCTGAATGATCGTCGAGCGGCAGAATGGTCTGCACCGAGCCTTTGCCGAAGGTCTGGGTGCCGAGAATTACCGCGCGCTTCTGATCCTGCAACGCGCCCGCGACGATTTCACTGGCGCTGGCGCTGCCGCCGTTGACCAGCACTACCATTGGATAGTCGACCCAATCTTTTTTCTTGTGCGAGAAATACTTCTGCTGCTGATTCTCCTCGCGTCCCTGGGTATAGACGATCAGGCCGCCGTCGAGGAAATCGTCGGAGACTTTCACGGCTTGGTTCAGCAATCCGCCCGGGTTGTCGCGCAGATCGAAGACCACTCCTTTGACCTTGCCATGGTTCTTCGATTCGAAGTCGTCGATCGCCTTCTCGACGCCGTCGCCGGTGTTCTCCTGGAAGGTGGTTACGCGGATGTAGCCGTAGCCCTCAGGAAGCATTTTCGCTTTGACCGACTGAATCCTGATGACGTCGCGCGCGAGGCTGACGGTGAAGAGCTCGGGAACGCCGTTGCGATGCAGGGTCAGCTTGATCTTGCTGCCCTTGGGTCCGCGCATCCGCTTGACGGCGTCGGTGAGAGACATGTCCTTGGTGAAGTCGTCGTCAATCTTGATGATCTGGTCGCCGGCCTTGATTCCCGCATGATATGCGGGCGTGTCCTCGATCGGCGCCACGACGGTGAGCGCGCCGTTCTTGATTGTTATCTCGATGCCGAGACCGCCGAAACTGCCGCGCGTCTCGACCTCGAGGTCGCGGTAGAGGTCGGGCGTCAGGTACGCGCTATGCGGATCGAGCGACGCCAGCATCCCGCTGATTGCGCCGTCGATCAGCTTTTTGGTCGTGACCGGTTCAACGTAGTTCTTCTGCACGATTGCGAGCACGCTCGCGAAGGTGTCGAGCTCCTGGTAGGTGTCATTCGAGAGCGCCTGGGCTCGGCGAACGGCGACCTCTTGCAGGAGGAGGAAGCACGCGACCAACGAGACCGCCAACGTGATGGACCATCGATGTCTTTTAATCATTCGACATTAACCACTGTCGGAACCCTTTAATTTGAGTTGTTCATTTAAGCAGATGCCGCGTGTTGATGCATACGCCCGCGGCATCCTTTCGTTACGTTGTACGGTCCGTAATTACCCCTGTTTCGAGTCGAGCAATTGCTGCAGTGCGTCCCTGACGTCGGGCCGCGACCAATCGAACGCGCCCATATGGTGCGCGACAATCTGTCCCTTGCGATCGATTATGAAGGTTTCGGGCACTCCGCTGACGTCGTAAGTCTCGCCGATTTTGTTCTCGGGATCCAGCAGGATGGTGAAGTGGTAGCCGTTCTTGGCGACGTACGGCGCCACTGCCGCGCGGCCCTTGACGTCCTGGCTTACGGCCAGCATCACGAAGTCCTTGTTGCTCTTGAAGGAGTCGTACAGGGTCTGCATCGAGGGCATTTCCTCGCGGCAGGGCTCGCACCATGTCGCCCATACGTTCAGAAAAACAACTTTGCCTCGCAGAGACTCGAGCGAAACCGTGGTCCCATCGAGCTTCTCGAGCTGGAAATTCGCCGCCTGGCTGCCCGCCGCCACCGGAGCCTCGGAGCCGCTGCCGATTCCCGAAGAAGTCGCGATGCGTGCGCCGCGATGTCCGCTGAGCACGACCAGCGCGAGGCCCGTCGCCACGACGATACCCGCGACCAGGTAGAGGACTCTGTCTCTGATCTGCATTGCGTTCAGGCGCGAGCCGCTCCGACAGCCTCACGACTTACCTTCTCGCCCTGATCCTTTACTGCAGGATTTTTTTCCCTGGTCAGAATTAACGCAACTCCGCCGATGACCATCATAGCGAAGGCGATCAGTTGCGCCTCGCTGAACATGTAAAAGACTCGCGGATTGACTCGCCAGAACTCGACGACAAAGCGGGCGGCTCCCCCCAGCAGCAGGTACCAGTAGAAGATGCGCCCGGCCGGATGAGACGTCTTGCGCATCGACCACAATATTATAAACACGCCGACATACAGAATGGTTTCGTAAACCGGCGCTGGATGCACGCGGACGTTGAGGCAGTCCGCCACGCTGGAGCAGGCCGGCACCAACTGATAGTGGTCGCCCAGTTTCAGTACCGTGTCCGGAGTCCAACCAACTATTGCCTTGGGATACGACATCGCCCACGGCACAGTGGACGGCAGGCCCCAGTCGCCATCGCCGGAGAGCTGGCATCCGATTCTGCCTATTGCCTGTCCGATTGCGAGTGCAGGTCCGCACATGTCGGCGGTCACCGCGAAGCTGATTCGATACCAGCGCGAGACCAGGTATGCGCCGAGCAGTCCGCCGATCATGCCACCGTAAAACACGAATCCCGAACCCGAAAAGATCATCGACTTGGGATCGGCAAGGTAGGTCGGCAGGTCGTCCAGGATGGCGTAAACGCGCGATCCGATCAGTCCCGCCACGGCGGCTGCGATCACAATCGACGACGAATATTCGGGGTCGAGTCCACGCCGGATGCATTCGAGGCGGATAACGTAGTCGGCCGCCAGGAATCCCAGCGCCATCATCAGCCCGTAGCTGTAAACAGTCAGCGGGCCCAGGTGGAACAAGACAGGAATCATTGTTGGTCAAATTATAGTACGCGAACGCCCGCGCTGACCACAAAGGGTTTTCGGTTTTTCAAGGGTAAGGCTGGTACGAGCTTGGGGGTCTCTATTATATGACGCAAGTATGCGGGCAGTTGTTCAACGCGTCAGCCGAGGCGAAGTGCGAATCGAGGGGCGAGTGGCAGGCAGGATAGGGCGCGGATTGGTCGTGCTGCTGGGAGTTGCGGGAGGCGACGGCGAGGCGGATGCGGCGTTCCTGGTAGATAGAATCGTCGGGATGCGGGTATTTGCCGATGACGCGGGCAAGATGAATCTGTCGATTGCGCAGGTCGACGGCGCGATGCTGGTGGTGTCGCAATTCACGCTGCTGGCAGATACCAATTCAGGCCGGCGGCCGTCGTTCACAAAAGCCGCTGCGCCGGACGAGGCGCGCCGTCTCTACGAGCATTTTCTCTCGCTCGCGAGGACTCGCGATGTTAAAGTTGAAACGGGTGAGTTCGGCGCCACGATGGAAGTGGATCTCGTCAACGACGGGCCGGTAACGATTATCCTCGATAGCCGTGAGAAATAGAAAATAATGCCGCGAGCGGGCTTCTATACTGTCGAATCGGGGAAAATCTCGTTTCGGCGCGACGGCAACTGGTACAGCGACGACGAGCGGATCGACAATCCGCGAATCGCGCTGCTGTTCAGCCAGAGTATTAAGCGCAATCCAGACGGCAGCTACTACCTTCAAGTCGCCGAAGAACGCGCGTCGATCACGGTCGAGGACACGCCGTACGTCGTCAAGGCGCTAGAGGACGATGAGCTGGGCGGATTCGTGATGGTGCTGAACGACGACACTCGCGAACCGCTCGATCCCGCGGCGCTCGAAGTCGGCGCCGGCAATGTGCTGTATGCGCGGGTGAAGGGCGGCAAAGATCGCGCGCGATTTCTGCGCTCGGCCTACTACCATCTGAGCGATCGCTTCGAGTCCGACGACTCCGGCCGCTTCTACGTGAACCTACGGGGTCATCGATATCCGATCGGCGGTGCGCCTGCCGCAAACTCCTGATGAATCTAGCCGAGCCGAATCTGCATATCGTCCTGGTTCGTCCCGAGATTCCGCAGAACACCGGATCGATCGCGCGGCTGGCCGCGGCAATCAGAGCGCGGCTGCACCTGGTAGGTCCGCTGGGATTCTCGCTCGAGGATCGCTATCTCAAACGCGCGGGGCTGGATTACTGGCCGCTGGTGGATTTGTGCACGTACGAAGGATGGGGCGAATTCACGAGTCTCCATCCTGATTCCCCGCACGCGAAATCGAAGTTCTTCTCGACGCACGGTCCCACTTCATATCTCAACGCGCAGTACAAGCGTGGCGACTTCCTGTTCTTCGGCGGCGAGACCAAAGGCCTCGGCAAGGAATTCCTGTCGGAGAGAACGGACCGAGCGTATCGGATTCCAATTTTCGAGGCAGGCGTGCGCAGCCTGAATCTCTCGAATGCCGTTTCGATTGTCGTGTATGAAGCACTGCGCCAGACGGGCGCGCTCAGTTCTTCTTGACGCCGCAACTGCCGCAGCCGGTGCTGCATCCGCCCTTCTCGCCCTCAGCAGGCGGCGGGCCGAAATAGTAACCCGCCTGCTCGAGTTCGCCGGGCGAGACCCATTTGAGATTTTCAGCAATCGGAGTATCGCAATGCACGCAGATGCGGCGTTCGGTACCGTTGTTGTCGTCGAGAGCGACGTAGGTCAGCACCGATTTGCCGCAGGGCGAGCAGTCCGCCATCGGAAATGAAGAATCTCTAACTGAGAGCAGAGGGGTGGACATCGAAAGTCACACTACACGATTGCGCAGGTGAAATTCGATGCCCGTTTGAATCAGCCGCGATGGTGTCCGCCACCATGTCCTGAGTGGGCATAGGAAGCGTGTCCGCCACCGCCATGACCGCCACCGCCATGCGCAAATCCACCACCATGACCGCCATCCCATCCGCCGCCGTGACCGCCGCCCCATCCACCGCCATGACCGCCCCATCCGCCAGCATAGTCGTGACCCCATCCACCTCCATGACCCCATCCGCCGTAGCCGCGAGCCCAACCATCATGATCCCATCCGTGACCCCAACCGTAGTCGCCGAAGCCCCACGGGTGGCCCCATCCGTATCCGTACGCGGGTGCATATGAATAGGCAGGATATCCGCCGCCGTAGCCATATCCACCTGGATAGTCCACGTCGTAGCAGCCCTGAGTCGAAACCAGACAAACGAGGAGCGACAGAGCTGCTAGTCCTGTGAGTAATTTTCGTTTCATTGCTCTGTACCTCTACCTATTTAGACGCGAAAATGAGGGGTCGGATACAAGGGCGAATAATTGTCGAATGACACGAAAAAAGCTTGAGAAATTAAATGGTTGGACTGCCTGGACACGCCATAATAGTCGGCTGAAATCCCCCTGGACCGAGGTCCGATTCTTACCTCTCCCAGAGGACGCGCCTGGCCCGGGTGAGGGCGTATGAATCGAGCTCGATGCCGGCGCCCTCACCCGCCGCTCGCAGACTCACGTCGACCTCTCACGGGGGTAGAGGTAAGAAAGACTATTGCCGCCTATAAGGCTCGCCGAGAGCGCTTGGAGCTGCTGCCTGGCCTCCGAATCCTGCCAATACGAGTAGAGTCAGCGCATAGGGCAGCGCGAGGAATAGCTGGTACGGAACGACGGTGCCCAGCGCTTGCAAGCCGAATTGTAGAGCCATCGCGGCGCCGAATAGGAGCGATGCGGCGGCGAGGCCCCATGAATTCCAGCGTCCTACTATCACTACCGACAGTGCGACGAAGCCGCGGCCGGCCGAGATGTTCTCGACGAAGGTGTTGGCATACGCGAGCGTCAGGAACGCGCCGGCCAGTCCGGTCAGCGCGCCCGATACGAGCAGCGCCTGCCAACGGATTGCGATAACGCCGAGGCCGAGCGCGTCGGCCGCTTCGGGACGCTCGCCGCATGCGCGCAGCCGGAGTCCGTAGCGCGTGCGCGCGATCACGTACCAGAGCGCGGGCACGAGAATGAACGTGAGATATACCAGCGCGTTGTGATCGAAGAGCACCGGGCCGAGCAGCGGAATTCGCGCGAGCGGTCCGAGCGGTATTTTCGCCATCGGCGCTACCATGAACGCCTTGCCGGTCACGCCGAACAGCTTGCGATAGAAAACTCCGGTCAAACCGAGTGCAAGGATGCTGATTGCGGTCCCGGTGACGACCTGGTTGACGGCGAGATTCACGACCAGGACTGCAAAGATCGCGTTGATCGCGACGCCCGCCACGATTGCGCCAGCCAGGCCGAGCGCGGTGCTGCCGCTGAAAAACGCGATGGTGAGCGCGGCGAACGCGCCCGAGAGCATCGCCCCTTCGATACCGATATTGACGACGCCGCTTTCCTCGACAATCAACTCGCCGAGCGCGGCCAGCAGGATGGGCGTCGCCATCGTGATCACGGAGACGAGGAACGCTTCAAGCATCGGGCATCTCCGCGACCGGAGGCACTGCGGAAGCGTCGTCGCCGGACGCGCCGAAAATATTCTCGCGGAGCCCGCTCCACGCAGGCGTGTCGAAGGCGAGGATGATCAAAATCACGAGCGCCTGGATGACCTGCACCAACTCGGGCGAGATCCCCTGCGTCCGCTGCATCGCCTGCGAGCCGTTGTCGAGCGCGCCGAACAGGAGAGCGGCGGGTACGATCGCGAGGGGATTCAGGCGCGCGACCAAGGCGACCGCGATCGCCTCGAAGCCCCAGCCGGGCGAGAGCTTCTCGTACAATCGATGCGAGATCGCGGATACCTGCACCGCGCCGCCCAGCCCGGCGAGCGCGCCCGACAACGCCATCACCCAGACGGTGAGCGCGGGGATTCGCACACCGAAAAACGTCGCGGCGCGTCGGTTGCGGCCCATCGCGCGCAACTCGAATCCGGCGCTGGTGTTGAACAGCAGCATGTAGCACGCGCCGGCGAGCACGACTGCCAGCAGCATCCCGAGGTTGAGTCGGCTCGGCGTGAAGTAGAATTCGAGCTCGGCGGCGGACGCGATCGGCGAGCTGGTCGGATATGCGCGCGACGGTTCCATCAGGGGCCCGTGCACCATCCAACTGAGCATCTGCACGGCGACGAAGTTCAGCATGATGGTGCTGATCACTTCGTTGACGTCGCGTCGGGCGCGGAGCCATCCGGCGATGCCGCCCCATACCGCGCCGCCCACCGCGCCTGCGGTGAGAATGATTGCGACGGCGATCGAATGCGGAAAATCGGCGAGATGCGTCCCGATTGCGCCGGCAGCGATCGCGCCGATCGTGAGCTGTCCGTCGGCGCCGATATTCCACAGCGCTCCCGAGAATGCGATCGAGACGGCGAGCCCGGTGAAGATCAGCGGCGTGGACTTCACAATCGTATCGACGCAGGCGTACCAGGTACCGAATGCGCCTTCGCCCAGCGCCGCAAACACGCTGAATGGATTTGCGCCGAGCGCGGCCAGCACGATCGCGATCAATGCGAACGCGAGCGCCAGCGCCGCGAATGGTTTCGCAATCGAGGACAGCATCAGTCGCGCGCCCCGGACATCAGCAGGCCCAGCCGCTCGGGATCGCGCTCGTCGGGGCTCGTCTCGCGGATTTTTCCGCGGCTGATAATCAGAAGCCGCCCGCAGATAGCGAGTAATTCGTCTAGGTCGCTCGAAATCAGCAGCACGGCGCCGCCGGCCGCGGCGAAGTCGAGAATCCTGCGATGCACTTCGGCAGTCGCGGCGAGGTCGAGGCCGCGGCAGATATTGTGCGCGACTATTACCAGCGGTTGCGACGCGATCGCGCGCGCCACCTCGAGCCGCTGGCGATTCCCGCCCGAAAGCGCGCCGGCAATCGTCTCGGGGCCTGGCGCGCGAATCCGAAACCGCACGATCAGCTCGCGCGAGAGATCGATCGCGCGCGAAGTGTTCAGCCATCCGTGCGACGTCACCTGCTCCCGGAGCGGACGCGCGAGAATCAGGTTCTCCCACAGCCGCATGTCGAGGATGAGCCCGTCGAGGTC
Source organism: Binatus sp. (SeqCode) (assembly GCF_049584895.1). Classification (GTDB taxonomy): domain Bacteria; phylum Desulfobacterota; class Binatia; order Binatales; family Binataceae; genus Binatus. The sequence goes on from NZ_JBAUYR010000036.1 coordinate 48,688, forward strand.
GCGATTCTGCGGTATCACCGCCATCGCGCCGCGTGAAATTATTTTCCCCTCGCTCGGCTTGCGCACCCCGGCGAGTAACTCGACCAACTCGGTCTGTCCGTTGCCGTCGACGCCGGCAATTCCCACGATCTCGCTGGCGGCGACGTGAAAAGATATGCCGTCAAGAATACGTCGGCCGGTGCGATCAGCCAGCGACAGATTTTCCATCTGCAATACCGGCTCGCCCGGCTGCAATCGCCCCGCGGCCGCATCGGGTTGGGTTACGATTTCGCCAATCATCAATCCGGCCAGCTTTTCTTCACTGGTCTCGGTTGCAGTGGTGCGTGCGACGACGCGGCCGCGGCGCAGGACGGTGATTCGATCGGCAACCGCGATCGCCTCGGCCAGCTTGTGCGTTATCAAGACGACGATTCGGCCTTCGCCGCGGAGGTTACGCAGCAGGTCGAGGAACGCGTGGAGCTCCGAGGGCGCGAGGACGCTGGTCGGCTCGTCTAAAATCAGCACGCGCGGATTGAAGCTGAGCGCTCGCAGCACTTCGAGCCGGACGCGCTCGGCGACCGAACGATTCTCGACGGTAGTGCCGGGAGGCGGCAGCTCGAAACCGAGTTTCGTGGCGAGCGCTCGCGCCCGCGTCGCGACCGCCTCGAGGTCCAGCAATTCGCTGCCGGTGTCGAAGCCGCCGAGCGCGAGATTTTCCTCCCACGTCATCCGCTCGAACAGCATCGGGCTCTGATGCACCGCCGCGATTCCCGCCTCCAGCGCAACGCGCGGAGAGCCTGCCTGCAGGGGCTGGTCGTCGAGCAGGACCTCGCCACGGTCGGGCGCGAGCGAGCCCGCCAGCACATTCATCAGCGTGGTTTTGCCCGCGCCGTTCTCGCCGACCAGCGCGTGAATTTCGCCGGGACGCGCCTCGAAATCGACGCCGTCGAGCGCGAGCGTGCGGCCGAAGCGCTTGGTTATGGCGATAGCGCGCAGCACCTAGGCGGCGCTTGTGTCGTAATGCGCGCGCACGTATTCGAGCGCGGCTTCGCGGGTTTCGAGCGCGCCGTCGAGCTGATGGTCCTCGACGTCCTTCAAAATTTCCTTGAAGCGAGGCCCCGGCGTGAACCCCAACTGCTTCAGGTCCTCGCCGCCAATCAAACGCGGCGGCCGAATCTCGGCCGCGGTCATCGTCGTCATCGCATGACGGCAAAAATGCCAGTAGCCGAGGTAGGAGCTCGACGCCATCGCGTCCATGAACGCCACGTCCATCAGCTCGTCGAATCCGTCTTCCGCGAGCATTCGTTTGAGCGTCGCAGGGCGCATCCGCGGCGCCATGCAGAGCTTCAGATGATTCTTCACCAGGTACGCGACCCGCTCCTGGACTGCGCGCGAGCGTTTCAGCCGTGCGAGCATGTTCGCAGCGATCACGGCGCCCTCGTCGGTGTGCCCATAGAATGTGACCTTGTCGCCGACGATCGCGCGGCACTGCGGTTTGGCGATGTCGTGCAGCAGGATGCCGAACGCGACAGTCTCGGTGCAGTTCGCGGGCAGCATCGCGACGCCGATCCGCGTATGCGTGTAGACGTCGCCCTCGGGATGGAAATTCTCGGGCTGATCGCATCCGCGCATGCGGACGACCTCGGGCAGCAGAATTTGCATCAGCCCGCTGTCCATCATCAGGTCCATCGCGCGCGCGGCGGCGCCCTCGGTCATCATCATCACGATTTCTTCGCCGATTCGCTCAGCCGCGATATCACGAATCGTCGGTGCGGCGCGTTTCATCGCAGCCCAGGTCGCGGGATCGATCGTGAAGTTCATGCGCGCGGCGAAGCGGGCAGCGCGCAGGATGCGCAGATGGTCCTCCTCGAAACGGTCGTACGGATTTCCGATCGCGCGGATAATTCCGGCGCGCAGATCGCGCATCCCGCCGACCAGATCGATCAGTTGGTCGGCGATCGGATCGTAAAACATTCCGTTGATAGTGAAGTCGCGGCGAATCGCATCTTCCTCGATTGCGCCAAAGCGTACCGACGAAGGACGGCGTCCGTCGGTGTATTCGGCGTCAGCGCGAAAGGTCGCGACTTCGATCGGCTTGCCGTCGGTGAGCACTACGCCGATCACGCCGAACTTCTCTCCGACCGCGACGGTGCGGTCGAACATTCGAAGCACAACTTCGGGGCGCGCGTCGGTGGCGATGTCGTAATCCTTGGGCTCGATGCCGAGGATTCGATCGCGCACACATCCGCCGGCGAAAACGGCGCGAAAGCCGGAATCGACCAGACGGCGAACGATATACAGCGCCTCTTTCTCTCTGTCGCTCATGCGCGATGCGACTCTCCAGCCGGACATTTTATAGCGGTGCGATTGCGGGGTGCTATATGGAGAAAGGAAATGGTTAGCGGCCGCCGCTGCCTCTATTGTGTCATTCTGAGCGGAGCGAAGAATCCCGGATCTTTTGCGGTGCTGGCAACTGCAGCCTCAATCATGGCGATATCGAACTGCGCACCCGAGCGGCAGCAACACCGCACCTGAAACATCGCTTGATGCGTGATTGGGGATGCGTCGGCCGGCGTCGAGAAAGATCCGGGATTCTTCGCTGCGCTCAGAATGACAAAGTGAGAATGACAGCAGGCGAGGTATCTTGAGTTTCGGTCCATCAGGCGCGATAAGTGGATCAAATGTTCAACGGCAACAGAGTAGTCGACGCCGACGGGCATGTGATGGAGCCGAACGAGCTCTATGACGAATACCTCGAGAGCAAGTTCAAGCCCGAGTTAGATGACCTGAAGAAGATCGCGGCGACGCGGGCGTCGAAGTATTTTTTCGGATACTTCCATCAGCTGAACACGGGACGTCCGCTCGGCGTCGCGGCTCTCGACAAGCCGCTCATGCGGACCGGGCGCAAGCCGCATGGCGAGAAGCCCGACATGCGCGGCGGCTTCGATCCCCACGTGCGCATCAAAGATATGGAGCGGGAGGGAATCGACGTCGCGGTGCTGTTCGCGACGGTAGTGTCGAGTTTCTGCGCGCTGCCGAGCGTCGATTTCGAAGTCGCGATGATTCGCGCGTACCATCGATGGCTCGCCGACTACTGCGCGGCGTATCCCGCGCGCCTGAAGGGCGTTGCGATTGCCCCGATGCGCCAGCCGGATCGAGCGGCTGAGGAAATCCGGCGCGTCGCGAATGAGCCGTGGTGCGTCGGCATCTACCTGTCGGCGCATATGGAGGACAAGCTGCTCGACCATCCCGCGTTCCATCCGATTTGGAAGGCGTGCGTCGATACGGATTTGCCCGCGTGCTTCCACGGCGGCACGGCGCGCCCGCCGTACGGGATGGGCACCTTCGAGATGGGTAACAATCTGTTCATCCAGCACTCAGCGACCAATCCGTTCGAGGTGATGCGCGGGATCGCGTCGCTCGTCGGCGGCGGCGTGCTCGACATTTTTCCGAAACTGCGCATCGCGTTTCTTGAGGCGGGCGTGGGATGGCTGCCGTTCTGGATGGAGCGGCTCGACGAGCATTACGAGCTGATGCCTGAGTACGTGCCGTTTCTGAAGCGCAAGCCGTCGGAGGTGATTCGCAGCGAGAATTTTTTCATCTCATGCGATCCTGACGAAGAGACGCTGCCGTATGTGGTGGAAACCGTTGGCGCAGAGCATATTCTGTATGCGTCGGACTATCCGCATTTTGATGGGAGGTTCCCGCATACGGTGAGTTTGACGGCTGGTCGCAAGGAGTTTGCGCCGGGTGTGGCGAAGAAGATTTTGGATGAGAATCCGCGGCGGCTGTACACGCGGCTGAAATGAGGATCGGGAAAATTGCCGCGGGCTTGATCGCGATTGCGGTCGTCGCTTGCTTCGTGCGGAATGCGAGGGCGCTGACGCTGGAGCAGGAGCAGGCGGCGCAGGATTTGCGGGACGCCGAGGCGGTCAGCAAGCGGCATCGGGCGGAGCTGATGAAGATACCGCACGTCACGGTCGTCACCGGCGAACTCGATAGTCAGAACGAGGCCGCGATTTTAGTCGAGGTGGATGATCAGAAGAATATCGACTCGGTGATGCGGCAAGTGCCCTCCAAGCTCGAAGGCTTCCCGGTCGAAATTGACGAGGGTGTCCCCGAAAGCGAGCAGGTCTTGAACTACTCGCACAAGGGTTTTGGGCCGCCGCCAACGATCGACCAGCAAGGCTACTACCATCACGCATGGTCGAACCCGTCCGCGCCCGCGACGAACTCGAACGCTCAGCCGTGAACCTAACTTGACTGCAATTCCGAGGACTCCCTATAGTTTAGTTTCGGAGTCAGGCAAATCTGCGATGATCGCAGAAAACCCCCTTCAGACAATGGATTTGGTGCTGGTTTAGAGATGCAGCGAAGCGAACAAATGACCTTCTGGGAAAAGATCTACGTCCCTGAAATCCTGCGAGGTCTCGCGATCACCAATTACCATTTCGTGCGCAACCTCATGCTGCACACGGCGCATCTGTTCGGGATGAAGAAGGACGTCAACGCGACGTCGACGACGCAGTATCCCGAAGAGCGCAAACACTATCCCGACAACTTTCGCGGCAGCCATCGGTTGACGCTGCGCGAGGACTCTTCAGTGCGATGCACCGCGTGTTTTCTGTGCGCGACCGCGTGTCCAGCGCAGTGCATATATATTGAGGCGGGCGAGTCGCCCGATCCCCACGTCGAGAAATTTCCGGTGCGCTACGAAATCGACACCCTCCGATGCATCTACTGCGGCCTGTGCGTCGAGGCGTGCCCGTGCGATGCGATTCGGATGGACACCTACGTGCATCCGCGCATCTGGGGTTTCGACCGCAAGGATTTCGTCGAGCAGAAGGAACTGCTGATGCATCGATCGCGGGTACTCGCCGAGAAGGGCCGCGAAGGCAACATGAACGAGATGCTCGAGTGGTACCGCGAGCAGGATGCCAGGGTTTACGATCCGCAGCGGCCCGAGATGAAGAATTTCACCAACCGCGAAGCGCCCAAGCATTACGCGGAGGCGCCGGACCATATCGACGACCTCACTGCAATCGACCGGCATCCTGTCCGCAGCGGCAAATAGCAAGATGACGCGAGTGACTATTGGCCTGACCCTGGCGGGCCTGATTGTTTTGTTTATCGCCTACGCGAAGGGCGTCGGCGTGATTCACGGCGGCGACGTGCTCAGTCATATGTACTGGGCGACCGGAGCGCTGACCTTGGTTGCGCTCGCCAACTTTATCGCGGTGGCGCACCTGGCGCGTGCCGAGCGGATGATCCAGGAATTGCGCGCGCTATGCGAAAAGAACGGCATCGAGTACGGCGACGATTGAGCTATACTTTTAGATCCAAGGCCGTGCGCTTGACGGCCGCGAGGTGACGTTATGACCCAGATTGAAGCCGCCCGCAAAAACATAATTACCCGGCAGATGACCGAAGTTGCCGAGGACGAAGGTTTCTCGCCCGAAGAAATTCGCGCGCTGGTCGCGACCGGCGAGGTCGTGATCCCGCACAACATTCATCACGATTTCAGGGCTATTGGAATCGGCAAAGGCCTTCGCACCAAGGTCAACGCCAACATCGGCGCGTCGAACTTCCATCAGCTGGTCGAGGAAGAAGTCGAGAAACTCTATACCGCGGTCCGCTACGGCGCCGACTCGGTGATGGACCTTTCGACCGGCACCGACCTCGACAAAATCCGCGTCGAGCTGCTGTCGCGCTGCTCGGTGATTCTTGGAACCGTGCCCATTTACCAGCTCGGCTCCGAGCGCTCGATCATGGAGATGGAGGCCGAGTACTTTCTCGACGTTATCGAGCGGCAGGCGCGCCAGGGCGTCGACTACATGACGCTCCATTGCGGGGTCACGCGCGAGAGCGTGCGGCTGCTGCGCGGACATCAGCGAATCGAGGGAATAGTGTCGCGCGGCGGCGCGATGCTGGCGTCGTGGATCGAGCGAACCGGTAACGAAAACCCGCTCTACGAGCATTTCGACGAAGTTTGCGCGGTGCTCCGAGAGCATGACGTGACTATTTCAATCGGCGACGGGCTGCGGCCGGGCGCCACCGGCGACGCTACCGATCGCGGGCAAATCGGCGAGCTGCTGCTGATGGGCGAATTGGCCGATCGCGCTCGCGCGATGGGCGTGCAGGTGATGATTGAAGGTCCGGGACATGTGCCGCTCGATCAAATCGCGGCCAACGTGAAGCTCGAGAAACGAGTCTGCGGAGGCGCGCCGTTTTACGTTCTCGGGCCGCTGACCTGCGACGTCGCGCCGGGCTACGACCACATAACAGGTGCGATTGGCGGCGCGATGGCGTCGGCGGCCGGCACCGATTTTCTGTGCTACGTGACGCCGGCCGAGCATCTGCGGCTGCCCGATATCGACGACGTGCGTGAGGGTGTGATCGCGACGCGCATCGCTGCTCACTCGGGCGACCTGGTGAAGGGCGTGCGCGCGGCGAAAGTCTGGAACGACCAGATGTCGCGATACCGCAAGGCGCTCAACTGGGAAGGCATGTACGCTATGGCGATGGACCCGGACAAGGCGCGCCGTTACAAGGAAGAGAGCGAGGCGGCTGGCTCCAACGTCTGCACGATGTGCGGGTCGCTGTGCTCGATCAATATCGACAACGCGGCGATCAAATTCACCAAGCGGCGATCGATTGCCGAGGCGGAAGCGCATGCCGTCGGCTGATGCGAACGGCAATCTCGACCTTTCGACGGCGCTCGAACTCGCGCGACCTGATGCTCGCGGTGAGATGCGCCGGCTCAAGGATTTTCACGGCCACAACGTCGTCGTCTATTTCTATCCGAAGGACGACACGCCCGGCTGCACGGTCGAAGGCAAGGAATTTCGCGACAGTATCGAACAATTCGAGGCGCTGGATTGCGTCGTCATCGGCGTGAGCACCGACTCGGCCGAGCGTCATCGCGCGTTCGCGGAAAAGCATGCGCTGCCGTTCATCCTGCTGGCGGATGAAGATGGAAAGCTCGCCGCCGCGTTTGGCGTGCTCAATGGCAAGTACGCCGCGCGATCGACCTTCGTGCTCGACAGCGAGCTTCGCGTGCGCCGCGCTTTTCACGAGGTGACGCCGCGCGGACATGCCGCACAGGTGCTCGCCTTCATGCGCACGCTGGTCGAATCGCATCGAATGATTGGCGGATAGTGGCCCGCCCCCCCCGCGTAGCGTGACTCGCGCGGGTGGTTATAGTTGTATATTGAAACTGATTCCGCCGACGAATGACGGGAAAATCTATGGCGAAAACCTCGAAGAATATTCTCGACGAAGCGCGCTCGACGATTAAGCAAATTGGAATCGACGAAGCGCGCACAATGATCGACAAGCCCGGCACCGTGCTGGTCGATGTGCGCGAGAGCGACGAATGGCGGCAGGGGCATATCCCGCAGGCGGTCGCGATTCCGCGCGGATTCCTCGAGCTTCGAATCGAAGAGAAAGTTCCCGACCACAAGACTCCGGTGATTCTCCAGTGCGCGTCGGGCACGCGATCGCTGCTGGCGGCGCGAACGCTGCGCGAACTCGGTTACGAGAACGTCTACAACATGACCGGCGGTTTCAGCGCGTGGAAAGATCGCGGCCTGCCGTGGATCGCGGATCGTGCATTCACCGCTGACGAGTTGACCCGCTACTCGCGGCATTTCGTGATTCCCGAAGTCGGCGAGAAGGGACAGGCGAAGCTGCTCGACGCCAAGGTGCTTTTACTCGGCACCGGCGCGCTCGGATCGCCGTCTGCGCTGTATCTCGCGGCGGCGGGAGTCGGAACGATTGGCCTGGTTGATTTCGACGTGGTCGACATGTCGAATCTCCAGCGGCAGATCATCCATACGACCGATCGCGTCGGGATGCCGAAGACCGAGTCGGCGCAGAAGGCAATCAACGCGCTCAATCCCGGCGTCAAGGTGATTCGTCACGACGTGCGGCTCACGTCCGAGAACGCGATGGACATCGTCAAGGACTACGACGTCGTCGTGAACTGCGGCGACAATTTCCCGACTCGATATCTGATCAACGACGCGTGCGTGTTCTCGAAGAAGCCGCTGGTGGACGGTGCGATCTTCCGCTTCGAAGGCAACACCACAGTTTTCTATCCGGCCAAGGGCGGCCCGTGCTAGCGATGCCTGTATCCCGAGCCGGCACCGCCGGACATGGCGCCGTCATGCGCGGAGGCCGGAGTGCTCGGCGCGATCCCGGGGCTGATCGGATCGATCGAGGCGCTCGAGGCGATCAAATTGATCATCGGCGCCGGATCACCATTGATCGGCAAGATGGTGTACTTCGACACGCTGTCGGACAAGGACTTCGTGCGGATTTTGAAGATCCGCAAAGATCCGAAATGCCCCGTCTGCAGCGAGCATCCTACGCAAACCACGCTGATCGACTACGAAGCGTTCTGCGGTTTCGGCGCGCCCACCAACGGCACCGCGCATGCCGAACCAACAGCAGGTGCGAGTGCGGCGGCGTCGGCGCGGTAGCGGTTCGGCTGTCTCAATAGTCGAATATCTGGTTTGATTGCGGCGGGAGCTCATGAGGAGATCCCGCCGCATTTTTTAGCAGGCACTTTCATCATGAGAGGAACTTTCGATGGCGCTGGGACCGTTTTACGTTGCGGATAAATTGAAAGGTGGTGACGGGATGAGAGGAATCGCGCTGTTCATGCGCCATGGCGAGACCGCGTGGAATCGCGAAGGCCGCGTGATGGGCCGAAATCCGATCGAACTCGATGCCGATGGCCGCGCGCAGGTGGAAGCCTCGGTTCCCTTCGCGCGGCTGATCAAGCCGGAGTTGATCGTCACGAGTCCGCTGGCGCGCGCGCGGCAATCGGCGGAGATAATCGCGGCCGGTGTCGGCGGCGTCCCAATCGCCGAAGATCCGCAACTATCGGAAGTCCAATACGGGCGATGGGAAGGGATGGTGTACGACGATTTGCTCGAGGACGAGGAGTACCTGAACTATCGCGACCATCCGCTGGACGAGCCGACGCCCGGCGGCGAAACCATCGCGCAGGTGCAATCGCGCGGGGTCGAAGCAGTCCGTCGCGCGATCGGCGACAATAGTGGCCGGCGCATCCTGTTCGTCTCGCACGGCGATATCATCCGCACCGTCTTGTGCCATTTCATGCGGCTGGAGCTCGCGCACTTCCGGCGAATCCGCGTGGACAACGCGGCGTTCTCCGGTTTCCAGCTGATTGGGGATTTCGCTGAAATTAAGTTCCTGAACCTGTTGCCTGATCCGGATCGCGCGTTCGTCTCGCCGTTTGAATCGAAGAAAACCGCCTCGCGCTGAAGCGGCAGCCTGACCGAATCGATCTAAGGAACGCCGGCGAACGACGAGCCCGACGCACCGACATCGATCCCCTTGCGGACGCGAACTTCTGCACCGGATTTGCCGGGAACGTCTACCCGCAAACTGCGGTATCCGCCGGCTGCCGGATCGGGCGCGAGGAATCCAATTGTGTATTGTTCGCGCAGCTCGAGACTGATGTTCTCGCATGCGCGACGCAGCGCCTCACCGTCGCCAGCCTGGCGGATGATGTAGGTTTTAGCGCCGGTCTCGGTCGAGAGAGTGTGCAGAGTCTCGGAATCGACGTGTTCCATGTCGTCGCCGCCGAGCACGAAGGGGCCGATCGAGACGGAAACTCCGCCGCTACTGCCGTTCGGATCGCCGATTCCGATCGAATACACCAGCACGCCCATTCGCCGCGCCTGTGCGACGACGTCGTTGACGGTCGACGCGCTGGTATTGTCCATTCCGTCGGTGACGACGAGCAGCGCTTTCTTGTCGTAGCGCCCGCGCTGCACCATCTGCAAGCCTTCCATGATCACGTCGAACAACGCGGTCTGGCCGTACGCGTGCAGCAGCGCGAGCCGGCGCATCACGAGATCGTGATTGGTCGTGAACGGCTGGAGCAGGAACGGATGGCTGGAAAATGCGAACAGAAATACGTCGTCCTTGTCATTCAGATCGTGCAGGAATTCGGAGATCGCGGCGCGCGCCTGGGGAATTTTCGGGGTCATGCTGCCGGAGGTGTCCACCAGGATGCCAACTGAAACGGGAGTGTTGAGATCCTGGCGAAAGAATTCTATCGGGCGCTGTTGCCCGTCCATGTAAAGTTTGAAATCGCCCTTCTGTAGACCGGTGACGTAGGTGCCGCTCGGTTCGGTCACAGTCACATTGACCTGTTCGTAACCAGGCTGCTGGCGCAATTCGCGTGTCGGGACCTCGAGCGACTGCCCAGTCTGCGGCATCTGGGGCGGAATGTTCATCGTCTCGCCGCCTTGCTTCGCCGGCATCGATGGCAGCTCGAGGGTCGAAGTTTCCTTGCCCTGGCTTTGCGGGATGACCATCTGCGGCGGACTCGATGGTGCCGGCGGCGGATTTGCCAGACCCTGCTGCAGCTGCGCCGCAGCGGGATCGACTCCGCCGAGCATGATCGCCAGCGCGAGCAACATAACGGTGAATGCAGGTATCAGCTTGCGACGTATGGCTGGGAGAATTGTAGTCGTCATTGCAATGCGAGCGCCCGGCTGCAGTGGCGCGAGTTCGGATCTAATGATCCTATTTGCCCGAGCATTGAGCAAGCCGGACTTTTTTCCGGCCCCTTGATCCGCCAAGCTCTTACAGTTTGACGAATTCGCCGAAGCAAAGTTTCAGCACGCCAGCCATGAATATCGAGCAAAACCTTAGCAAATGTTAATCTTGCTGAACGATCGTTTAGCGCCGCAGGTTCGCTTTCTTGTTTCGCGTTCGGATTTCGTCGTAATTTGATTGACCGCCGTGGCTCCTCAGCGCCACTCCAGACACGCCCGGTTAAGGAGAAATGATGAAGTTCGGAATTTTCATGGCCCCATTTCATCGCGTCGGCGAAAACCCGACGCTCTGCTTCGAGCGCGACATGCAGCTGATCGAATGGCTCGACCAGCTCGGCTACGAAGAGGCGTTCATCGGCGAGCATCATTCGTCGGGATGGGAAATAATCTCGTCGCCCGAAATCTTCATGGCGGTCGCCGCGACACGCACCCGGCATATCATGCTCGGCTCCGGCGTGGTGAGCATCCCGTATCATCACCCGCTACACGTCGCGAACCGCTTCGCCCTGCTCGATCATCTGACGCGCGGGCGGGTGATGCTCGGATGCGGACCCGGCGCGCTGGCGGCCGACGCGCACATGCAGGGGATAGATTCGACCACGCAGCGCAAGCGGATGGTCGAGGGCGTCACCGCTATTCTTCGGCTGTTCAATGAGCAGGGCAAAATTTCGATCGACGGTTCGTACTTCAAGCTGGTCGATGCGCATCTGCAGGTGAAGCCGTTCCAGCTGCCGCACATGCCGATTTTCGTCGCGAGCACAATCTCGCCGTCGGGGATGGTCGCGGCGGGACAGCTCGGATGCGGCGTGCTGTCGGTAGCGTCGTACGCGCCGGGCGGGCTTGACGATCTGATGAAGCGATGGGCGATGGCGGAAGAGTCGGCGGCTGAGCATGGCAAGACGATTGATCGCAAAAACTGGCGGATGGTTTTCCCGATTCATCTGGCGGAGACGCGCGAAGAGGCGATGAACGATATTCGCGACGGCGCCAACTCATGGATTCGCGAGTACTTCATCGACACGCTCGGCACGCGCGTACAGTTCGAGGAATATCCGAATCAGCCGGTCGAGGAGATGAATATCGATCGGATGAACGGGCGCGGCGGGATTATTGTTGGAACGCCGGACGACGCGATCGCGCGAATCAAGGAACTGCAGCAGGCGACCGGCGGCTTCGGCGGCATCCTGGGGCTCGCGCACGAGTGGACCACGCGCGAGAAGACGCTGCGCTCGTGCGAGCTGTTCGCGCGATACGTCGCGCCGCAGTTCCAGGGCCAGGTGGCCGAGGGCGTGAAATACTCGAACGAATGGGCGCGCGAGAATCGCGACCTGATGTTCGGCAAGGCGGTCGCGGGAATTTTGACCGCAGTGCAGGACTACGCGCAGCACAAGGCCGAAAAGGGCGAGCCGGTGCCCGAGATGATCACGCAGCCAGGTACCCGCATCCGGCCGTAGAGCATGAATGACGAAGTTCCGTTTGCGGTTCGGCGTGGCGCGTTGATCGAACGCGCGGTGGCGATTCTCTCCCAACTTGCGCGGGCAGTATTCGCGCGTTACGGTCTGGAGTTTCCACCGCGCGTCGAAGGCGAGAGGGTCGCGTTCTATCAGCACGAGTGGCCGATGTGAAAGGAGGTCGCCATGGCTGACGAGAGTGGCCTGAGGAACCTGCGCGTTGCGGTGATCCTGGTTGGCGTAATCTTTGTTTTCGGGATTTATCCACTCATGATCATCTGGCCGTCAGGCTGGACATGGCATACCGGGCACTCGGACTACCCGCTGATGATCGTCGGCGTTTATGCCACGCTCGGCGTGTTCCTTCTGATGGCGTCGCGCGATCCGCTCGCAAACCTCAGTCTCATCTGGTTCACGGTCTGGTCGAGCATCGTCCATGCCGGGATCATGTTGGTTCAGTCTTTCGAGATGCCTGAACATCATGGTCACTTGCTCGGCGACGTACCCGCCTTGATATTCGTCGGGGTGTTGCTAGGGGTCCTGACTCCGCGCGGCACATTGGCGGAGCGGCGGGTTGGATAGTCCGACTCTTCGATGCTAGTCACAATGCTAACCGCATCGAGAGGAGCATCGTGATGGACGCTCATGCCGAGATAACACGCGCGATTGATAATTACCGCGATAAGGTGGTGGCGCTCAGCCATGAGATTCATGAGCATCCCGAGCTCAAGTTTCAGGAGGTTTTCGCTGCCGGCATCCTGACCAAAGCGGCGACAGAGTTGGGGCTCGAGGTTGAGCGCGAAGTTGGCGGGCTCAAGACTGCGTTTCGCAGCGAGTTCGGCGGCAAGGGGCCGACGATTGCGATTCTCGCCGAGTACGACGCGCTGCCGAACGGGCATTCGTGCGGACATAACCTGATTGCGGGGGCAGCGCTCAGCGCGGTCGCTGGTTTGAAGAGTCTCGCGAGCCTTCCGGGGCGGATCGTTTTTCTCGGCACGCCGGCTGAGGAAGGCGGCGGTGGAAAGATAATTCTGATCGAAAACGGAGCGCTGCGGGGCGTCGATGCGGCCATGATGGCGCATCCGACCGACGCGGAATTCTGCACCATGCCGGCGCTCGCCACGCAGCATCTCAAGCTGACGTTTCATGGGCACAGCGCGCACGCGGCGCTGGCGCCGTGGGACGGATCGAGCGCGCTGGCGGCGGTGATCCAGACATTTCAGAGCGTCGACGCGATGCGGCTGCATCTGCGCGACGGATCGCGAATCCACGGCATCATCACCGACGGCGGGCAGGCGGTGAATATCATCCCGGAGCGGACCGAGTGCCTGTTCCTGGCGCGCGCCAAGTCCAGCAAGTACGCGAAGGAGATCGGCGCGAGGGTGATCAGATGCGCCGAAGCTGCCGCGATGGCGACCGGGACGCGCGTCGAGCACGTGGTCGAGGGCGGCTACAAGAATCTGATCAACAATCTCAGCATCGCGCATCGTTACGCGGCGCATACCGAGGCGCTGGGTGTGAAATGCCACGAGGCGCCGGAGAACACGCCGACCGGCAGCACTGACATGGGCGACGTCAGTCACGTGATGCCCGCGATACATCCGTCGTTCGCGATCGCGCGCCACGGCGAAGGCAACTGCCACGAAGATGCGTTCGTCGCGCATGCGGACTCGAAGCGCGGCTACGACGCGATGATTCGAGTGGCGAAAGCGATGGCGATGACGGCGTACGATCTGCTCGCGGACCCGGACCTGTTAGCGTCGGCGAAAAAGGAGTTCGAGGCGCGGAGGGAGAGCTGAGTCCGGCAAGTTTTCTGCTCCGATCTAGCCTGCGCCTGGTCTTGAACGAGCACTCCTCTGTTGTTGCAAAGCGGGCCGTTTAGCATAGTGTCCCTTCGAAGTCCTACCCGGAGGTGTCGCCATGTTGAGTCGCGAACCTACCCGAGTCGTACGCGATTGGGCCTGTGACAGTCGTCGGTGGTCCAACTATAAGCCGCGCGAGGGCGACGTAGTGATAGCGACGGCGCCGAAGGTCGGGACCACCTGGATGCAGCAGATCGTCAATCTGCTGATTTTCCAGTCGGCGCAGCCGCGCAGGTTGGGGGAATTGTCGCCCTGGATTGACTGCCGGTTCAGACAGCCGATCGACGAGGTGCTGTCTACTATCGAGGCGCAGACTCATCGGCGGTTTCTGAAGGCTCATCTGCCGCTGGACGCGTTGCCAATCTTTGACGAGGTGAGATACATCCACGTCGCGCGTGACGGTCGCGATGCGTGCATGTCGTTTCTGAATCACAACAACAGCTTCGTGCCAGCGGCTTACGAAGTTTTCGATAAGATCGGGCTGGCGGACGAAACTATAATGCGGCCGTATCCTCGACTGCCGAGGACCGAGCGTGAATTTTTTCTTTATTGGATCGATAGCAAGGATGACTTGCCCACGAGGATGTCGGCCGGCTTCTTCAGCATCGAGCGCTCGTTCTGGGCCGAACGGCGGCGAAGCAACCTGCTGATGGTCCACTACAACGATTTGAAAGCTGATCTTTCCGGCGAGATGAAACGGATCGCGGACTTTCTCGGCGTCACAACACCGGACGACCTATTGCCGCAGCTGGTCGAAGCGGCGTCATTCGAGGCGATGAAGCGCGACGGGGGAACGATCCTGGCCGGGAGCGAGCGGCAATTCAGGGGCGGTCATGAGACCTTTCTTTATCGCGGTACCAACAGCCGTTGGCGCGGGGTCCTGACGGACGCTGACCTCGATCTTTATGAACGCAAAATCAAGGCGGAGCTGTCGCCGTCTTTGATTCGCTGGCTTAGCGAAGGAAGATTAGGCGCGGGTGATCCACGGTCGTCCCCCGATTAGACTTTCGGCCAGCCGATAGCGGGCGTTCAAAGCTTGGTGAAGCCGTCGGCGCTCCATTGTTCGGAGCCTACTCCGTTGTGGACGAAGAACAGGCCGTCGGGGTCGTACTTTTTTTTGATTTCAGCGAGGCGAGCGTGGTTGCTTCCCCAGTACGCTTGCTGGAATCCATTCTCGAAGTAGTTGCTCTCGCTCACGTACGCTCCCGGGTTCGGCACAATCGCGCGGAGTTGATCCACGCATTGATGAACGCGCTCCCTGGCTTTCCTGCCATCTGCAACCGACGGCTCGTGTCCGGGAATTCCCGGATATGCGGGTTTCTGGGCGTCGCCCGCGATCACCAGCGCGAATGCCGTCAGCACGGCGGGATTGGTCGAGGTGTCCGTCGCCGCGGCAATGGCGTCGGGTGGCGCTCCTCCAAGTCCCTTATTGAAGTGCAGTTCGAAGCCCGTGTGGCGGGAGGCGGCGAACAGAGCGTCGGCGAGACGCTGCTGCGAGTCGGGCTCGAGCAGCGACGCGGGCATCCAGAGCGACTCGAAACCCCAGATGAACCAGGCGACCTGGCCGGCGTCGCCCTTCCACCACGCGTTATTGGGTGGCGCGCCAGGGCGAGTGTCGAAGTCGAAGAGAGGCTGCGGCAGCACGTGCACGAGGACATCGTCAAGCGTTCCGTGGACGACGCCGTCTCGAGGAAAAGCGATTTCCGGCCAATGCTCCTTCCACCATTGCACGTCCCACCAATGTCGCGCCGGTATGCTTCCGATATTCACCCGCCCTTTGAGCGAATAGTCGTTGGGCGAACGCGCGACCCAGTCGAGAAACGGCTGCCAGACTTTCCTCGCTTGGTCCTGGTCCAGTCCATACGAGGTCATGCTGATCTCGAGAGTGTTGTCGGGCTTCACGTGAGCCTGTTCGCCCCAATGATCGTTGAAGAGATGATCGTGGTAGAAGCTGACGAACTCGCGGATCAGGCGCCGATAGGCATCATCGGACTCCGCTTTGACTGTGAAGTTGGCGGCCCCGAAGTACTCGGGGAGATCGTGCACCCGCAGCGTCATCTTGCTCACCACGCCGAAGCTGCCGCCTCCGCCGCCTTTCAGCGCCCAGAACAGGTCGGGGTTAGTGCACGCATTCGCAATGCGAATCTGGCCGTCGGCAGTGATTACTTCGGCTTCGAGCAAACCTCCCGCGGCAGTGCCGTAGTGCTTCGAGTAACTTCCGAAGCCACCGCTTTGAACCAGACCCCCAAGGCATACCGTCGTGCATCCTCCCCCTTGAACGTACTTCCCAGCCTTGGTCGTAACCGCTTGGTACGCCTGCATCCCGATCGTTCCGGCGCCGACCGTCACAGCCGGTTGCGGCTGCATCGCATGCTCGCATCCCTGCGGAACGAATTGGTCATGCATCTCGATATCGTGCATGTGCCGGGTCCAAATCAGGAGCGAATCAGGCGCGTTGGAGGTTCCCTGGTAGCTGTGGCCCCCGCCCTTGACCACCAGGCGCAAATCATTTTCGCGGGCAAAATTCACCGCCGCGGCAATGTCATTGGCATTCCTCGCCGCAACTGCGTAGACGCTTGGTTTGGTAGCCCACGCGTCGACCCATCCCAAGGTCTCCGTGAGGCCGGGCTGATCGCCGATGTAGTAGGGATTTCTAATGTTCTCGTCGAGAATCTTGTTAAGGGGAAAGTCGACAGGAATCAAATTTCCGCCGACCGCCTCGTTGAGTTGCTTCCATGCCGACTGCGATGGCCATGTGGCATCGGAGGGACGGCGCCGGCGGAAGTTCGTAGTCGCGGCGAACAGGCGGCGCGGCAAAATCGGCAGCAGCGCCGCCGATCCGATTGCTCTGAGAAATGATCTTCGGTTCATTGGTTCACGGATCTTGGTGTGAAGTCGTCGACAGCAGCGGCGTCAGAATCGGGCTCATCGACGCTTCCCAGCCGCTCTATATTTCTCTCATGCTTCGAGCGGTCGATGTCGTAAAACATCAGGACCGCGATCGAAATCGCGCTGAACGTCGTGACTATCGGAACGAAGACCATGCCTAGGTGACGCAGGATCGCCGGGTCTACCTGGCCTGGGGTCGCATGCTGCGGAAAGCTGACCCATTCGAGCATCAGTGCGGAAAGGAAAGTGCCAACTCCCGTGACGCATTTCGCGATGAGGCCGTTGGCGGCAAACAGCAAACCTTCCGATCTTTGTCCAGTCGACACGGCAGCATCTTCGACCACGTCGGACATCATCGAACTTACGATGATGAATCCAGAAAGCCCAAGGGTCGCGGCGATGAACTGGAAGACGATCACGATTGCGACCAATGCCTCGGTGCCGTTGGGCGGCAAGATACCCAGCAGGCGCATTGCGATCGGTGCGACCGACGCAAACAGTGAGGCGAAAAAGACGCCGATCATCGTCCATTTCTTTCCGAACCGCTTCGAGATTGCCGGCGCGAGGCCAACCCCGGCAAAGGCGGCGAGCAGCGCGGCGATAGCTAGATACGACATTTGCGCCGGCGTGAGCTCAAAGAAATACGCACCGATATAAAAGTCGAGCCCCTGCCGCAGGCCGGTCGAAATGGCGCCGACGATTCCCGCAATCGTCAGCGCGAGAAACGATCGATTCGTCAGCGTGCCGCTGAGCTCTCGAAACTTCTCGCGCCATGTGGATACCACTCTCGGCGAATGGACCAGGGTCCCAATGAAGCGATGAGTGCCCAGGCATGAGATTATGATCGACAAGAAGATAGCTATGCTCGCGGCCACCGCGGTTTCGCGGTAGCCCACCGCGCTCAACAAGCCGAGGGGATGAGCGGCGTCTTTCCGCAGGAAGACCTGGAGAGCGAGGATGGACATTCCGGCTCCGCCGAGAGTTCCGAAAAAGAAACGCGAACTCATCAGGCTGGTGCGCTGGTCATAGTCGAGTGTGAGTTCCGGTCCCAGCGCGGAGCTGGGGATCTCATACAGGCTCAGCAGCACTCGCACCGTCATCAGCATGACGCCCATGTAGATGAGCAGATGGACCTTCGACCATCCGAGCGGGGGATCGAACAGCAAGTAGAATGCAATCGCAGCAGGAATCGCGGAGGCGTACATGAACGGATGGCGCCGGCCCCATCGCGAGCGCGTGTGATCCGACCATTCTCCGATCAACGGATCGCAGATCGCATCGAAGATCAGCGTTACCGCCATTGCCCCGCCGACCCACGCCGCCGGCAACCCCACTACCTGGTTATAGAACAGCAGGAGGGCGGAAGTGAGGACGGTCAGATGAATGCCAAATGCGATCGATCCGACGCCGTACCAGATGTTGGTCGCCAGCGTGAGCGGCGGACGGTCTGAGGTTGATTGATTCATCAAAAACCTGCGCTTAGTTCACCTGGAATTCTGTCCGCGCAAAAAACATTCCGCGCCGCCATCTACAAACAGGACTTGTCCCGTCATCAACGAATTTTCGGGACTCACGCACCAGGCAAGTGCGGCGGCCATTTGATCAGGGCGACCAGGAAAGGCACCGCGCATCGGCACTATCCGGCCCGCCTGCGCTCTCCGGTCGGGATCGGACAGAATATAAGCCGCAGCAGGCGTATCGATGAAGCCGGGCGCAACCACGTTCAGCGGGATTCCGGCGCCGGCCCAATCCGGTTTGCTCGCGACTCTTCGGCACCAACAGTTCAACGCATACTTGGCATTGCCATAAAGATCCAACGCTCCCTTCCCCGCGGCGATCGCGTCTTTCGCGGCGGCGATGGCGGCAGGTTCGTCCATATTCAGACAAGCTTCGAGGATTCGTGGATCGGGCGGGCTCATCGAGGCGATCGACGACACCATCACGGCACGAGGCGCAGGACTGGTCTCGAGGAGTGGTCGCAGGCCTTCGAGCGTCGCCACCGCGCCGAAGAAATTCACCGAGAGCATCGTCTCTGCCGGGCCGCCGCCGGCATTGGCAACGATCGCGTCGACTTTGCCGCCGGACAGGCGCGTAACGGCGTCGACCAACTGCGCACGACCCGCGAGAGTCGCCAGATCAGCAATGACATCCGCATCATGAAGATCACAACCAACGACTCGGCCTCCACGTTCCTGGAAGTAACGCGCGGTTGCGGCACCGATTCCGGACGCAGCCCCTGTGACCACATAGGTTCGATCCATGGCTAATACTCCGTTGCCTTCGAGGCCTGCCGGTCTTGCCGCCGTTCATTTAAAACGGATATTCTAAAACAAATGGTCTAGTCAAGAGGAGCGATCGAAAGTAATGGCGTCGGATCGATCAAAACTCGAACTGGTCTCGTCACCGGCGGTTGGCGTCCGCGGGTACCGGATACGTGACGTCGCCAAAGCCAGGGAACGCCGCCGCGAAATTTTGATGGGCGCGGCGCGCGCGTTCGCGCATGGCGGTTACGATGCGACCAACATGGACCAAATAGCGCGCGAGTGCGGATTGGCCAAGGGCCACATCTACCATTACTTCCGCAGCAAGGAGGAAATCTTCACCGAGATCCGAATCGACGCGGTCAACCGATTGATTGAAAGACTGACGGCGATCACGACTGCAGCGGCCAAAGATCCGGAACTAGCGTTGCGCAAGGCGATCGCGTCAGTGATCGCCAGAAACTTCGATGAAGGGCTGGAAAGTTACGAGCGCGAACTGGCGGACCCGGTGTCGCTCAGCGCGGAGAATCGCAAGCGCATTCGAGCGTTGGGCAGGCGTTACGAGCAGATGTTCGCAAGTATCGTGCGTCGGGGAATCGACCGGGGGATTTTCATCGCGGGCGATCCGAAGCTTATGACGTTTGTGATCTTGCGTGCCGCATTTACGGTCGCGAACTGGTACCGCGCGGGCGGCAAATGGAGGCCTCGATGGATTGTCGAGCAGGTGACTGATCAGTTGGTTAGAAGCGTGCGTCGCAGTGGTTGATTGACAACCTAACTATCAAAAGAAAATCAGTGGCAGCCGCAGCCGCCGCCGCAGCATCCGCCGCCGGTGAAACTGCCGCCGTTCGACGTACCGGAATTTGCGATCGCCGATGCGGCTGCGGCGGTGCTATCGCCGTTGCTGCGGGACGCGAAGGTCGACATTTCGCGGGTCAGCTTCGAGCCTTTGCAATGCGGGCATTGCGCGCCGGCGTCGCCGGGGCGGACGAACGCCTCGAAGGAGCGGTCGCAGTGGGAGCATCGGTATTCGTAGATCGGCATGTTGTTCCTTCTACTCATCGAGCGGCTGCGCGTATTCGACCAGGACGCCGCGGGTGGCCTTGGGATGCAGGAAGCAGATCATGCCGGCCAGGCCGTGGCGCGGTTTCTGATCGATCAGCTGGATTCCTTTGGCGCGCGCTGCGTCGAGCTCGCGGGCGACGTCGTCGGTCTCGAAGCATACGTGATGCAGTCCACCGCCGCGGCGCGCGAGAAATTTGCCGACTGCATTGTTGGGGTCGAGCGGCTCGAGCAGTTCGATCTCACTCTCTCCTGCCTTGAGCAGCGCGGCGCGGACGCCCTGCTCTTCAATCGTCGCGCTTTTGGTGAAATGCAGCCCGAGCGTGTCGCGCCAGAATCTCAAGCCGGCGTCGAGGTTCGGCACCACGACGCCGACATGATGAATCTTTTTCAGCATCGGCGCGCTATTGATGATGATCGAGGCACAGCGATCGTTGCAGCTTGTCCCATCGGACCTTCATATCGTCAGATCCGAGAGTAGGATGCTCGGCGCGCGTTTGCGCCAGCTTGCTGCATGCGCCCTGCACGTTGCCCTGCTTCTCGTAAACCACGGCAAGTTGGTACTTCGCTTCGTACCACAGAGGATCGGACTCGGCGGCGGTGTTCTCGACCGCGGTCCATCGCTCGTTTGCATCCTTCCAGTCGCCCTTCTCTTCCGCTCTGCGAGCCAGACCTGCGTTCGCGTCGGGCGAGCCAGGGTCGGCCTTCACCACTGCCTGGAAGACCTTCTCCGCCTCCTCGTCCTTGCCGCTGACCTGAAGCGCCTGGGCATAGATCGACAGCGTACCAGTCAGATTCTTGACCGGAATCTTGCCCGACGATGCCATATCCCAGAAGGGCCGGTACGCAGTTGCGGCCAATTGCGCGTTGGCTTTGTATGCTTTCTGGTCGTTGTTGTCCTTGGCCGCCTGCGCGGTCTTCCAGAACTCGATTCCAAGTCCCTTGACGAAGTCTTGTTTGGATGTGTCGCTCGTGCTGCGCTCGGCTATCGCGGCAACATCGCGCTGAACTTCGTCGTATCTGCCCAGATGATCGAGCGCAGTGATGCGCCAATCGATCACGTCCTGGAACTTCGTGCTCATCATCGGATAATTCTGTTCGTAGCCGACCAGCAGAGGCGCGACCTGCGCGTAATCGACATGGTCCTGATCTTCTTCGAGGATCGAGGCGAGCATGTAGGTCGCTTCGCCGCGAATCTCGCGCACCGCCTTCTTGGCGGCGGGAGTTTTAGCCGTTGCCTCGGCGTCGTGTCCCATCTTGATTGATTCGTTCAGGTCCGCGAGCGCCAGCTTTCTGAGCTGATCGGTATCGATCTTGGGCGCCGTTTTGTTGTCCTTGGCAGCAGCACCCGCGCCCACGAGGATCTTGTAGTAGCATTCCGCGGCCTTGAACTTGGCGGTGAAGGTAAACTCGGGGTCGCCCTTGACCTTCGAATACATATCGGCGGCTCCAAGGAGATCGCCCTGCTGCTGTTTGCGCTCGGCCAGGGCCACCTGCAGCTCGGCGGCATGTTCTCCGCCGGGAGCTTTCTGCAGGTAATCGTTCGCGTCCTTCATCCACTTAGCTTCGAGCGCCGTATCCTTCTGGCCGCTCTTCTCCCATCGGTCGTGATCGAGGCTGTACTCCAAAAAGATGGCCTGGGCCGCGTCGCCGCCGCCTTGACGTGCAATCTTGTTGAGCATGTCCTGGACCAAATCGAAGCGCTTCTCGCGCTGATAGATATCGGCGGCGAACCGGCAAGCCTTGGGATATTTTCCGCTGTCGCAGGCCTCCGAATAATACTTGGCGGCGCCGGCCTCGTCTTTGCGCGAGAGCAGAACCGCGGCGAGTAGCCACTTCTCAAAAGGATCGCTCGAGCCGCCGAATTCCTCGACGGCGTTGTTCGGGAACTTGGACGCCGCAGCCACATCGATCGCCCAACCTTCCTTGTCGTTCTCCTTCGGCTTCATGACGTCCATGATCTGCTTGTGATACGCGGCCTTCTTGGCGGGGTCGCTGGTCGCTCGCTCAGCACTAAAAAGGGCTTGCAGCTGAAGCATCTGATTGCCGCCCTTATTGCCGCCTGCCGTGTTTGAGCCGCAATACTTGGTCGCTTCTTCAGCCTTGCCCATCTTGCCGAAAGTCGTGCAGAGGCCCTGCTCGGCGGCCGCGTACTGCGAAGTGCCGGTGCCGTCTTCCTGGATTTTTTTGAAGTCGGCGATCGCGTTGGCGTATTCTTTCGGATCGAACTTGCCCAATTCGCGCTCGCAATATGCGCGGCCGAGAGTGTTCTCGCGGATCAGGTTGGGATCGGGCATCGCGAGCATGCTGGCGGTGAAGCCGTCGATCGACTCGTTCAGCAATTTTTTCGATTGCTCAGCGCTATCGTCGAACAGAGTCGTCGCCGCGGTGAACCGCAGCCAGGCCAAGGGATAAGCGGCGCGCAACGCGAACTGCTCGGGCTTGTCGTAGTCGCATTGCCCACCGTTGTCGATCGTGTTGATGCAATCGTCCTTCTTCTTGGACCAAGCCGTTTGCATCCGATCGAGCATCCCCTCGAGCTGATGAAATATGGGTATCATCGCGCCCTTGTCGACCTTGCCGCTCGAGGTGAGCTTGGCGAAGCTGGCCTCAGCGCTGTCAAGGCGGCTGATCACCTGGTCGGCGGACGACTCGTTGCTCTCGGCGGAGGACATCTGGCCGGAGATGCTTGAAAGCTCGCCCTCGAGCTGCGCGGTGCTCTGTGCGGAGGCGAGACCGGCAGTGAAAGCAAGCGCGAAAAACGCGGTAAACATCACCGTCAGGCGATGCAAAAAAAGCGGACGGTTCATTTGTCTAATCCCCAAAATGCTGTTGTCTAATCCCCAAAATGCTGTTCCCCGGGGAATTGTGGCCTTAACTAAGGACAATGCGGCGATAACGTCAAGCGAGTTCAAATACTTGCGCAACCTCCGGGACGCTGGCAAGCGAGCAAATTCGAGCAGTACGACCTGCAATCGACGGAGCCGCAGCATGGTTCTCGCGATCGATAAGCACCGCGACCAAGCCGAGCGTCGCGGCCGGCGCAAAGTCGAGATGCTCCGAGTCGCCGACGTGCATCGCTTCGCGCACTGTTACACCGGCGCGCGCAAGTGCGGTGTCATAGAGCTCGCGCCGCGGCTTGGCGAAGCCGGCCTCTGATGAAATTGTAATCGAATCGAAGAAACGGGTCAGGTCGAGTCCGTCGAGAATTCGATACAGGCGATAGTCGAAGTTGGAGATCACACCCAGTTTGAGTCCGTCATCTTTTAGACGTTGTAACATCGGCGCAGCTTCAAGGTCGGCCAGCCAATGGTCGGGATTGGCGAAATACGAAAAAAGCGCGTCGAAGTAGGCGTCGAAATCAGGAAATTTTCCAAGTGGCGCGAAGGTCTCGCTGACGCGATCGCGCCACCAATGCCGCTCGAGGCGCCGAAGCTCATCGGGCCGAAGCCCGTGGCCGAAGGCAAGGCCGGGAGCTTCACCGAAAGCACGGCGAAAACTGGCGGCGACGGCGTCCTCAGGGGCGTCGAGGCCGAACTCCCGCGCGAGACGGGCGTAGCTGCGTCCAATAGGCTCGCGCGACTCGAACAGAGTGCCGGCGGCGTCGAAGAATGCGGCGCGGATCAAGAAATGGGAACCGTCACGGAGTTTCGTCTTTCACAGGCGGAGGCGGCGGAGCTTCGGCCCCGGGATCGCGGCGGGCCCACCAGAAGATGTCGCATAGCGCGCCGCACGCGGCGAGATAAATTTTCGGGGGCGCGACAATAGGGTCGATCTTTTTCTCGGGGTCCGACGGCATCGAATTGATAATAGCGCTTTGAGGCGTTCTGGAAACAGAATTTCGCATCCTGCTCGATGCTGAGCAACCTAACCCCGTCCATAGTGGGAGGGTGGACCGGAAAAAAAGGGTCACTCACTGCAGGCCGTCCCAGATTTGGATCAGGACACCGAAGGCTGATTGCGGCGAGATGAAATACTGGCGCTCGCCGCGCCAGTTGCGCTTTTCGTCCACCACGCGGACGCCGTCGCGCTTGAGCTTTTCACGGGTCTCGTCGAAATCCTTTAGGTCGATCGACACGTGATGCATCCCCTCGCCGTAGCGCGCGATAAACTTGCCGACGAAGTCGTTGTCGACCTTGCGCGCCGGGCTCTGAATGAATTCGAGCTTGAATCCCGCGACCTCGAGATGGCCGAGGTCGAAGTTGCCCTCGGAATTGCTGGTATGAATCTCGTGGCTGATTTTCGTGCCGGGAAAATAGCGAGTGAAGAAATTGTAGGCCGCGGCGATGTCCTTGACCGCGAGCGAGACGTGATCGAAATACGCGAGGCCGTCGGGCGCCGGCTTGGGATGTTTCTCTTCCCAATTCGGCGTGTGCCAGAACTGAATCAACGCGCCGAAGGCCGAGCGCGGTGAAATGAACGCGGTCGCGGATCCTGAGTCGTACTTCTGCTCGTCGACCACGCGCACTCCACCGGCTTTCAGATTCGCAACGAGCCGGTCGAGACCGTCGGTCTCGATCGACAAATGATGCATCCCCTCGCCATGCCGCTCGATAAACCTGGTGACGAAGCCGGGTTTGCCGGGCGGGTCCTCGATCAGCTCGACCACGAAACCGCCGAGATGAAAATCCTGCCAGTAGAATGATCCGCTGACCTGCTCGTCGAGCGATTTGGCGCCGCGCAGCTTGATCGGAAAGTACTTCGAGAAAAATTCGTAGGCGCGGTCGATGGACTTCACCGCGATCGAAACGTGATCGAACTTCAAACGAACATCGTCAGTCGCAGCCATGCTAAAGCGAATCTCCTTCGGAAAAAATGTGCGCCCTACTTCGCGGCGCGTCCGGGCCGGAAGCGCCACAGTAGCCGGAACGAGTTGCGCAGCACCAGCGGCCATCCGTTGGCAATTTTTTCAGCGTACATTCGAACGGATTGGTCGACTCGAGAAACTATCGGCACGTCAAAGAAATTCGAGCCTCGCGTCCAGCCTATCGCCACCGTCAATCGTGCGTACGACTATATAGCCGCCGCCCTTGAACGGGCCTGCGTTGAAAATCTGCGTCGGACCGATTTTGTCGACGCCGGCGGATTCGTGGATGTGCCCCGAAATGCATACGTCGGGTTTCACTTCTTCGATGAATTGGCGCGCGGCGGTGCTGCCGACCGGCTTGCCGCTCATGATTCGATCGCATTTGGTGTCGAACGGCGGCGGATGACAAATCATCAGGAGCGGGCGCACGTCGCGCACGGATTCGTAGGCGGCGCGCAGCGTCGCGTAGATTTCGTCCTCGGTGAACTCGGTCGGCGTGCCGAACGGCGAGATGTTCGACCCGCCGCATCCGAAGATGCCGACTCCGCCGACGACGCGGCCCTTGCCGTGCAGCGCGATTCCGTCTGCTTCGAGAAATGGAATCACTTCGCGCTGGTCGAGGTTGCCGGGGAGCGCGAGCACGGCGGGACATGCGCGGCGAACGTCGGTGATAACTTTGCGCGCGTCGTCGACGCCGCCGAAGTTGGTGAGATCGCCGGATAGAATCACCAGATCGCAATCGCGCATCACCTCGCCCATCCGGTCGAGATTGCGAGTCGCCATGTGCACGTCGCCGAAGGAGATGATTTTCATGAGCCCACGTTATTGTAATGAAACCCGCGATGGGTTTCATACTTCCTTCGGCAGGGGTAACCCCTGCACTTTAGAAATAAGAAAAGATGCGGGACTTCGTCATAAAATCACCTTCCTGCCGCCGATGAAAAGCTGTGATGATACCCTCACGCGCACCATTTCCACTTAAGCTCGCGCCGCGTTAGGTTGTCTCTATGCCCACCGTAAGTGCCCGCGTCGAAGCATGGAAGTCCGCGTGGGAAAGCCGCGACCCCGCGCGCGTCGTCGCCCTCTACACTCGCGACGCAACTCATCAGAGCGCGCTCATCGCGAAAATTTATCCGCAGTTGGGCCGGCTCTCGCTCCAGGGCCATCACGAAATCGGCGTGTACGCGCGCCGCGGCCTCGAGCGCTACACCGAACTGATGTTCGAAATCCTCAGCGTCACGGAATCCGGCGATCGCGCGGCGATCGAATACCGGCGCCATTCGAATCTCGACGCCGCAAATCCTCCGCATGTGCTCGAACTGATCGAATGGCGCGACGCTCTCATCAGCAGCGTTCGCGTTTTTCATTTTGACGCATAGCCGCAGGATGAAACTATCGACCCGACTGCTCGGCAAGTCCTACCGCTTCCGCTCCGTCAAGGAATTGCTCGCGCGTGCCAACGAAGCGCGCTCGGGCGACGAACTGGCGGGAATCGCCGCACGCTCCGAACAGGAACGTATAGCAGCCAAGACCGTGCTCGCCGATCTCACGTTGAACGACCTGCGCGAGAATCCGGTGGTCGCGTACGATCGCGACGAGGTGACCCGCGTCATCGACGACGCGCTCGACCGCGACGCATTCGCCGCCGTGCGCAGCAAGACCGTCGGCGAGTTTCGCGAATGGCTGCTCGACGACGACACCACCGGCGACACTATTCTCACCGCCGGCCGGGGCATCACCGCGGAGATCGCTGCCGCGGTCGCCAAGCTGTGCACCAATCTGGATCTGATCGCGATCGCGTCGAAGATTCGCGTCGTCACTCACGCGCGCACCACGCTCGGACTCGCGGGCCGGCTCTCGACCCGCCTGCAACCCAACCATCCGCGCGACAATCTCACCGGAATCGCCGCCGCAACTTATGAAGGCCTCGCCTACGCGACCGGCGACGCGCTCATCGGAATCAACCCGTGCATCGATGATCCCGACAACCTCCGCCGTCTGCTCGAACTCACCGCCGACATCATCGATCGCACCGGCGTGCCGACGCAGAACTGCGTGCTCGGCCATATCACCACCCAGATGCGCGCACTCGAAGCCGGCGCCCCGATGGACATCATGTTCCAGAGCCTGGCGGGCAGCGAGAAGGGCAACGCCGGTTTCGGCATCACGGTTGCGATGCTCGACGACGGCTACGCGATGATTCGGGAGACCGGCCGTCTGCGCTCAGCCAACCTGATGTACTTCGAAACCGGGCAGGGCTCGGAGTTGTCCGCCGGCGCGCACGAGGGCGCCGACCAGGTCACGCTCGAGGCACGATGCTACGGGCTCGCGCGTCGCTACTCGCCGCTGCTCGTCAACACCGTGGTCGGATTCATCGGCCCCGAATATCTTTACGACGCAAAACAGATCACCCGCGCCGGCCTCGAGGATCACCTGATGGGCAAGTTGCTCGGCGTCCCGCACGGGGCCGACGCCTGTTACACCAATCACGCTCGCGCCGATCAGAACGACTGCGAGAATCTCGCCGTCCTGCTCGCTGCCGCAGGATGCAACTACTTCATGGCGGTGCCGATGGGCGATGACGTGATGCTCTCCTATCAATCCACCAGCTATCACGACGCCGCCGCCCTGCGGCAGGTCCTGAATCTCCGTCCCGCGCCCGAATTCGAAGATTGGTGCGAGCGTCGAGGGATTATCCGCGACGGCCGCCTGACCGAGCGCGCCGGCGACGCCCGAATCGTGATGTGATGGACCAGCCTTGAGAAAACCCGAACCCGGCGCGAGCTCCGACTTCGACACGATGCGCAAATCGACCCCCGCGCGCCTCGGTCTCGGCCGCGCGGGCCCGCGCTACACCACGGCCGCGATGCTAGCGCTGCGCGCCGATCATGCGCGCGCCGTCGACGCCGTCATGATTGAAGTTGCACCCGATTGGCCGCGCCGCAACAACCTGCTTGAAGTTCACTCGCAAGCGCTCACGCGCGAGGACTACATCCGCTACCCCGAACTCGGCCGCCGCCTCACCGACGCCGACGCAACGCGCATCGCGCGCCTCAAGCCTCCTCCAATCCGGTCCCCCTTCCCTCGAGGGAAGGGGTTAGGGGTTAGGTTCCCAAACATCCTGCTATGCATAGGCGATGGCCTCTCATCCGCTGCCGTCGAGAAAAACGCAGCACCGTTGCTGCGAGCACTGACCAAGTTGCTCACATCGCGATACCGCCTGCTGAAGCCCATCTTCATTCGCAACGCGCGCGTCAGAATCGAGGACCATCTCGGCGAAATCCTGCGCCCCGATATCGTATGCATGGTCGTCGGCGCGCGCCCCGGCCTAGTCACCGCCGAGAGCCTGAGCACCTACGTGATCTATCGACCTTCACTCAAATCGATCGAACCCGACCGCACCGTAATTTCAAACATTCACCGCGGCGGTATTCCAATCCCTGAAGCCGCCCACAAAATCGCAACGCTGATCGCCGACGCAATTCGATTCAAAGCATCAGGCGCCTTACTCGCAGAGAAAAACACGCGCCCCGTGGAATAGCGTCTTATGTTGCTCAACAAATACCCAAGACGAGCGATGCACGATCAATCCCGGCGGGCGAAAGTCGCCAGACACCTCGCGTGGAACCGTCGAGAAGTCCTTTGTTGATCAATCTTTGGCGCTCCCACTGCACTCGATTATGCCAGTGCACTCCCGCATGCCCATCGGGACGAGAGCGCTTCTGGTCTGCCTGCGTGAGTCCGAAAAGTTCTGCTAGCGGCTCGTAAACAGTGCGAGATCGAACAGCGAAGCCTGATCCCCCATTCAGGTAGATGAAGCAGAGCAGTGGTTCGTCCATATCTTGATAATCTGGGTAACGCATTTTTTTCGGCTCCTTGCGGGTTCCCCGCCAGTTCGGATCTAGTGCTTTGGGTGTGTCAAATCTCTTTCTTTCCCAGTCGCGATCGCGTTCGCACCGGTTCCACGTCCAGCTTCAATTGGTCCGCAGAGTGTCCCATCGCCACGACGAGGCGTCTGCAGATTTCGACTATGAGTCTTGAGTTCAGGTTCGTTTCGACGAACAGCGTGCTTCGCTCGATCTTCGTTGGAGATCGTAGCTCCGTTTGATCGGTCGAGAAGTAGGGATAGCGTCCAGAGATTTGACGTGCCTTCGTATCAAAGTCATTCGGATGAAGGGCTTGGAGTCGATGGATTACCGCCATCAGCAAATCTTTATAATTTGAAACTCTCAAGTGCTCGCCCACAAATTCTGCGTCTCGAATTCGGTGCCCGGTGACATCGAATTCTGCGCGGGTGATCGGGGCGCTCCCGTTCGAGCTTGGGGGATCCAAACGTGAAGAGGATTCAGACGCGCCAGTCGGGCCTGCACCGAGCATTGCGAGCCATCGATCGTGCATCTCATCCATTTGACCCATGATGGGTCCAAGAACTCCGAGAGCCGCACCGTCCGCCGTCTCGCTGGCGGACTTGATTCTATCCAATACTGTCTTTTGCAAACGTCCCAGGTCTTTCATGATGTTCTCCCTATATCGGTGTCTATATATATCTATTCGTTAAGACCGTTAGAGTCAAGGCGCGACACGACAACCAGCTGAGTCTGCTGGTGCTGATTGAGCCCCGCCCGGGTTGCCACGTAAAGACGCCGAGGGTTAGGCTTCGCTTATCGGTGTGAGAAATTCGATGTCAGATCGTGAATCAGTGCTCGCCGCCAACCGCGCCTTCTACGACGCCTTCGAAAGCCTCGATGCCGAAAAGATGGAAGCCGTCTGGCTCAAGGACCCGCGCATCATCTGCATCCATCCCGGCCATCGCAAACTCTCCGGATGGGGTCCGATCATGGCGAGTTGGGAGGGCATCCTCGACAACGTGTTCGAGATGAAGTTCGACCTCGGCGAGATCGAAGTGATGATCAGCGGCGACCTCGCAATCGTCGTGGTCGAGGAAAACCTGACCCAGCGCGGCTACGACGGCACTCAGCGATCGAGCGTGCTCGCCACCAACGTCTTCGAGCGCGTCGGCAATGGATGGTTCATGGTGATGCATCATGGCTCGCCGGTGATCGCGCCGGCCGACGACGAGCCGCCGCTTCAATAATGCAAGGGGAAAGAATCGAAGATGCTCAAACGCGTTGACCGGGTTCAGATAGCAGTCGCGAACCGCAATGCGGCCGAGGAGGTCGTCGAGGAAGTCTTCGGTGGCGAGCTCGTCCGTCGCGACGAGGCCGCGCCGCTCGCCGCCAGGCGATCCACGATGCAAGCGGGATCGAGTCTCATCGAACTTCTCGAACCCGACGGCGCAGGCGCGGTCCAGGACTTCGTCTCGAAATGGGGCAGCGGACTTTTCGGCGCAGGATTTTCGGTCGACGATACTGACGCGGCCGCGCACCATCTTACGAAGAGCGGCGTCAACTTCGATCAATCCGCGGGACAGCTCTATCTCGACTCCGGCGCGACGTTCGGGATGCGTACCGTTATCTCGCAGCATCACGAACGCGCTCCGGTCGGCGCGATCAAGTGGGTTTACGAAGTCACCAACGTCGTCGCCGATTGGAAGGCGGCATCCGAACGCTACGCGCGCATCTTCGATCTCGACGCCACGAAGTTCAGCCCTATCGAGAGCAAGCAGTTCGGCTATACCGGCACGCTCACGCTGTTCGATCCTCCCGCGCGCCTGGACAGAATCGAAATCGCGCAAATCATCGATCCCAACCTCGCGATGGGCCGCTTCCATCAACGCCGCGGCGACTCGCTCTACATGTTTTTCGTCGAGACCGACGACGTCGGCGCCCTGGAGCAGCGCCTGCAAGCGCGCAGCTCCCGCTTCGCCGCCCACACTCGCGACGAAGCCGGCCTCGCCGAACTCTTCATCCACCCATCAGCATTCCTGGGCGTACTGATCGGCGTAAGCCGCACCGAACACGCCTGGACCTGGTCCGGCGACCCCGCCCGCGCCAAACGCGAGGCCCAGGCGCGCGCGCTGAAGCAAGGAACTTGATCGAAATGAAACCCGCCGTGGGTTTCAAACTTCCTTGGGCAGGGGTAACCCCTGCACTTTAGTGAGGGGAAGAGAAAAGATGCGGGACTTCGTCCCTGTTAGAACTTGTAGGGGCGGAAGGTGGAGCTGCTGAATCTTTACCTCGCCCGTTTTACGGGAGAGGCGGCCGGCCGCATCGCGGCCGGTAGGTGAGGGTTCCGCGACTCAAGATGCAAGCTTGCAACGTGCAACTCTCTGCGAGCGCCAGCTCGTGCTCGTTGATTGCTGCCTACTTCGCGTCGTGCATCGCTTTCACGAGGATCGCCGCAAGCTCTGGCCGTGTGAATTCTGGCGGGGGCGCTTCGCCTGCGCGCAGCATCTCGCGGACTTTCGTGCCTGATAGTATCACGCGGTCTGCATCTGAATGCGGGCAGGTTTTGTACGACGCCATCGAGTTGCACCGCTTGCAGTAGAAAGTGTTCTCGAACATCAGCGGCGTGATCCCGAGTTCCTCCGGCTTGAACCGCTCGAAGATCTTCTGCGCGTCGTAGCTGCCGTAGTAATTGCCGACGCCGGCGTGATCGCGCCCGACGAT
Source organism: Binatus sp. (SeqCode) (assembly GCF_049584895.1). GTDB lineage: Bacteria > Desulfobacterota > Binatia > Binatales > Binataceae > Binatus. The sequence goes on from NZ_JBAUYR010000036.1 coordinate 80,166, forward strand.
AAAATGCGTACAGCCATAGTTGCGCCGCGCGATCGCATGCAGTATCGCCTCGCGCGGGCCGCCGTAGCGCATGTGCGCCGGGAACACGCCGATCATCGCGCGGTCCTTCGGGTAGTACGCGTCGAGCAGCACCTTGTAAGTCTCCATCCTGACTGCGGCGGGCACGTCGTCGCCCTTGGTCTCGCCGACCAGCGGATGAATCATCAGTCCGTCGCAGATTTCGAGCGCCGCTTTCTGAATATACTCGTGCGCGCGATGGGTCGGGTTGCGAGTCTGGAAGGCGACGATCTTTTTCCATCCACGCTCGCGAAACGCCGCGCGCGTCTGCCGCGGCTCGCGCGGAAACTCAAGGAACGTGCGCCCCGGTATTTCCTCGATCAACGTGACCTTGCCCGCGAGGCAGTACGGCGGCATCGAGGTGACGTTCTTGGCTCCCGGATGCGCGTCCTCCGAAGTGCCGAAGACGTTCTGCGCTTCGTTCTTCCGATCGACCTTGTAAATTTCCGCGAGCTTGAGAATCGCCAGCCGCTCGCCGTCTTCAGTCGCGAGCGCGATCTCACTTCCCGTCTTTAACGACTTCGCGGTCGCCTCGTCGACGCCGAGCGTTATTGGAATCGACCACGGCACTCCCGACGCAAGCCGCATCTCGTCGCGCGCGCGGGTGTAGTCCGCCTCGCCCATGAAGCCGGTCAGCGGAGAGAACGCGCCCGACGCGAGCATCTCAAGGTCCGCGATGTCGCGAGCATTGAGCGTGACCTTCGCGAGTTTCGCCGCATGCGTCGCCAGTGCCGCGCGCTCGGAGGCCGGCGCTTTCAGATCGACCAGCTCGCCACCGCCGTGCGCCGAAATTGCGTCGTCGCGCACACTCATCGCCGTGCTCCCTTGTTGATGTAGTTGAGCTCCTCGAGCCGCCCGAGCAACTTGCCGAGACTCTGATCGACGGTCTCGGTGCTGCTATCGACGATCAGTTCCGGCTTCAGCGGTTCCTCGTAAGGGTCCGACACTCCGGTGAAAGATTTGATTTCGCCCGCGAGCGCCTTCTTGTAGAGCCCCTTCACGTCGCGCTCGACCAGTTTGTCGATCGTGCATCGAACGTAGACTTCGAAGAACCGATCGTGATTGCGCCGGACTTCGTCGCGCACCTCGCGGTAGGGCGAAATCGCCGCGGAGATCGAGATCACGCCGTTGCGCGCCAGCAGATGGCACACGTAGCCGATGCGCCGGATGTTGATGTCGCGATCCTCCTTGGAAAAGCCGAGGCCCTTGGAGAGATTGGTGCGGACTTCGTCGCCGTCGAGGATTTCGACGCGATGCCCGCGTTTGCGCAATTCCGCGGCGACGAGGTTCGCCAACGTCGACTTTCCCGCTCCGGACAGGCCCGTAAACCACAAGGTAAACCCTTGATCCATCGGCTAAAACTGATGCTCCCTTAAGAATAGATTACTTACTGAGCCCTACAAGTTACTTAATCTTATGGAAGGAAACAAGGCTAGCCCGTTTGAGGGTCACTAGCTCTTTGTACTCGGAAGATTCAGGTGAATCGCGAGAGCAGCCGGAGAGGCGGATATTTCGGTGGCGCCGGCCGCGAGCAATCGATCTCGAGCGCTATCGGTCGGCGCGATTCCGTAGAATCGCACGCTGCAATTTTGCGCGGCGTGGACGTCGGCTTCGCTGTCGCCGACGAATGCGGCATCGGATCGATCGACGGAAAATGATTCGAGCGCGCGAACTAACATGTCGGGCGCTGGCTTGAGTCCGAGCAGAGTGTCGCGACCGATGATCGCATCGATTGAAGTGACGCCGTTTCGGTCGAACCATCGTTGAACTGTTTTCGAAGAATTTGACGTCACGATCGCGATGCTGGCGCCGCTCGCCTTTAGTGCCGCGAGTATTTCGATTGCCCCTTCAAGCGGTTGCGCGCGATCGATTCCGGCCAGCTCGATCTCTTCGATTATTTCCGAAGCGTGCCGAAGCGCTTCGGCCATGTGCGGCGGACTGAACTCTGCGAGTGCCAGATTGCGGTACGCGTCGTAGAGCGGGAGATTGCCGCGCGGGATTCGTGCAAACAATTCATCGGGCGCTCCGACCGATCGCAGGTAGGGCTCGAGAATGAGCCGCCCGCCGGCCCAATCGACCTCGGGCTCGAGCCGCGCGATCGTGTTGTCGAAATCGAACATCCAGAGTTTGTACATCACGAATTGACGCGAACCCTGGTCTCATAACCGTCGAATTCGATGGTTGTCCGCGTTGGATTTTCCGCGTAGCCGGCTATCAGCTTGAATGCCTCAGTAGTTGCGAGCATCGAGATGAAACCCGCGGCTTCTGCGCGCGTGCCGAATTCTGCGTCGACGGTTCGCTGGACGTGCGCATCGGGGATGATGGTGATTTTTCCGGGCGCATCGAGTCGCCCGATCACTGCCGCGTGCACATCGCGATTACTAGCGATCTCGTCAGCAGCTTTTCGCGCTGAGTCGCTTCCGATGATTATGAGAGCCAAGTCGATGCGCCCTTTTGATTCATCGGCGATGGTGACGGACACGTCGGCGTTCAATTCACTTTTTTCTGTGAATACAGTTCGATCACCAGATAGCTTCAGGCAAATCGTTCCGACTCCTGCGCCAATCAGATAGGCGAGCGGCGCTTCGATATCGCGCGCATCGCCGACAAGCAGTATCCGCGCGGCGAGCAAACGTTCCTGACCGCGGCCGCCGATGTGCGGCACGATTATCTGGCGGCTATAGCGATCGATTTGCGCGTCGGTGAGACTCATCGCGCACGCGCGACCTACTCGATCACGTTCTTTTCGATTGGCTCGACCGTGACGCCGGTGCTGCGCAGCCACGTCAGCGCGCGCTCGATCTGATCGGAGTTGCCTTCGAACTCGACCGCGACCAGGCCCATCTCCTCGGACACGCTGGCGCCGCGAATATTGAAAACGAGATCGAACTTCTTCACCAGCTGGTAAAGGATCGGCTCCTTGATCAGCGTGCGCGGATAGCTCAGGTAGTAGCGTTCGTGGATACGTTCCATTTTGCGGTTACTTCTTCTGCCACTTGACGATAACTTGTTGCAGGCGCTCGGGACGCCATTCCTGCCATCCGATCCACAAATTCGTCGACAGGTATTTGTCGCCGAAGTCTGCGAACACGGTGACTATTGTGCCCTCGCGAATCGTTCGCGCCAGCTTGAGCGCCGCGATCATCGCAGCTCCCGACGATTGCCCGACCAGGATGCCCTCGGTCTGCCCGAGCGCGTAGACCATTTCGTACGCCTCTTCGGTGCCGACCTGGATTTTGTCGTCGAGCTCTTTTTCGTGATAGATGCCCGGCACGATCGAGCTCGCCATGTGCTTGAGGCCTTCGAGTCCATGCATCGCGTCGTCGGGTTCGACCGCGATCACCTTGATCGCGCGATTCTTCGACTTCAGAAATCTGCCGGTGCCCATGATGGTGCCGCCGGTGCCAATCGCGGCGGCGAAGTGGGTCACCTGTCCGCGCGTCTGACGCCAGATTTCCGGGCCGGTGGTCTCGAAATGCGCCAGCGAGTTGGCCTCGTTGTTATACTGATCGGGCTTGAAGTAGCGCTCGGGATTCTGCGCGATCAGCTTGCGGCACATCACGATCGCGCCGTCGGACCCTTCCATCGGATCCGAAAAATGAATCTTCGCGCCGTATGCCTCGACGATTTTCTTGCGCTCGCGGCTGACATTCGACGGCATCACCAGCTCGACCGGATAGCCGAGCGTCGCCCCGAGCATCGCCAGCGCGATTCCGGTGTTGCCCGAAGTCGAATCGAGAATCACCTTGCCGGGCTTCAACTTGCCGTCGGCGATTCCGACTTCGAGCATTTTCTTCGCCGGCCGATCCTTGACCGAGCCACCGGGGTTGAAGCCCTCGAGCTTGGCGAAGATTCGCACGCCCGCCGGAATCAGTCCCGCAGTCAGGCGAGAGACCTCGAGCAAAGGAGTATTGCCGACCAGATCGAGCACGCTATTCGCGCGCCCGACCGGCACGATCTCATCGAGCGCAACGACGCGCTCGTGCACGTCGGCCGATGCGCCGCGGTTAACGTCCGCCGGCAATCGCGGGAACGATTGAGATGTCGTCGCCATCCTTTACCTTGGAGTTGATCGCATCGAGGAAGCGAATGTCGTCGCCATTCAAATAAATATTGACGAAGCGGCGGATGTCGCCTTTTTCATCGAGCAGTCGCTCGCGCATCCCCGGATGACGCCGTTCGAGATCTTCGATTACCGCCTTGATCGACGCGCCGTCGGCCGGAACTTCATCGACCCCCGCGGTAAACCTGCGAAGTGGGGTTGGGACTCTGACTCGTACTGCCATGTTCGGGGACTAGCCTCCTGATTGAATTCCTACACTTATGCTCGCCGCAAAACCCAAACAAGGCTAGGCGGCGCTGTTGGCTGTTCGTTTTCCGTTGGTTAGCCGGTCGAAGAGCGCATCGAAATCTTTCAGGCGCGCGTCGATTATCGACGGCTGATCGATCGCGCTCGCAACCGCTTCGAGCGTCTTGTAGCCGTTGCCTGTAATCGACACGACCACGGTTTCGTCGGGCTTGATGCGCCCCTGCTTGACCAGCTTGAGTGCGACCGCGAGCGTGGTGCCACCGGCCGGTTCCGCGAAGATTCCCTCGGTGCGTGCGAGCAGCTTGATCGCGTCGATGATCTCCGGGTCGGTGGCGACGTCGCCCCATCCGCCGGAATCGCGCACCGCCTTGAGCACGTAAAAGCCGTCGGCAGGATTTCCGATCGCGATCGACTTCGCGATCGTGTCGGGCTTCACCGGCGTTATCAGGTCGGTACCCTTGTGCAGCGCGTGGATCACGGGCGCGGAGCCTGCGGCTTGCGCGGAATGAATCTTGAATTCGCCGGTCTTGATCAGCCCGACTTCCCTCATCTCCTTAAATGCTTTGGCGATCTTCGGCAGGATCGTGCCGCCGGCGGTCGGCACCACAATGTGATCCGGCAAGCGCCAGCCGAGCTGCTCCGCTACTTCGAAGCCAAAGGTCTTTGCGCCCTCAGTATAGAAAGGACGCAGGTTGATATTGACGAAGGCCCAGCCGTACTTGTCCGCGATCTCGCTGCACAGCCGGTTGACGTCGTCGTAGTTGCCGCGAATCGTGATTACCTTCGCGCCGTAGATCGTCGAGCCGACTACTTTTCCCGCCTCCACCCCTTCGGGCATGAAGATGTAGCATTGCAGTCCCGCGCGCGCCGCGTGTGCCGCGACGGCGGTAGCCAGGTTCCCGGTGGACGCGCACGACACGGTAGTGAAGCCGAACTCGCGCGCCTTGGTGATAGACACCGAGACGACGCGGTCCTTGTACGACAGCGTTGGATGGTTGACGGTGTCGTCCTTTATATAGAGATGCTTCAGGCCGAGCTCCGCGCCGAGCCGCTTGCAATGCAGCAGCGGGGTGAAGCCGGAGTTGGGGCCGACGACCTCGTTTTCGTTGAAATCGACCGGCAACAATTCGCGATAGCGCCACAGATTGTGCGGCCGCTTCTCGATAATCGAGCGCGAGATCGCCGCGCGAATCCGCGCGTAGTCGTAGGTGACTTCGAGCGGCCCGAAGCAGGTCTCGCAGACATGGAGCGGACTTATCGGATACTCCTGGCCGCACTCGCGACATTTCAGATTGGTGATGTAGCTCATCGTTTCCTCGATTCTTATTTACCTGCCCTGCGCCTGCGATTCGCTCTCCTGTTTCCATGCGCCGCAACCGCATCCGGGGCGCGGACTAACCGACGTAATACGCACCCGGCTCGGGCCGGACGCGTCGTATGTAAGAATTTTTCCTGAGAGCGAGAACGTCTGCGCGCGCGAGGCGCGCATCGCCTCCGTCGCCTGCATCTCGCCGATCGCGCCCGCAACCGGACCGACGATTCCCGCCTCGCGGCAGCTCTGGATTTCGTCTTCATCGGGCGGCGTCTCGAACACGCATCGGATGCACGCAGTCTCGCCGGGAATCACCGTCATCGCCTGCCCGTTCATCCCGACTACGCCGCCGTAAACGAATGGCGTCCGGGCGACGATGCACATGTCGTTGATCAAAAATTTCGCAACGGGACTGTCGGTCGCGTCAATCACAAAATCGTGCGCGCCGACGAGTCGCGCCGCATTGGACTCATCGAGCGCAACGGCATGCCGCTCAACTTTGACATCAGGGAATCGCTCGAACAGCCATCGCGCGGCAGCTTCAACTTTCGAAATACCAATATCGCGATCGCGATAGATGACCTGGCGCGCGAGATTAGACAGCTCGACCGGGTCAGGATCGACGAGCGTCATTCGCTGTGCACCCGCTCGCGCGAGCGCCCAGGATGCGGGGACCCCAAGTCCACCCATTCCGACGATCAGTATTCGATCCTTAGCCACCTACTCGCGCATCTCCCGCCAGTCGAGAGTGCATCGCGGTCGGTGGTTACGAGCTGTTGGTGAAAAATCCTGCGGAGACGATAGGACGAGGGCTTGATACTCTCGCCTTATCTTCCAGGAGACTCTCGCGCGGAGAACCCCTGCAGGAGTTAGCACCAGCACCCATCACGGGCCGGTTGCTGCGGCATCAGCGGGCCATGTCCCTCCGCCGCTCTCGATAAGGCTGCAATCTTTGCAGTCAGGCTAACCGTAATATGCGAGAGCAGGCGTTGTCAATCGACAAACCTCTCGGTCAGCCATCCACAGCTGGCACGTAATCGAATATGGTCAACAGCAACGACGCTACCTGCTCGCGAGCATTCTTGGAAAACCTGATATCCGCGAAAAGTGCGCATATCGGGGCCACAAACTCTGACAATCGATGGTTTGAAGTTTTAGCGGGCATCAACCTAAGATGGCCTCGGGGATCGAGTGAAAAGAAAAACTCGCTCGCTTGGGGAAAGCATCGATGGCGGTTATCGCGATTAGTCAGCAGATTGGCAGCAGGGGTATCGAGCTCGGTGAGCTCACCGCGCGCGAGCTGGGGTATCGTTTCCAGACCGGCGAGCAATTGATCGCCGAGACGGCCAAGCGTTTCAACGTCGACGCCGATCAGATGAAATGGTTCGACGTGCACAGCCCGCATTTTTGGGAGCGGAAGACCGACACTGGCCGTTTCGCCGCATACTATCGGGCCGTCTTCCTGCAAGAAGCTGCACAGGATCGGATCGTCGTGGCGGGCCGCGGTTCGTCGCACTTTCTTCCCGAGGGCGGATGCGGCATCAGGGTGCGCACGATGGCTCCAGTGGCCACTCGCATCAAGCAGGTTGCGAAAGAAGAAAAGCTCGCTCCAGCTGCGGCCGACAAACGCGTTCGTGACTTCGACGCGGAAGTTAAAGCACGCATTCAAACTCTCTTCGGCCAGGATATTGAAGACCCCGCGATTTACGATCTCGTAATCAATACCTCGCGGCTCTCGCTCGCGTCACATGCCAACACTCTCGCGGCGCTCGCGACTCATATCGACAGCGAGCGCAATCCGGAGCGAACCAGGTGCATGGCCGACGCGGCGATCGCGGCGCAGGTGCACGCGGCATTGGTCGCGCATCCGAAAATTGGCGACACGCAGATGTCGGTGAATTGCTCGGCGGGATGCGTGCGCGTGAGCGGTCCCGGTCTGGTGCCACCGTGGGACAATCTCGTCATCGGAGTCGCGCAGAGTGTCGCCGGCGTCGCATCGGTCGAAGTCGGGGCTGAAGATGATCCCGTGACGCTGACTACAAGCTGACCACCGCCGAATGCGCGCACTCATCATCTTCTTCGCCACCGGAATATATTCCGGCTACGCTCCGATCGCGCCGGGGACTGCAGGCTCTGTCGTCGGGCTCGTCGTGGTGTGGCTCGTGTTCGGGCCGCTGTGGGCTTATTCGCCGGCGCTATGCCTGCTGATATTCGCGATCGCATTCGCGATTGCGTGCTGGATTTCCGATCGTGCCGAGAAGATTTTCGATAATCACGACGACTCGCGCATCGTGATCGACGAAGTCCTCGGGATGGCGGCGACCATGTTCGGCAATCCGATCACGTTCGGCTGGATGATGGTCGGATTTCTGCTCTTCCGAATTGCCGACGTGGTCAAGCCGTGGCCCGCGAGCTGGATCGATCGCCGGATGCGCAACGGCGCGGGCGTGATGCTCGACGATTTGGCAGCCGCGATCTATGCGAATATTGTGCTGCACGTGCTCGTGCGCATTCTCTGAAGATGCACGCCCGCAAGGAGTTCCCGATGATTCAAAACGCTGTGATTCTTTCCACCGGCGATGAAATCACCACCGGCAAGGTCGTCGATACCAACGCCAACTACCTCTCCGACAAGCTCGCGGAAATTGGAATCGATCTGGTTGCGGTGATTACGGTCGGCGACGTTCTCGATCGCCTGGAATGGGCATGGCGCACCGCGATCGAGAAAGGCGACGTCGTGATTTCGACCGGCGGCATCGGGCCGACGGCCGACGACCTGACTACCGAAACGATCGCGCGCGTCGCGGGCGTGAAGTTGCGCCGCGACGAGGCCGCCGTCGATCACATGAAGAGGTTGTTCGCCTCGATCGGCCGCCCGATGCCCGAGAACAATCTCAAGCAGGCGGACTTTCCCGAAGGCGCGACCATCATTCAGAATCCTCTCGGCACCGCGCCAGGCTTCAGGATGCCGGTGACGATCGGCGGTCACACTGCGCATCTGATCGTGCTGCCGGGCGTGCCGCGCGAGATGAAGCCGATGATGGAAAACACGGTGATACCGTGGATCGCGGCAAATCGCGGCACCGACCAGGTTTACGCGGTCAAGATTTTCCAGACCTTCGGCATGAGCGAGTCGGCGCTCGACGAAGCGGTCGCGGGATTGATCAAGCCGGCGGAAGCAAAGGTCTCGTTCCGCGCCAGCTTCCCGCAGATTTCGCTGAAGATCAGAGTCGAAGGAAAGCCCGGCGAAGTCGATCGCAAGCTCGAGGAGCTGGCGCATCGCGTGCGCGAGAAAATCTCGCAATTCATCTACGCCGAAGGCGACACCTCGATGGAGGAAACGGTCGGCCGTCTTCTCATCGAAAAAAAGCTTACAGTGGCAGTCGCGGAATCATGCACCGGCGGACTGATCGGACATCGCATCACCAACATTCCGGGCTGCTCGCAATATTTCGTTGGCGACCTCGTCACCTATTCCAACGACGTGAAGTCCGGCGTGCTCGGCGTTTCGGAAGACACGCTGAAAGCGCACGGCGCAGTCAGCGAGGAATGTGTGCGCGAGATGGCGGCCGGCGTTCGCAAGCGCACGGGCGCGAGCGTATCGGTCGCGACGTCGGGAATCGCGGGCCCTGATGGCGGTACTCCGGACAAGCCGGTCGGCACGGTATGCATCGCGCTGTCAGCCGACGATCAAAACTTCACGCGTCGATACCAGTTCCGCGGCACTCGCGATTGGATCAAACTGATAACGTCGCAAGTCGCGCTCGACTGGCTGCGGCGATACGCGCTGGGCCTGCCGATCGCGGACTCGGCGATATTCCGCCGCTAGGCGTCACCGGACGCGCGCGTAGTTGATCTGGTCGCTGCCGTTGCCTGCCAGCACCAGCTTCCCATTCGTGGCGGCGCATTGGACCGCACTGGCTGACGATGCGTCGCTGCACAACACGATGTTGGTGTCGCCGGTGAAGCAGGTATCGTTGACGGTCGCGTTGCCTTGAGCGAGTTGCACGCGACCGGCGCAAAGATCGGTCGTCTCCTTTATATCGACGGAGCCAAACACGCTGTTTGCAAAGACGTCGTGCGACTGTTTCGACCCTGCAGCGGATTCTCCTGGCCGGCCCGGCGGCTCGGGATGCGGCCCACGACCGCATCCAGAGCCAAGCAGCGCGAATAGTGAGAGTGCCGCAACGATTGTCGTTCCTGTTTTCATAGTTCCCAATCTTGGTGATTGATCAATCAAATTCAGCACTCGCCCGCTTAACGGTGACGCCTCCGAACGCCGCGTACGCAAGAATGTCCAACGGTAGAGGAGCGTCCTCGTCGTCATTTGTCGTAGCGCTCGACTCCGAACTGTTCGCAGCTGTTGGCCGCCTGCGCAGATCGATATTGCGCCCGCCGAACACACTAAAGCCGCCACACACCACCTCTTCGTCGGGACGCACTCTCACTTTTGCTCCGCCGAATATGGCGACGACGGTAACGGCAAGCTCAGGCGGCGCGGAGGTGAGGTCCAGGTCAAGTCCGCCGAAAAGAGCAAGGCCAAAAAACGACTCTCCACGATGGAGCATGCTCCCGTCGATCTTGTTTCCGGAAAAGATGGCTAGACTCACCATGACAGCATCAGTTCGCGTGCTTGATGTCGCCGTTGGCGGCGGCGTTGGCCGCTGCGGTGAAGATATCCATCGGCGCCAGCGGCGGACGGCGCTTGCGCTTCAGGTCCGCGAGCTCGGCCTGGGCCTTGGCCTCGGCGTTGCGCACGCGGATTGCCTCGAGCTTGTCGCCGAGCTCGGAGCCTGCGATTTCGTGATTGACGCCTGCCTGCGCGAGCACCCGCTGAATCGACTCGCGCACTTCTTCGAGCGCGCGGACGTCGTCATCGTACGAGATCTCTTCGAGCGCGCGCTGGATTCGCACCCGGGCCTGCGCGTTCCGCATTCGTGCGATCATCCGAACTTTCTCGACCTTGAGCTTTTCGATCTCGCCCTTGAACGAGATCAGATTCTTCTTCGCGTCCTCGGCTTCCGTCGTCAGCTCGCCGAGCTCTTCGCGCAGGCGAGTGCAATCGCCGTCGAGGATATGCTTGCGCTGAATCAGAATCAGCGCGCATTGATCCTCGTTCATGTCGGCGGCCTGCCCCGCTTCCTCGTCGACTTCCTTCATTTCGGCGAGCTTTTCGCGCAGCTCGCGTTCGAGCTTGTTGCGCATATAGATGACGCCGGCCGCCGCAGTCTTGAGCTGATGATAGCGGCGCACGCGATCCGAGATCGCGGATTCGTAGACCGCCTCGGGGTCGCGCGCCTCGCGCGCTTTAATCCAGCGGCTGAACTTGCCTCCGATCAATTTGAAAAACCTTGATAACACTTTCGTTCTCCTTTTCAGCCGCGAGCGCGTTCCGCTTGCGCAGCCGAGTGTTGCTGAATTTTCAGACCCATCGCCGGATCCGGTACGTGTAGTCGCGATACTCCTGGCCGAAGCGCCGCTCCATCGTTTCTTCTTCGCGCGGAATGACGATTCGATCGATCACCGCAAAGAAAACCGCCGGCGCGAGCAGCATCACGATCGATCCGAAGAAAATCGCCAGTCCGAATAACGTCGTCGCGAGACCGAGATACATCGGATTTCGCGTCCAGGTGTATGGCGCCAGCGCGACGAAGGCGGTCGGCTCGCCGTATGGATTCCTTGTGGTTTCGCGCGCGCTAAAAATCGCGGCAGCGAAACACATCACGCCCACCCCGGCCGCAACGAACAGCAAGCCGATAAACTGCTCCCATCCCACCGCGCGCTCCTCGGGCAGCATGAAGTGCAGCGCGAGCGTGACCAGCAGAAGCGTGCCCACCAGCAGTGGCGGATGAATCTTCGTGGTCGTGAGCGTGGTGCTGGAGGCCTGAGGTTCTGTGGTGTTCATTTGTTATCACTTCCCGTTTCGGTGAAATCAGTTTGCGTCGCTCTTGGGCGCGAGACCGAGATCCGCGAGCGTGATCCCGAGTTCGCGCATCTTTTGTTGAAAGCTCTGCCGATACATCCCGGTTCGTTCCGCCGCGCGCGAAATGTTGCCGCCGGTCGCCCGCAGCGCGCGCACGAAAAAGTCTCGCTCCCAATCGCCGACGAACTTTTCTTTAGCCTCGCGAAATGTCATCGCCGATTCGCCATTGTCGCTGCCCGCCGAGACGTGATTCGACGCGTTCGAGGACGGCGCGCTCGCATGATCGCCCTCGGGCTCCGATCCGGCGAAAAGATCTTCCGCAGTAATATTGGCGCCCGATGACAGGATCACTGCCTGCTCGATTGCCGCTTTGAGCGAACGCGCGTTGCCTTTCCACGGCGCCTCGACGCATGCGCGCATCGCTTCCGGAGTGAGCTGCTTCTCCGGTGCGGAGAAACGTTGGCGTGCTTCCGCGATAAAATGCTGCACCATCAGCGGAACGTCTTCGCGACGCTCGCGCACAGGAGGGACGCGAATCTCGACGACTTTCAGGCGGTAGTAGAGGTCCTCGCGAAACTTGCCCTGCTCGATCATCGCCTCGAGGTCCTGGTTGGTTGCCGCGATTATCCGCACGTCCACGTTCAGCGGTTGATTCCCGCCGATACGCTCGAACACCTGCTCCTGCAGCACGCGCAGCAATTTGGCCTGGGTCTCGAGCGCCATGTCGCCGATCTCGTCCAGGAACAACGTGCCGCCGTTGGCCGCTTCGAATTTGCCCTCGCGGCGCGCGACGGCGCCGGTAAACGCGCCCTTCTCATGGCCGAACAGCTCGCTCTCGACCAGCTCGCGCGAGAACGCCGCGCAATTCACAGCGATGAACGGCTTGCGCGCACGCGGACTCCGAAAATGTATTGCGCGAGCGACCAGCTCCTTGCCGGTGCCCGACTCGCCGCGAATCAAAACGGTGACGTCGGTCGGCGCAACCTTGTCGATCGTCTCGAACACGCGCATCATCGCGCGCGACCGCCCGACCATATTTTCGAAAACTCCGGTCTCGAGGCGTACCTGCTCGAGCAGCTGGTTATGCTCGCGTTTGAGCAGTTGCGTCTCCATCACCTTGCGGACTTTCATGCGCAGCTCGTCGTTGTCGAACGGCTTGGGCAGATAATCCTCTGCGCCGGCCTTCATCGCTTCGACGGCAATTCGCTGCGTGCCGAAGGCGGTAATCATCAGCACGGCGCATGCGGGATCGAGCTCGCGGACGTGCTTGAGCAATTCGAGCCCGCTCATTCCCTTCATGCTGAGGTCGGTGATGATCACGTGGAACAGTCCCGCCTTGACCTTCTCGAGCGCTTCCTCGCCCGACTCCGCGGTCTCGACTTCGTAGCCCTCCTTGGTGAAGAGTCCTTTGAGCGCAATGACGATTCCGCGCTCGTCGTCAACTACCAGCAATCGGCCTTTCAATTTCGTAGCCTCGAGGTCTGCACGGACGGTGCGCCCGCTGCGAGCGGCATTATCGGCGTGGTAGCCGCACCGCTATTGTTGTTTCGTGCGTTGCTTTGCGGAGCCTGTTCTGCGGCCGCTTCTCCTACGATTTCCGGCGACTCAGCCGACGACTGGACTACGTCATCGCTGTCGCGCACCGAGTCGCTCAGCGGGATCGCGAGCACAAACTCGGTGCCCTGCCCCACTTTGCTGTGCACCTCGATCGTGCCGCGATGCGAGTCGATCACTTTTTTCGCGACGCCCAGGCCGAGCCCGGTGCCGTTGGTCTTCGAGGTGTAGAACGGATTGAAAATTTTCGCGATCTTGTCGTCGGCAATTCCGCAGCCGTTGTCGCGAATCCTGACCGCCGCCATCCCGGCGCCGTTGTTCTGAATCGCGAACTCGAGCCGCCGCTCGCCGGTCGTCGATTCCATCGCATCGATCGCGTTGTCGATGATGTTCGAGAAAACCTGCCGCAGCTTGTCGGCGTCGGCGCGCACGGTCGGGCCGCTCAGGTATGCGCGCGAGACAGCGACCGAGTTCGCCTCGAGCTTGCTGCGCATCTGCGTCAGCGCACCGTCGAGCACCCACGCGAGATTGACGTTCTCGAATTTGTAGTCCTCTTCCTTCGCGTATTTCAGCAGATGCGACACGCTGCGCTCGACCCGTGCGAGTTCATCGAGCGCGACCTTCGCGTACTCGACGTTCTCGTGCGAGGTGGGATCTTCGCCCATCTGCTGGACCAGGCTTTTCGCCGCGGCGATTGGATTTCGAATTTCATGGGCGAAGGTGGCAGTCAGCTCATCGAGCGACGCCTGCTTCTCAGTGCGTAGCTGCTCCTTCTCTTGTAGAACTTCGCGCTGAACCTCGCGTTCGATCGTGGGCTGAAATACCCGCTGATGGACCCATCGCCAGCCGTACACCGCCGCAAAGTGGCTCGCGATTCCGAATCCCCAGCCGAGGGCAGGCCACTGGACCCACAGGACTCCCGGCGTCGTGATCATGTTGATCATGAACAGAAAGCCGATGATGATGCCGTACCACATCAGGTGTACGAAGAATCCTGCCTCGGCCTCAGCGCGTTTGCGCGCGCGCTCATAGATCTGGCGCTCGTTGTCGTTCTTGAATTGCGGTGGTGGCGGCTCGTTCTCCGCGGGATCGGCGCTGACGCCGCTGTACTTCTGCGTCTGCTTGTCGAAGCGCTGCTTCAACTTACGCTCGAATCGCTCAGCCTTGGCCTCGAACTTGCGCGCCATCTTGGAATCGATATCGCGCCTTATCCTCGCGTTCAGATCGCTGGCGAAGCGCTCGGCGGACGCCGTGGTCGACGCCTTCGCGTCCTCGGCCCACTTGGACCAATCGCGTGACGCGCGCCTGCCGTATCGCGACCAGTCGTGCTTCGACCAATCGTACTTCGACCAGTCGGCGTACTTCATCCAGCGCATCCGATTTCGTTTTCGATGTTGCACGACCGCGTAAATGATTAGTGCTATTAAAAAGATGCCGAACATCCTGCCTCACCTGGGGCCGGAAATGCCGGTCCGTGTAATTGACCTATCGAGTCGCCGGAACTAAAACAATCGCCGTTCATTTCGTAGTCCTGACCTCTAAGTGCAAAGCGGATGCCGACGAGGGACTGGCGAAAAGCCCAGCATCCGCGCGGACTTCACAGAAAATGCGTGCATCGCTGGCGTCCTGGTGCAGTCGCGGCATTGCAGCCCGCGCACTGCATCCAGCTCAAGCCTCGCGCTTCCTTGACTTCGACCGCGATCGGAATATTTTCATATGGCGAGTTGGCTGGGGTTACTCGCGATTGAGGATTCGATGACTCAGTACTGGCCATTTTCGGGACTGGTGCGGCAGAACACGCTGCGCGAGCGGCTGATCGTCTCGATGGACCTGCGCGATCGGGCCGACGCGCTCAAGCTGGTGGACCGCCTCGCACGAGTGGTCGGGATGTTCAAAGTCGGGCGCGCGCTGTTCATCGGCGGCGGCCCGGACTTTATCCGCGAGATACGCCGGCGCGGCGCCGAAGTCTTTCTCGACCTAAAATTCCACGACAGTCCGCAAAAGGTGCTGCGCGCCGCGGTGGAGGCGACGCGCCTCGGCGTCAAGATGTTTGACATCCATCCGTACGGCTCGAACGGCGGGTCGACCGATATGATGACGCGGACGCGCGCCGAGGTCGCCCGCATTTGCAGGACCGAGGGGCTGCGCAGGCCGAGTATCCTGGCGGTCGCGACGCTGGCCGATACGAAGTCGCAAAATTCGTTCTCGCGCCTTCCGGGCTCATCCGACCGCGTCACCGAAATCGCGCGCTTCGCCGCCGACGCGTCGCTCGACGGCGTCGTCACCTGGCCGCATGAAGTTACCCGCGTGCGCAACACTTGCGGACGCCGCTTCATCATTGTGACCTCGGGCGTGCAGCTTCGCGAGCCGGGCAACACGACCTCGAATACGCTCACCGCCGCCGACGCGATCCGCGCAGGCGCCGACTATGTCGTCATCGGCAGTCCTATCTGGCGCGCCGCCGAGCCGCTGCACGCCGTGCGCGAGATTACTGACGACATCGAGCGCGGATTGCGCAACAGTCCCCGCCGCACGTTTGAAATTCTCAACCCCCGTCCCGTATAGTCGCGCTTCAATCTGTTCGCGATTGTCATTCTGATTAGGCCGAACTACGAATGCGCGAGATGCGTGCGCCCGGAGCCTATGCTTGCTCGAAATCCTGATTAACCTGTTGGCGCTGTCGATCAGCGCGGGCTTCATCGGCGCAATCTCAGGCCTCGGCGGCGGTGTCTTCATCGTGCCTGCGCTGGTCGTGCTCGCGCACATGCCGATGAAGGTCGCCGTTGGCGCGAGCCTTATTTCCGTGGTCGCGACCAGCGCCGGCGCCAGCGTCGCATTCGTGCGCGACGGATGGACCAACCTGAAAGTCGCGATGGTCCTCGAATGCGCGACCGTCACCGGCGCTGTTATCGGCGCCTATCTCGCAGGCGTCGTGCCGACCGTAGTGCTCGAATTACTCTTCGCCGCGATGATGCTCCAGTCCGCATACTTCACGCTTACCAAGCGCGGCGACGACATTCTGACCAAGGGCGACGCACTCGCCGAGCGGCTCGAACTCGCAGGCGAGGTGCCCGACCTGAGCGGCACGCCGATCCATTATGAAGTCGTGAAAGTGCCGCAGGGCGGCGCGCTCATGGTGGTCGCGGGTCTCATGTCGGGGCTGCTCGGGATCGGATCGGGCGCGCTCAAGGTGATGGCGATGGACTACGTCATGCACCTGCCGCTCAAAGTTTCGAGCGCGACCAGTAACTTCATGATCGGCGTCACCGCCGGCGCCGGCGCACTGGTATTTCTCTCGCGCGGCGACGTCGCCACCACTATTGCTGCGCCGGTGGCGATTGGAGTCACGGCGGGCGCGCTGGTCGGCAGCCGCGTGTTGCCGCACGTCAAGGTTGAATATCTCAGGGTCGTTTTCGTGATAATTCTTCTGCTGATCGCGGCCGAGATGGGATGGCGCGCGCTGTCGGGAATCTAACAGATGCCGAAACAGGATGAAGATCGAATACTGAGAGAGTGGACGCCGATTCTGCTGCGGTCGATTCTAATCGCCGCGATGATCCTGCTCGTGACCGGACTGATATTGGATTACACCTTCGCGCCCGACTACTTCGTCGAGCGCTACCACGCGGTGCAGCAGGGCCGTCTCATCGGCAAGGAAAAGTTCGGCCTCATGTTCGACCGGATTCGAGAAGGCAATCCGCACGCGGTCTTGACGCTCGGGCTGTTCACGCTGACCCTGGTCCCGCTAGCGCGCGTCGCGTTCTGCTTCATCCTATTCATCAAGGAACGCGACTACACTTATGTTGCGCTGACGGCCTACGTACTCGCGGGACTGATCGTCGGCGTGCTGGTAGGGAGTGTCGGCTAGAGATCGATTAGTATTTTTCTTTTTTTTCGAACGGAGGATCGCGCGATGGATATCAAGGGAAAAGTTGGCGTCATCACCGGCGGCTCATCGGGAATCGGGCGTGCGACGTCAGAGCGACTCGCGAAAGAAGGCGCCGCGATCGTGGTCGCCGATCTCGACGAAACGGGCGGCGCTGAGACCGTCAAACGAATCGAGAGCGCTGGCGGCCGTGCCGTCTTCGTGAAAGCGGACGTTACCAGGCTCGAGGACGCGCGCCGGATGCTCGATACCGCGGTCTCGAAATACGGCCGCCTCGACATCCTGCACAACAACGCCGGCATCGGCGTCGGCGCACCCGGCTTTCCCGACGCTCCGCCGGAGCGATGGCACCTGGTGATCGAAATTGACCTTCAAGCCGTGATCCTCGGCACCGGCCTCGCGGCGCCGCTGATGCAAAAGAACGGCGGCGGCGCGATCATCAACACCGCCTCGATGGCCGGCCTGTATCCCCATCGCCAGGACGCAGTTTACGGCGCAGCGAAGGGCGGAGTCGTGAACTTCACGCACTCGCTAGCATCGTGGGAAGCGGAACGAAAAATCCGCGTTAACTGCATCTGCCCCGGCATCGTCGATACCCCGCTGGTCCGCCGAGGCCTGGAGCTGGCGAAGCAACACGGCATCAAGAGCTGGATGCCCTCAAAAATAATCCAGCCCGAAGAAATCGCCGACGCAGTAGTAAGTCTGGTCCGCGACGATTCGCTCTTCGGCTGCTCCCTGGAGGTCCGCCCCACCGGCCGCCAAATAGTCGATCCGCGTCCCGCACCGGGGTCGCGCAAGTAGCAACTTTTGGGCGGCGCGATTTTCTATCAGAGACCGATCAGCCGTGACTCGCAACGCGCACATGGTCCGCTTTTTGATGATCGTGTTGCTTTGCGGGTGCCGATTCTTTCCTGAATCGCAATTCGAGTTGGCGCCTGATTCGCGACTGCCAAAGTGGTTTACCCTTCCAAAGAATCTATCGCGCGAAGATGTCACCGTTCAGATGAGCTATTACATCGAACCGTGCAAAATCACCGGAAACAAAAGTGGCCTTGGGTGTGCGACCTTCGAGCTTTTGGACATACGTAAGACATGCAAGGCAAAAAGCAGGCGGTCATTATACAGCCAGATGGGATTCGATACTTTGGACTTCTGGACGCACACGGTCAAAATCCGACCATGATCTGGGACATCGTTTGGCCCCGAAAGCTAGCCGCTGTGAATGCAGATATAAGAGATCAGGTGAACGTGCAGAGCAATCCGTCGTATGTAGTAGTAGAGGCGGATGGGAATATCGAGGTGATAGAACACAAAGACCCCGGAGACGTATTCTACGTAAATGATGATCCTTCGATAAGGCTCAAGCTTGGTCTGGCGGTAAACCAACACCCAGACTCCACATCGCACCACTAAGTCTTTTCGGTCTCCGCTGGAAGAGCGAGGTTCCGCGCTCAGGCTGCAGAGGACGTTCTGTGAACTGGGATTCGTGCAAGTTCGGCGCGGAGTTCACGCTCGGCGCGCCAGAGATCGCACGCTTGCTGCATTCGCAGCCAAATTCCCGGTCCGTTGCCGCAGAAGCGGCCGAGCCGCGCGGCCATCTCGGGCGTAATCGATACCTTCTCGGCCATAATCCGGTGAAGCGTCTGCCGCGTCACGCCAAGCTGCCGGGCAGCCTCACTAACTGAGAACCCGAGCGCAGGAAGAACGTCCTCGCGCAAAATAGCGCCCGGATGCGTCGGCCTTCGCTCCATTCCAACTTTCACTGCTCGCTCGGTGATCATAATCGCCTCAATCAGTCATGCCCTCATCTCAATGGTACTGCTCCAGGTCAACCTGCCACGCGTCGCCATCGCGCCACTCGAAAGTAATGCACCAAGGACCGTTGACGTGAAGAGAATAGCGCTGCGGCTTGCCCCTGAGAGGATGGAAGTCGAAGCCGGGAATGTTGAGATCACGCAACAACGCGGCCTGCTTTAGCGCATCCAGTCTCCGAAGCGCCCTCTTCTGGAGGTCCGCCGCCACTCTTCGGCTTCGACCTTGGCGAAACAGTTCTTCAAGCCCATTGTGCCGGAAGCCCCGTATCACTGGAAAAGCGTAACACGTCCGGTTACAGGTGTAAAATCGTCGTGCTACAGAGCGTCCGTCAAGTGTTACCTCACCGCGCCGGCGGCTGCTGCGGATTCTGCCTGAAACGCCTTCGAGCTTGCGCTCAGCTTCGGCATTACGTATTTGCCGATTAGGTCGATTGTTTGCATTACCGCACCGCGAACGGCCCGGGCCGGCCGCTAATCGCTCCGATTCACCTCACCAGATGAATTCAGCCGAGTCGGCGGTGTGCATCCGGGGCTATTGGACAGCTTAAACACCCTCGATCGCGATCAGGTTGCCGCGGGCCGCGGCTTTGCGCACGTCGATCAAGGGTCGATATTCCTCGGAGTTGTACCAATTCTTGAGTTCTTGCATGGAGGGGAACTCGATGATGATTAGTTCCTTGGGGGTCCAGGAGCCCTCAAGCACCTCGCGTGCGCCGTTAGCCACGAGCAGACGGCCGCCATGCTTGACCACCGTCGGCCCCGCAGCGCGGCGGTACTCGGCGATTTTTTCCGAATCGCTTATTTCCAAATCGACAATCAGATATGCAGCCATGGTCCATCACCTCTGCTTTGGCAAGTGCGCGTTTTGGCACCGTAATCAACCCGCGATATGCTCGCAAGAGGCGTACTTAATATATTTCTCTTCTTGAACATCTCACCGCGCGCCGGCCGCTGCTGCGGATTCCTCCTGGTATGCCTTCGAGCTTGCGCTTAGTTTCGGCATCACGTGCTTGCCGATCAGGTCGATGGTTTGCATCACCTTTTCGTGCGGGATTGCGCCGACTTGCACCAGCATCAGGATCAAATCTACTCCTGCGGATTCGTAAATCTTTGCGACCTTCAGGCAGTCTTCCGGGTCGCCGACCATTACGGCGCCTGCTTCGATTCTTTTGTCGAGATCGGCGAGCGAGAGGCGGTAGTCGCCGATTGCGACCGCCTGCTCCGCCATCTTCTTGTAGTACTCGTAGCCCTTCACTTCCTGCTTGGCGAACGGCGTGAACAGCTCGGCGGCTTTGCGGGTGGTGAAATCGATCGCGTCCTTCGCGATCAGCTTCGCTTCCTCGCGCGTCGGCGCGCATACGCATACCGTAGCCGCGGCTGTTCGATCGTTCACGAATGCTCCCACCGGCTCGCAGGTGCTTATGGCTTTCTTGTAAATCGCGATCAGTTTGTCGAGCATTCCCGGCTCTGAGATTCCGAAGCCGAGTGCGCCGATTCCTTTCTGACCCGCGATTTCCCAGGTCGAGGGCTGCGTCGCCGCCACCCACATCGGAGGATGCGGTTTTTGAATCGGTTTCGGAATCACCTCGCGCTCCGGCATCTTGAAGAACTTGCCGTCGTGGCTGAACGTCTCGTTCATCCACATTTTCGGGATCGCGGCGACCGCCTCTTCCCACATCGCGCGCGAATCTTCCGGATTGACCTGGAAGCCGCCGAGTTCCTGCTCGGTGATCGATCGGCCCGATCCGAATTCCACGCGCCCGTTCGACATGATGTCGAGCACCGCGATTCGTTCTGCCACGCGCACCGGATGGTTGAACGGAATCGGCAGCAGGCAGATGCCGTGACCGAGCCGAATCCGGCTCGTCACCTGGCTGAGCGCGCCGTACCAGACTTCGGGCGCCGACGAGTACGACCATTCGCTGAGAAAATGATGCTCGACCGTCCAGACTGAGTGGTAGCCGAGGCGGTCCGCAAGTTTCACCTGCTCGGTCGCCTGATGGTAGATGTCGTACATGAACCCTGGGTAGTGAGGGCGGCTCCGCTGAATCTCATACTGCAACGCAAATTCCATCAGTTCTCTCTTTAGCTAGAAAAATCACAGGCTAAAGCCTGTGCCACCTCTGAATCTCTACCGGCCATCAATTATCGGAAATCACCGGCTGAAGCCGGGCCACTTCAGGTTGTGCAGCTGTGATTCCACCAGGCGTTTTCCACGAATGAATCTCGTCGAGGGCGTGGCGACCGATAAGCTCGATCGACTTCATGATTCGATCGTGCGGGATGCCGCCGTATTGCAGAAAAAATAAAACCTGGTCGGCGCCGAGTTCGCGGTAGCGGTTCGCAACGCGCACGGCCTCGTCAACCGCACCGACGGCTATCAGGTCGCCGTCCTTCAGGAAGTCGTAGTAGTCGGTCGTGAACTTTGCGGGATCGAACTTCGACGCGGTCTTCAGATATTTGTACGATTCGTCAGTCTGGCTCGCGGCCGCCACGCTCGACACCAGCTCGAACCCCTTGCGCACGTACCACAGCACCGATTCGCGCGCGAGACGCTCGGCCTCGTACGGATCGTCGCCGACCAGACCCATGATGTTCATCGAGACCTGGTTGTTAACAGTCTGCCCGACCGGCCGCGCGTTCTTGATCCCTTCTCGATAAATGTTGATGCGCTCCGCCACCTGCGCCAACTCGACGCCGAGTGTGAAGCACAGCACGCCAAGCCCGCGCTCGGCGGCCAGCCCGAATGTGGTCGGATTGGTGGCAGCTACCCACATCGGTGGATGCGGTTTCTGAATCGGCTTGGGAATCACTGATACCGGCGGATCGACCGTCCAGTACTTGCCGTGCATCATGAACGGATCCTCGCGCCACATTCGCGGGATAGCCTCGACCGCCTCGGCCCATCGCGGCCGCGTCTCTTCGGGACGCACACCGAAGCCGAGCAGTTCGTCCATCGTGGTCGCTCGGCCAGTGCCGAATTCGACGCGCCCGTTGGACATGATATCGAGCATCGCGATCCGCTCCGCCACATGGATCGGATGGTTGAAGGGCAGCACCACGACGCCGTGCCCGACGCGAATCCGCTTGGTGCGCTGGGTGATGCAGGCGAGGAAAACCTCGGGCGCCGAGCAGTACGAAAATTCGTTGAGGAAATGATGCTCGACAGTCCAGACCGAGTCGAAGCCGAGACGATCGGCGAGCTCGATCTGCTCCATCGTCTCCCAGAACACGCGGTATTCGTGATCAGCGGCGTGCGGCTTGATCGACTCGATCTCGTAAATGAGCCCCGCCTTCATTTTGCGACGCTCCATTGACGCATGAACTCGCGCGCCTGGCGTCGCAGCGAGCGGCGCAAGTCGAAACGCGGTCCGTGCAGATACCAGAGCATCGCGCGGCCGAGATAGCTCGAGAAGATTTGCGTCGCAGCCCAAGTCGGATCGAGCTCCGGGTCAAAAATTCCCAACCGCTGCCCACGTTCGACCAGGTCGCGGAAACTCGCGATGCCATCGAGGTTTGCCTTGCGCATCGAGCGCAGGACGCGCGGCCCAATTTTGTGCGACTCGAGCGCGATGATCAGCAGCAGCCGGCTGACCCACGGATTTTTCTCATTGAGCTCTGCGATCGTGTCGAACAGCCGTCCGAACTCGGCGCGGAACTCGACCGCGTTGGTCGCGTGCGCGGATTTTTCAAATATCAGGTCCCATTCGCCGAGCACCTTGGCGACGACCGCGATGAAGAATTCTTCTTTATCGGCGAAATGCCAATACAGCGCGCCCTTGGTGACTCCTGCTGCGCGTGCGATTCGCGCCAACGACGTGCCCCGATATCCGTACGACGCGAACAGATCCATCGCCGCGTCGATCAGCACCTGATCGAGCGATCCGCGCCGACGCGCGGGCTGCGGCGCCGGCACCGCATTTTTGCGAGCTGGTGAAATCATCTGAACGATCGGTATGGTGAGACAGTGCGGGTGCCGCGGTCAAGCGCGCAAGCGTACTCGACCAGCGGTCACCTGAACTACGCGGATACTTAGTCGCCCGACTACGCTACGACGGGGATTGCCCCGTGCTAGCGAGATGGCGTGTCGCGATCAGATGTGATCAGATGATCGCGAGTGTCAGTTCTGGCTGGAAGGCCCGCCGTCGGGTCCTTTCATGTTCCGCTCGAGGCACCAGCGGTCGATAACCTCGGCATTGAACCGCCAGTCGGTACCGATCCTGAAGCCCGGCAGCTCTCCGCGACGGAGCAGCTTGTAGATAGTTGAAGGATGCACACGGAGGTATTCGGACAATTCCTTGACCGTCATCACGCGCGGCAAGCTATACTTTGCTTCATTAGCCATGATATCTCCCGGTAACGTAAGCCCCGTCACCCGCCTACTGCCTGGATTTGATGCCCTTTTTCGCATCGTTCAAATGTTTCATCCGCCCCTTACGCCCACCATGAGTCTCTTAGAATGTCTCAAAATCATCGCCGGGGGTCAAGAACAGCCTAAGGGGATTTGCGATACTTTTCGCCGCTTCTTTCTCTTTTATTTCGTTCGGAATCACTGTTTTTAGCAGCGTACCCGATACCAAAATGCCTATCAAAGCTCCAAACTGCGACTCCACATCTTGAAGAGATCTTAAGTATGCGAAGCCGTCATCTAATCTCAATAGTCCTGTTAGCTACTTTATGTGCTTACGTCCGTCCGGCGCAAGCTCAATTTGTATTGACCAGCCCAGCCATCGCACCCGCAGGCCCGATTGCTCCTGACTATGCGTGTACCGGTTCCGACAGATCCCCCGCACTGGCGTGGAGCAACGCACCCCAAGCGACGAAATCGTTTGCGCTGGTCGTTCAAGATCCCGACGCACCCGGTGGCACATTTATTCACTGGGTAGCGTACAATATTCCGGCTCAAACGACGTCGCTGCCCGCTGGCGTGCCAAAAAACGCGGAAATTAATGGCGGCGGAAAAAATGGAATCAACAGCTTCGGCAAGGTCGGCTACAACGGCCCGTGTCCGCCGCCAGGCAAAATCCATCACTATCATTTTCTACTCTACGCACTGGACTCGAAGTTGAATCCCGGCGACAACCCCGATTGGGCCGCGGTCGAGGCCGCGATGAAAGGTCACGTGCTCGCGACGGCAGAATTGGTCGGCACATTCGAACGATGAGGTGAAAGCGGTCTACGATGAAGACGGTACTCAAAATTCTGGGCGGAGTGGTTGTTCTCGCGGTCGTCGCGATCGTCGGATGGCACTACTATCAATTGCATCGCGCGCGGCAGGCCGGCCTGCTCACCGAGAACATCACGCATGACGGCGATATCTGGAAGGCGGATTTCACCGCGCGCATCCCGGCTCCGGAGCAGACCGTCTTCGATGCGATTAAAAATGTCGAGACGACTCATAGCGATCAGGTCAAGGCGGTGCGCGTCGTATCTCAAACCGGGAACAAGAAGACCGTCGACATGGATATTGACGGGCCCGGCGGGCAATTGATCACCACCGAGCTCGCATTCGAGTACATGCCCGACGAAAAAAAGATCGTCTACAACACCGTCAACAATCCGATGTTCGATACCCAGGCCGTCTACCAGCTCAGCGATGAAGGCGCGAGCACGTTTATCGACTATCATCAGAATACTCATATGCTGCAGTCGCTTCCCGTGCCCGACGGCGTCATCAAGCAGGTGATTCGCGGTATCTTTGTCGCGCAGCTCGAGACCTTGAAGAAGCAGCTCAACATCAAAACCGCCGACGAGTCAGGCGACGACGACGAACCCTGAGCGCCGATTGTTGTCGCAGCTCGAGTCTCACGATGAACGAAATCGACGCGCAACTTGCCCTTGGCGTCGAGCTGTTCAACCGCGGCGAATTTTTCGAAGCCCACGAAGCGATGGAAGATGCGATGAACCTGCTCGATGACGACACCGCCGATTGGGATTTCTATCTCGGTCTGCTGCGCGCGTCGGTCGCGAATCACAAGCTCGGCGACGGCGAGCTCGCGAGTGCTCGATTGCATCTGCGCGCCGCGCTGAAATTCCTCGCGCCCTATCCCGACCGCCATCGCGGCATCAAGCTGCGCGAGTTTCGCAGCGCGCTGACGGCGGAACTGGCGCGCCTCGATTCTCAGCCATCAACGGTCACGCCGCCGCGCATCGAGCTCGCCGCCTGATGATTCCGTTCACCACAGAATTCGTCGCGTCGGCATTCACGCTCGACGGATGCCCGCGATGGAAACGCGCGGAAGTCGCACTCGCAGGCCGCTCGAACGTCGGCAAGAGCTCGTTGCTCAACGCGCTCGCCGGCGTCAAAGGCCTCGCGCGCACGAGCAAAACTCCCGGGCGAACGCGAGCGCTCAACTTTTTTTCAGTGAACGACACGCTCGCGCTATGCGACCTGCCCGGTTTCGGCTACGCGAAAATGAGCCACGAAGATGCCGCGAAAATCGCCTCGATGATGCAGGAGTACATCCATGACCGCACCAACCTCGCCGCGATTTCGATTCTGATCGATTGGCGCCGCGGCCCGCAGCAAGACGAACTCGATCTTGCCGCGATGGCCACAGAACGCGGCCTCGAAGTGATTCCCGTCGCAACCAAGTGCGACAAGCTGCGCCGTTCGGAGCGCGCTTCCGCACTCAAACGCTTCGATTCGATGGGCGAGCCGCCAATCTTTTGTTCAGCAACTTCCGGCGAGGGAATCGACGACCTGCGCCGCCGAATCCTCGCCGTCGATCGCGCTGACGCCGCGAAACGCGCGGAAGCACGATGACTCCCGAAGTCTCGACAACCTTCGACGAATGGCTGATGTGGGTCTTCGATCATCCGGTTGCAGAAGAAACCTCGGACGAGTGGTGGTGGCAGGAACCTGACTCAGACGAGGGAGGCAGATGGTTGGACCGGCCGCCGATGCAGGCGTTGACCTTCGTCACAAGATTGTTCGAAGACCCATTGGCGTATCTCTCGTGCTATAGCGATGCACAGATCGATCAGGGTCTTTGGTTCATTGTCGGCACCACCAATTCGAAGCACTTCGAGTGGATTGTTGACGGACGGGTCGACCTCGGGCTCCGAAAGCGCTGTATCCGATCGATTGAGACTCTTTCCAGCGCATTGTTCGCACCAAGGTGTTCAGACGAGATAATCCACGGCACGAAACCGCTCGACTCCATCTGCTACATGCTGTGGGATCTCGCGATGCATGGTGCTTACTCAAACGTCCGGGATCCTGAAATCGACAGGGAAGCCGTCAAAACGCTCGCGCGTATAATCGAAATACCGAGCTTCGCGTGTCAGCAATCGGCTCTGCATGGGCTCGGACATTTGGTGTACGACGCGCACCTAGGCTGCGACGTTATCCAAAAGTATCTGGAGGACCATCCAGACCTGCGCAGCGACATTCGCAAATACGCGGAGCAGGCACTCCAGGGCAAGGTCCAGTAGCGATGGTTGCGCAAGTCTCGGTGATCATCCCGACGTACAACCGACGCGCGATGCTCCGCGAGGCCATCGAATCCGTGCTCGCGCAATCGGTGCGGGAGTTCGAGTTGATCCTCATTGACGATGGATCGACTGATGGAACCGCGGAAGAGTTGACTCGGTTCGGCAGCGCGATCCGAGCCGAGCGCATCGATCACCGCGGTCCTGCGGCGGCGCGAAATCGTGGCGTCGCGCTGGCGCGCGCGCCGTTGATTGCATTTCTCGATTCCGATGATCTCTGGGAGCCGACCAAGCTCGAACGGCAGCTCGCGTTCATGCGCGAGAATCCGGGCTGCGCGATTTCGCAAACCGATGAAATCTGGATCCGCAACGGGCGCCGCGTGAATCCTGGCATGCGGCATCGCAAGCGCGCTGGCGACATTTTCATCGACTCGCTCCGCACCTGCCTCATCAGTATGTCCTGCACGATGATGCGCACCGATCTATTCCGCTCGCTCGGCGGCTTCGACGAAATCATGTTGGCCGCTGAAGACTACGATCTGTGGTTGCGAATTTTAATCGACCATGAAGCCGGACTGCTCGACGAGCCGTTGGTGACGCGCCGCGGTGGCCATCGCGATCAAACCTCCGCGACGACTCCCGCCATCGATCGCTTTCGCATTCTTGCGCTTACGAAATTGCTTATCGACGATCGGCTCTCTCCAATGCGCCGAGCTGCGGTGGTCGAAGTGCTCGCCGAGAAATGCCGCATCTACGCCGGCGGCCTCGCGCGACGAGGCAGAATCGATCAGGCTCGTTTCTACGAACATATCGCTGACCAGGCGCCAAACTGGCAGCCTGCCAAGATTGGTTGCGTTGTCATATCAATCAGATCGGCGCTTCACGAAATTCCACATGAATGCTGACGAGACCGACGCGCAGATTCGCGAGCTCGCGGCCGAGCGACGGCTCCCGCAGAGCCATCTCGATCGATGGCTCGCGATGGATCCTACGTCGCGCGACGCGATGCTCGACATCGCGCGCACTTTGCGGCTTCGCACCGGTCAGTTGGTGACCCTGCTCGACACGCTTGACGAGATCGCGGTGCGCGAGCACGTCACGGTCGCAACTATTCTCGAGCGGCAAGAAGTTCGGCGCGTTGCGAGCGGCTCGGGCTCGGCGCCGTCGCGCGCGAGCGCGCTGCTCGAGGCATTGCGAACGCTACGGTACCCTCTCCTAAAAAAAACACAGGACGATCTGTACGCAGAGGTCTCGGCGCTGAAGCTTCCGCGTGGAATTTCGATAGACTTGCCCAAAGACCTTGGCTCTGATGAGCTCACTGTTTCGATTCGGGCACGGAGCGGCGCCGACTTGGCGCATCTGCTCGACTCGCTTGATCGCTCACGCTCCGGACTGACGCGGATTATTGAAATGCTCGGCGGCAAGAAGTGAAAATGAAGTTCGACCTCGATGCGGTGTTTGTCGAAGACGGATGCGCCAACTCAGCACTGGCGACTCGCATCCTCTCTGCGATTCCGCGCAACGTGCCTGTGACGCATGTCGCCGATGCGCGCGAGGCGTCCCGGCCCGCATCCGGTGTGCGCGATCCGTTCGGCGCGGGCAAGCGCCGGCTCGTCATTTCGCGCCGCAAAACTCCTTTCCTGATGCCGTGTCCTGCCGGCTCTTCGAAGTTCGCGTGTTGCGGATATCTCGTGCTCACGCTCGCCTCGAACTGCCCGATGGATTGCTCGTACTGCTTCCTGCAGGAATATCTCGCCGACAATCCCGCGTTTCAGGTCTATGCGAACTACACCGAATCGTTCGATGAGCTCGACCGACTCTGCGCCAACGCACGCGGGCGGAGCTTTCGCGTCGGCACCGGTGAGCTGGCGGACTCGTTGGCATTCGATTCGCTCACCGGTATTAGCCGCGACCTGATCGAATTTTTTGCCGAGCGCGAAAATCTCACGCTCGAGCTCAAGACCAAGACCGACGAAATCGAAAATCTTCTCGACGTCGATCCGCGCGGACGCGTGCTGGTCTCGTGGACGTTGTCGCCCGATGCCGTCTATCGCAGCTCGGAGCATCTGACTGCGTCGCCGTCGGTGCGAATCGCGG
The DNA here is from genome assembly GCF_049584895.1 of Binatus sp. (SeqCode). Lineage (GTDB taxonomy): Bacteria > Desulfobacterota > Binatia > Binatales > Binataceae > Binatus. The sequence continues at coordinate 108,552 of NZ_JBAUYR010000036.1, forward strand.
CCGCGCGCGCAGTGCTCGACGCCGGCTACCGCGTCGCGTTCCACTTCGATCCGCTGATCGCATATCCCGATGCCGAGCGCGACTGCATTCTGCTGATCGACGAGCTGCTCGACGTTATCCCGCCCAAACAAATCTCGTTCATCAGCATGGGCGGTCTCCGGATGACTCCGCGATTGCGCAGCGCCGCACGCAGCCGGTTTCCGAACGATCCGATGCTCTGCGGTGAGGACGTGCTCGCGTCAGACGGCCGCTTCCGGACCTTCACGCCGTTGCGCTTGAGTCTTTTTCGCACGCTTGCCGATCGTTTCAAAAAAGCCGGCGCCGAAATTCCTGCCTACCTGTGCATGGAACCGGCCAGCGTTCACGAACACGTCTTTGGCGCGGTGCCTGCGCGACCGGCTACAATCGGCGAGCGCCTCGCGCGCGCTTAAGACCGGAAGATGCCGACACGCAAAAAATCTCTCGCACGCCCGAGTTCGATCGCGACATCGAACGGAAATCTGCGTGGCGCGCGCGCTGCGATCGACCGGCCCATCGGCGTGTTCGATTCCGGCATCGGCGGACTCACCGTGCTGAAAGCGCTGACCGCGGCGTTGCCGACCGAGGACTTCATCTACCTCGGAGACACCGCGCGCCTTCCCTATGGCACCAAGTCGAACGAGGTCATCGTCCGTTACTCGAAGGAGAACACCGGCTTTTTACTGGCCAAGGGAATCAAAATGCTGGTGGTCGCCTGCAACACCTCGAGCGCGGTCGCACTCGATGCAATCGCATCTGAAACGATGGTGCCTGTCATCGGCGTGATCGAGCCGGGCGCGCGCGCGGCGGCCAAGGCCTCGCGTATCGGCAAGATTGGCGTGATCGGCACCGAAGCGACGATTGCGTCGGGCGCATACACGCGTGCGATTCAGCGGCTCAGCCCGCGCGCGGAAATCTACACGCGCGCATGCCCGCTGCTGGTGCCGCTGGCCGAGGAAGGATGGACCGACAACGCGGTCGCTGAGCTGACCGTCGCGCACTATCTCGAAAGTCTGAAGCAGAGCGGCATCGATACGTTGCTGCTCGGCTGCACGCACTATCCGCTGCTGCGCGAAATGTTCGCGCGAATTCTCGGGCCGCGCGTGAAGATCGTCGACTCCGCGACTGCGACCGCCGCCGACGTGCGCGATCGGCTGCGGACGCTCAAGCTCGCGCGCCGCGGCCATGACGGCAGCCAGAGTTTCTTCGTCACCGAGACTCCCGATCGCTTCGTTCGCGTCGGCCGCAGGTTTCTTGGCCCCCAGGTTGAGAGCGCCGTCCGAATCGAGCGGTAGCCAAAAGGCTCTCTGCTGACACCCGATTTCGCGATAGGATGATTTCAGTAAAAAAGCTAAAGTCGCGAATCGTACCGCGCCCGAATCTAACTTCAAACTCCATGGTTAAATTGCTCATATAAGATGGCTTCAGCTTTTTCCCTCGTAGCGCGAAAAATCTTCGGCTCGAAGAACGAACGCGAAATCAAGCGGCTCCGTCCCGACGTCGACGAGATCAACCGGCTCGAACCCGAGATCTCGGCGCTGAGCGACGACGAGTTGCGCGCCAAAATCGTCGAATGGAAAGCGAAGATCAGCGCGATCGAGGATCGCGAGGAACGCGAAGAGGCGATGCTCGAAATCCTGCCGCAGGTCTTCGCCGTCGTGCGCGAGGCCGCCAAGCGGACTATCGGCCAGCGCCATTTCGACGTGCAGCTCATCGGCGGCATGATTCTCCACCAGGGGCGAATCGCCGAAATGAAAACCGGAGAGGGCAAGACTCTCGTCGCGACTCTGCCCGCCGTGCTCAACGCTCTGTCGGGACGCGGGGTGCACGTCGTCACCGTCAACGACTACCTGGCGCGGCGCGATTCCGAATGGATGGGTCGCATTTACGGGTTTCTCGGCCTGACGGTCGGCGTGGTCGTGCACGGACTGACCGACCAGGAACGCAAGGTCGCGTATCGCGCCGATATCACCTACGGCCAGAACAACGAGTTCGGCTTCGACTACCTGCGCGACAACATGAAGTTCAACATCGAGGACTACGTCCAGCGCGAACACAACTTCGCGATCGTGGACGAAGTCGACTCGATTCTGATCGACGAGGCGCGCACGCCGCTGATTATTTCCGGCGCGTCTGAAGAGTCTACCGATACATATTATGTCGTAGACCGCGTCATCCCGCGCCTCAAACCCGAAGAGCACTACACCATCGACGAGAAGATGCGCACCGTCTCGCTCACCGAGGAAGGCGTGACGCGCGTCGAGCAACTGCTTGGTGTCGAGAATCTCTACGATCCGCGCAACATCCTGCTGCTGCATCACGCGAACCAGGGGCTTCGCGCGCACACGCTCTTCAAGCGCGACGTCGATTACGTCGTCAAAGACGGCGAGGTGATTATCGTTGATGAATTCACCGGGCGGCTGATGCCGGGACGGCGATGGAGCGACGGGCTGCATCAGGCGGTCGAGGCGAAAGAGAACGTCAAGATCGAGTCGGAGAACCAGACGCTCGCGACCATCACCTTTCAGAATTACTTCCGCATGTACAAGAAGCTGTCGGGGATGACCGGCACGGCCGACACGGAGTCGGTCGAGTTCAAGGAAATTTATAATCTCGACGTGGTCGTGATTCCGACCAACCAGCCGATGATCCGCATCGACAATCACGACGTCGTTTACAAAACTGAAGACGAAAAATTCGACGCCGTCATCCAGGAAATCCAGGACTGCCATGAGCGCGGCCAGCCGGTGCTGGTCGGCACGGTCTCGATAGAAAAATCCGAGCGCGTCGCCGAGAAACTGAAAAAGACCAGCGTCAAGCATTACGTGCTGAACGCGAAGAATCATGAGCGCGAAGCGGAATTCGTCGCGCAGGCCGGGCGCTTCGGCGCCGTCACGATTTCGACCAACATGGCCGGCCGCGGCACCGACATCGTGCTCGGCGGCAATCCCGAATTCATGGCGGCGGCTGAAACTGGAACCAAGGACCCGGCCGATCCGAATTTTCAGGCAGCGCTCGAGAAGTACGTCGAGCAGTGCAAAGGCGAGCGCGAGAAAGTGCTCGAGGCCGGCGGCCTGCACATCCTCGGCACCGAGCGTCACGAGTCGCGGCGAATCGACAACCAGCTCCGCGGCCGTTCGGGACGCCAGGGCGATCCCGGTTCCTCGCGATTTTACATGTCGCTCGAGGATGACCTGCTCCGCATCTTCGGCGCCGATCGGCTCAAGGGCCTGATGGGCCGAATCGGAATGGAAGACAACGAGCCCATCGAGCATCGGTGGATTTCGCGCGCGATCGAAAACGCGCAGAAGAAAGTCGAGTCGCACAACTTCGATATCCGAAAGCATCTGCTCGAATACGACGACGTCATGAACAAGCAGCGCGAAGTGGTGTACCATCGCCGGCGCGAACTGCTTAGCGGCGCGTCGCTCAAGGATGACGTGCTCGACATGTGCGACGCGCTGATCGAGGAAATCGCCGGCGCACACGGGAATAACGAAATCGATCCCGCGGAATGGGACTGGAAGGCGATCGACGACGCGTTCTTCAAGCAGTTCAAGTTCCGACCAGGCTTCAACGCGCAGACCGAAATCGAGGGCAAACCGATCCACGGTTCGGACGATCTGATCGAGATCGCTGAAGCGCGGGTGCGTCAGCTCTATGATCAGCGCGAAGCCGAATTCACCGAGCCTGTGATGCGGCAGATCGAAAAGATCGTGATGCTGCAGACGCTGGACGCGTTGTGGAAAGACCATTTGCTCGCGATGGATCACCTCAAGGAAGGAATTGGGCTGCGCGGCTACGCGCAGGTGAATCCGCTGGTCGAATACCAGAAAGAAGGATTCACGATGTTCGAGGCGCTGATGGCGGTGATGCAGCAGGACGTGGTCGAGAAAGTTTTTTCAGTCCAGGTGCAGCGTCAGCAGGACGTCGAGCAGATTCAGCAGCCGAAGCCGCAACGGGTCGTGATGAGCCACGGCGGCGAGACCGAGGCTCAAGCGGCAGCGCCGGCCAAGCGCGAAGAAAATAAAGTCGGACGCAACGATCCATGCCCCTGCGGCTCGGGCAAGAAATACAAACGCTGCCACGGCAAGTGACGCAGCGATCCACATCTAGATGAAAGTTGCTCTCGAGCCGGCCGCCGTGCGCGGATTTCGATTCGCCGGCGTTAGCGCGGGACTGAAGACCAAGGCAGGCGCGCTTGACTTGGGCATCATCGCCGCCGATCGTCCGGCCTCGGCAGCCGCAGTGTTCAGCGCCAATCGGGTGAAAGCGGCGCCGGTCTACGTGACCGCGGACCGCGTCAAATCGGGGCGTCTGCAAGCAGTCGTCGCGAACTCCGGATGCGCCAACAGCTTCACTGGCAAAGAGGGAATGAAACTCGCGCGCGATTCATGCACCCACGTCGCGGGACTTCTCGGATGCGCGCCGGAACTCGTCGTGCCGTCGTCGACCGGGGTGATTGGTCATCTCTACGACTTCGAGAAATTTAAAAATGGCGCCGCCGATGCCGTACGATCGCTGCGCGACGACGGGCTCTCTGACTTTGCACATGCGATCATGACGACCGACACGCGTCCCAAGACCGCGTCGACAACGTTCAAGGCGGGAGGCGCGACGATCAAGCTCGCCGGTGCGGTGAAAGGCGTGGGAATGATCTCGCCGAAGATGGCGACGATGCTCGGCTATCTCGTGACCGACGCGATGATCGCTCCCACTATCCTGAAAAAATCGATCAAGGCGGCGCTGCCGACCAGCTTCAATGCGATCACCGTTGACGGTGACATGTCGACCAATGACACGGTGATAATCATGGCGAGTGGCGCTGCGGAGAATCGCGCGTTCGGTGCGCGCGATCAGGCGGTGTTCGATCGCGCAGTCGAGGACGTCTCGGCGGCGCTCGCGCGCGAACTCGTGCGCGACGGCGAAGGTGCGACCAAGCTGGTCACCGTCGAGGTGCGCGGCGCTCGCACTCCTGCCGACGCCGAGCGCGCGGCACGGCAAATCGCTAACTCGCCGCTGGTCAAGACCGCGTTCTTCGGATGCGATCCGAATGTCGGCCGCATCCTGATGGCCGCCGGATCGTCCGGCGCGTACGTCGAATCCGACAAGCTGGTACTGTGGATCGGCGGAGTGAAAGTCGCCGCGCAAGGGCGGTTGCTGACGGATGCGCTCGCGGAAGCGGGCACTGCGATGAAGGCGCGCGAATTCGGAGTGCGGCTCGATCTGCGATTGGGAAAATCGACCGCGACTATTTTGACTTGCGACCTGAGTTACGATTACGTGCGAATCAACGCGGAGTATACGACCTGATCGGAGGAAATCCGGATGGCAAGTTTCGTCAAAGTTGCGAAGGTTGCGGACGTGCCAGAAGGCAGCGGCAAACTGGTCGAGGCCGGCGGCAAACAAATCGCGTTGTTCAACGCGGGCGGCAAGTTCTTCGCGATCGACAACACCTGCAAGCATCGCGGCGGTCCATTGGCCGAGGGCGAACTGGACGGCACCACCATCGTCTGCCCGTGGCACGGATGGGAGTACGACATAACGACCGGCGCCAACCTCGACGACGCGAGCGTCAAGCTCGGATGCTACGCGGTGAAGGCCGAGGGCGACGACATCCTCGTCGAAGCGTAACGCCCGGGTTGATTCATCGCGCGGCAAACATACGGCCTGCGGCGTAAGTCGCGCCCGCGGCTGCGATTCCCACGAACATGCTTTCCAGTCCGCTGCGCCACCACGAGCGACTGGTGATGATCGTTTTCAACGCGCCGACCGCGAACAGCACAACGACGGTTGAGATAACGGACACGCGCAGGCCCTGCGCGGGCTCGAAAAAGATGTAGGCCCAGACTGGCACTGCCGCGCCCGCGAGATATGACAGGCCGACGGCGAACGCGGAGCGGAGAGGGCTGTCGAAGGATTCTTCGTTGAAGCCCAACTCCTCGCGCATCATCACGTTGCTCCAGCGCGCGGGGTCCGCCGTGATGTGCGCGACGATCTGATCGAGCAGCGGCCCGGTGAAACCCTTGTTCCGATAGATGGTGCTGATCTCTTCGCGCTCGCGGTCCGGCCATCGGCGGATTTCCTCGCGCTCACGTTCTATTTCGCTTTGATAAAATTCAATCTGCGAGCGCGCCGAGATGTAGGCCGCGAGTCCCATCGCGACCGCGCCGCCAAGCATCTCGGAGAGTCCCGCCATCATCGCGGCGTTGCCGGTAGCGAATGCAGCTGCGACGCCCGACGTGACCGCGAACGAGGCGACCAGTCCGTCGTTCAGCCCGAGCATCACGTCGCGCACCCAGCTTCCGCCGGCGGCGTGCACCTGCTCGGTGTGATGGTCGTACTCGCGCATGCGGATCGAGAAAGGCACTAGCGCGTTCCTCCGGCGAGCGGAGCGACGACGCGTTCGGTGGCCGGCACGTTGCTGCGCTTGCGGCGATCGATTGCCTCGCGCGCAGTTTTCACTTCAGCGACAATCTTGCGCGCGGCAGCACGGTTGGGGCGATGTCCCAGGTAAGAATAAAGAAAATCGAGCCGCGCTGCGCGACAGAGAAAGCGCCCGATGCTGCGATCGAGATGCACCAGGTTCGTCATTCTGCGTTTCCACGAGACGTTGGCGGCGCGGCGGAAATCCTCGAGGTCGATAAAGTACACGTTGAAGCCGCCGTGCGCGTTATCTTCGACCATGATGTTGGTCTCTTGCAGATCGCGCGTGTAAAGCCCGGACTCGTGCAGGCGCCGGATTTGCGCCGCGACCGTATCCGAGATTTGTTTGCGGCGATGCACGTTGCGTCCTTTGATTTCCCCGGGCCCGAGCATAAAGCGGCTCAACGAGTCGGCGTTGACGAGTGCGCGGCTGACGAGATACGACGCGCGAATCGCGCCCGCCCGGTACAAGTTCATTGCTGCGAGCGGTTCCGGATGCGCGAGGCCGTGTGCCTTCAGCATCGCCGCGCCGGCGAGTGAACGCGCGGCGCGAGATCCGCGGATTCGCTCGAACACGCCGCGGCTCCAGGAGGAAACCTCGACCCGTTTTATGAACGCGGGATCGGCGCCGGACACGTCGAGGAAACCTGCGCGCGTCCGCGCCTCGGATTTGAGCACGCGAAAGTTCGGCGACGCCATCAACTCATCGGCACGCTCGACGACTTCGCGCCAATCCGGCGAGCGCGCATAGAGGACTACCTTGCGCATGCGCGATCAAGCCTAGCCCTTTCGGGCACCGTTGGCATCGAGGAGCGCGGGCGAGGCGCCGTCAATCTCTATCGCCTTCGCCCCCTACTTCTTCGGTTCGACGATCAGCGAGCCGCCGATGTGCGCGGGATGCAACTGACAGAAATACTGGAAAACCCCCGCCTTGTCGGCGACGAACGTGACCGTCTTCGGCTCGTCACGCGTCACCACTTCCGTGATGTTGTATGCGGGAATCGTGAAGCCGTGCTTATTGTCCGCGCCCGGTACCAGATTCTTGAGCGTCAGCTTTACCTTGTCGCCCTGCTCGACCGCGATTACGCTGGGCAGCCAGATCTTCGCACCATCCGCTTCGATCGATACGAGCGTGAAGCTCCTGGTACCGGGTTCCTCCATCGCGGGAGCGGGGGCCGCGGGCGCCGCGCCCTGAGCCATCGCGATTCGGTTCGCGGCCGAAATCATCAACGAAGCCACGACCGCAATCGCGGCCATCGTTTTCAACATTGCCTTGGTCATCGGAAGTTTTCTCCTTGTTAGCGGAACAATGTATCACGACAATGGCGCAACTCAGCCATTAAAGCGCTTCGCAAGTTTTGCCCACTCGGCGTCGTCGGTCCCGGCGCGATATGGGATATAAAACGCGACCCGATCGAGCAGGCCGTCATAGCGCTGCTTCACCTTGTCCGCGATATCGTCGAAGGTGCCCGAGACCGTGTACACATCGAGCATCTCGTCGGTGATTTCTTTCGCCATCGCGACCCACTCGCCCTTGGCCGCCTTCTCGTTGAGCCGCTGCGCGACGTCGCCCCATCCATGCATGTCGAGCACGATCTTGTAAGTCCGCGTCGAGGCGTAAAACGAGATCTGTTGCCGGACTGCTTCGCGCGTCTTTTCGATTTCGTCCTGATTTTTGCCGACGATCACGAACGCGGTCGATTGGATTTCGAAATCCTTGCGCGCGCGCCCGGCCTTCTGAAGACCTTTCTCGACGTTCGGCAGCACGTACTCGCGCAGGTACTTGGGAGAGTTGAACGGATGTGCGTGCAGCCCTTCGCACAGCTCGCCGGCGAGCCGGATGATATGTTCGTTGACGCCCGCGATATGAATCGGCACGTTGGGGAAGTTGTGCCGGGCGGGCGTGAAGAACGGCGTCATCAGCGAGAAGTTGTAGTACTTGCCCTGGAACGAAAGCTTCGCGCCGCCTTCCGACCAGCATTTGAAAATCGCGCGTAGCGACTGCAGGTACTCGCGCAGGCGCGGCACCGGCGCTTCCCATTTCGTGCTGTAGCGGCGCTCGATGTGGCCCTTAACCTGCGTGCCGAGCCCGAGGATGAAGCGGCCTTCGGAGAGTCCCGCGAGATCCCACGCGGTCGCAGCGGTAATCATCGGGCTGCGCGGAAACGCGATGGCGACCGACGTCCCCATTTTGATTCGTTTCGTGTGCTCGGCTATCAGCGCTGCCGGGAGAAAGCCGTCGTTGCCAGCCTCGGGAATCCAGATCGCATCGAAGCCTGCAGCCTCTGCGGCACGGGCGGCAGCGGGAACATCGCGCAAATTGCGGGTCGAGAGACCGGTGTCGAGCTTCATAGTTTTCGCTCCCCTGTTGATTGTTGGACGAGCGGGCGGAATCGTAACAAAGACCGCGCCAAACTGAAAAGACCGGTCAGCGCTGTGCGGGTGCGCGTTCGTGAACGACTTCGAGTGCGCGTTCCGGGTAGTCGCTGATCAATCCGTCGACGCCCATGTCGAGCAGTTGCGACATCTCGGCTTCTTCGTTCACCGTCCAGACGTGCATTTCGACTCCGAGGCTGTGCGCGAATTCGACACTCTGGCGCGTGACCAGCTCCCAGTTCTCGTAGAAGTGCGAGATTTGGACCGCGTCGGCGGGCGGGCGATAGTTGGCGTCGCGGGTGCCCATCGCCTGAATGAACAGACCCGATTCGAGGTAGGAAAAGTTGGTCGGAATTTCGGGCGCCAGCTTACGAATCTCGTCGAGCGGCTCCTGATGCTCACTGGCGACGAGGACACTACGGCGAATCCCAGCGCGATCGATCAGTTCGAGCATCGGCGCCACGACACTCGGCGCGATTTGTTTGACCTCGACGATCATCCGCAGTTTCGGAAACGCCTCGAGCACCTCGGCCAGCCGCGGCACCCTAATTCCCTTGTCCCTGAAGGGAAACGTCGCGCCGTCCAGCGTGAACATCCGGCCCGCGTCGGCAGCCGCAAGCTCGGCGTGCGTCATCTCGGCGATCTTGCGATCAAGCCCGCACATCCGCGCGAGATGATTGTCGTGAGCCACGACGACCTCGCCGTCGCGGGTCATATGGATGTCGAATTCGAGATACTGGACGCCGCTCGCTACCGCGCCACGAAATGATTCGAGCGTATTTTCAGGATGCGTCCCGGCGGCACCGCGATGCCCAAAGACGCGCGGCGGCGCAGGGGTGAAGAAATCAGTATTGAGATGCTCGTGCATGACAGGTGCAGCGGATCGCAATCTCAGCAGTAGCGGGGAAAACTCGAACTGGCAATGGCGAGAAACAATGAAGCGAAAACGGTAGGACGTTCAGATCAGAGCGCGCCGTCGGTGCTGTAATGGTCGCTCGAGACTCTCGGCTCGTGTAGGTGCTTCCTCTTTCCCACGCTGCGATCGATCGTCACATGGTACAAGTCGCCGAATTTCGAGATTGCCGGCTTGCGCTCTTCGCTGGCGACGAAATGGCTGCCCAGGTCAGGCAACTCCGCCAGCGCTGACTGGTACTGATCCTTGATTTCGTCGAAGATCGCTTTCATCCGGGGCGATACTTGGTGATTCTCGCCAAGCTGTTCAGTCAGAGGATTGACCCAGACTCCGTCTTTTTCCATTCCAAAGTGCAAATGCGGCCCGGTCGAGAGACCGGTCGAACCGACGTTTCCAATAAACTGCCCCATCCGAACGGAAGTGCCTGGCTTCACGTCGGGACTAATCTTCGACAGATGACCATACATACTGACGAGCTGATGCTCATGCTGGATGCGAATGCAGTTGCCGAGTTCGCCCGCCCATCCCGCGCTTATGACGGTCCCGTCGGCCACTGATTTGACCGGCTCGCCGTACTTGGCGACCAGATCGACACCGAAATGCGGGCGATACTCGTGCAGGATCGGATGCCATCGATGGAACGTGAAGCCCGAAGAAATGTACTGAAAACTGAGCGGGAATCGCAGCGATTGCGGACCGAGCGCGTGCCCTTGTTCGTCATATAGATGAGGGCGGCCGTGCTCGTCGCTGAATGAAATCGCGGTCAGTGTGCGACTGCCAAAGCGGATTTGCGCCGCCTGCACTCCGCCAACCAGGGTGTAGGAGCCGTCGCGGCTGACCTTCTCCTGGTAAATCAGCTTGACCGCAGAGCCGGGTGCGAGCCGGTTGAGATCGTGACGACCCGAGAATGCGTCCTGCAATGATTCGACGATCGGCTTCGGAATACCATGCTCAGCCGCGCCGCGCTGGAAGCTGTCCTTGACCGCGAACGTCAGCATTACAGGGCGAATGTAATAATCGATGGGCCGAATGGCGGCCTTGAGCACGCCCGCGCCGAGGCTGGCCCCGATGACGGTGTTGTTCTGGTCGAGATCATACTTGAAGCCGCGCATCTCGCCGGTTTCGGGATCCTTATACAGCGTCAGCGGGTGCCCGCTGTGGAAATACCGGTTCGAGGTAATCCGCTGGATGTACGATGCCCACTGATGCGCGTCGTCAGCGTCCATCCCTGATTCGCGAAGGTAGCTTTCGATAGGCGCGGTGCGGTCGAGCATCGTGCTGATGGTGATCGATGGAGGCGCGGGCTGAGCAGACTCCGACTGCTCGACTACCTCGGGAACGTCCCTTCCGGCGTCCATCTGGTAGCTGAGTGAGTCGATCGGAGAGGGAAAAGTCTGCGGATTTGCTTGGAAAAACAGAAACAGCGCGGTGGTCGTCGCGATCAAAGCAACGACCATCCCGGTCAACGCGCGTGGATATCCCGCGAAGCTTCTCCCCCGAGCTGCCATCACGACCGAAGCTAGGTGATTCGGCTATCCAACGCAACCCTTGCGTGTCATTTGTGTGCTGTTCCGGTTACTGCAGCGACCGGAATTCACGCATAACTGGTTTCAAACGGTACAAATTGACCACGACCGCGAAGTGGCGTCGCAGTATGAGGACAGGGGTGACTAAGGACAGTTGCGAGCCGCTCGATAACCATTCTGCTCAGCGGTTTCGCGGCTCTGGAAGACGACGCGATTCGCCGGCGCCATCCGGTCGTAGCTGCCGCATCCGGGCCACGCGTAAATTTTACTGCGACGATTGCCGACAAAAACGATTTGGCTGTCGACGGTCGTCGCTGAAGGAACTTCCGCGGGAGCTGAATTTCCCGTCGCATGCGTCGGCGCAGCCGGCTGCGTCCAGATTTCATTCAACAGGCTCGCAAGCCTGAAGCCAGCTTTGGCGAGCTGATGACCGGCGAGAGTGTCGGCATGTTCGAGGTAGGAAGAGTCCAATTCGATGGGATGCCCGGCGGGATTGACGCAAACATTGGCGGTCGGCTGGCATGGTTCGAGCGGAATTTGCAAAGCGCCGTAAATGTCTGTACGCGCGACCTGATTCGATTCCCACGCGATATCATCGGGGGCAATCCACGAATCGGCGCCCTTCTCAGCCGCATAGATCTGTTCCAACTTGTGGGCCGTCGTCTCGGGCCTTCCGGAGTCGATGGAGTATTCGAGACGGCGCACGACGGTGGTGTCCCAAGTCGCGTGAAGATTGGTTTCTCGCGAGTGCGAATCGACCGGGACGCAATTTCCACCACGGTCCGCGTCGTTGGCCGCGTGCAGCGGTTGATGGATGTCGCCGACGAAATGGATCAGGAACGCAAGATCACCCTTCGCACCCCAGTGGTCGTATCGGATCTCTTTCAGGCGCTTGGAGTATTCGTCGATTTTCCCTGTCACGCATTTTCCCTCGGGGCATCGCGCCGCAACGTCCGCTCGATGGTCCTGCAAACAAATGTCGATGAAGTGCCATGGCGCCGTCGATTTATCTTCCTCGCGAAACTCGGTGTCCGGAAGGATCGAAGCCGCCTCCATAGCATATGCGATTGCTCTTTTGTCCGCCGCCGACGCACCGAGGATTTCTGCCACCTGGCTCGATGCCGCTGGTGTCAGATTGTTGGCCGCAATCACCGCGACGATTTTGTGCCCATCGTCACCCCACCCCCACGCCGCCACTGGACAGAGAAGGAGTGCGAAAGTGACATTCGCGATGCGAAGCGCTCCAGAACGCATGCGGAATCTATAGCATCAACCGTTGTGAAAATTGTTACTGTCGAAGGCAGCCACTGAGAATCTCCATGAACGGTCAAATCGATGCCAATCGCCGCGCTTGATCTCGGGCGACGACGCATCGGGGTAGCTGTTACGGATGCGGCTTCTATGGGGGCGTATCCGGTGGGTATCGTCGAGCGGCGGGCGCTCAGGCATGACCTCGACGCGATTGCCGCGATGCTGCGCGATCGTCAGGTCAGCACGATCGTCGTGGGCCTTCCGCTCAACATGGATGGCAGCGAAGGTCCGGCGGCTCACTCAGCGCGGAAGTTTGTCGAACGGTTGCGCGAAGTGCTGGCGGTCGACGTCGAGATGTTCGATGAGCGGCTGACCAGCTTCGAAGCGCGGGAGCGTCTGGCGGACCTGCCGGCGCGCAAAGGTGCGCGCAAAACCGGGCTCGACGCACTCGCGGCCGTCGTCATCCTCGAAGGCTGGATGCAGGCGCATCCTGAAAAAATCGCGCGCCCGAGCAGTTAATGAAAAATCACGGCTTGGAATATAATTTCCCATTAGATGAAGCGTGCGGCGACAATTCTTGTGATCGCGATCGTCCTCGGCGCGTCGTACGCTGCGGTTTCATACTACTGGATTAATCCTACCGAAACATTTGCCCCGCCTCGCGAAGTCACGATTGAAAAGGGCGAGTCGTTTCGACAAATCGCGCGCGCGCTCGCTGATGCTGGCGTCGTTCGGAGCGAAATCGCGCTGCGCGTGTACGGCCGGATGAGCCGGACTGCGAGCCAGATAAAGCCGGGCGACTATGCGTTCAAAGGTGGCGAGCGGATTCCCGATGTGATGCGCCATCTGGTCAAGGGCGATTTCATTGTTGTGACCGTCACGATTCCCGAAGGCCTGACCGTGCATGAAATTGCGGAGCGGGTGGCAGCGACCGGGCTGGTCTGCGAAGACGAATTCGAGAATGCTGCCCGCGACGGCGAGATCGTCCGCGCGCTCGGCCTGATGCCGCTCGGCGCGGAGGGCTACCTGTTCCCCGCGACCTACAAATTCTCGCCGCACGCGAAGACCAACGACGTGCTGGTCGCGATGCTCGCGCGCTTCTACCAGGTCCTGACGCCGAAGGTGGAGGAGCGGATGTTCGATCAGGGCCTCGACGCGCGCCGGCTGGTGACGATGGCGTCGATCGTCGAGAAGGAAGCGAAGGCACCCGATGAGCGGCCGCTGATCGCAGGTGTCTTTTACAATCGGCTGCGGCTCAATATGCCGTTGCAATCCGATCCTACCGCTGAGTACCAACTCGACGGCGCCAAGGAGTCGGCCGCGAGCGCGGTTCACACGACGTCGGCATTCAACACCTACGATTTTACCGGCTTGCCGCCCGGGCCGATTGCGAATCCGGGATTGAAATCAATCGAGGCCGCGCTGTACCCGACGCAGACCGATTTTCTTTATTTCGTAGCGCGCGAAGGCGGCACTCATGTCTTTTCGAAGTCGTACGACGAGCATCGGCACGTGATCGCGCTCGAGCGGAAAGACCCCGTCGGCAAACCACCAGGAGCCCGGTAGAAAAGGCTTCTTGCGGCCATCGGTTGTACGGTCGCATCTGCGTCGAGTACGCTATAATTTCTATTCCTGTGGACAATCCGGTCGAGACAATCGGCACTGCGAGCGCGCGAATCGCGCGGCTGGCGGCAATTCGCACAATGCTGTGTGCAGTTGCGCCTGCGCTCACCGCGATTGCGCTCGGAATATTGCTCGAGCCTATCGGCGATGCGACGTGGGCGCGGTACGGATACTCGCTGACGCCGGATCGCGCCAACTTGCTGAGCCTCTTACTGGTCGGCGCGGGACTTGTCGTGCTTGCGGCCGGAATAGTGATGGCGTTTCGCGCTTATCGGCGCGCCAACGACTTCGTTGCAGCCGCCGCCGAGCTCGACGACCTGCTGGAATGCAACCAGGAGATCGTTACGTTCGCGACGCTGGCGAATCCGTCGACGCCCGAGAGCAGTCGCGCGCGGCGCACACCGCTTTTTCCGATTCTGTGGCGGCGCGCGATCGCGCTGTTCGGCGGTCTCGACATCCGCCGCGAATTCAAACTCGAAGTCGGCGAGCCGCTCAAGCGCTCTTCGATTTTCGCCGGCGTGGTCGCGCTCGCGATGGTGCTGGCGACCCTCGGATTAGTGCGAGCGCCGACGCCCGAGAATAGAGAAGCCGCCAAGCTGCGCGCGATCGCCGAAGAGATCGCGCGAACCTCGACGAGCGCCGACGATACCGCGCTCGCAGATAATATTCGCAAGGCGGCAGACGCGCTGGAAAATTCCAAGCTACCGCCCGAGGAGAAAAAGGCGCGCCTCGAGGAAGCGATGAAGCAGGCCAGGAAGGCTGCCGAAAAGCGCAACAACAGCCAGTCAGGAAAAAATCAAGGCAACGGCAAATCAGCCTCGCAGAACGGAAAGGGCAGCGGCAACAGCAAGGGCCAGGGGAATTCATCGGGCACTGGTAGCGGTCAGGGCAAGAGCGGGACCGGTAGCGGTCAGAATGCCGGCGGCAACAACTCGGGCTCGGGCAAAGGCGGCACTGCCAACAATTCGGGCAAGAACCAGGGCGGAAACGGATCGGCGAAGAACGACAAGAACAAGAGCGACCAGACCAATATCGAGCTCCAGAACGAGCTCGCCAAAGCCGAAGCACAGGTCGAAACCGCCAACGCAAAAAATCCCGGCCCCGACAGCCAGCCCGGCAACGACAAGAATCAAGGGGGCGCCAACAAGCCCGGCGACAAGTCCAATCAGAGCGGCAGTCAGCCCGATCCTAACAAGCCCGGCGACATCCCGAGGCCGAGCGCCAACGGCGATCGCAATCTTCCCAACGCCGGTGGCAATCCGAAAAATAATACCGACATGGGCTCGAACCTCGGCGATACGCATCTCGGCGAGATGCCAACGTCGACCAATGCGCAACGCTTCCTGAAGCCCGGCGAGAAAGGCTCGACCGTCGATATCAAGGATGCGCGTTACGTCATGTTCCGATTGCCGGGCGCGCCCACTACCGGTAACGGCGGGAAAACTGTGCTCGATACCGATCGGCTCAAGGCGACGACCGCGTACGTCAATGCTCCGCTTGCGCCGACCCGCGACGACGCGCCGCCCGACGAGCGACAACTGGTTCCGCCGCGCTATCGGGACATGATTCACTAGCTTCACGATAAGGAAGGACAACGGATGGGAGCGGCTCCTCAGCAAATTTCACCCGATCAGCGGGTGGCGGATTTTCGCAAGATTTTCTCGCGCGCCGAGAGCGAAGTCGCGCGCGTAATCGTGGGTCATCGCGAGGTAGTAAGAAAAATGCTGACCGCGCTGTTTTGCGGCGGCCATATTTTGATCGAAGGCGTGCCCGGACTCGGCAAGACCCTGATGGTCAAGGCGGCCAGCGAAACGCTCGGACTCAGCTTCAAGCGAATCCAGTTCACGCCCGACCTGATGCCCTCGGACATCATCGGCACGCAGGTGCTGACCGAGGCTGAGGGCCATCGCGAGTTCCAGTTCAAAGAGGGCCCGATCTTCGCGCACATGGTATTGGGCGACGAGATCAATCGCGCGACTCCGAAGACGCAGTCGGCCGTGCTCGAAGCGATGGAGGAGCATCAGGTCACAGTCTTCGGCACCACTTATATTCTCGAGCCGCCGTATATCGTGCTCGCCACGCAAAATCCGATCGAGCTCGAAGGAACCTATCCGCTGCCCGAGGCGCAGATGGATCGGTTCATCTTCAAAGTCGTGATGGGATCGCCCAAGCCCGACGAATTGCGCGAAATCCTCAACCGCACCACCGGCACGGCGCAAAACAAAATTCAGCCGCTGTTCGAACCGTCACACGCGCCGCGTGCGATCGAGGATCTCAAGGCGCTCGTGCGCGAGGTGATGGTGGCCGAGCCGCTCGAGCGTTATATCATCAGCGTGATCGGCGGATGCACGCCCGGCGGTCCCGGCACGCTTCCCGAGGTCTCGCAATATTTGCGCTTCGGACCGAGTCCGCGCGGTGCGCAGGCGCTGATTTTGTGCGCCAAGGTTAACGCCTTGCTCGCGGGTCGCGTGAGTGTGAGCTACGACGATATCGATGACGCCATCATCCCGTGCCTGCGCCATCGCCTGCTCCTCAACTTCCAGGCCGAGGCCGAGAGCGTCACCGCAGAATCGATCCTCGAGCAGGTGATAAAGCGGCTCAAGAAGCCGCGCACGTAGCAATGTTCGGATTGCCGGATGAGTTTACGCCGGGATTTCTCGCCCGGCTCGAAAAGCTCAGGATCAGAACCCGCCAGCGCTATGCCGGGCTAGGCCGGGGCATGCACTTGTCGCCCAAGCGCGGCTCGTCGCTCGAGTTCAACGACTACCGCCACTACTCGCCCGGCGACGACTTCCGCTACATCGATTGGGGACTTTACGGCCGCAGCGACAAACTCTACATCAAGCTGTTTCAGGAAGAGGAAGACCTGCTCACGTACATCTTCGTCGACGCAAGCGCGTCGATGGGATATCCAGCGGGCGATCGCAAATTCGAATCCGCGATGCTGACCGCGCTCGCGCTCGCGTACGTCGCGCTCGCCAGCGGCGATCGCGTGATGCTGCGGGTGCTCGGGGGCAAGGGCGCGAAGGTGAATCCGTCCTTCGTCAACGGGCGCCATCGAATCGTCGAGCTCGCGCGACGCCTTCACGATCTGAAACCGGGCGGGCAGTTCGATTTCGCGACTTCGCTCGCGACCGAGCTGCTCTCGATTCGCCGCGCCGGCAAAGTGTTCATCGTTTCCGATTTCCTGATGCTGCTCAACTCGGTCACGAAAGGCCTTGGGATGTTCACCGCGGCCTCGATGGATCTCACGGCCGTGCAGATTCTCGGCGGGCGCGAGCTCAATGGACAAGGACTCTCCGGCGACGTCGAGGTGATCGACTCCGAATCGGGCGAGCGGCTGCGGGTATCGATCGGCGATCGCGAGCGCACGCAATATCGCGAGACGATGCTGCGGCTGACGCGCGAAATAAAATCGTTCTGCCTCAAGCGCGGGCTGCACTACTCGCTCTACACCACCGACAACGACTTCCAGCAATTCTTTGTCCGCGCGGTGCGCGACCTCGGCCTGGCGCATTGAAGAGTTAACCGATGGGACTGCTCTATCCAGGCGCGCTCGTTTTTTTTGCCCTCGTGCCGGCGCTCGTGCTTGCGTACCTGGCACGGGAGCGGCCGTCGCGCGTGACGGTCTCGAGCGTGCTGGCGTTCCGCGCGCTGCGCGGTTTTCGACGCGAGCGTTTCGGCGGATGGCCGCGGCTGGACTGGATGTTCTTCGCCGAGGTTTTGATCCTGAGCCTGGTGGTGCTCGCGATGGCGAGCCCGTTCATCTGGAAACGAAGTTCTCCGCTCGCCGTCGTGATCGACAATTCCGCCGCGATGCAGGCGCTGACGCCCTCGGGTAAGACCCGTTTCGACATCGCGCGCGAAAAGCTCGACGCGGAATTGTCAGCCGAAAATGGCGGCGGCGAGATTTCCGTTTACACCACCGCGCCGCAACCGCGAAGGGTCGCGCCGCCGTTCATCACGCTGACCGAAGCGCGCCTGGCGCTGCGCCGAATCAAGCCGACCGACGCGCCCAACGATCAAACTACGCTGGAGAACTTTCTCAGCAACCTCGCGTCGGAGGCGCGCGTCGCGAAGGTGATTTTTGCCGGCGCCAATGCGCTAGCAGCGCCGGTCCCCGCGCGGATTCATCCGATTGCGGTCGGCGATGCGGTCGTAAACGCCGCGATAGGGTCATTCACATTGAGGCGCGAAGTCCTTGGCGCGGAAGCACTTCATGCGAGTCTGACCATCGCCAACTTCAGTCCTGAAACGCGCACGCTCGACCTCGTCGTGACCGGTGACGGCAAGGAGGTCGCCCACGCGAGAGAAGCGCTCGGCGTGCGCGAGACCGCCACGCTCGAGTTTCCCAAAATACCTCCCGCGCGCATCTACCAGGCGAAACTCGCGCCCGACGACGCGCTCGCGCTCGACAACGTTGCCTACGCGACGGCCGGGTCCGTCAAGAACGTGTCGATTCTCTTCATCGGCCCGACTCCCGCCGATGCCGACGGGCTGAATTCGATTCCCGGTGTAGCAGTTACCGCAAAGAGTCCCGATTCATATTCACCCGACGAGCTCGGCAATTACGATCTGGCGATTTTTGAATACGCCACGCCCAAGGAATTGCCGGCGGTGAACACGATGCTCGTGATGCCGCCGCCGGGCGATCCCGTTTTCGGATTGACGGTGACTCCCACTGCGAAGGTCGAGATTGCCGGATGGCACACGACTGACACGCTCACCGATTCGGTGAATTTCCGCCTGCTGAGTCTGCGCGGCGGCGAGTATTTCGGGACGCATCCGTGGATGAGCCAGGTGGTCGGGGGCGACGGCGGCGCGCTGCTGTTGAAAGGCGAACGCGGCGCGCATCGTTTCGTCGCGACCGGCTTCAATCCGTTCCCGTATCTCGGGCGGCGTAACCTGCCGATGTCGATCCTGACCCTGAACGCGATCAGCTATCTCGCCGGCCTCGGCTCGACCAGTAGCGGCTACCGCACCGGACAGCCGTGGCTGGTACCGGCGGGAGTCGATCGCGTAATACTGCCCTCGGGAAAAAAGAAGGTGGCGCATCCGGGCACGCTCTTTACCGACGTCTCGGAGCAAGGAGTCTATGAACTCGTCGGCCCCGGCGATGCCCGGACGCCGCGCGCGGTGAATCTCGCCGATCTCACCGAGTCGGATCTCTCCAGCTCGCCGTTGCTTAAAGTCGAAACCCCAAATTCAGCCTCCGCTGCCGCGCCGGTGATGGAGAAGTCGTCGCTCAGCGATTATCTGCTCTTCGCGATCATCGCGCTGACGGCTCTGGAAGCGCTCATCGTGTATCGCCGCCGCCGAATCGTCGAGGCCGCGCCATGATTCCCGCAGGCATGCCGCATGATTTGACGTTTGCGCATCGCGACCTTCTCTACCTGCTCGCGATTCCCGCCGTCATTCTGCTTTGGGGTCTTATCAACGCGCGTGAGCTTCGCCGCGTGTTTGCCCCACTGATGCGCGCGATAGTGCTCGCGCTGTTCGTCGTCGCGCTCGCAAATCCGCAGCAAGTGATGCATTCCGAGGGCGCGGCTCGCCCCGCGATCGTCGATGCGAGCGCGAGTATCACGCCTGCGATGCGCGCGTGGACGCTGAAATTGCTGCACGACGATCTCGGTCTGCGCGCGGGAGATCCCGCGTACATGTTCGCGGGCGACGCGACGCCGCAATCGATCGGCGCCGTCGAATCCGCGTTCGCCAACGGAAGCGGATGCGCCGAATGCGGGCCGGGCGCGACCAATCTCGAAAGCGCGCTCTATCGTATCGCGGCGGATCCCGACGCGCATGGCGGCCCGGCCGTGATGGTCACCGACGGCTGGCAAAATCGCGGCGACGCGGACCGCGCTATCAGCGCGATCGTCAACGCCGAGATTCGCCTCGACATCTTCACGCCGCCGGGTGCGCGGTCGATTCCCAACGTCGCGATGACGGCGCTCTCGCTTCCGCCTGCCCTCGAGAAAGCCGCGCCCTTCGAGCTCGGCGTCACGATGGAAAATCTCAACGACGCTTCCGTGACCGGTACAATCGCAATCGAGCGCGATGGCGCGCTGATCGATCAGCGCAAAGTGACGCTGCCGCGCGGGTCGCAACGCTTCGACTTTCCCGTTCGCACCGAAGCCGCGGGCCTGGCTTCGTACTCCTCGACCTACAAGCCCGACAATCCCGCGTTCGACGCGTACCTCGAGGACGACTCTCTCAAGGGATGGGTCGGTGTCGGCACCCGGCGCAAGGTTCTGATTCTCACCGACAGCGCGAAGGACGCGAACTACCTCGGCACCGTCGTCAATCGGATGGGCTTCGATCCCACCGTCATTCCCGTCACCGGCGGGACGTGGGACGGCGCCGTCACCGGCTATGACGCGGTGCTGATCAACAACGTCCCCAGTGAACGAATCGCGCCGGCCGCGCAGAATGCGATGGTGGCGTATGTCAGCCGCGGCGGATCGCTCGCGATGGTTGGCGGCGATTCGAGTTTCGGCCTTGGTGGCTATGCGGACAGTCCGCTCGCGCCGATAATGCCGGTGACCATGAAGCCGCCTCAGCACAAGGAAAAGAAACGCGCGCTGGTTTTGATTATCGACAAGTCGGGCTCGATGGGCCGCAACGACAAACTCACTTACGCCAAGGCCGCCGCCGAGACCGTCACCAAAAATCTCAAGGACAACGACCTGATCGGCGTCATCGGATTCGACTCGCAGCCGTTCGTTGTAATCCCGCTGCAACCGGTCGGGCAGAGCCGCGCCTATTTCAATCAGATGATCGACCGGCTCTCCGCGCACGGCCAGACCTTCCTGATTCCCGCGCTGCGCGAGGCCGAACGCACGCTCGGCAACAGCGGCGCGCAGTCCAAGCACGTAGTGATCCTCACCGACGGCGAGACCGGTGGCACCGCCGAGATGTACTACGACCTCGTCTCACGGATGCATCATGACTCCAATACGACAATCTCGACCATCGCAGTCGGCACTGAGGCCAACATCGACCTCCTGCAAGCGATCGCGAAATACGGCGGCGGTTCGTACTACCAAACCGACAGTGCGAGCAATCTGCCGCAGCTTTTCGTCGAGGATTTCAAAGCCCACGGCGGCGAGATCACGATGGTGGAAAAAGAATTCACTCCGCGCACCGCAAGCCCTGACGCGATTCTGAAAGACCTCGCATCGCGCCAGATGCCGCCGCTGAAAGGCTACGTCTCCACCGAAATAAAGCCGAGCGCCACGATGGATATGTACGTCGATCGAGCCGACACCCACGAACCCGTGATCGCGAGCTGGAAATACGGCGCAGGCAAGGTGATGGCGGTGACGACCGATGCCAGCGGCCGCTGGTCTGGGACGTGGGTCACTTCAAACCTCTTCGCGCCGCTGTGGGACCGACTGCTCGCATGGATGACGCCGGAAGTGCCGACCGAGCCGAAGATCGACGTCGCGCTCGGCTACAACGCGGGGCGCATCAACATCAAGCTCACCGATTACAGCGCCGAGCCCGGCAACGCTGCGCGTCTCGTGACTGTAATCGTGACGCGGCCCGACGGAACCCGTACTGAAACCGCGCTGACTGAAGAAGTGGTGGGCGAGTTGTCGGGATCGATCGACGCCCCCGCGCCCGGCAATTACTACTTCGAAGTGCGTTCGCCGGCCGGCAAGGATAAAAAATTTCCGCCGCTCGCGTTCACCGTCAGCCCGAGCGTCAACGCCGAACTGCCGCGCCCCGAACCCAATTATGGCCTGCTTGAAAAGCTCGCGTCCGCGACTGGCGGACGTCTCAATCCTTCGCCGGCGGAAGTCTCGACCGAGCGCGCCATGCTCGAGCGCCGCGTCTCGATGAATCCGTACCTGCTCGTCGCCGCTATGATACTGCTAATCGGTGAAGCGCTGGTGCGCCGGCTGACCGCATGAAGAAGCACGACCCAATTCACGCCAACCATCGCGTACAGCGCGACTATCCCGCCAAGGTGAAATTCTGTCCGCTATGTGGCGCCGCGATGGAGTCGCGCATGCTGATGCCCGAGAACGCCGAGCGCAAAGTATGCACGCGATGTGGCTTCGTGCTGTTCCCGGGACCGAAGCTGGTCGCCGGTTGCTTCGTCGTCGACGCGGGACGCGTGCTGCTCCTCCGCCGCGGCATCGAGCCCGCCGTCGGCAAGTGGACCTTTCCCGGCGGCTACGTCGATTTCGGCGAGAACGCCGCCGACGCCGCGCTCCGCGAGACGCGCGAGGAAGTCGGCATGCGCGTCGCGCTCGGTCTTCTGCTCGGAGTGTTCAACGATGGGCCGAATACCGTCGTCGTCTATCTCGCCACACCCGGCAAGGAACCTCCGTCGCTCTCGGACGAAGCGACCGGAGTCCGCTACTTCGCCCCCGACGACATCCCATGGCCCGACCTCGCCTTCCCGACGACGATAGACGCCATTACCGCTTGGGTCGCGTCCACCCGAAAACCCCGCCAATCAGCTTAAATTTCCGGCGTCGAGCATTAGCCGTTCTGACGCAATTGTGCTAATTAATTTATCTTGATACCCGGCGCCTGCGGCCATTCCAAGTTAAGGAGGTGGCTTTTATGGAACGGGTTGAAGTGGTTTGCGGCAACGTTTTCGTCATCCGGACTCGTCAGCTGAGTCCCGACTGGTGGTGCTGCGACCTGTACGAGCGGGTCGACAGCGAAGCCGGAGTCGAAGCCTTCGTGCTCGAGGATTTCGGCCAATCGGAAATGGAAGCGATCGGGATGGCGCTCAGCGACGCGCACGAGCCCAACCACATCCAGCATCACCACCACTGATTCGCGGCGCGGCGACCAGTGAAAAATCAGACCTTTCCGGCCGACGGCAGAATTTTCTGCCGCTCGTAATCTGCAGTCACAGTATCAATTGAGTCCGCCTGCTCCGGCGACTTGTCGTCGCGGATGCGCACGATACGCGCGAATCGCAACGCCATGCCGGCGGCATAGTTCGGACTGCGCTGGATGTCATTGTAAGCGACCTCGACCACGACTTCGGGGCGGACGCTCACGACTCCATGCGACTCCGCGGTCTTGAGCGCGAGCAGCCGCTCCGTCATCGCGCGAAATTGTTCGTCGCTGAGACCCTTGAACGTCTTACCGAGCATCGCAAAGCCACCGCTCTGGTCGCGCGCCGCGAGATGGTAATTGGACAGCCAGCCGTGGCGGCGTCCGTAGCCCCACTCCGCCGCGACGATCACCAGGTCGAGCGTGCGTGTATGCTTTATCTTGAGCCATCCGCGCCCGCGCGCGCCCGGCGTGTAGGCGCTCGAGAGCGACTTCGCCATCACGCCTTCATATCCGGCAGCCACCGCTTCCGCGTAAAATTTTTCGGCGTCAGCGAGATTCGGCTTGATGATTCGTTCGACGATTTCCAGCCCGGCTGACGACTGCAATTCCTCGAGCATCGAAATTCTTTCCGCCCACGGACGATCGATCGTCAGCTCGCCGTCGAGTGCGAGCACGTCGAACACGTACAGCTTCAACGGCTGCTCGACGCGCGCCTTCTCGACCTCGCGAGTGCGTCCAAACCGACGCATCAGATCCTGAAATGCGGCCGGCCGCCCCGACGCGTCGACGCCGATCACTTCGCCGTCGAGGATCGCGTGACGCACGCCGATTCGATTCACAACCTCGACCACGTCGGGAATGCTCTCGGTAATCTCGTTCAGCCTGCGCGAAAAAATCCGCACACCGCCATTTTCGTTGCCCGCATGATGTATCTGCACGCGCGCCCCGTCGAGCTTGTGCTCGAACGATAGCTCCGGGCCCAGCGTGGCGAACGCTTCCGCAATATCGTCAACCGGAAACGCGAGCATCGGCTTGAGCGGCTTGACTGCGCGCGTGCTCGGCGAAGAATCGCTCACCCCGGATTTTTCCGTGCCGGCCGGCGACCGGATCATTCGCACCACGCGCCCGAGGTCGGCCTCCAGCATATGCAGCCGGCGAACTTCGGTGACCGGCCGCGCGCTCATTTTTGCGATTGCCTCGAGCATCAGCCCTTCGCTGACGCCATGGCGCATCTCGCCGATCAGGATCTTCGCGATGTACTTGCCTTCGAACGCCGATGCGCGCGTAAACAACTCGCGCAATGCATCGAGCTTGCGGTTGCGCGCGTGGCGCCCCTCGATCGCAGCAATCTCGGCGAGTTTTTCATTGAGCTCGCGAATCGTAAGCGTGGGTTCGGGATCGGCGCCGCGAAGCTTGAGCGTCATCTCGACCGCCTCGCCAAAATCCTCGGCGGCGGTGAAAATATCCTCGCCCTGGTCCGCGCTGTCGGTCATCTCGGCGACGATTTTCCAAATTGCGCGGCCGCTTATCTGCAGGCGCTTCTCCTCGCCCTGCTCGACCGCGCGCCCGACCATGAATCGCGCCGCTATTTCCGCCTCGTCAACGTCGAGCGCAGCCAGGAAGGTGCCCACCTCTTCGGCCATCTGCAGCCGGCTCTGAGTCTGGCTGAGCGATTGGCAGACGACCGCGAAATCGTAAAACGAAGGCATTAGTCATCCTGACGAAGCGAGCATCGCGAGCGGCAGGAACTGGCTTCTTGCCTCGGGACAGCCTCGCGCCAGCGAAGCCGCTTCCGGTTTTGAAAAATCGTGCAGCGCTCCTTTTGATTTCACGCCGCGATCGGATGCGATTTCACGAACGGCACGAATACTTTCAGGAATTCCTCGCGCGCGTCGGACATGAACGCGTGTCCGACGCCCGGGATGATATGTAATTTCGCGCCGGGAATTTGCGACGCGATTATTTCCGAGTTCTTCGCGGGTATCAGCACGTCCTCGGCGCCGGTGACCACCAAAGTCGGCGCTTTGATCTGCGCCAGCCGGTCGAAAGTCTTGAGGGTGTAAGTCGCTTCGAGCTGACGCTGGAACGCAAACGGTGGCGTCGGATGTTTCAACAGGCGCGGAATCGCAGCCTCGAGCAAGTCGCGATGCTCCGCGATGTATTTTGGAGTATGTCCCAGCGGCCATCCGCGCCGAATCACGTCTTCGGGCGAAACACCCTCGCGCGGCGCGGTCAGAATTTTCAAAGATTCGGGCGGCGGCGGCACTGAATGCGTACCGCCCGCCGTCGTGCATCCGAGCGTGACGGTCGCCGTTCGCTTCGGATGCCGCAGCGCGAACTCCTGCGCGATCATCCCGCCCATCGACACACCAAAAATATGCACCCGCGGAACGTCGAGCTTGTCGAGCACGCCCGCCGCGTCATCGGCGAACATCTCGATCGAGTACGGTGCGTCGGGCTTGTCGCTCTGCCCGGTGCCGCGATTGTCGAAGGTGATTACGCGCAACGTGCGCGCGAGGTCGGTTACCAGCTCCGGATCCCACTGCGCTGAACTCGCGCCGAGTCCCATGATCATCAGCAAGGGCTCGCCCTTCCCGGCAACGTCGTAGTTGAGGTTCACATCGCCGACTTGAATCTTTGGCATCTTGATATCCTCACTTGTTAGCGCAGAATCCCTGCTTCTTCATGTACTCGACTGAGTTCTCGGTCAGCGCCGCGTCCGGCGTAGCGTCGGCCCGATAGACCGACGTATGCTGCGGATCGTAATAGCACATCAGCTTGATATTCTGACCCGCGGGAATTTGAAATTCGATTGAATCGGGAAGACTGGGCGGTCCGTAGGACGGCATCGGTATCGTCGCCTTCTGCTCCGTCTGCGGCGCCGCGGTCCCTCCCACGGCCTGGCACATCTTGATCGCATCGATCCGGCAACTGCCGGGTGCAGCTGGCTTCATCTGCATGCTCGCCAGATCCATCCCGGGCGGAGTTGGTCGCTCCTGCTTGCTCGAGCACGACGCGATACAAGTCGCGATCGTCATCAGGATAGTCAGCGCGCTGGCTGGTCTGATCATGATCGGGACTCGCCTTTTCAAGCCGCAGTCAATGCAACCGCGGCGACATCAGCCTGCGCACGCTCCTCGAGCCCAGCCTTGCGGCATCGAAGGATCAGCTCGCTGCGCGCGATATAAGCAGTCTCCTCGATCACGATTCCGTAGCGCGCCAGGATCTCACGGAGCTGGTCGAGTGTGTAATGCGTTATGTGCTCGTCTTTGTACCCGCCGGGCATCAGGAAACCGTAAATCGGTTCGATGATCCGCCAGCCAATCGTCGCATAGTCGGGCGTGCCGAGAATCAGCGTGCCTCCCGTACGGAGCACCCGCTGCATCTCACTGAAAATCGATTCGTCGTATCGGATATGCTCTATAACCTGCGAGCTCATCACGCAGTCGAACGAATCGTCCTTGAACGGCAGCGCGAACGCCGATCCCTGAACCAGGGGAATTTCGTAGCGGCGCAGAAATCGGAGCTTGGCGTAGTTGAAGTCCATGCCGACCACGTTGTTGAGACTCTGCACGATCAGGCTGGAACCGCATCCCGCATCGAGCACGCGATCCGCACCGCGCGCCCACAAGACCGTGATTCGATGGCGGCGGCGCTGCCAGTAGCGCTGCGGCGGAATTTTGCTATAGAAGGCGCGTTCGTCGTAGTCGGCGGACAAGAGCGAGTTGCGGATTTTCCACAGCGACAGCGAAGAACGGAAGATCTTCCAGCCGAAGCTGAAAAGCCTGGCGTGCGATCGGCCCGCGCCGCGCGGAAAATACGTGAACGGAACTTCCACCACGCTGAATCCGCTCGCATACGCCTTGACCAGGATTTCCTCCTGCACTTCGAAATTCGAGGACCTGAGCTCCAGCTCCTTGAACACCTCGCGCCGGTACAGCCGATAGCCGCTGGACATGTCCCGCACCGGTATCGAGAGCATCCGCCGCAACCCCTGGTTGAGAAACCAGCTGGTCGATCTGCGTATGAAGTCGGAGTATGCGACTCCCCCAAGCACGTAGCGCGACGCGACCACGATGTCCGCGCGCGTGCGGGCGCGCCACATCTTGACCACGAAATCCGGGTCATGCGACTGGTCCGCGTCGAGCGTCAGCACGTAGTCGCCGCGCGCCTCCGCAATCCCTGTCTTCATAGCGCCCGCGTATCCGCGCTGGCGTTCTTCAACCACCCGCGCGCCCAGCTCTCGAGCGACTTCGCTAGTGCCATCGGTTGACGGTCCGTCGATCACGATGATCTCATGGGTAATGTGCTCGCGATCGAGCAACGAGATTAGCCTGGGGATCAACACCCGGAGGTTTTCGGCCTCGTTCATGACCGGTAAGATTACGGACATATCCATGAGGGTTCAGTTTCCTTTATGCTTCAACAAAATGGAATATGACCTGTTTGCGAACGTCGCGCGTCGGGCGCTCGCGTAGTAATCTCTTCAGGCGGATGAGGACGGGCGTGCGGATAAAACCAATCTCGAAAATTATTGCGCTTGCAGTTATCGCTATTCTGGCGGCGAGCTCCACGCCTTCGCTGGCGAAGGTCATTCACCGCCATCCCGTCGCGCCGACGGTCCATGAAGACGTAACCGCCGTTCCGCTGACGTCGATTCACGTCCTTGGAGACCGGCCTGCCCCCTTCGCTCTCGACGCGAGGGCCGCCTACATGATCGATGCCGACACTGGCGCGGTGCTGTACGCCTACAACGAGCACGACAAGATGCAGCCCGCCAGCCTCGCCAAGATCATGACCTTCTATCTCTCCCTCGACGCGCTGAAGGCCGGCAAAATCACTCCTTCGACCGACGTCACTATCAGTGAAAATGCCTGGCGGCTCTCGATGAACGACACCGTCTCGCGGATGTTCCTGGGCGTCGGCCAAAAAGTCGCGGTGAACGATCTCCTGTACGGCCTGATGGTGTCGTCGGGCAACGACGCCGCGGTCGCGCTGGCGGAATATCTCGGCAGCACCACCGACGGGTTCACCAGGATGATGAACGACAAGGCCACGGAAATCGGCCTCAAGGAGACTCACTTCAACAACCCCGACGGCTTGCCCGATCAAGGCGAGTTCACCACTGCCGCCGACATGGTCGCTCTCGCGCACTCGCTAGTGATTCATCATCCCGAAGCGCTCACCTACACCTCGGCCAAGGAATTCACCTTCGACAAAATCTCGCAGCCGAATTTCAACAAGCTGCTTCTGCACGATCCTCGGGTCAATGGTATTAAGACCGGTCACGTCGACGAAGCGGGCTATCACCTGGTCGCGTCGGCGTCGTCGAACGGGATGCATCTGCTGTCGGCCGTGCTGGGCGCTCCGAGCGAGGCGCGGCGCGTGACAGAGTCCGAAAAATTAATCGATTGGGCGTTTCGCACTTTCGTCAGCTATCGGCCTGATCTGAAAAAGGCGATGCCCCGGACGATACCGGTGCACGACGGCGTCGCTGAGACCGTCGCGATCGGACCGAACGGCGAGGCAGCGTTCACGCTCGGCCGCGGCGAAGAGACCAAGGTGACGGTTCAATTCGAGCCGTCTGTGAGATACGTCGATGCGCCCGTGCAACCCGGCACGCAGGTCGGAGATCTGACGGTGCTGCTCGCCGGCAAGCCGGAGTCGACGATTCCAATCGTCACCAAGGCGGGCGTCGAGCGCGCCGGATTCTTCGGTCGCCTGCGCCAGAAGATCGGCCGCATGCTGTAAGCGCCGACGCGCTACGCGGTTAATTCTTCGATCAGCGCCTTCGCCTCGCGTAGATCGTTCGTCTCGAATCCCTCGGTGAATTCCGCGTATGCCGGCGCCAGCGCTGCGCGAGCCTCGTCGCGCCTGCCGGTTTTCAACAACAGCCGCGCCAGGCTCGTCGCCGCGCGCAGTCTCCATGACTTCGCTCCCTGCCGCACGCCAATCTCAATTGCGCGCCGGAAGCATCGCTCTGCTTCGGCGGCGCCGTCGGGACGCAGCAGAATCGCCGCGCCGCGAATCCTGTGAACTTCAACCTCGAGCAGGCGATGGTCCTTCTGCTCGATCCGTTGCCCAATCTGGTCGAGCGCGCGCAGGCATTCGTCTACTCGTTTCATCGTAAGATAAACTTCCGCCAGCATGATGAACGAGAACGTGTAGATCAGGTCGGCGCCGCTGGCGGCCAGGCTCTCGACGGCCTCTTTCAGCATCGCGAGGCCCGACGTCATCGCAGCTTCATCACCGCGAAACTCGCCCTCGCCGGCGATCGTTCGCGCCAGGCACATCTCTCCCGCCGCGAGCCAAAAGGGAAGTCCATTTTCGCGCGACAGTTCGATCAGAGTCTCCGAACGGGGCCGCACCTCGGCATACTCATATCGAAAATGCATCAGCACGATCGCGTACAGGTTGGCAAACGCGACGCTGAAGGGGCGGCGAAGCTGCAGCGCCATTTCGATTGCCTCGTCCATTCGTCGTTTCGCCTGGTCCGGGTATCCGGCCATGTGAAGCGCCCACGCAAGATTGCAGCGCGAGGGCGTCACCGGTATCTGCATCATCGGCAAGTAAAGCTTCAGATCGCGGTCGAAAGCGTCGGCGGAGATCTCCAGATGTTCGCGCGCCGCCGGAAATTCTCCCAGCCACAGGCATGACGCCCCCATCGCATTGTGCGCGACCGCTGTCGCTAGATCGGTCTGCATGCGGGCCGCCATCGTGAGCAGTCGGTCTGCGAGCACCCGGCTCTCGCGCAGTTGACCGTTGGCGTGATCGAAACTCCATAGCGCCGCCAGCACGCCGAAGATTTCGGGTGTCTCTCCCGCGCGGCGGCAGAGTTCCTGCGCGCGCTGGATATTGGTCGCCAGCTCCTGCGACGAAAATCCCTGGACCGCAACCAGCAGCGGCCCCAGCAGCATCTGGATCTCTAGCTCGATCTGATCGCGCTCGCGCGATTCCGGCATCATGGCGATCAGCCGCAACCCCTCGCGCGCATAGCCGATCGCGTCGTTGTACGCCGACCTCGCCCCCGCCTGGTCGGCCGCGCGCCGCAAATACTCAATCGCCTTCGGTGCGTTGGCACTGCGGCTGTAGTGATGCGCCAGGTCGGCCACGTGATCGTCAAGCGTCGCCGCGAACATCTCTTCGAGCGCCATCGCCGTGCGCTCGTGGATCGCCCTGCGCCGCTGCATCAAGACCGAGTCGTACGCGACTTCCTGCGTCAGCGCGTGCTTGAACGTGTATTCGTTTTCGGGAAAGGCCGGCTGCTCGTAGATGAACTCCGCCGCCTGCAGGTTCGATAACATCGGGGCCAGCTCGTCATCGGGTTTGCCGACCACGCGCCGCACCAGGCCGATCGGAAATTCCTTGCCGATCACCGCGAGCGATTGCAGCAGGTCCTTGTCCGCCGCCGCCAGCTTGTCGATTCGCGCCGCCAGGATACCCTTGACGGTCGACGGTATCTGGATCGACGTCAGCGGCTTCGCGAGTGACACCACGGCACCGTCGCGCACCAGCACACCCTGATCGAACAGCACCTGAACCATCTCTTCCATGAAAAACGGATTGCCCTGGGTGCGCTCGATGATCGTAGCCTTCAACGGCGCCAGCGCGGGCGCGTCACCAATCATCGCCGTCAGCAGCTCGGCCGCGTTTTCGGGTCCGAGCGGATCGAGCCGCAACTGCGTGTAGTAGCTCTTGTTGCCCCAGTTGTGTCGATACTCGGGCCGATAGTTGACCATCATCAAAATCTGCGCGGTGCCGATCGAGTCGGCGAGGAGCTGCAACAGCGCTTCGGACTCCGCGTCGACCCAGTGCAGGTCCTCGAAAATAAGCATCAGCGGCTGATTCAGGCTCTCGCGCACGATCAGACTCTTGACCGCCTCGCGCGTGCGACGGCGTCGAATCGAAGGATCCATCCCCTCCAGACCGGCCTCGCCGATCGGAATTCCTAGCAGCGCGAACAGATGCGGCAGCGTATCTTCCAGCGCGCGATCCAGCGCCAGCACCTTGCCGGTGACCTTCTCGCGCCGCGTGCGCTCGTCGTCGCGATCGGCAATTCGAAAATATGTCTTCAGCAGATCGACCACCGGCAGATACGCCGACGCTTTGCCATGCGAGAACGAAAACGCCTCGAGCACGACGCACTCGGCTTGGCGTCGGGTCTTGAATTCGTAAAAGAGGCGCGACTTGCCGACTCCCGCCTCGGCCATCGCCGCAACGATCTGCCCATGCCCGCCGCGCGCCAGCTCGAGCGCCTTGTCGAGTTGCTCCAGCTCCGCACGCCGGCCCACGAACTTCGACAACCCGCGCGACGCCGACATCTGCAGCCGCGTCCTGAGCGGACCGATCCCAATCACCTCGTACACATTGATCGGATCGCTGACGCCCTTGATTCGCGCCGGGCCGAGCGGTTTCAAATCGAAGTAGCCGGCCGTGAGTTTCTGAGTCTGCTCCGTGATAACGATCGATCCGGTCGGCGCCAGCGTCTGCATCCGCGCCGCCAGGCTCATCGAATGTCCAATCGGCGTGTATTCGGTATGCGCGTCGTCGGTGCGAATCGATCGCACCACCACTTCGCCCGTGTTGAGTCCGACGCGAATTTCGACCGGCGGATTTCCCGCCGCGCGCAAACCCGCCGAATACTTCGCCATGTCCTCCTGCACCCGCAGCGCAGCGTAAAGTCCGCGCTGGGCATGGTCCTCATGCGCGACCGGCGCGCCGAACAGCGCGAAGATTCCGTCGCCGGTGGACTGCACGATGTAACCGTCGTAGCGATGCATCGCGTCGATCATCAGCTTCAGCGCCGGATCGACAATCGCCCGCGCCTCCTCAGGATCGAGCCCCTCCATCAGGTCCATCGATCCCTTGATATCCGCAAACAGCGCCGTGACGGTCTTGCGCTCTCCCCCCGCCGCGTCAGCAGCATCCTGCTCCAACCTGACGCGAACCGCGGGCTCGACCATCGGCTTAGAGACCTTGACGCTGGCGACCGCTTCCCGAGCCAACGTCAGCGCAGTGCCGCATTCACCGCAAAATTTGAATTCGGGCTGATTTTCGAATCCGCAGCGCGAACACTTGTTACGAAGCGCAGCCCCACAACCGCCGCAAAACTTCATCCCGCCCGGATTTTCCGTCCCGCAACTGGAACATCGCATCGCGATGAGTTTATCCCGCCAACCCACACTTGGCCTAACGGGTTGAGCTAAGCGCGCGGATTCTTCTGTTCCCCTCTCCTGAAGGGAGAGGGGTCAGGGGAGAGGTCGCGCGCGATTCAGGATTCCGCCTCCGCCTTCACCACTTCAGGCCCATCGCCTCGGTCAGGAACTTCATGAACAGCGACGATGCCGCGCACGCTTTGCAGAACAGATCCATGAACTCGGCCGAACAGACTTCTTTCCGCGTGAACTCTGTACCACCGATGAAATCCTTGCGCTTCAGGTCCTCGATCATCGGATGCTCGCCATCGTAGCCCTTCGGCGGACGCGACAGCATGTCGCCCATCATCTCGAAACGCGCCTTGAATTTTTTATCGTTGATGGCGCTCTTCCATTTCGACGGATGCGCGACGATCGCATCGCGGATCTTCGCGACCGTGTCCGCATCCGGATGCCACACGCCGACGCCCGCGAAAGCCTCCGCCGGCGACAGCGACAAGTAGAACGACGGCGACCCGTGATGACGCGCGCCGTCGCGATGCCCGAACGCTGCAGACGCGTTGATGTGATACGGCGTCTTGTCGCGCGAGAATCGCAGATTCCGATAGATGCGCATCATCGATCCGCCGATCGGCCGCGGGTCCGCTACGTAGCATGCACTGATCTTTCGCAGCCGCGGCGCGAAGTCCGCGATGAACGCGAGCATCGGCTCGCGCACGTCGTGCTCGTAGCGCGCCTTGTTGGCTGCGAACCACTCGCGATTGTTGTTGCGGCTCAGCTCTTCGAAGAATTCGAAAAAACGCGGAGTGAAGTAGCGCGTCGCCATCGCCCGCGCGTCACGCCAGGATGAATTCGTCGAGCATTTTGAAGAACCGATCCGGCTGGTCGCGATGCACCCCGTGGCCGGCGTTCTCGAACAATTCCAGCCGCGCGACTCCCGGCGCCATCGCGGCTGCGATGTCCTTCGAATCGGCAACCGGCAGAATCGGATCGAGTTCGCCCGCGGTAATCAGCGTCGGGCACTTTATTTTCCCGAGGTCGGGCAGAAAGTTTAAGGTGTGCGCTTCGTGCAGAAAAAAATCCGCGGTCAACTTCGGATTCATCACCGCACGCTGCATGAACTCCGGCGGCGACGGCTTGCGATTGTACAGCGGGAGGCACTTTTTCTGATATTCGGCCATCGCCTCCGACCCGGGATTCTCGAAAAATCGGCGCGCCACCTCGCGCACTTCCGCGCCGCCGAGCTTCTCGAACATCTCCAGCGATCGATCCTGCCGGCTTACCGCCGCCGTGCTGCTCAGCACCAGCTTCGCGGGATGCTCCGGATGACGCGTCGCGTACGACATCGCAACCATCCCGCCGAACGAAACGCCGAGCACGATCGGCCGCTCAATTTCCAGCGCCTCGCAGAACGCGCGCACGTCGTCGCCCCATTGCGCGAGATTCCACTTCGCCGAATCGCCGTGGTCACTGCGCCCGTTGCCGCGATGGTCGAGATACACGACCTGCGCGGTCTCGGCGAGCCGCGAGAAGTCGGGCTTGAAGTTCGAATGGTCGAAGCCAGGCCCGCCGTGCAGCAGGACTACCGTCGGCACCTCGCGGATCTTCGCGCCGTCGGGCCGCAGCTTCGCGCCTTCGACATCGAAGAACAATCGAACGTCGCCAACTTGTACGCGCATCGGCGGACTTCTAACGCGAACGCCCGCGAGGTGCAAACGAGAGAGGAATCAAATGTGAAACCCACCGTGGGTTTCACGCTTCCGAGGAAGTTTTTAGGGCACGTCTACTTAGCGCTCGATGCGCAGGTGGAAGAGGCCGTCGCGCACGGTCGACTCGAGTATCACGTAACCTTCCGCCTCGGCCGCGCTCGGGATGTCGCGAGCGCCGCGCGGATCGTCGAGCGTCAGCTCGAGCACCTCGCCACGCGCCATCTGCTCGAGGCGCACCTTCGCGCGCGCCCAGTTGAGCGGACACTTGACCCCTCGCAGGTCGAGGTTAACGGCGGCTTCGCGCGCTTTCATCCCATCAAATTCTTACCACACCCAGCTACCGTGAATCCGCCGCGTGAAATGGTAAGCTGACGCCGATGTTCCTCGAAAGTCCCGAACTCTACGATGCCATCTATCACTTCAAGAATTACGCGCACGAGTGCGAGATTCTGCGCGCCGTCATTGCGGTGGCCGCTCCGGGCGCACGCACGATTCTCGACGTCGCATCCGGCACCGGCGAGCACGACAAATTTCTGAAAAATCATTACTCAGTCGACGGCATCGATCTAAACGAAAACTACCTGCCCGCGGCGCGCCTGAAGAATCCCGCGGGTCACTACACCCGCGCCGACATGACCGACTTCGATCTGGCGACGACCTACGACGCGGTTACGTGCCTGTTCAGTGCAATCGGCTACGTCAAAACCGTCGAACGCATGAATCGCGCGGTCGCATGCATGGCGCGTCACGTAAAACCCAGCGGCGTGCTGATCGTCGAGCCGTGGATAACTCCAGAAAATTGGAAGCCCGGCAACACTTTCATTCATGCCGGCGAAATCGGCCCGGACAAAGTTTGCCGCATGAGTTTGAGCGGCCAGGAAGGCAACCTGTCAACCACGCTCATGCACTATCTGAGGAGCACCTCCGCGGGCATCGAGCACTACAGCGAACGCCTCGAGCTCGGCTTGTTCACGCGCGACGAGATGACCCACGCATTCGAGTTAGCGAACATGGACGTCCGCTACGACACCGAAGGCCTGATGGGCCGCGGCCTCTACATCGTCCGTCCGCGCCCATGAGTGAGTCCGCTGGCCGCGGGCCTGGATCCTCACCCGCAGCGGCTCAGCGTATTTAACTCGGCTCCGACGCGGCCGCGGCCATGTGTTCTCCGCCGTTGTGCTACATGGATCTTCGCGGGCTCGGGTTCGAGGCGCCCGAACAAAGTCGGACGCCTCGTTTCTCCGATAATTGGATTAAGCGAATCCGGGATCTTACTCAGGGGCAGCTCGCGCTGGTCACGTCGAATGTGTAGTCGAAGGTTCCCTTCAGCACTTGACCGAAGCATTTCTTCGACAGATGGTACATGCCGGTTAGATCGCCGGAATTCGAGATTGTACCATGAAATGAGATGTTGCAGCCCTTTCCGTGGAAGCCCAACTCGAAATCCTGACTATTGGCCTTCCCTTTGAGTGGCCCCGATGCAGAGCCCAAGCTGGGTATGTCGAGCTCAGCGCCTGTGCCGACACCAAGTTTAGTCCCATCTTGAACGAAGAACAGGAATCCTGTCCCCGCGCCGTTCTTAGTGTCATCGATCGTTCCGCTCCAGCATCCGTTTAGATCGAGCGGCGGCTTCTTCGAATCGGGCTGCGTGGAAGCCTCGCCCGTGCTGGGCGAAAGATTCCATGACCCGTCATCCTGCGCTATTGCTGCCGTGGACGATGCAGCAACAAACGCCGACAGAATGAGTCCCGCGGCTCCTGAAGCCATCAAAAGGCTACCGATCCGATTCATACTGATTGTCTCCTCCTACTGAATCTCGAAGCTACGTAAATGTAGTGAACGCCCCCGTTGGAATTATGCATTGAACGCGTACTTGATGCAAATTAATGTTTGACTATGCCTTTAGTTGAAATCATACGCTTTTAAACGTTAATTAGTTTTTGTTGGTTCAAAATTACCTAAACTGCGGCAAGAGGTCCCGCTAGCGCTGGATCGAGGTGGAATACGGCCCGCCGGAAGGAGAGCGTCTAATCTAGATTCTGCGGTGCGCTGACCTGCCACGACAATGAGGCTCAGCGCATCTCATGGCTAAGTCCTACTTCGTCGGCTGCCTGGCAACTCTGTGTCTAGCGCTGGATTTGATGAAAACCCACGCTGCTAGCCGCCGATTTGGTACATCGAGCGGTCCTGCGTCGAGCGGCCTTCCAGCAGGTGGTGGCCTGTGGGCTTCAGCTCGACTGCGCGCTTCAGGATTCGGGCTACGTCGGCTATCACATCGCTTGAGTTCGAACGCAGCGCTTTGCGGACGTCGAGTTCGTCATCGTTAAGCAGGCACAGGTGGAACTTTCCGTCTGCCGTCAGGCGCATCCGGTTGCAGGTTCCGCAGTACGGCTCGCTCACCGGGCTGATGAAACCGATCACGCCGCGCGCGCCCGCAAGCTGGTAGTTGCGCGATTCGTCGGCCAGGTTTTCCGACGGGATTTCGACGAGCGGGCCCAGTGCCGACTCGATTCTGCGCCGCGTTTCGATGTTCGAGACGTAGCGCTTCATCGACAACGTCGCGCATTCGCCGCCGCCGAGCGGCATCAGCTCGATAAACCGCACGTGCCAGTCGCGCTCAACAGTCAACCGCGCAAGCTCGACGACATCGGATTCGTTGTAGCCGGCCGTCACCACCGAGTTGAGCTTTATCGGCGTGAGTCCCGCCTCTTCCGCCGCGACGATCCCGCGCCAGATTTTCTCGAAGCTGCCCCATCGCATCTGCCGCTCGACGGTCGCCGGATCGAGGCTGTCGAGATGCACATTGATGCGATTCAGCCCCGCGTGTTTCAATGCGGGCGCAAGATCCGTGAGCAGCAGCGCGTTGGTGGTCAGTGCGAGACCTTCCACGCCGGGAACGCGCGCGAGGCGCTCGACTATCTCAACCAGATCGAGCCGCAAAGTAGGCTCGCCGCCCGTCAGCCTGAATTTTCGAAAGCCCACGCTCACCGCAGAGCGCGCGACGGTTTCAAATTCTGCCGGCGTCAGCAGCTCGTCCTTGGGGAGGAAGCGGATGCCCTCCAGCGGCATGCAGTAGACGCATCGCAGGTTGCATGCGTCGATAACCGACATGCGCAGGTAATCTATTTCACGATTGAACGAGTCGCGGGGCACACTCCCATAGTTATCGGAGCCGCCCGCACGAAACAACGTCGCCGCGCGCCTAGTGAACGTTTCGCGCCGAGCCACATCCATCCAGCACAATTGAACCGGGCGAGCGTATCGCGAACTCGGGAAGAGTGCGCTAATTTGCTTGGATCATCGAACAGTTGTGAATCCAGGCTCGCCTATTATCATTGGTATCGGGATGAACACGAAGATGCTTTGTCGATTGGTCGGGAAGTTGCGGTTGAATGTGGGCTTGGTGCTGGCCGTCGCGATTTCGGCGTCGGGAATCCTCGCGCTCGCGTCGTCGAGCCGCGCCGCCGAGGCTAATCGCGCGGAATCCGACGCAGTGGTTGCCGAGGCGGAAAAGATGGTGATGCAGGCGGGGCACGCCGATCCGGTCGATACGAAATTGATTCACCAGGCCATGGACAAACTGCATCTCGCGCTGAAAATCGATCCGCGCAACGATTCGGCCTACGTGGACCTCGGCTTCTGTTACGGCGTCCTGCGCGACGGCGACACGGCGATCGAGATGTACCGCACGGCGACCGACCTGAATCCGTCTGGCAGCAATTTCATCGAGTTGGCCGACGTGTATCTGCGCGTCGGCGACGCGGAAGATGCGCTCCTCGCGGCTAACGCGGGACTCGTCAAGGATCCTCACAACGCGCGCCTCTACAACGCCAAGGGCATGGCGATGAACGATTTGCAGCGTTTCGGCGAAGCGGAAGAAGCGTGGGAGAAGGCGCTGCAACTCAATCCAAACCTGAGAGTCGCGCAGGCAAATCTCGACGCATTAAACGGTGGCGCGTCCGGCCGCGGCAGCATCAGCAAGCATTCGGCGCAACAACCGCCCGAATACAACCCGACGCACTAGTGAGACGCGAGGGCGAGGTCTGAAAAGCGGAAGGCCGAGCCACTCTGGCCCGGCCTTTTCAATTCCAAGGGATCGTTGATCACTTGTACGCGGCAGTGCGCTCGGGCTCAGCTTCTCGGCGGGCGCGGGCGACTCGTCGTCGGGAGCGAATCACCGAAACAAATCCAACGATGGCCACAAAGACCGCCAGCCCGGCTGGAACTCCAAATGCTTTCAATGGCTCCATTTTTCAATCTCTCGTCAGGCTCAATCGCCTTCGGGCCTCATCCGTTCGATGATTAAACCCACCGCAAAAACTACAATACACCCAATCAGGAAATAAATCGTCACATTTAGAAGGAAAGCTTGAGCCCTATTGTCCTTCATCATGTTGTCCAACGCGAAGAAGACTGCCGACAACACCCCAATTTCGCGGAGTGTCTCGGCGGTCATCTCGGCGACTGTTCGCTTTCCCACGGGGCACTGGTCTACCACCTTTGTCCACAAAATGCGAAGTGATGTTGACTACCAGCTTTCTTTTCCGACTGGCTTGCCCCAGTCGATCAAATCGTGACTGTTCTCTCGCGTAATCTGGTCAACCAAAGCGCGCAAATCGTATTGGCGACTGTCGGCTGGAATCACCACTGGTTTGTCGTTGCAAATTTTCACTTTGATCACGGCACAAATCCTCCGCTTACGGAGCATCGCCGACGGACACTGCACGCCATCCTCCCCGGTGCGACTTGGATCTAGCCGCCGGTGATCGGGCGCTCGGGCTCCGCCACGCAGTATGCGCATCGGCAGAGACTTCTGAGCTGCGACATCGTGTAGATAGTCTCGTGACCGTCAGCCCATCCGATAAACATCGCCGCGTCGCCCAGCCGCGAAAGCTGGCGCATCCGCGTCGACGCCGGCGGCACGTCGCCGCTCACGTTTCCCTTGCACACGTCGCAGGGGCATCCGCGGCGCAAATTCTCGAGCGGGAAGATGCTGTCGTGACCATCAACCCATTGCACGCCGACGGCGTAGCGCCCCACTTCGTGCAGCCCTTTGATCTTCGGACTCTTTGACTTGATTAGCGCCATCGGTGCAATCTTTGCCTGAGTATACCTCCCGCGCCGCCTGGTGTGGAGATGCTATTTTTTCGGCGATTCATACAAAACCTCGTTCAGGAAAGGAGTCTCGAATCATGGATGAAAAAGCAAAAAAACAAGCACTGTTGATGATCCCTTACGGCCTGTTCGTGCTCGGCGCTGCTCACGGCGGCACTGCTACCGCGGCGACCGTCAACTGGGTCACGCAGGCCAGCTTCAATCCGCCGCTGGTGGTGGTCGGGATCAAGAAAGACTCGGGCTCGCATGCGATGGTCAAAGATTCGAAAAAGTTTGCGCTCTCGATGCTCGCCGCCGGACAGAAAGGAATCGCGGGCGCGTTCTTTCGTCACGTCGAACCCAAGGACGGCAAGTTCGGTGACTTCGCATTCGAGAACGGCGCCAACGGCGCACCGATCATCAGCGACGCGCCCGCCTCGGTCGAATGCGAGGTCGTCGGCTTTTACGAGCTTGGCGATCACAGCGTCGTGGTCGGCAAAGTCACCGACGCGCACGTCAAGCGCGACGCCGAAGCGCTCACGATGAAAGAAACCGGATGGAACTACGGCGGCTGAGCTGCTCACACGATGCACAGCGCCGAGATCAACGTCGAGGAAGTGCGCAGCGCGCTCGAGCGGCTGACGGCCAACGCCAGTCGCGAGCTAGTTATCAAGCAACCGCATTGGGGCGACGCTATCCTGTGCGGCGGTCTGCTGGCCGCCGCGGGCGCGCTCAAGACGAATGCCCCAGTCGAGGCGGCGCATCGATGGTTCGATCCGAAGCTCGAAGCGGATCCGCGGACCGGCGGGTGGTTCTGGTTCTGGACTGCGGAAGCGGCGCCCGCGTTGAGCTTTTACATCAGGACCAAGCGTCCGGAGTATCTGGAGTACGCTCGCAAGGTTATCGAGACGCTCGAAACGACGGCGGCACGTACTCCGGACGGCGCAATTGTGCCGCACCCGCCGGCGCTCGAAGTCTGGGTGGACGTGAGCTATTTCACGGCTCCAAAGATGGCGACTTACGGCGACGTGGTGGGTGACCGCTCGAAAATCGAATGGGCCGCGGATCAGATACTGCTTCACGCGAAGTATCTGACCGATCCTGCGAGCGGCCTCCTGTGGCATGTCGCTTACGTGGAAAAGAATGGACACTCGCCCTGTCTCTGGGCGCGTGGCAACAGCTGGTTTTCGATGGCGTGCGCCATGGTCCTTGCGATCCTGGACCAGCAGGATCGAGGACCAGGGTTTCGCGGTCCCGACCCGGCAGGAAGTTTGCGCACGAAGCTCGATGCGATCGAAAGCGCAGTGGTGCGCCAGCTGAATGCTGTAATCAAGCTGCAGGACGAATCCGGGCTGTGGCATACCGTAATCGACCGTCCCGATTCTTACCTGGAAGCATCGTCGGCTGCGGGATTTGCCTCCGCTCTCGGCTGGGCGATCTTCTTTCGATACCGTGGATTGGATCTCGCGCGCGCACGGACGGCTTACGTACGCGCGATCAATGCTATTTGTTCGAAGATCAATGCCAACGGAGAGTTAACCTGCGTTTCACAGCAGACTCCTCCCGGCGATTTCGACTTTTACAATTCGATCGAAGTCGGAACGGCTCCGTACGCTACCGGAATATGTCTTGGGGCTCTCAGTAATGCGCTGCTTCGAAGCCGCGATCCGGCTCGAAAAAACGAGACGAACCGTGTATGGCTGACAAAACCAAAACAGTCGTAGTGCTGCCGGGTGACGATGCGGCGCCGGAGGCGATGGGCGCGACGATGGACGCGTTGCGCGCGCTGAAGCTGCCAATCGATTACGTCGAATTTCCGCCCGGCGAGAAATGGGTGCGTGGCGAGACTGACGCCGCCGCCCGCAAGGCAATCGACGGGTCCGACACGACGCTGTTCGGCTCGACCTCGGGCAAGACCACCGCCATCACCTATCTCAGATGGGGCAAGCAGACCTTCGCCAACGTCCGGCCGGTGCGCTACTCGAAGGGCTTCAATAGTCCGCTCGCCAAGCCCGACGGAATCGACTTCGTGATTGTGCGCGAGAATCTCGAAGACCTGTATCTCGGACTGGAGGGCCCGCTCGAAGCGCTCGCTCCCCTCAAGCTGATG
Organism: Binatus sp. (SeqCode); assembly: GCF_049584895.1. Lineage (GTDB taxonomy): Bacteria > Desulfobacterota > Binatia > Binatales > Binataceae > Binatus. Next base: position 149,555 of record NZ_JBAUYR010000036.1, read on the forward strand.
AGCAAGATTCTGCGTGCGCCGCTCGATACGTCGGAACGCGGCATCTACGCGATCAAAGTGATCACCGAGCGTGCGACGCGCCGGGTCGCCGAGTTCGCCTGCCAGCTAACGATGAAGCGCAAACGTGCCGGCGGAAAGGGCAAGCTCACGTGCACCTCGAAGTACAACATGCTGCGTGAGTCCGACGGCTTGTTCAGGAAAGTTGTCGAAGAGACTGCGGCTAAATATCCTGAGATAAAGTACGAACAGTTTATCGTGGACGACTTCGCGCGACGGCTGGTGCAATCGCCACACGATCTCGATGTAGTAGTGGCGCCGAATCTGTATGGCGATATCCTGTCCGACGCCGCTGCCGGAATTATCGGAGGCCTGGGTCTCGCGCCCAGCGGATGCTACGGCGCCGACTACGCGTACTTCGAATCGGTGCACGGCACCGCGCCCGATATCATGGGCATGGGAATCATCAATCCGTCTGCGACGATGCTCTCGGCTGCCTTGATGCTGGACTACCTGGGTTTCGCCGCCGAAGCATCGCGCCTCGACGCCGCCGTGCGCAAGGCCTACGCCGACGGCCGCGCGCTGACCCCAGACCAGGGCGGCACTGCCAAGACGTCGGAGTTCACGCGCGCGGTGATCGCGAATCTGTGACTGTTAGATAGGTCACCCAATTTAATGTGAAACCCGCCGTGGGTTTCACACTTCCTTGGGCAGGGGTAACCCCTGCACCTTAGTGATAGAAGGATTTGTATCATAGGGTGAGATAATGTCGACTTACAAATGGCCGCAAGGACGATCAGTAAAGCTCGCGCCGCGAGGTAATCAGTCTTCGATCAATCTTACAGTTCACGAGACTGGCGAGGGACCGGCGGTTGTCTTCTGCCATGGGTTTCCGGAACTCGCTTACTCGTGGCGGCATCAGTTGCCCGCTGTCGCGGCCGCGGGATTTCGCGCGATAGCTCCAGATCAGCGCGGGTATGCAGACTCTAGTGCGCCGCCTGCCGTCACCGACTACGGTCTTACCGAGCTGACGGGAGATATGGCGGGGTTGCTCGACGCGCTCAAAATCGAGCGCGCGATTTTCGTCGGTCACGACTGGGGCGGCTTCGTCGCGTGGGCGATGCCGCTGTTGTATCCGGAGCGGACTGCGGGCGTCGTCGGCGTCTGCACGCCCTACATGGCAATCCCGCCGACCTCGGTCATGCGCGCGATGGTCAACGGCAAGGACGAGCGCATGTACATCCTGTGGTTCCAGGAACCAGGGCGTGCTGAGAGCGTGATGGATCCGAAGGCGCGGCTAATCTTCGATCGCCTGATGCGCGCGCCGCTCTCGCCGGAGGAATCGACCAAGCGCATGATGGCGAGCGGCGAGCTGGATATGAATCCGTTCCGCCGAATCGAAGAGCTGAAGCCCGAGACCGACACAATAGTTACCCGCGAAGAACTCGATACCTATGTGCATGCATACGAGAAGAGCGGATTCCGCGGCGGCATCAACTGGTATCGCAACATCGATCGCAACTCGCGCGAGCATCCTGAGATAGGTGTCGCCAAGCTGACGCTGCCATGCCTGATGATCACTGCTGAGTGGGACGGCGCGCTGCCGCCGCGAATGGCGGCCGGGATGCCGGCGCTGTGCTCGGATCTTGAGATGCACAATATCGAGCGCGCGGGGCATTGGGTGCAGCAGGAGTTTCCTGCTGCGGTGAATCAAACGATCGTCGACTGGCTGAAGCGGCGGTTCAAGAAGTAGTGAGCCCGCAACCGCCGCGGCTGCGGTTCTGACTCGCGACCTCTCCTTGGATCTTGGATCAACAGAGGTTAGGACAGAAACACGCTGCCGCTTGCGCCGACGCGGGAGCGTCGGGAAGCGCCGCAGTCAGGCGAACTTCCCGACGATACCGCGGTGCGCATCAGTCGCCCGCCGACCGTTTCACCGAAAGCGCGGCCGGGCCAGATACGGCGTCCGGTATCGAATTACCCGTACATGATGCGACAGTGACAGTGTCCGAGAAGCATATGGTGCCCGTATCGGGAACGATGCAATCATTGACGCTGCCGTCACCGGTGCTCGTGACCCATGATCCCTGCAGGGTTTCCGGATAACCGAAGAAGCCGTCTGAGGTTGTAAACAGCACCGTCGTCCCATCCGAGCTCAAACACATTCCGCCGGATGCAACGAAACCGGTAAAAGTGCCGTTGGTGTTAACCAGGATAATCGAGCTACAAGCGTTTTTCTTCGGAATTTTCCCGCTAAGTAAGTACTGTTCTGCATTAACGGAAAGACAAAGCTGTTTTGCCGATGCCGGCCCAGTGCAGATCAAAAGTATCCCAATTGCTCCCGCAATCCTTCCAAGGGTTCGTCGCAATTTCATTTTCATTCCCCTCCCGTATTGACCAAATTCTGCTTTGACGTCTCGAATCGAGCTATGGCTAGCCTACACCACGTCGTAGCGCAAGCGATCGCCCCTGCCTTCGAGGATGAAAGCTTCGATCGTTGGCTGAAGCGGCGGTTTTAATTGGTGGCACAGGCTTTAGCCTGTGATTTTCTGGCCCATGCAAATTCAGGCTGAGGACCACAGGCTAAAGCCTGTGCCACTTAAACCCCTTCCCTCGAGGGAAGGGGAACAAAATTAAGAGGGGCTACTTGGTGTAGTCAAAGATTTCGTGCTCTTCCGTCAGGAAGATCGAAGAGTGTTCGAAGTCGATGAACTTCGACTCATCTTCGAGCAGAGCGCGCGCTGCCTCTGCACGTTCCTGGACGGCGCCGCCGCCGCTGAAATCCTCGAGCGTGTCCCACCATACTTCGGTGATACCGTCGTAAGTCTGCTTCATCCCGGGGCGGGTGTTGCGGATTTGCTTGCCCGCATCTTCTGAGACGGTGTGGCTCTGGACGTACTTCTTCGCGCGCATCGATTTCGCGAAGCTGCGCACCAGCGGTCCGTGCTTCTTCAGCCAGTACTCGTGGAAGTCCTTTTCGGAGATATCGGCGCGCTTTTTGACTATGTAGACCAGTTTGATCATTGCACCAACCTCACATCGCACGTAGCCGATCGAGTGTCGTCTCGTCAAACATTTCGGCCGGCAGAACTTCGGGTCCTATGAAGGCGGCGGGACTGACGTCGGGGAAATTACCGCGCAGACGTTCTTCGCGGACTTTCGCGCGACGCGCGCGGGCATGGTCGCCGAATTCTACGTTCAGGATCGAGAACGTCGAGGCGGTCAGCCTGAGCCGGCGCATCCGCTCGCGCCGCTCCTCCGCGTAAGGCCGAAACAGGTCAGGCGTCCAGTTGCGATTTTCGAGCATCAGGTCGCGCACGATGCGCACGTCGCGATAGGCGATCGACAATCCCTGCCCGATGATCGGATCGTTGTGGCCCGCGGCGTCTCCAATCAGCACGACGCCGGGACCGTATGGCACGTCAGTCCAGGTGTCCTCGTTGCCGTACGAATTGCAGGGCCCTGACGGGGTGCCGTTCGCCAGGTACTCGCTGCCGGGGACGCTCGCGAGGTGGAACGCGTCGAGAAAACGCGCCTGGTTGTCGGCACCAGCGAAGCGACGCTTGTCTTCGGTTGCGTAACAGATATAAAGACGCACGCGCTCGACCGATTGCGGAAACGCTAGAAAATTGACACGCGCCTCGGTGCCGAAGATTTGCAAATCCGCCGGCCAGCCAGTCGTGTTGTCGACCAGCATCCCGGCCATCAGGTGATGGGTCGGATCGCGATGCTGCTCGATGCCCACTTGCGAGCGAACGACTGAATTGCGGCCGTCGGCGGCGATCACCAGGCGCGGATTGAACTTGCGCTCGACTCCGTCATGCCGGAATCGCACTTCGGGCGCGGCTCCCGCGACTACCTGCAAGTCGGTCACGCCGCGAAGCAGTTCGGCGCCCGCTTTGATTGCCTCGGCGTTGAGCAAGTCGCACATGTCAGGATGCCGCATGCACAGCGGCGGCTTGAAGCCGGCGTCTTCGAAGGCGGTCATATCGAGCACTTGCGATTCGGCAGTGGCGGGATCGATGTCGTCGCCGTATGCGATGTGGCGCGCGAGATGATGCCCGCCCGCCGCGAGCAGCGTCTCGTACAAGCCGAGGCGTTGGGTTTCCGCGACGCCCCAGAGCGCGAGCCATTCGCCGCGCACATGATCGACATGCACCAGCGACTTCTCGAGAAGCGTCACTGCGATGCCGGCTCGCGCGAGCACGGTCGCCAGCGCGCTCCCGCCGATCCCCGCACCGACGATCACGACCTCTCGATTAGTGTGTTTTTCCATTGCGGCTTAGTTCACGACCGTGTCGAAGTGGGCGGTTTCGATTTTGTCGGCGCGTTTGAACTGTAGAAAAATCCGGTAGTGGCCTGCGCTGGGGAAACCATAGGGCATCGATAGCTCCGGCGAAATGGGGGCCGCATTCATGTTCATATCGGACATGTTCATGCCCGCCATCGAGTCGGATGAGTTGGTGCTCGCCATCATCAGCGAGGCCATCGGGACTGAGCCCGACGGATGGATGTGGGCGAACACCTGGAGATCGGAGCTGACTATTTCGGCGTGCGCCGCCATTCCCATGTAGGGTTTCACGTCGGTCGCGGGCTTGCCGTTTTGATCCTGCACTTCGAAGCGCAGAATCATCGGCGCGTTCGCACGAATCGCCGCGCTGTCGCGGTGCCATACCACGCGCGTCCCATCATCGAGTGCATCGACGGCGGAATCTGATGAAGGCGTGAGCGCGGGCGCATCGCCGCCGCAGTCGTCACCTTTAAGCGGCGTGCCGTTTATCTGGGGAAGGTCTATCGAGCCGACCAGCGTCCATGGAAATCCGCTTTGATCCACGATGTCCGCGAACACTGCGTAGCGGCCGGGCTCGAGCGACGGGAGGGCATCCACGAACGAGCCATCGGGCTGCCGACTTGGATGCAAATGCCAAATGCGGTCGAGCGCGGGCGTCCTCACGAGGAAGAAATGCATCAGATGGCCGTGGTCGGGAAGAATGCCGTCCATAACTTTGTACCGCAACCAAACTTTGTCGTCGGGCGACGGACGAATCGCGAGCCGGTTGCCATCGACAACGGTCAACGCGAGCTTCGGCGGTTTGAATAACTTTGTGACCGCCGCGTAACTCCGGGCGTCGGCGCTCCACCACGCAAACGCGAGATAGAAGATCGCGGCAACGATGACTCCCGTTATCGCCATCGCGCGCCATCCGCGCCGCTTGAGCTCAGGCGTCACTGGAGAACCGGGAGCGAGGCGCGATTCGCGCGCCGCCGCACCGACGATAGAAATCGCGCCGATCCCCAGCGCAATCGCGAGCGTCAGCAGCAACGCGCCAAGGGCAGGCGGCATCGGAAGCATCCGCCGCGCGGCAGACGGGACCGGCACCGACATCTGCGCCGCACCATGCGCGCCCGCGACGTTTATCAGCACGCGCATCGAGCCGTACTCCATCAACCACAAGCTCGAAGTGAAAAGGTGCGGGTCGATGGGCGAGCGCTGCGCGACGTCGGGGACGGGCGCATACTGCGAGCCGGCGCCTGCGAGCCGAGTCACCGCGGTAGTGACCTGGCGCACGTCGTTCGAGTCGGCGCGAATCTGCACATCCGCGACGCCGGGAATCACCGCGGGAACGTTGACGGTCACGAACAGGTGATACGGGCCCGCGTCGCCTTCGTAGAAGACGTTGGGGCTGCCGACGTGGGCGTTGGCGGGGGCCGCGAACAGAAGGATTGCGACCGCGAGGATCGCGGCGAAAGTGTGGCGAGCGTTGAGCGTAGCTATCGACAACCTAACCCCTAACCCCTTCCCGCGCGGGAAGGGGAACCGGATTTTTCTCCGTCGCGCGGGATGGGGAGAGCATCGGGGCATGTTAGCGGCGGACGGTGCGCATCCAGTTGCCTAGCGCCATTCCGATCGAGCAGAAGATGATCGAGGTCATCAGCGCGATCATCATTCCTTCTCTGAACGCGGCCCCGGTCTTATCCAGATGCGCGAAATGATACGGGTTGTAGAGTAGATTGGCGGCGTCGAAAAATCCGAAATAGTTGGCGCCGAAAATCGGATTGCGCGCGGCGGGCGAGATCAGGAAGTCCGCGAACGGCCATTGTGCCGCGACAAACGCCGCGATGAAAACGAACCCTGCGGCGAGCGCGGATTTCCACCCGCCCCACTTCTCGCCCATCCACGCACGCAGCAAATCGAGCGCGAACGCGGGCACGATCACCAGCACCGGGAACCACAGCGGCACCATGTGCGTGATGTTCTGATAGACCGGGCCGAGCTTGGGCGCGGCGGGAAACAGCGGGAAGATCCACAGGCCCGCGAGGAACAGCGCGGTGTAGATGGCGGCCATCGTGGTGGCCGGCCAGCGCTTTTTCGATACGACCGAGATTGCGATCAGTCCAATCGGGAACGCGGTCGCCACCGCGCGATAAAAGCTTGAGCTGTGCATGAACTCCATCGGCGTCGATTCAAGGATGAACAGCGCCGAGCCTGCCAAGACGATGCCGCCGATCACGAGCAGCAGCCTGTCCAGCTTGCGTTGATATGCGCCCGACGCGCGGTTGAGATGCGCGCATACGAGCAACATCGCGCCTAGCTCGATCATCAGCTCGCCAACGCCCAGCATCGAATGCGGCAGGCTGACGATTTTGACATCGAGTCCGTAGGCGTTGTGCCACCAGTTGTCGAACGGCGCCGACGTGAGCATCGCGAATCCGCCCCACGCCGCCATGAAGCATCCGAGCGGCCCGCGAAAACCCCAGACCGAGATGCTCGCGTCCTTGGCTTCCTGCGACTCGCCGAAGGTGGTGGACAGAATCGCGTAGCCGCTGGCAACTCCGGCCAGCACGCCCGCGAGATAAATCATCATGTGCGCGGGAGTCCAGAAGGTGTCGCGGCCGATCGAGATATGCCACGAGATGTCCCAGTAGCCACCGAACAAGTCGGAGGCGGTTGCGGCCGCGAGGCACCAGACGTACCAGGGAATCGAGGCGGTGCGCTCGGCGGCGACGGTGCGAACGTCGGCGCGCTGGCGAAGGTCGAAGGTTGCGGCGGCATTTCCCATCGCTAAATCTCCCGCGCCGATTGTATCTCTAAGCCGCGCGTCCGCCCACAGGAAGGAGCAGTCGAAATCTTACGCCGAGATCCGACTCGCGTGCCATCGACTGTTCCAATTTGAAACTCAATCGCGAACACCACATTGCGCGAGTCGCCTTTGATCGGCTGTCGTGCGCTATCGGAAAGTACCAGCGAATTTCATCCAATACATAACATCTGGCATCGGGCTTGCTCGTTCATTCGATGTGGAACCCTTCCTTATCGGGTGGGCAGGAGTGCCCGCGCCCAGCGCAATACCGCAGTTATGAGTTATGCGAGAGAACCGCGACAGAATCGCGATGACGTGAATGATCGCCAAGCCGGGTCTCGAAGCCCGATCGAGAGCGAGCGCGATCTGCTGGTGGCGCTGGTCACAAGCTCGCAGGACGCGATCATCAGCCTCTCGACGGATTTGCGGATAACCAGCTGGAACCGGGGAGCGCAAAGACTGCTCGGCTACACGGCGGAGGAGGCATTGGGCAAGCTGCCGTTCGATCTTTATATTCCGCCCGCCAGCCGCGCGATGGACAAGGCCAGGCTGACTCGCGACCTGGCAAAGATGAGAGAAAACCCCGAGGCCGTGCGCCTGCTCGAATTGCCGTTGCAAAGAAAGGACGGCACCCTGCTCGACGCGACCATTGGCGGCAGCGGAATCCACGACTCGAATGGAAAGCTGATCGGCATGTCGACGATTATGCGCGACGTTACCGATCGCAAGCGCGCCGAACGCCAGAGCGCGGCGCTCGCGGCGATCGTCGAGTCCTCCGACGACGCCATCAGCACCATCGCGCCCGATTTGCGCATCACATACTGGAACGGCGGCGCCGAGAGAATGTTCGGCTTCACTGCCGCCGAGTCGGTCGGACAGCCGTTCACCCAGAACATTGCGCCGGAACGCCATGCGCAGGCCCGGGAAATCGTAGCGCAGCTGGTGGCGCGGCCGGACCAGGTGATTCGCTTCGAAGGTCCGAACCACAGAAAAGACGGCACGACCGTTGAGGTATCCACGGTTTGTTTCGCGATCCGCGACGGCGACGGGAAACTCGTTGCCATCTCCGCTATCCAACGCGATATCACCGAACGCAAACGCGCCGAGCAGGAGTCCGCGTCGCTGGCCGCGATCGTCAACGCCTCGCACGACGCGATCATGAACGTGTCGTCGGAGGCCCGGATCATCAGCTGGAACCCGGCGGCGGAAAGCGCGTATGGCTACACCGCCGCAGAGGCAATTGGAAAGGGCATCGAGCTCTTTGTTCCGCCCGAAGAGCTTCAAGAAACCATTGAGACGACCCGTCGCGTAGTTGAGACCGGTCAGCCGGCATCGTGGGAGCAGCACGCCCGCCACCGGGACGGCACTCCGTTCATTAACGCGGTACAAATTTTTCCGATTCGCGATGAGCTCGGCAACGTTACCGGCGTCGCCGGCATCGGGCGCGACATCACCGCAATGAAGGAGACCGAGCGCGAGCTGGTCGCCGCACGCGAAGCGGCGCTGGCCGCGTCGCAGGCCAAATCGGAATTCCTGGCCAGCATGTCGCATGAGATCCGCACGCCGATGACCGCGATCCTCGGGATGGCCGAGCTACTGGGCGAAGGCGAGCTGAATACCGAGCAGCGCCGCTATATCGAGATCCTCGGCAACAACGGCCGCGCACTGCTCGACCTGATCAACAGCATCCTCGATCTCGCCAAGATCGAGAGCGGCCGCCTGACGCTCGAGCATGTCGGCTTCGATCTGATCGAGTTGGTGGAAAAGTCAGCGCAGACGCTGGCGATCCATGCGCATGCGAAAGGGCTGGAGCTTATCGTCAGCCTCGCGCCCGATGTGCCGACCGCGCTGGTGGGCGATCCGCTGCGGCTCAGGCAGGTGCTGATCAATCTTATCGGCAACGCGATCAAGTTTACCGAACGGGGCGAGGTACTGGTTTCCGTCGATCGCATATCGGCGCCGGACGATCCGCTCAAACTGAAATTCAGCGTTCGTGACACCGGAATCGGAATCGCAAAGGACAAGCTGCACGCGCTATTCGCCGCGTTCTCGCAGGCCGACTCCTCGACCGCGCGCAAGTACGGCGGCAGCGGCCTTGGCCTGGCGATCGTCAAGCGTCTCGTCAACCTGATGCAGGGCGAGGTCACGCTGGAGAGCGAGCTCGGCAAGGGAAGCGTCTTCCGCTTCACCTCGCCCTTCAAGCTGCAGACCGGCGTTCCCGCATCGGTGAATTGGCCGGACCTCGCGCAGGTGCCGATGCTTATCGTCGAGGGCAACCGGACCGGACGCGCGGTTTTGCTCCAGTTGCTGGGCGGACGCGGAGCGAGCGTTACCGAAGCATCGTCGAATCAGGCGGCGTTGACGGCAACGAGGCAGGCCGTCCGTGCAGGACGTCCGATTCGCATCGTGCTGCTCGACGATCGAATCGCTTCGTCAGACGCTCGTACGCTCGGGCAGCTTATCGTCGAGGCGTCGAGTTGCGGCGCATCGATCGTCACGATGATCCGTTGCGACAACCTGGCGGCCGATATCGTGCGGCTGAAATCCTTGAAGCTGGGAACCTACCTGGTCAAGCCGATCGATATCCACGAACTCGCCAAAGTAATTCGCCACCTGATTGTAGGCGATGGCGGCGACGTACCGCAGGACCATCCGCGCCTCGCCAGCGATGCGCGCCCCCTGCCGATCATCGATCGACCGCTCAGAATTCTGTTCGCCGACGATTCGATCGACAACCGGACGTTGGTCCGCGCCTTTTTGAAAAAAACGCCCTACCATCTCGACGAAGTGGAAAACGGCAGGCAGGCGATCGACGGCTTCATCGCGGCGGGCGACTACGACCTGGTCTTGATGGACATCCAGATGCCGGAAGTCGACGGATACGCGGCGACGCGCGCGATTCGCGAATGGGAGCGCGAGCATAGTCGCGCGCGCACTCCGATAATCGCGCTGACTGCCTCGGTCTTCAACGAAGCGGTCCGCCTCACCCGCGCCGCGGGATGCGACGCGCACGTGGGCAAGCCTATCAGCAAGGCAACCCTGCTGCGCGCAATATACGACGCGGTCCAGGTGGCGCCGAATTGAATGCTCAACACGTCAGGGTTGACTGACGACGCCGCAGGAAATTGCGGACCGTCGCTCATGTGTCACGCCGGACTGTTGCGCTGACGAATGTAGCCGCCGACGTGACTCAAGTAATCGCGTTTGCCGATATCGACGCCGTTGTGGCGCAGGATGTCGTACGCGGTGACGACGTGAAAGTAGAAATGCGGCAGCGCCCAGTCCCTCAAAAACTGAAGCCCGTTCATTTCGAATTCCATGTCGTTTTCGGGTATCGGAATCGTGATCTTGCGATCCTCCGCGCCTTCGAAAGCGGCCGCGCGTACACTATCCACATAGCCAATCGTTTTGGCGATGCGCGCCTTGAGCTCCTCGAGCGTCTGCTCGCTATCTTCGAATTGTGGCGGCTCCTTGCCCGTGACGCGCGCGGTTGCATCCTTGGCGTGATTGCACGCGAGTCGCACTTGCTGCGCGAGCGTGTACATGTCCGGCGCCAGCCGGGCATTCACCAGCGCGGCGGGATCGGAGTTGTTCGAGCGTGCATGCTCGGCGCCCTTGTCGAGAATGTTGGACAGCGAGCGCAGCATCGGTACAAACGTTTCGGTCGCGATTGAATGTATTGTGATCTTCACTGTGACTCCTTTTTCCCGGTATGTAAGAGCTTTTATAACCTCGGCGCTTGCATTAACCAGCCCCCTCGATTGATCTTAGGCGCGTGTAATCGCTTCGTCACTACAATGACGTTCAGCCGCCGACAATTTCGACATCATACGATTCGGCTCGTCGCCACCGCGGCATTCAGCCTTATTCTAACTTCTCATTGTGCGGCAGCCTTCGCGCAGGACACCGTGGGCCAGGTGACGGATATCACCGGATCGGCGAAGCTCGAGCGCGGTGGGATCGAGGTCGATGCAGCCCCCTCGATGCCGATCAAGGTGCACGACAAGCTGCGCACGACGGCGAAATCCAAATTGACGGTGACCTTTCGCGACGGCAGTAAATTACTTCTGTCGGAGTCCAGTTCCTACACGATCGATGAATACTCGATTGCTGCAACGACCCGCATAAGAGCCTCGATCGCGCTTTGGGCGGGGCATCTTCGAGCGATTGTTTTCGTGGCTGCAGGCGGCGTTCCGGATTTCCAGGTGCATACGCCCAATGCGATCGCCGCGGTGCGCGGGACCGAATTCGAGACAGCGTTCATCGCGGACCGTCCGTGCCCCGAGGACCGAAGCTGCATGCGCTACACGACGGTCGGCGTATTCCACGGCGTGGTCGCGGTCGCCAATATTGCGAGTCCAGCGCAAGCGGTCCAGGTAACTGAGGGATACGAGACGACGGTCGCATGCGAAGCTCCTGCTACTTCGCCCGCGCCGCTTGGCATGGAAGAGATGGGCGCACCCGGCTACCACTGATATGAGGACGCGCGCGTATCGCAAAGCTGTGGTCGCGATGCTGTCGGTCGCCCTCGCGGTGCGAGCCACGTCGGCGCGCGCCCTTCCTTATTCTGATTTCTTTACGCCAGCGAATCCCCAGCATTTGAGCCTGACGCTGTTCGCGAGCGCAATCGGCAACGAAAGCCTGTACGCGGCGACTCACGAGGGCTTTCAGCTCGAGCAGACCTTGAATCCTTATATCGGCGTGGTCGGGCGCGTCTCGGGATATCAAATCTACCAAGGCGCCGGATGGGACAACCCGTTGCTCGATCATCCAAAAACTCGTCCGCGCAACTTCGGTGTCTTCATGGGCGGGATCGATCTGCTGCCGTTTCAAGGTACCTCGCTGACTGTTCTGGGCGGCCGCGACGTCGGCGACAGCACCGGTGCAAGAATCGAGGGCGACTTTTCGAGCTGGATACTGCTTCACAGCCGGCATCCCATCAATCTGTCCTTCATCGGAGATCACTTTTACAACAACGGACAAACCAGCGGCATGATCGACGTGCGCGTGGTGATGTCGTCGTGGCGGGATGTGACCTGGTTGCTTGGCGCGGGCGGGCAGTTGTGGGGCGGCGGCCAGGAGCCGCATGTGATGAAGGAATTTGGTCCCGACCTCGGTCTATTTTTCAGACAATGGCAGACCAGCCTCGATTTTCAGGCCGGCTACGGCAATAACCACGGCTACGGCACTATCGCGATCACGCGTCATTTCGGCTGGGACGAGTAACAGACCGCAGCGGTCTTTCTTAAACCCCGGTTTGCCTCCAGCGGGAATCCCCGCTAATCAGGATGACCGCTTGAGTAAGGGGAGCAATTTGGGAGTAATCCCGGTTCGAAGGTTTGTCGCGCTAGTGGCGTTCGCATGCGTCGCCGCAGCATTGTTCTGCAATCTCGCCTACTCGCAGGATGATGAATTGAGCCGCGACGAGGCGGCAGTGGTGAAAGCTCGCGTCCAGAAGATTCGCGGGCTCAAGCTCAAACGCGATGTGCCGGTGACGTATCTCAGCGTCGCGGAAACCGAAGCCCGGTTCACAGCCCAGTTCGCCAAGCAGGTAAGCCAGGAGGAAATCGACACCGGCGTCGAGGAGAACAAGATGATCGGTCTGTTCCCGCCCGACCTGAAAATCGAGCGCAAGGAGCTCGCCGATATGACGCTCGAGCTGGCCGGCTTCTACGACGACCATCACAAGGACATCGTAATTATCGATCGGCCTATAACCGTCGAGCTGCCGGAGCGATATCGGAATGCGATCACCGAGATGCGAAAGCTCGACACCATGGGAACCCTCGGACACGAGCTGACCCATGCGCTCCAGGACCAGTACTTCGACATCGAGGCCGCGCTCAAGAAATACAAGGGCAATAGCGATCGCGAACTCGCCTACAAGGCAATCGTTGAAGGCGACGCGACCCTGTCAGGATTTTCGGTGGTGATCGGGCGCGTCGACGACGAGACCATCGACTACTTCGATTCGCATCTGCAGGACATCGTGCCGGTCTTCATGGGACGGATGGAAGGCAAGCCGCGCGCGATGACCTACCCTTTTATTTTTCAGTACACCGAGGGCGCACGTTTCGTCGCCGAAGCTTACCATCGCGGAAAATGGGCGGGCGTGAATGCTTTGTTCACCGGTCCGCCGTTATCGACCCAGCAGATCATGCATCCCGAGCTCTACTTCGACCATCCGACGCCAGCGCTCACGGTCAAGCTCGCCGGCTACGAGAAGGTCCTGCACGATTGGAAAAAAATCGACGAAGACACGCTCGGCGAGCTGATGCTCAAGATCATGCTCGAGCGCACGATGGGTGAGGACACGCCGTACGTCGAGGCGTCGACCAAGTGGGCGGGGGATAGAATCGTCGCGCTACAAAAGGGAAAGTCGCTGACCCTTCTGTGGATGATCATCTTCCGCAGTGCGGGCGACGCCGACAACTTCGCGCAGCTCTATTCGGGAATCCTCGACAAGGTCCTGCCCGGCACTACAGCCCGCAAGATCGACCGGCTCGGTCCCGCGGTGTTCGCGATGATCGGCGACGGCGCGATCCGCTACCGCGAATACCTGCCCGAAGTCTGGAAGCAGAGCACCATAGACGGAACTCAAATCGGATCCTACCAGTCGCCGGTCACCCGCCAGCAAGCTCAACCGCGACAAACGTCACTACAACCGCAAGCAGCCCCGACTCCAACAACCGAAGCACCGCGAACGATCCAGGCTGATTGAGCAGGTATGCAGACCGTCTCGAAGTCTTAGCGGCGGGCGAAGATCAAGATAGAAGCGCCGGGGCTGTGCGGGTGCGCGATAGGACTGCGAACGCGCGCAGGCCATCGGTGAAATAAGGGTCGCCGGTCAGGTTGTGGCGGGGCGCATCGGCGGTCGCGGGCTGTACTCCGTGGACGAATCCCATCAGGGCGACGCGGCGCGACGCCAGCAGATCGTCCAGCACGTAGTCGCGCGCTTCATCGACGTTGGGATCGATCTGATGAGTCGTCAGGTTCCAGGTCTTGGGCGTGAAGCGGACCCCGATGTCGCGGCTGACCTGTCCGATCCAGACCGGCTGGCCCTCAAACCGAATGTTCGTGCTCCACAATCTCAGATGCAGGCGCTCGTTGAGGCTCGCGCGGGCGCGTTGCAGCGCGAATTCCTGCTGGCGTCCACCGAGATACAGCGGGCTCACCGGCGAGTAGCGGTATTGCGACTCGAGCAGGAACGCCTTGGCGGTTTTCCACGACGTGCCGAGCGTGATCGACTCGGTCTCGTCCCACGTGCTGAGGCATTCCTGGATGCTCGCGCGGTCGCCCACGATAACCAGGTTGAGCGGATCGCCCTCGACGGTCTCTGCCGCATTGCCGGTGCATCGCGGCTGCCGTTCAATCCAGGTGCGAAGAGCAGCCTCGTCGAGTTGCTCGGCGCTGTCGGCAATTTCGGCGTCCTCCGCAGGATGAGGCAGCACCAGACCCGGCACCTCGACCGTGAACTGGAAATCCGCCACGTGGCTGCGGCCGAGGAGTCGTACGTCGATCCGTTTCACCCCTTCGTCCAACCGGGTGAAGATGAATCCGCCAACTTTCTGTCCGGGCAAAATGATCGCGGTCGGGAATCCCAAGGTGCGAAGGAGTTCTCTCATTCTTCGGTTCGCGGCGCGCGCCGACAGAAGCTTGAGCGGCACCAGCGGCAGTAGCGGAAGGAAGAGCCATCCGATCACGCCGAATGCCAACAGCCGCGTGCCCATCGCGAAATGCGCCAGGTGCGCGGCCTCGAGCGGCATGTAGTAGTCGGGATCAAGTTGGACGCGGTCCAGCCATAGCGGTTCGTGGCCGCCGTTCACCACCTCCAACCACACGGCCTGCACCCGATGGCGCGCCAAGCGGACACCGAATATTCGATCGCTCTCGCGATCGCTCGGCACTGCGACCGTGGCCGCGACTTCAGCCTCGCCGCGGGTCTGCGCCCGGTCCATGAACGATCGTTCTTCGGGATGCGGCGAGTAGTCTATGGTCAACCATCGCCGCGGCGAGAAAATTTCTGACTTGAGGTCGCTCTTGGTCGGAGAATCAGCCACGCAAACGATTTACCGGATGCGCAGCGATCTCGAAAGACGGCAATCGCCGCGATATAAAACGAGCGCCCCGCTCTTGAGGCGAGGCGCTCGATCATACTACGAGAAAACCGTCAATCATTGATTGTAGCAGCGAGCACGCGCTGCCGCCGCTTCCGCCTCTACGTCATTAGCCGCCGCCGGATGTCCCGTGCTCCTGTCTCGCCACACCTGGTTCTGGAGACTGCGTGCGCGGTCGCAGGCATACCGCTTGCCACCATACTCGTAGTATCCCTGGTGCCAACCGTGATTGGCGTACGCGTCCCGGTCGCCTTTGTAATGATCCCACCACCAGTCGACCGGCAGGATGTAATTTGAATCTGCGCTGTAAGCCGATTGCGCGAATGCCGGCACGGTCAACGGGAGCGCCAGCATCGCGCCGCCCAACAAACCTAAAACCAGCTTTCTCTTGAGTTTCATGCAAGTAACCTCCTGTTGGGGCTAGCATCATCGGTGCCATATGCGGATCGTACCAAAAAAATCGGAAATCAAAAGGCATTCTGAGTGACTCACTAAATCCTTACACGAAGGAGGGCAGGTTCACCGGCAAAAAATTCAAACCCGATGAGGCGAAGCCCACAAAACACCTACTTTATTTCCCACACTATCGGACTGATGCCACGTTGACGATTCCGTCTTCGCGACGGGTTATCTTCGCGGGCATGTCCTTGGCTTTCGGCGCTTCCTTCGCCGCCGGACAGGGTAGCACGCGGATGATCGCCATCATCGCCTGATCCTCGTGATTGAGGATGTGGCAATGATAGACGAAGTCGCTGATGTCCTGTCCGCGATTGACTTGCGACGCGCACGCGCGGATATTCTCGTCAACTCCCCTGACGGGAGGTGCGTACGCAATGAATACTCACTTTAAAGATCTTGCCGAATTGCGCACGACGAGCGCGCCTCCGCTGAGCTTCAGTCGCCGGTAAACCAGCCGGATTTTCACTTTTTCACTGACATAGCAGCCACGGAGGCGAAAGCTCCCGTGGTTTTTTTGTTTCCGTTGTCCGCTTCGCGCGAGCGTCGCGCGTGCGTGATTCGACGATTCAATTTTCGAAAATCGCAAACGGAGGACCGAAGCATGAGGAAAAATGCGCAACGAAAAATCACAGGTGCGCGAACGCAACTTCTAACTATTGAGGCCAGAGATGACCACTGCTTTAGAGATCGATGAAGGATTACTCGACGCGTTTATCGGCGATGGATCTATAACTGACGTTCTATACGTAGTCCGGAGCGGGAAAGAGGCTACCGTCTATTGCTGTCGCGGCGCGGACGCGTACGGCGGCGGACTGGTCGCGGCAAAAGTCTACCGGCCGCTCGAGCGGCGCAATTTTCACAACGATGCGATCTACCAGAAGGGCCGCGACGCCGCGCTCAGCAGCCGCAGCAAACGCGCGCTGGCGAACAAATCCCGTCATGGGCGCGAGGTGCAGTACGGGACATGGATCAACGCCGAATTTCAGACGATGCGGATGCTCCACGCGGCCGGCGCCGACGTGCCTGAAGTATTCTCGCATTCGAATGGCGCGATCCTGATGGAATATTTCGGCGACGAGGACACCGCGGCGCCGATGCTCAATCGCGTCACGCTGCCGCGCGAGCATGCGGACAGATATCTGCGCCAGATTATCGACAACATCACGTTGTGGCTCGCGAACGACCTGGTGCATGGCGACTTGTCGCCGTACAACCTGCTTTACTGGGAGGATCGAATCGTCGCGATCGATTTTCCGCAGGCGGTTGACTCTCGCATCAATCCGAAGGCGCGGCTGTTGCTCGGCCGCGACCTGGAAAACGTTTGCGGATATTTTGTGAAATACGGAATCCGTGCGGACGCGGCGCGGATAGCGAATGCGCTATGGGCGAACTACCAAACCGGGACGCTGTGAGCGCGCCGTCTCGCATTCGCATCGAGCGGACGATTAAATGGAATCGGGAATCAGGTATGGCTAGGCAAATCGGTCCGGTTAAAGCGCGCATCGAATACACCGGCATCACTGCCGTCACCGCCGCGCTGCGTGCGATGCCGTTGGAGCGCGCAGTGCGGGCGGGCGCGCGGCTCGGAGGATGGGCGATGAATTTCGACCGTCCCAACCGGCCGATCGCGCTCAAAAACCTCGAGATCGCTTTCCCCGAGATGACTCCGGCGGCGCGCCTCAACATCCTGCGCAAGATGTATCGCAGTTGGGGCCGCGTGCTCGCCGAATGGACTCATCTGCCCGAGCTCAGCCGCGCCAACGTCGAGCAGGTCGCCACTTACGAGGGCAAGGAAAATTGGGACGAGGCCGAGCGCCGCTCCAACGGCCACGGCCTGTTCGTGCTGACCGGGCACTACGGAAATTTCGAGCTGATGCAGATCGCGCAATCGGTGTACGGCTACCGGCTCGCGATCGTGCATCGCGCGCTGCGCAATCCGCTGATCGACGCCGCCATCTCGACCCAGCGCGTCCGTTACGGCAACCGCATCATCGAGCGCAAGGCAGGCGGGCGCGAGATGATGAAGATGCTGCGGCAGAACTGGATGATCGCGATCGCGCTCGACCTCGACGTGCGCAAGGGCGTGTTCGTGGATTTTTTCGGGCTGCCGGCCTCGACCAGCGACGGCATCGCGCGGCTGTCTCTCGCCACCGGCGCTCCGGTGATGCCGGTGTTCATGGTGCGCGAGGGCGACACCGTTCATCACAAGATAACAATCCTGCCCGCTTTCTATCCCGAGAAGACCCGCAACCGCGAGGCGCTAGTGCGCGAGTACACGCAGCAATACACCACCACGCTCGAGCAGATGATCCGCGCGCATCCGGACCACTGGAACTGGATTCACCGGCGATGGAAAACGCGCCTGCCCGGTGAAGCGCGCTTCTACTAGGTCGCACGCAGCCCAAGCCCGCTCACCACAAGGTACAAGTTTCAATATTTGACTTCTGTAACTCAATCGCGTACGCTCACTCCTGTCGGCACTCGTAAAGCAGCACCCCGACGCTAAAGGGATCCAACACCATGATTGAAGCGAAGCTCGGTGGCCGGTTCACGTTCCCCGGTACTTCATTAACAGTCCATCGGATAGGCTACGGCGCGATGCAGCTGGCCGGCCCCGGCGTGTGGGGACCGCCCAAGGACCCTGACGGGGCAGTGGCCGTCCTGCGCGAGGCCGTCGCGGCCGGCGTGAATCATATCGACACGTCTGACTACTACGGCCCGCATATTACCAACCAGATCATCCGGCAGGCTCTGCATCCGTACCCGGCGGGGTTGGTGATCGTCACCAAGCTGGGAGGCCGCCGCCCTCCCGACAAGTCATGGCAGAAGGCCATCTCGCCCCAGGAGCTGACCGCCGGCGTCCACGACAACCTCCGCAACCTGAACCTGGACGCGCTCGACATCGTGAACTACCGCGTGATGGGGTCGGGCCACGGCACCGAGGAGGGGTCGATCGCCGAGCAGGTGACGGTGCTGGCCGAGCTGCAGCGCCAGGGGTTGATCCGTCACATCGGTCTGAGCAACGCCACTGCTGCCCAGGTGGCCGAGGCGCAGTCGATCACCGAAGTCGTATGCGTGCAGAACTACTACAACCTGGCCTACCGTCACGACGGCGCCCTGATCGACGACCTGGCTCGGCAGCGCATCGCGTATGTGCCGTTCTTCCCACTCGGCGGGTTCTCGCCGCTGCAGTCGTCCACCCTGTCGTCGGTCGCGAACCGACTCGGCGCGACGCCGCTGCAGATCGCGCTGGCGTGGCTGCTGCACCGGTCGCCCAACATTCTTTTGATCCCCGGCACCTCGTCGGTCGCGCACCTTGGCGAGAACCTGGCCGCCGGTGAGTTGACGCTGTCGCCGCAAACCTTAGCGGAGCTCGATCGGATCGCCGCCGAGGCAAACTGACCTCGAACAAGGGAGCTGTTTCAAAACATGAAAAGAGAATCGGCGGCGCGTCGAGAGGTACCCACGTCCCCGGTTGACACCCCGCTCACTCGCGATCGGATCGTCGCCGCGGCCGAGGATGTCCTCCGCCGGTTCGGCCCGGCCAAGGCGACGGTGGTGGACGTGGCCCGGGCGCTTGGTGTGAGTCACGCGGCCGTTTATCGTCACGTGGCGACCAAGGCTGAGCTGCGGGACCTGGTCGTCAGCCGATGGGCGGAGGCGACCTTGCCCCCGCTGCGGGCAATCGCAAGTGGGCCTGGCCCGGCCCCGCAGCGGTTGCGCCGGCTGATCGACGCCCTGATCGCCGTCAAACGCCGCCGGGCTGCGGACGACCCTGAGCTGTTCGCCGCCTATCGGACGCTCTCGGCCGATGCTCAATCCATTGTCGCCGCCCATATCGAGGAGTTGGTCGGGCTGGCCGCGATGGTCATCCGCTCCGGCGTACAGGAAGGCACCTTCCGCGCCCTCGATCCCGTAGCTGCCGCTCGGGCGGTGCTGTTCGCCACGTCGCGGTTCCACCATCCGGCCCACGCCGCCGAGTGGGCCGATCCGGCCATCGACGCTGCATACAACGACGTCTGGCAAGTCCTGATGAACGGGCTGTGCATTGCGAAGCGCGCGGTTCGAGCGGGGCGTGGATCCAAACTATAACGCAACTAAGGAGAAATCGTGATGCGAGTATTTGTCACCGGTGCTACAGGATTCATCGGTTCTGCGATTGTTCAGGATCTAATCGGCGCGGGCCATCAAGTGATCGGGCTTTCGCGTTCAGATGCTGGAGCCAAGTCTATCACCGACGCAGGCGCGCAGGTGCATCGAGGTGATCTCGAAGACCTGGAAAGCTTGCGCAGTGGTGCCGCCATGTCTGATGGCGTCATTCACTGCGCCTTCAACCACGACTTCTCGAAGTACGCTGAGAACTGCGAAGCAGACAGGCACGCTATCGAGGCTCTCGGCTCCGCGCTCGTTGGCTCTGACGGACCCTTGGTCGTCACCTCCGGGACCGGTGTCGGCCTCACGCCGGGACGCCTCGCGACCGAAGAAGATCCGCCCGTCCCCAGCTCCAGCATACCCCGCAGTGCGTCGGAAGAGGCGGCCGATGCGATGGTCCAACGGGGCGTGCGCGCGTCGGTGGTGCGCCTCCCGCAGGTCCACGACCGAGTCAAGCACGGCCTCGTCACACCCTTGATCGCCATAGCCCGCGAGAAGGGTGTCTCGGCCTACGTCGGCGACGGACTCAACCGCTGGCCCGCGGCGCACCTGCTCGATACCGTTCCCCTCTACCGGCTGGTGCTTGAGAAGGGTGTGAAGGGAGCCAGGTACAACGCGGTCGGCGAAGAAGGCGTGCCGTTGCGAGATATCGCGGAGGCGATCGGCCGCGGCCTGAAGGTGCCGGTCGTCGCCAAGCGCCAGGAGGAGGCATTCGAGCACTTTGGCTGGCTCGGATTTCTTATAGGCATCGACTGCCCTGCTTCAAGCGCATTGACCCAGGAACGGCTGGGATGGCGCCCGACGCATGGTGGGATGATTGCCGATCTCGATCGCGCGCGCGATTTCGAATGAGTCGGCGACCTAGATGATCTTTGGCGAAGGCGACGACGCGAATTCGGCTTTCAGCGCGTCGTAACTTTTCAGATCGTCCATCGTGCGGAAATATCCGGTGTGAACGTAGCCGAAGACCGGCTGTGCGCGCGCTACCATCGGCGCGAAGAGCCCGGGCATCAAGCTCCACGGCGGCTTCGGCGGAACCAGGTCCAGCACTGCGGGCTCCGCGACGATCACGCCGCAGTACATGAAGGGTGAAAGCGTCGCGGCGACGGCGTCGTCGAGGTTGGAAGGATAGTCATCGTATTGAAGCGGGTCGCGGCGCATCAGCAATCGCATTCGGCGGAGTCTTTGCGCGGCATCGATTTCGAGACGGCTGTAGTAGTCGAGATTCGCCGGATTGAACAGCGCGATAGTGGCAACTGCGGCGTGCGCGCGATGGAACGCGATCATCGCGCGCAGGTCGAGGTCGAGGATCGTGTCACTGTTGGCCATCACGAACGTATCGCCGGCGAGAAAATCGTGCAGCCCGTTGAGCGGTCCTCCGGTGCCGAGCAGGACCGGCTCGGGCGCGTACGTGATGCGAAGGCCGAGTTGCGAACCGTCACCGAGTCCGTCCTGAATCACAGACGCGAGGTGATGAACATTGATCGCGACTTCGGTGATGCCGCCGCGCCGCAGCATCGTCAGCGGATAGTGGATCAGCGTATGCCCGCCGAGCTCGAGCATCGGCTTTGGCGTGACGCCGGTCAGCGGCCGAAGCCGCTCTCCCATCCCGGCTGCGAGTACCAACGCTCTCATGGCATCAGCGCGGCTGTCAGTTCAGGAAAGTCGGCTCGCATCTCGCCGAGCATCCGGCGCGCCTGCGCGAGCGCGTGCGGAATGAACGGACGATAGCCGGTCTTGCCGTTGCGCTCGAACATCTCGAAACGTCCGATCATTTTGAGCGCATGCTGTAAAACGCACAGCCGATAGCTGTTCATGAATTCTGTCGCGTCGAGCGCCTGGACGCCACGACGAGCGAGTCCGGCGCAGTAGAAATCGAGGATGCGGCGCTCGATTGCCGGAGTTACGACTTCATCAGTGTCGCGCGTCGTCATCAGCACGGCGAGGTCCTGCGCGGCGGGCGCCATGAGCGCATCCTGAAAATCGATGATGCGAATCCGCGGCCTGTTTTGATTTGGCAGATTTTGCAGGTACAGGTTTTCGCGGTGGTAGTCGCGATGCGACAGCACGCGCGGAAAGCGATCGAGCCGCGCAGCGAGCGTCGCGATCTCAGGTGCGATCGGAGAATAATCCGCGCCAGGCGCAACCGCCTCGAGACCGACTTCTCCAAATTCCTTCAGTTCCCATTCGAAGAGCCGGCCGGTATAGGAAATTTCGTGCGCGACACATCGAGAGTCGATTCGAGCGGTGCCGTCAACGTGTATCCGGAGCAGTTCGGACGCGGCCAGCCGAAAGAGATCCGCGGCGTCGGCGCCGGGACGGCGGACGGCGTCGAGCAGGGAGAGTTGGCCGACGTCCTCGACCAGCATCGCGCGCCGCGCGGGATCCGCGCCGTACAATGCGGGGACAGGCGAACCGATCGATTCGAGAAAGCGATGCACGTTGATCCACGGCGGCTCGGTGATCGGCGAAGGCAGCAGATTGAGCACGCGGACGTAGCGCGGCAAGTCATCGGGGCCGAGGTCGACGAGGATTGCGGTGGGGGGGGCCGGTTCGCCGCGCGTCGCGATAGCGACGCGCCAGAAGCGGCGGGTCGACAGATCGCCGCGGAGCGCGGCGATCTGGTCGACGCCTGCCCGCGGCCATCGCCGAGCGATGGCCGCTGCTGCCCATGCCTGCATCGCGCCGCTGTCATCCATCGAAGATGGATTCTAGCGGCGCGGGGCATCCTTGCGCGAGTATGACTCGCGCATCAGAAAAACCGGCGCGGCCATCGCTGGCCGCGCCGGTTCATTTCTCAGCCCAGTCGCGAGACGCGCGACTGGGATCTGATGAGCATCAGTCGCCGCCTACCGCATGCCCGCCCTCAGCCGCGCGCGCCATTTGTTCGGGAGTGAACCAGTCGCGATCAACCGAACCCATGTTGATGAACCATGAATCGTGTGACGGCGCGTCCGGCGATGGATGGTAGCAGACGGTGGAGAAGCCACTCTGCACGTTGATGCTCGACGAGCCGGACTGGAACTCGCGCTTGAACGGATATATCGCGATTTTGGCCTGAGGCTCCGAGCGATCCGAATAGCGCATCCACGAGGTGTAGTTGACGAACAGCTCGCCGCCGCGATCGTACATGTCGTTCGCCATCACGAAGTCCGCTTCCGAATCGATGTACATAATTTCGTGATTGTAGAGCGAGTTGAAGCGGCCGGGACGCGGGCGCCCCTCGATGATGTAATAGTGCCGCATCTGCCAGTTGTCGGGGCAATGGCTCGCGCCGCCGTCTGTCGGGCATCGAACGTCGGGAACCTTTGCAATGTTGATCGCGCCCAGCATGTTCTTCTCGCCGAGCATTTTCCAGTCGTAGTTTTCGTTCTTGCCACTGAAGCCTTCGTAGTGATTCGGGTCGTAGGCCTGCGCTCCGGTGGCCGAGTCGAGAATGGCGTAGTTCAGGCGGCGGACGCGGCGAGCGCCGGGCGTCCACGTCCAACTGGCGTCCTCGGTGTTGGGATCGGCGTAGCGGAACTTGATCAATCCGGTTCCGCGCGCGTCCTGCGGCGCGAGCACTGGATAGAGTAGCCCGAGGAAATAACGGCCGGTTTTCTTGAAGTCGGGATCGATCGGCATCGGATTGACTTCGGTGCGTCCGACTTCATTGTAACCGGCGTAGTGGCCGACTTCGATATCGGTGATTTCACGGAACGGCGCGTTCCTGCCCCAGTACACGCTGTCGCAGTCGAACCAGCGCAGATCGTATTCGTCGCTGGAGATCGGCCTGAACGACACGTTCCACATCACTTTGGTTCCTGCATCCGGATCGTTCGCATCAACGATCGGGAACGGCTCGCCGGCGACGTAGCCAATCAGGCTGCGATGGTCCGGGGTCAGCCGCACCTGGCTCGAGTACTTCTCGGTCGCGTCCTTGTACGGCGGCGGCCAATCAATACGCTCGGTCGGTGTGACCTGAATAGTCATCCCGTGCATCACTCGCAGGTACTGTCCCGGAGAGACGAGGTCCCTTACCTTGTAGGCGTTGTCCGGAGTAATGAAATCCCCCGGTTTCACCTGAGCCGATGCCGGCGCGCTCAAGATCCCGACCGCAAGTATCAACGCGGTCAGAGTTCCGACGCACCAGTTCCCCAATCCGATTGCGCGATTCATATTGACTCCTTCTTTCGACAAGTGGTTGCCGTGATCTGGAATTGGTCCGCCACAATCTCTATGCCCACAAATGGTCATTAGTCCTGCTGCTCATGATCGTCAATAGGAATAATGATCACAAAGATATTACGCGCATTACCCTCCTGTTTACGCGATAAATTCAGTACCATGACTGGAGGTAACACAACGGTCAAGATACTTCCGCGCAAATAATACAGGTTTATACAGCGTAATTAGCTAATACTGACTACCACGCCGGGAACGAGGAAACGCGAACACTTTCGCGAGCCTTAGATTCGAAGATCGTTCCAAAAGACGCGCTCATCGGGTATGCATATGAAGATAAGAAGATATTGTAGGGTGGATTGACAATGACGACCTGGTTCCCCGTGGCTGTGACTGTGCTCGTTGCCGGCTTGATCGTCGGCATCATGTGCACGATCAACATGCTGATCGGGCCCAAGCGTCCCACCGTGATCAAGGGCGAGGCTTTCGAATGCGGCAATCCGCCGAGCGGCTCAGCCTGGGGACGCTTCTCGGTGCGCTTCTACCTGACGGCGATCCTGTTCCTGCTGTTCGACGTCGAAGTGATTTTTCTTTATCCGTGGGCGGTCGAGCTGCGCTACCTCGGGATGTTCGGCTTCGTCGAGGCGCTCATCTTCATCGCGATTCTTGGCGTCGGACTTGTGTACGCATGGCAGCGCGGCGCGCTCGACTGGGACTAGCGATCGATGTTGGCAGAAAAAATCAAAGCACGCTTCGGTGCTGAAATTCTCAGCGCGCAAAATGAGCGCGACGAAGAAACTTTCACGATCGATCGCGAACGCGCCTACGATTTTTTTCGCGCGCTGCGCGACGATCCTGATTTCGAATTCAACGTTCTGACCGACTTGACCGCCGTCGATTGGCTCGAACGCAAGCCGCGCTTCGACGTCGTCTATCAGCTCAACTCTCTGACCCGCGGCCATCGCATCCGCGTCAAGATTCGGGTCGACGCCGCCGACCCGTCGGTGCCCAGCGTGGTTGGAGTGTGGGGCGCGGCGGATTGGCTCGAGCGCGAATGCTTCGACATGTTCGGGATCGTTTTCAAAGGACACCCCGACCTGCGGCGCATCCTGATGTACGATTCGTTCGAGGGGCATCCGCTGCGCAAGGACTACCTCTATAACAAGCGCCAACCGATCGTCCCCGAAGTCGACCCGGTCGTGAATCCGATTCGCCAGTCGCGCTGAACAGTTATCCCTCAAAAAGAAAAATAAAATCATGGCACTACCGGCGCGCTGGAAAGACATAATCGTCCCCGCGGACCCGTCCGAAGAGATCATGGAACTTCAGATGGGGCCGTCGCATCCGGCGTCTCACGGCACCATCAAGTTCAACCTCAAGCTCGACGGCGAAAAGATCGTCGATTGCGACGTCGAGGTCGGCTACCTGCATCGCGGATTCGAAAAGATGTGCGAGCAGGGAACCTGGACGCAATGCTTCCCCTACACCGACCGGCTGAATTACGCGTCGCCATGCATCAACAACGTCGGTTTCGCGCTCGCGGTCGAGCGCCTGCTCGGCATCGACACGACCGAGCGATGCAAGTACGTGCGCCTGATCATGAGCGAAGTCGCGCGCATCGCCGATCACCTGACGTGCCTCGGGATGGCGTCGAGCGAAGTCGGCGCGACCACAGTCGCGTTCTACATGCTCGAGGCGCGCGAGTTTCTCTACGACCTGATCGAAGCGGTCACTGGCGCGCGGCTCACCGTCACTTGGTGCCGCGTTGGCGGCATGACGCATGACCTGCCCGCGGATTTTAACGATCGGATGAAGGGGTCATTCGCGCGGCTCGACCAGGTCCTGAGCGATTGCGACAAGCTGCTCTCGCGCAATCGCGTCTTCATCGATCGGATGGCGGGAGTCGGAAAGTTCCCGAAGGAAGAGGCTATCTCGTACGGGCTGACGGGTCCTCTCCTGCGCGCGGCCGGCGTGTCGTACGACGTTCGCAAGGCGCATCCGTACCTCGTTTACGACCGGATGGAGTTCGAGGTGCCGGTGGGCGACCGCGGCGACAACTACGATCGCTTCAACGTGCGCTTCCAGGAAATGTATCAATCGAAGCGAATCATCGAGCAAGCGATCGCGGCGCTTCCCGAAGGTCCCGTTACGATCACCGACGCCAAAGTCGTGCTCCCCGAAAAAGAGAAGGTCTACAACTCGATCGAAGGCCTGATGAACCACTTCAAGCTGATCATGGAGGGGAT
The DNA here is from genome assembly GCF_049584895.1 of Binatus sp. (SeqCode). Classification (GTDB taxonomy): domain Bacteria; phylum Desulfobacterota; class Binatia; order Binatales; family Binataceae; genus Binatus. The sequence goes on from NZ_JBAUYR010000036.1 coordinate 175,772, forward strand.
CCACGTGCCCGCCGGCGAAGTGTACCAGGCGGTCGAAGGCGCCAACGGCGAGTTGGGATTTTACATCGTGAGCGACGGCAGCGGCCGGCCGTATCGCGTGCGCGTGCGGCCGCCGTGCTTTCTCGGGATGGGCGCGCTGAACAAGATGCTGATAGGCCGCATGATCCCGGACATCATCACAACCTTCGGCATGATCAACATGATCGGCGGCGAATGCGACCGTTAACGACGCGATCGTCAAACATCTTTGTGGATGCGGCGACGAAGAGACCGGAACCGGCCTCGCTGTCGCGAGGCTGTCCGAGATCCTTCCTACCGCTCGCGTTGCTCGCTTCGTCAGGATGACGGAAAAGCGCGAATGCGACCGCTAGCGGTCAACGACGCGTCATCTGCTCGCCGCCAATCGCGAACGTCCTCCTCACCAGCGTCGTCGAATCGAAGAACAGAAACGGCGTCGGCATCGTGTCGGGTGGACGCGGCTTGATCGCGAACCCCGGCGTCTCGGGCAATCCGTCTGTCTGATCGATCACAGTTACGATGAATGGCGCGGGCGTCGCGAGTTTGAGTGTCAGATCGAATCCAGCCTGCGGCACGCCCCAATACCACCCGCTCCATCCGTCGGTGACGCGATCGCCTGCCGACCTTCCATCGATCGAGCTGCCCAGCACCGTCACTCCCACCGGCACCGCCATCCACACAATCGAAGCCTTGCGCGCCGACGCGATATGCATCTTCACGGTGCGGGTGCCGGCTGTAGTGGTCGAGTCATCGAGGACTTTGAGCTGAGGCGGGGCCGCGCTGATGAGCGGAGCGTCTCCCTCAGTCGTTCGGCCTCGATTCAGATATGCGAAGTCACCCGGGATGTTCGCTAGGTTGCTGTCCGGCGTGTCTCGTGTTGCAAGCCCGGCGAGTTTCGGCATCCATCCGCCGCGCAGATGATGCTGAAAAAATTGCGAAGTGAATCTGTCAGGCCGCGAATCCAGGCTGACCCACCGAGCCCGGGCGCGATCAGTATCCTGAAAATAAAAGATACTGTCCGGATGCGGCTGCGACGCGTCGAAATTGCTGGCGGCATTGCCTTTGATGATCATGACGAGCGCAAGCACTCCGAGCGCGCCGGGCACAATCCATCGGCGTCCGGCGGTTAGAAAATCGATATAAGGGATGTACAAGCCGAAGAGCAGGACGGCGATCAATCCGGAAAATACCAGGAAGAGCATCGTGCCGTCGGGGCTCGCGGCGAATAACGGCGCTAGCATCACGATCGCCGGCGCCATCGCAACCAACGCGAGAATCGCGAAGCGGCGATCGGCGGGATGCGCGCGAATGCTCGTCGCGACCGTCGCGAACAGCCAGCGGCCAGGTGAAAATGTAGCTGCCACCGGGCATCGCGATGCTCGTGGCGAGCATCATGACGGCCCAGACCGCGAGCGCGCCCGCGCCGAGGTTTCGCAGATGAAAGCGGCGGCTGAGCACTTCGTACGCGACCCATAAGGAGCCGAAAATCAGCGCGTCAGATGCGATCGAGAAGTAGAAGCCGCCGTAGGTCGTGCGGACCGGCAGCATTCGCCATCCGGCGAGCGCCGCCATCAGCCACCACATTGCGCGCGCTTCGGCGACCGCGACCACAATTGCGATCGCGTAGATCGCAAATCCGGATGCGATGCCGGCTAAGCTGAATCGTCCGTCGCGGACTCCAATCCACAGCACGCCGAGAACGAGGATCGTCACGACGATAGCCAGCGGAATCGCGAGCCGCGCCGAGTAATGAATCAACCTGCCGCCCACGACGAAGAAAACTGCGTCGCTGGTTTGCGGCGCGGTCAGATCGATCCAGCCGAACTGACGCACCATCGGCAGCGCGTACGATCCCTGATGCTGCAGCGTGCGCTTGGAGAGCAAGCCGGCGTTGTCGAGCGCGGTGTGATAGCGCGTGATGCCGCCGCCTGCCGCGAAGTTCATCCCGGCCATCCCGGCGTCGAGAAAAACCGTCAGGTCGGTGTCATTGGGCATCCGTTTGTAAATCGCTTCGGCCGCTGAGGTTGCGTAAGGAAATGGGGCCGCGACTGCAAGCTGATCGATTAGCCATGAGTTGTGCGCGCTGGTCTGGAACATCGTCGAAGGCCCGTAGTCGCCGCGCATGTCGAAATTCAGCACGACCTTGATGTCGTGGAGCGCCGGATACGTCTCGACGAAACCCTGCGCGCCAAGCAGTCCGAGCTCCTCGCCGTCGGTAAATAGAACGATCAGATCGTTGCGCAGCGGCGGACCGGCCTTGAGCGCGTGAACTGCCTCGAGGATCGCGGCGACGGACGCCGCATCGTCGCCCGCGCCAGGCCCGCTCGGCACCGAATCGTAGTGCGCGACTATCATCACAGCGCCGCTGGGTTGCGTTCCCGGCACTTTCGCCACGATGTTGTTCACGACCGCCCAGGTATCCGGCCCAAACGGACTGTGCCGCGCGACGGTTGACGTCTGCACTTCAGGATTCGCGCCGAGTTCTCGCAATCGCGCGACGAGATACTCGCGCACACGAACATTTTCGGCTGAGCCGAGCGGATGCGGTTTCTTCGCGATCTCGCGGACGTCGCGCATCGCCCGCGCTGATGAGAATTCTGTCGCGGGCGCATTCTCATCAACCGCGGCTGGAGGCTCGACGCTTCGTATCGCTACGAACGCGGTCAGAATCAGCAATGCAAACGTGATTGGTCCGGCGAGATAGCCCGAATGGCGCGGTTCGCCCGTCAAGTGAGGAGTTCCTTCGCCATCTCAGCGTCACTTATACGCGGATGCCGTCGCCGTAAACAATTGCGCATGCTCTTTGCGGCGTCGGTCCGCGCCGTTATCATCGTGCTTTGGAGCTGAAGCGGCCTCGACCAGTCACAAAATGTCCTCTCCTGAAGCCACCGCCCCGCAAATCGTGCCGTCGCCGCGCCGCATCCTGATCGTGCTGCTCGGTGCGATCGGCGACGTGGTCCGCGCATTGCCGTTGCTCGGGAGAATTCGCAATGCATGGCCCGACGCGCACATCGCGTGGGCGGTGGAACCCAAGTCGAAAGCGGTGCTCGAGCATCATCGATGGCTCGACGAAATTATCGTCTACGATCGCGCGCATGCGCCGTGGACCTTTCTCCCATACCTGCTGCGAGTTCGCCGAGGCAATTTCGATCTGGTCATCGATCTCCAGCGCCATCTGAAGAGCGGCTTCACCTCGCGAATCTCGGGTGCGCGCGATCGTTTCGGTTTCGCCGCGCCGAACACCAAGGAGTTCAACCATCTTTTTTCGAATCATCAGATCGCGCCGCAGCCGAACATGCGCCTGAAGCTCGCGCAGTACCAGGCGTTTGGCGACGCGCTCGGACTTGCGCAATCGCCGATCGAATTCGGGCTCGCCGCGACCGACGACGAACGCGCCCGCGCGCTCGCGATGCTCCGCGACGCGCCCCGTCCTCTGCTGGCCGTGATTCTTGGATCGTCGTGGCCGAGCCGAATCTACTTTCCCGAGTCGACCGCCGCCGTGATTGGCCGAATCTCAGTTGCCGACGCCGACAGTCCCGCACTATTTCCTGTATTGCTCGGCGGTCCCGACGAAACCAAACTCGCCGACGACGTCATGCGGCATCTTAACAATGTGCCTGCGCTCAATCTCGCTGGACGCACTTCGCTGCGCGATCTGATCGCGATCTTTCCCGAATGCGCGGTCGCGTTCGGTCCCGACTCCGGCCCAATGCACATCGCCGCCGCCGTCGGATGCCCGGTCGTATCACTGTGGGGCGCCACCGCCTCCGAACGTTCCGCGCCGTGGGGCTTTGCCGATCTCGCAATCAGCGGCGCGATTCCCTGTCATCCCTGCTATCTTCGTAAATGCCCAATCGGGCGCGAATGCATGCGGCGAATATCCCCCGAACAAGTCGGCGCGACCGTCCGGCGCGCACTCGCGACGCGCGAGGCTCCGCGATGAGCTGGTGGACCGCGGGCCTGGACGGGGTAGTGTTGACGCGCGGCGGATGGAGCTTTCTCATCCCCGGCTACGACGCGCGATTTTCAGAGGAGCTGCGCGAAAGCCTGATCGATTCCGCGTTCGCCGCGATCGACGGCACCTTGCCGACTCGCGTGCGCCGCTCGCGTCACGCCGAGACCTGGCTCGATCATTTCGATCATGGTCTGAATGCATATTTCAAAGTGCTCGATCCGATTCGCGGCTTGCATCGAGCCCGCTCTGTCTTCAAGCGCAGGCGGGCGGTTCACGTCGCGTCGATCTCGGAGCATCTGCGCGCTGACGAAATTGGAGTTGCTGAAATTCTGCTGCTCGGGTTCGAGCGCCGTGGCGGCCGCGAGATAATCGTGACCGCGCGCGTCGAAGGATTTAATCTGGTGCGTCATTTGAAGCGCGCCAGGCTCGCGTCACGGCGCATCGTGTTGCGCGCGCTGGGCGCTGAGATCGCGCGGATGCATCGCGCGGGATACATTCACGGCGACCTGACCCCCTTCAACATTTTCGTGACCGGCCTCGAGCCGCCCAAATTTGTTTTCATCGATCACGAGCGCACCCGCCGCACGTTCCTCAGCCGCTTAGAGCGGCCGCGGATGCGCAACCTGGTTCAGCTCGGTCATCTCGACCTCGGCGGCGTCACCAACACCGATCGCATGCGCGTGTGGATCGGATATTCCGCGAATTTTTCCGATCGACGCCGGCGGATGGAACGACGCCGTATCGCCGCGATGCTTGCGACTCGAATCGCGCTGGAACGCAAACACGCCGCTGTGACCGCGCGAGCGTCGTCGTCGTCGCTCGGCCGCCATCCGGAGGCGAGCGGAGGTTGATGGCCGATCGCACGAAAATTTCCGTCGTGATTCCCGTTTACAACGAGGCCGCGACCATCGGCCGCGTGATCGAGCGTGTGCTCGATTGCGGCTTCGATCCCGAAGTCATCGTCGTCGACGACGCTTCAACCGACGGCACTTCGAACTTTCTGCGCGAGTTCACCCATCCGCAGGTTCGATGCTTTTTTCACAGCGTCAATCGCGGCAAGGGCGCTGCGCTCCGCCTTGGCTTCGCGGCTGCGAAAAATCCCTACGTGTTCGTGCAGGACGCCGACCTCGAATACGATCCGCGCGACTATGCCGCGATGATCGGCCCGATGCTCGACGGCCGCGCCGACATGGTTTACGGCTCGCGCTTTCTATCCGGCCCGCATCGCGTCATGTTCTTCTGGCATTACGTGGCGAATCGCGCGGTGACCTTACTCTCCGACATGATTAGCGATCTCAACTTGACGGACATGGAAACCGGCATGAAGGGTTTCGTGCGCGAGAAGTTGATGACGCTGAAGTTGAACGCGAACCGCTTCACCTTCGAGCCCGAGATCACCGCCAAAGCCGCGCGCGCGCGATGGCGAATCTACGAAGTGCCGGTGTCGTACTCGGGCCGCACCTACGAAGAGGGCAAAAAAATCGGCATTCGCGACGCGCTGACAGCCGTGTGCGCAATCCTGTATTACAGATTTTTCGATTGATGCGCTCCGACCGCAATATGACGCAGACCGTTCGAGACTACGACGACCCAATCCAAGTGCCTACCGAACACAACCCGAATGAAGTCCCCAAGCTGAGCATCGTCGGCGTCGATCCCGAGCTCGGCTTGGCCGGTGGCGAAACGCAGGTGCTCGGACTTACGATTGCGCTGGCCGGCGCCGGTCATCGAGCGGAACTGATCTGCGATCCCGCGGGACGGCTCTGGGAGCGGGCGATCGCGGCGGGAATAAAATGTCATCCGCTGCACATCCGCAACGCGATCGACCTTGCGGCCGGCGTCAAGCTGCGCGCGATTCTCAAACGCGAACGCTATGACGTCGTCCACTTTCACACTTCGCGCGCGCATTCGATGGCGCCGTTGGCGCGCAGTTTCGGCAGCACTTTGATCGTGACGCGCCGGATGGACTACCGCCCCAATCGCGTGTTCGCGCCGTTCCTGTTCAATCGCGCGGTCGATGGCGTGATTGCGATCTCCGGCGGCGTTGCCGACTCGCTCGCGGCCGCGGGCGTCGACCGTCAGCGGATTACAGTCGTTCACAGCGGCGTCGATTGCGACCGCTTCGGTCCGCCGACTGGCGAGGAGCGTGCCGATGCGCGCCGCGCGCTCGGAATTTCAGATGGTGAAGTTTTGATCTCATCCGTCGGCGCGCTCGAGCAGCGCAAGGGCCACCGCTATCTTATCGAAGCGATCGGCGCGCTCGCGGCACGCGGGAAGTTCAAGTGTCTGATCGCTGGTCAGGGTTCGATTCATAAAATACTGCAAGGCGAGATCGCTGTCATCCGAAGTCTCGATCGGATCAAGCTACTCGGCAGAGTCGATGATCCCCGAGAACTTTTGTGGGCGTCGGACATTTTTGCGATGCCTTCCCTGAAAGAGGGTCTCGGCGTGGCCGCTCTGGAAGCCATGGCGAGCGCGCTGCCGGTGATCGCGAGCGACGTTGGCGGTCTGCGCGAAGCGGTGGAAGATGGTCGTACGGGGATCATCGTGCCGCCGGCCAATGCTTCGGCAATCACGTCGGCGATTGTACGACTGACGGAATCGGCTGAATTGAGATTGCAGATGGGAGCGGCGGCTCGCGCGCGCGTCGTGGAAAATTACTCGATGAAAACGATGGCGGCGCGAACGCTCGCGCTCTATCGCGACTCTGTTAGAACAACGCGGGAACACAGGGGCGGAATCGCATGAAAAGTATGACCGGGTTCGGCAGAGCTACCGCCGAGCATGATGGCGTTCGCGTGGTTGCCGAAGTGCGCGCGCTTAACCAGAGATTTTTCGAGCTCAAACTCGCGGTGCCGCGTGGATGGGGCGAGCATGAGGCCGAGATTCGCAAAACCGTGCAGAGTGTCGTCTCGCGCGGACGTGTCGAAATTTTTATCAAGTCGGTCGCGTTGAAGGCTCCTCCGGTGCGGCTCGAGGTCAACGACCGGCTCGCTAATCTTTACGTCGCCGAACTGCGCCGCCTGGGCAAGCAGCTTCATCTCAACGGTAATCCTGAAATTGCGTCGATTCTGAATCGGCCTGAAATTTTTCATGTGGTCGAGGAGGAGCAGGACTCGCGCGCCGCCTTCAGTCTTGGCCAGAAAGCATTGGAGCGCGCGTTGAAGGCGCTCGATGCGGAGCGCGTACGTGAGGGCCGCAGCCTGCACAATGATTTCGCGACCCGCATTCGCAATATCGAAGCGGCGGTGCCAAAGATCGAAAAGCTTGCCGAGCAGTCCCGCGCGGAGATCCTGGAAACCTTTCACAAGCGGATTCGCGAGCTGCTCGAGGATTTGCCGGTGAACGAGAAACGCCTCTACGAGGAAGCGTCGTCGGCGTCGCAGCACGGCGATATCAGCGAAGAGATCACGCGCCTGCGCACCCATCTCGACGGCCTCAAGACCCTGCTCAAGCGCAAGGGACAGGTCGGGAAGTCGATTGAATTTCTGCTCCAGGAAATCAACCGCGAAGTAAATACCATGGGATCGAAATCGCAGAACGCGGCGTTATCTCAAGTAACGGTTGAAGTTAAGGCCGAGGCTGAAAAAATGCGCGAGCAGGTTCAGAACGTCGAGTAGGATATAGTACAAGCGCCCTTTGCTACTGCTTAATGGCTTCGATACCGTTGAAATCAGATGACCCTCAGCCGCCAAGGCGCGGTATAATTTTCATTCTCTCGGCGCCGTCGGGGGCGGGCAAGACCACGATTTATCGCGAGGCACTCAAGGCGATCAGGAATCTGGAATTCTCGATATCTCTAACCACGCGCGCGCGCCGAAAAAACGAGGCCGACGGAATCGACTACAGCTTCGTGAGCGAAGAAGAATTTAATCGCAGGCAATCGTCAGGCGAGCTCGCCGAGTGGGCCCGTGTCTTCGAATCATCGTACGGCACCCCGCGAGCGCCGCTCGACGCTGCGATAGCATCGGGCCATGACATCCTGCTCGACATCGACATCCAGGGCGCGCAACAGATTCGCGCAAAGTATCCGCGCGATGCGGTTTCGATCTTTGTCTTGCCTCCCACTCTCGAGGAACTCGCCGACCGATTGCGCGGCCGCGCCACCGAAGATGAGTCCAAAATTCAACATCGATTGCAAAAAGCGCGCGAAGAAGCCGAGGCATATCCCGAATACGACTACCTCATCGTCAACGCCGAGATTTCAAAATCAGTCGCGCAGCTTGAAACGATCGTAAACGCGGAGCGGCTCAAGGTCAGCCGCCTGCGCGAATTCGCGCCGTGGAAGAGCTAGCGCAAACTACTACTCCCGACCAACTCACCGGCCTCATCGGCCGCGTGCAGAGCTACAATCCACAGGCCGACGTCGGCCTTATACGGCGCGCGTACGACTACTCAGCGCGGATGCATCTCGATCAGAAACGCGAATCGGGCGAGCCCTACGTCACGCATCCGCTCAACGTCGCGATGATTATCGCGCAGCTCAAACTCGACGTGCCTTCCATCGTCACCGGCCTCCTGCACGACGTGGTCGAGGACACCAACGCGTCGCTCGCGCAGGTGCAGTCGGATTTCGGTCCCGAGGTCGCGCAGCTGGTCGACGGAGTGACCAAGGTCTCGAAGATCACGTTTCAGAGCCGCGAGGAAAAGCAGGCCGAGAATTTCCGCAAGATGATCATCGCGATGGCCAACGACATTCGCGTCGTGCTGATCAAGCTCGCCGACCGCCTGCACAATATGCGCACGCTCGATCATCTGTCCGCCGAACGGCAGCAGGAAATCGCGCGCGAGACGATGGAGATTTACGCGCCGATCGCACATCGCCTCGGCATTTATTGGCTCAAATCGGAGCTCGAGGACCTCTCGTTCCGCTATCTGAATTCAAGCGCGTACCAGACCTTGAAGGCCTTCGTCGCCGAGAAACGCAAAGAGCGCGAAGAGTACATCGCCAACGTCATCGAGATTTTGTCGCGTCGCATGTCAGACAGCGGCGTCACCGCCGAAGTCACCGGCCGGCCGAAACATTTTTTTTCGATCCACTCCAAGATGCAGGAGCTGGGACTCAGCTTCGAAGAGATCTATGACCTCGTCGCGTTCCGCATCATCGTGGATACCGTGCGCGAATGTTACGAGGCACTCGGCGTCGTGCACGCGAACTGGAAGCCGGTCCCTGGCCGCTTCAAGGATTACATCGCGCTGCCCAAGGCCAACATGTATCAGTCGCTGCATACAACACTGATCGGGCCGCGCGGCCAGCGGATGGAAGTGCAGATTCGCACACGCGAGATGCACAAGGTCGCGGAGGAAGGAATCGCGGCGCACTGGAGTTACAAGGATGGCAGCGCGAAAGAGATCAAGGAAAAAGACACCGAGCGGTTCGCGTGGCTGCGGCGTCTGATCGAATGGCAGCAGAATCTCAAGGACCCGCAGGAATTCCTGTCGACCGTCAAGGATGATCTGTTTCCCGAGGAAGTTTTCGTCTTCACGCCCAAGGGCGACGTGTTCGATTTTCCGCTCGGCTCCACTGTCATCGACTTCGCGTACCGAATCCATTCGCAGGTCGGGAACCATCTCGCCGGCGCGCGCGTCAACGGCCGCATGGTGCCGCTGCGCTACCGCCTTCGCTCGGGCGACACGGTCGAGGTGCTGACCTCCGAAAAGCAGGTACCTGGCAAGGATTGGACCAATTACGCGGCGACCGCGCGCGCAAAATCGCGCATCCGCCAGTGGCTACGCAATCAACAATCGGAGCGATCGCGCGACCTGGGAATATCGCTGATCGATCGCGAGCTCGAACCGGTCAAGTTGAGCGTCACTCAGCTCAGATCGAACAAGCGGCTGGACGGAGTGCTCGGAGAATTTTCCCAGCGCGACGTTGACAGCCTGCTCGCCGCCGTCGGCTACGGAATAATCACGCCGGCTCAATTGCTCGCGAAGCTGCTGACTCCCGACGAGCTAAAGATCTACCGCCCCGAGAAACCGCCGACTCCGCTCGGGCCCGCACAGCGGGAACGCGCCGCCAAGGAAGCGCGCAAATCCGCCAGCGGCGCGGTGGTGGTCTCCGGCGTCGGCGATATGCTGGTGCGGTTCGCCAAATGCTGCAACCCGCTCCCAGGCGAGGCGATCACCGGCTTCATCACCCGCGGCCGCGGCGTCACCGTGCACGTCGCCGGATGCTCGCATGCGCTGAACACCGATCCGCAGCGCCGCGTCCCGGTGGTGTGGAAAGATGGTGAGGAAGCGCCGCGCCCGATTCGGCTGGAAGTGTTATGCGCCGATCAGCCGGGTTTGCTGGCTGCGATGACCAAGGCGATCGCGTCCGCGGGCGTCAACATTTCAACCGCCGAAGTGAAAACTCACGGCGCCGACGGACGCGCGCTGGCGGTCTTCGAGGTGAGCGTGAGTAGCGCGCGTCAGTTGAACAACCTGATGAACTCGATCGGCTCGATCGACGGTGTCATGCGCGTGTCGCGCCTCGGCCAGCACAATGGGAATCGCTACTGATGAAGACTTCGATCCACACCAAACAAGCGCCGTCCGCAATTGGCCCATACTCGCAAGCAGTCGAGCAAAACGGACTGGTCTTCTGCTCGGGACAGATTCCGCTCGACCCGGCCTCGGGCACGATCGTCGAAGGCGGCATAGAATTCCAGGCTCGGCGCGTCCTCCAGAACCTCGGCGAAGTGCTCGCGGCCGCAGACCTCGATTTTGTCGACGTGGTCAGGACCACCATCTTCATGATCGACCTCGGCGAGTTTGAAATCGTGAATCGCATCTACGGCGAGCACTTCGAGCCGCCGTACCCGGCGCGCTCGACCGTCCAGGTAGCCGCACTGCCGCGCAAAGCGAGAATCGAGATCGACGCAATCGCGCTGAAGCGCACCTGAATTCCAAATCAGTCACGACTCAGAATCCAAAGCGCGGCTGCGTCGAGAAATTTTCCCGACGGATCGAGCTTGCGGGCCGACCGGATCAAGCGCGCGGCGTTGGCACGGCGCATCGCAACTGACACCGGCGCGTCGAACAGCCGCGACTTATCGAGGTCGATAATAATCACGCTGAAACTGTCCCGCGCCTGCGTCACCAGCAGGTTGTGCAGATTGAGATCGCCGTGAAAGAGACCCTTGCTATGCATGATATCGATCGCGGCACGCGCTTGCTCGAGCACGTGACGTCGAACCGTCGGATCGTCGTCAGCCTTCACGAACTCCCACAGCGTCATTCCGCGCACCGCTCGGGTCAGAAAAAATCCTCGATAAAGAACGGGACTGAGCCATTCGATCATCGCGCCCATCGGCTTTGCCACCGGAATTCCGCGGCGCATTGCTTCGATCGTCACCGCGAGTTCAGTCAGCGGACGCGGCGTGATACCGAAGTACACGTCGCTGAGGATCGATGCGATCAATCCGCCGCGACGGCAGCGACGCGCGAATAGTCCACGCCCGTCGCCGAGGTCCAACCGATACGCACTCTGCCGATTGCCCGCGCCCGCTTCCACAGCGGACGTCAGCTCGCCGAGCTCGCGCATGACTCGCGCAGCCTGGGAAGCGATATCGCGATGAATCACCAGCTCGCGGCGCTTGACCTTGAAGGTCGTGAAGTTCGGATCGGCGCGCCACTTCAATTGTGAAGGCGGCCTCACGCTCGCGATCCCTCGGTCGTGCGCCACAACGCGAAAAGGGCGGCCAGCGCGAGCAACGATGAAACAAAATGCGCCGAGTAGAACAGAGCGATGCGGTTCAAATAGTTTCCGGTCGCGAGATTGAGCAGCACGGAAAGCGCAAACAGCGCCCAAACTATCTTCGGCGCGGGCTTGCCGCTTCCGCGATCCGTCAACAGCGCCGCAGTCAGAGCCATGTACGGCACCAGCATCGCAGCGTAATAGCTCTTCCATGAAATCGGCGCGAATGACGGCGTCAGGCAGAAAAATCCGCACAGCGCGAGGCGACTCGTGAAATTTCCGCGCTCGTCGCTCATCCAATCCCACAGCGATACTGCCGCGACGAGAATTATCTCGAGTCCCATTCCGACTATCGTCGCGACCGGCAAAGTTTCCGCGTCAGTTCCCATGTGAAGGCTCATAAGGCGTGCAACGGCAGACACGGCCGACTGGTTCGTTAGCATCGTACGATAGCGATTCGTCATCGAAACGATCGCAGTAACGTATGCGCCGCTTTGATCGATCCATCCGCGCGGCCCAAAGATAACAATTGGCACAATGAGCAGCGCGATTCCCGCGACGATCGCCCATCCGAGTGTGGCGAAGTGTTTTCGAATCGCAAGATGAAGCGCGGCCAGCACTGCGAATGGCTTGATCAGGATCGCCGCCGCGAGCATCAGACCCGCCCACGCGTCATGAGATTCCTCGGCATAAATGATCGCCCAGACAATTAGCGCAAGCGTCGGAAGATTTATCTGGCCGTGATCGAAATTGTTATCGATGAACCGAAACGACAGCAGCACCGGAACGACGACCAGCGCGGCTGAAAGTTGTCGGTCGCGGCCGAACAGAATTACACCGGCGCCCAGAATGAATTCGATCAGTGAGAATGCATTGAGCGCGAAGAAAACAAATTGCGCGAGATGGCGTGGCAACAGCGCGAACGGTGCGAACGCAACCGCGAAGATTGGTGCGTATAGAAAACGATCGGAGTCATCAGGCGGGTAGATCGCATGGCCGAGCAGTACGCGATGTCCCGCGCGATAGTAAACGTTGAAATCACCTTGCGCACGAAATGTTGCGGAGATGCCGAGTCCGACCAGATAGACGCCGACCGCGAGCCATGCGAGCCAGCGGGCACGCGTCGGGTCGATCGTTTTCATTTTACGTTGCGGAAAGCGGGCTAGCCGCGCGCCGCGGCGAGATCAGGCGATCGATTTGGCTTCCTCGATCAGCATGATTGGAATGTCGTCGCGCACCGGATACTCGAGTCTGCACGCGCTGCAGACCAGACCGTCCTGCTTGTCATTCAGATGCAGGTTGCCCTTGCACTTCGGGCACGCCAGGATGTCGAGCAATTCCCGACTCAGCGCCATCGCCGAAATCCTCCACAAACTTTATTTTTTCTGTTACGCATTTGCCGCGCTCACCGCCGTCGCGCGGCCCAATATCAACTCCTCGAGCGCGCGCGTGTCGGTCCCGTCCATCGTTACTTCGAGCCTGAGAGCGTATAGCGAATCGCGCGGGAACGGAAACCGCTCCAGCTTGATGAGGTCCTTCTCAGTCGTGATGACCAGGTCGGTGTCGCGCATTGCGTTCACCATAGCCTGCCAGTCGGCGTTGGTGTAGGCGTGATGGTCCGGATATTCGAAGACACCAATCAGGTCGGCGTCGTGCTCGCGCAGCATCGAGTAGAACGCGCTCGGATCAGCGAGACCGCACACAGCCAGCACTCGGCGTCCTGCCAGTCCCAGCGGAGTTTCCCGCCACACTCCGTTCTCAATCGCCAGCAGCGCGCGCGGTCGCACCGACGCGTGAAATACTTTGCACGCCGTGAGCTTCTTCATCTGCGACGGTCGTATTGCCGATGCGCTGGTCCCGGAGTTCATCACGATGATCGCGTCGGCGCGATTAACCGACCCTATCGGTTCGCGCATCGGCCCTGCCGGGAGCATCCAGCCATTGCCGAAGCCCCGCTCATTGCTGACCAGTAACAGATCAACGTCGCGATTCAAGCGCTCGTGCTGAAAGCCGTCGTCGAGGATCACCGCGTCGAGCGGACCGAGCCCAGCCAGCAACTCGATCGCGTCAATCCGTCGCCGCGCAACCGCGATTGGTCCGGTGAACAACTTCGCCATCATCGCAGGTTCGTCGCCCGCTTCTTCCGGTGAAACTTTCAAGCTGCCGCCGTCGGCTACGAGTTCGGCGCGCGCTTTGGATCGCGCACGTCCGTAGCCGCGACTCACGATTCCCACGTGCAGGCCGTGGCTCTGCAAGCGCCTCGCGAGAAACAATGTGAACGGAGTCTTGCCGGTCCCGCCGACGGTCAAGTTGCCGACGCTGACAGTCAGCACTCGTGCTTGCCGCTTCATCATCCTCCAATACAGATGACGCGCGCTCACGCCGACTCGGTAAAATCCCGCCATGGCCGCGAGCCCGACCCACGCTGGAAGAAGCTGCGCGGGAAGTTCGCGCTGCCACAATCGTTCGATCCGTGGGCGATTCGGACTCGGCTCGTTAATCGGCATCGGTCAGCCGAGACTAGTGAGCGCTTCGAGATGCTTCAAGGCTAACTGCGCGCCGCCGGCCCCTTTGCTGACGGATGCGTGCGCATTGCGGCCGGCCTGTTGTCGCGCCGCATCGTCAGCGAGCCACTTCGAGGCTTCGCTGACAACGTCGCCCGAGTTCTTGACGATTCGCGCGCCGCCGGAAGTGACCAGCGACGACACCATCGCATGCTGGTTCTCGTGATACGGACCGATCAGCACCGGGACATCGACCAACGCCGGCTCGGCAGGATTCTGCCCGCCGCGTCCCGGCGCGAGACTGCCGCCGACGAATGCAATCGCACCGCGACGATAGAAGCTGCGCAGCTCGCCCATCGTGTCGAGGATCAGAACGTCCGCATCGGGTACTGTGTCGGGCGAATTGAGTTCCGATGCTTTCACGAAATTGAGCGAAGCGGCGCGCAATAGGTTTTCGACTTCGGGCGTGCGATCGAGATGACGGGGGGCAATCATCAATGCGAGCTGCGGAAAGTTCTTGCGCAGTTCGCGATAGGCGTCCACGACTACCGCGTCTTCACCCGGCGCCGTCGATCCTGCGATTAGAATTTTGCGTCCGGAAGCGAACCTTAGGAGCCCGGGACGAATCGGATCTTCAGTGGTCGCATCCGCTTTCGCCACTTCGAGTTTGGTGTTTCCGATGACGACGATCTTTGCTTTGAGATCAAACTGTGCGTAACGCGTCGCGTCTTCGTGGCTCTGCGCCAGGATCAGGGTCGCGTGGCCGAGCGCATCTCGAAACAGGCCGCGCGCGCGCATGTATCGGCGCATCGAACGTTCCGAGATGCGGCCGTTGACCACTGCGATCGTCGCGCCGGCGCGCGCGGATTCCAGGAAATAGTTCGGCCAGATTTCAGTTTCGGTGATCAACACAACATTAGGCTGCACGCGCTCCAGAAAAGATCGCACCGCGTGACGATTGTCGAGCGGCGCGAGCATCCACGCCGTCGCGCCCGGGATTCGGCGCATGGCGGCTTCGCGTCCCGTGGCCGTCATCGTAGTGATTGTCATGATCGCGCCCGGATGATGCTCGAGCAGGCCGATCGCGACTGGCCGAATCGCTTCGACCTCGCCGACCGACGCCGCATGAATCCAGATTCGCGGCGTGCCGGCGGTGTCCGGAAAGTCGCCATGTCCCATCCGCTCGCGGTAGTCCCGCATGTTGGCCGGATGCGCCGCGATCAGCGCGAACGGCAGCGCCGGGTACCACAGCATGTTGTAGATCGCGCTTAGCATCGAAGCCTCGTCGATCGACACGGCGGACAGTCGAATTTGCGATCAGCGATTGTCAGTTAACCAGACCGCCGTTGCCGGCCAGATCTTCAGGCGACATGAATTGCAGGTCGTAGAGCTTTCGATACTCCTGGCCGCGCGCGAACAATTCGTCGTGAGTGCCGTCTTCGACGATTCTGCCGTGAACAACTACGACGATTCGATCCGCGCGCCGTACCGTCGAAAGGCGATGCGCTATCACCAGCGTCGTTCGATTTTCCATGAGATGCTCGAGCGCTTCCTGCACCGACCGTTCCGCGGCGGAGTCGAGCGACGACGTTGCCTCGTCGAGAATTAAAATCGGAGCATCCTTGAGTAGCGCACGTGCGATCGCGATACGCTGACGCTCTCCGCCCGAAATGCGCACGCCCAACTCGCCCACCATCGTGTCGTAACCGTTGGGCAGCCGCGAAATAAAGTCGTGCGCATTGGCGAGCTTGGCGGCGGCGATCACGCGCTCGAGTTTCTTGTCGCTGCTGCCGTACGCGATATTGGCGCGAATCGTGTCGTCGAAAAGGAACGTGCTCTGCGTCACGAGACCGATTTCCGCGCGCAGCGACTTGAGCTGCAGCTTGCGCACGTCGATCCCGTCTACAGTGACGCATCCCTGCTGAACGTCATAAAATCGCGGGATCAAATCCGCCATCGTGGACTTGCCGCCGCCACTCATCCCGACCAGCGCGACCACTTTGCCCTTTCCGATCTCGAGGTTAATATCGTGCAGCACCCACTCGTCGCCGTACCTGAAGCTGACGTTTTCAAACGCGACGCTGTGCGGGCCGGGCTGCAGCTCGATACCGTCGGGAGCGTCGGGAACCTCGCTCGGCAAATCCATCATCTCGAAGACGCGCTCAGCGGCCGCGAGCCCCTGCTGAATGCTGTTATTGGTTTTGCCCAGCGCTTTGAACGGCCGGTACACGAGAATCATCGTCGTGAAAAATCCGGCGAATTGACCGAGAGTGCGGGCGCCCGTCTGCAGCGATCCCACCGCCCACCAGACCACGGCGACGACCGCAACCGCGCCGAGCGCTTCGATCAGCGGTCCCGTGAACGCCTTGATCCGCGCCACCCGCATGAAGATTCGGAACAGCCGCTTGAGCTCGCGATTGAAACGCGCGCGCTCGTAATCTTCCATCCCGAACGCCTTGACGACCCGGTTTCCCTGAAAGGTTTCATGCAGCAGCGACTGCAGGCCGCTCAGTTGCTTTTGCTGATTCTTGGTCTCTCGGCGGACTTTCTTCGAAAGGCTCGCGATCGGCAGGACGATGATCGGGAAACCGATGAAGGCGATAATCGCGAGCCGCCAATCGATCCAAAAGGCAGCCAACAGCAGCGCGATGAGCGACATGCCGTCGCCGAAGATAGAGAAGACGCCGTTGCTCAGACTCGACACCACCAGGCCGGCATCGCTGATGACCCGCGAAACCATCACGCCCGTCGGCGTGCGATTGAAGAAACTCAACGACTGGCGTTGCAGACTCTCGTTCAGGTCGCCGCGAATATCGACGACCATCTTCTGAGTAATGTAGGAGCTGAGATAGTCGTCACCGAAGTTGGCAATCGCGCGCAGCAAAAACAGTCCTGCCAGCAGCAGCGAGTATTCGCGCAGTTTCAAGGCGCCGTGCGCGTCGAGCTGATGACCGACTTTCAGATTGGTGACCAGATCGACCACCAGCTTTATGATGAACGGGATTCCTGCGCTGGCCGCCGACAGCACCGCCATCGCCAGCCCAAGCAACAGCACGAACGGAAACAGATATGGGCGGATGTAGCCGTAGAGCCGCCATTGCAGCGGAGTGAGCAGCTTCATGCGGCGACCTTGGACGCGATCATCTCGAGTGCGATGGTCGCGACGCGTCCGGCTGCGCCCGGCGAGCCGAGCTTCTCGCGCAACGACTTCAGCGCTGCCACTGTGTCCGCGCGGATCGTCTCGCTAAGTAGCGGCTCAGCGGCTCGCACCAGCTTCTCGACCGTCACGTCGCGCTGGATCAGTTCCGGCACGATCTGGCGGCCGGCCAGGATGTTCGGCATCCCGATAAAATCGACTCCCGTCACAAGCATCCGGCCTAGGATATAGGTAAGCGGCGACACTTTGTAGGCGATGACTTCGGGGCACCCTAGCAGCGCCGTCTCCAGCGTCGCGGTCCCCGACGCGACCAGCGCGAGCTCGCTCGCCGCGACGATGTTGTAGGTATCGTTCTCGACAATCTTGATTCCTGCCAGGTCCGCGCGTCCCACCTCGGTGAGTTCAGCTTGCGTCAGAGTAGGAGCTAGTGCGAGCGCTATTTGAAGATCATGGTCGCGCGCGACAATTCGCGCCGCGTTCACCATCGGATTCAACAGGTAGCGAACTTCTGCGCGGCGGCTGCCCGGCAGAATCGAAATGATACGCGCACGCGGCGGGAATCCATGGCGCTTAAGCGTATCTTCCCGGTTCTGGATCGTGGCGATCCGATCGAGCAGCGGATGCCCAACGAACGAGACCCGCTCGCCCGCGCGATGAAACAGTTCGGCCTCGAACGGCAGCACTACCGCGAGGCGGTCCGCGCGATCGACCAGCTTGTCGACTCGGCCGCGCCGCCACGCCCACACTTGCGGCGTGATGTAGTAGAGGACCGGCACACCGTTGCGCCGCGCGGTGCCGGAGAGGATGAGGTTGAACTCAGCATAGTCAATCAGGATTAGCAGGTCGGGCTTTTCGCGCCGGATGATTCGGCGCAGCGTGCGAAATGCGCCGACTGTGCGTCCAATGGTCGAGGCCAGTTCCGAAAGGCCCAGCCCGTGGATGTCCTCGGTCTTGATTATCGCGCGCACGCCGGCTGCGCGCATTTTCTCGCCCGCAATTCCGAACAACTCGCATGACGGATCGCGCGCGAGAATCTCCCGCGCCAAGTCGCCGCCATGAAGATCGCCGGACGCCTCGCCGGCGACGATCATGATGCGGGCTTTACGCGCGGTATCCTTCAGGCGCTCATCAAGCGGCGGCGGCGCTTCGGCATTCAACGGCATCGAAGCGATTGTGATTGAAAACCCCGACGTCGCAAATAGCCCCGCAGCGCGCGCGATTCAATTGTCCTGCGCGAAATTCCTGCGGATCGCGTTGCGTATCTGATCGACCGGCGAACCCTGATCCGCCATCCGCTTCGCCAGCAGCACCTCGCCGGTGCAGATTTCGCACGCCGACGCATGCATGCCGCGATAACAGTCGAGCAGGCTCTGATGACCTTCGGCCTTGTCGCATCCGCAATAGCAGTGCAGTTGCGCGAGCAGCTCCGGATTTTTCTCAGCGTATTTGTACGCTTCTTTTACCGGACCGGCGGCGAACTGGTTTGGATCGAGCGTCAAGCGCGGCTGCGATCCTTTCGGCGCGTCGGTGTCCGCCGCTTCAGCCACGCCAGTGCAGCAGCAATGACCCGCGATACACATCGCGCCGCGCGCGTTGCTATTCGCAGTTGAGCCACCGAGCATCGGCCACAGGTACGCCAGCGTCAGAATCGCCGCAAACGAAGAGCCGAAAATTATCGCCCGTCTCATGCCGCGCCTCCCTTGTTCAGAGTCTTTCTGACGTCGTCGACGATGTCTTGCGCCTTTACGATTTCGCCGTTGTATTCGCGGACCAGCCGGCCATCAGCGCCTATCAGCATCATATCAACCAGGTGACCTACGGAACCATCGGGCTCAACTTGCCGGCTGAGCTTGAAGCCCGCCAGCGCTCGATCGATATCTCCGGGACCTCCCGTCAGGAAATACCATCCCTTCTCATCAGCTCCCTGCTGACGCGAGTAATCGAGCAACTGTTTGGGACCGTCGTGCTCGGGGTCAACGCTGATTGAGACAATGGTCACTTTCGAGCCGAGGTCGTTACCCAATCGCAGCGCAACGTTCGCCAGCTTTGCCGTCTCCATCAAGCACGGCCCCGGGCATGACGTATAAATGAAGTCGACCACGATCGGTTTACCCTTGAGCGACGTGAGGGCGACCGTGTTGCCGTTCTGATCGACGAGCTTGGTGTCAGTCAGGCAACTCGCCGTGGCGGCGCCCTCCGAGCCGCGATGGCAGCCGGCAACTGCGAGCATGATAGCCGTGATTGCTACAGCGATGATCGTAGATCTGAGATTAAAGTGAGTAGTCATATATATGTCTCTTAGTACGTTTATATGGTTAGTGATTAAACGTCCATTACTCAATGTGGCGGCGGCGTGTTCGCCAGCACCACCGACCATCCAAGCACGACGGCCAGCAAGACGCATTCGACGGCCACATTGCGAATCAGCGCCGCACGCGCCGACGATTCTCCCACCGACCCCACCAATCGATAGCGGTTGTAGCCGCCAATCAGGATCACGGTCGCTGCCGTACCGACCTTCCACAGCAGTGTTCGACCGTAGATCGAATTCACCAACAGGTCGAGTCGCAGTCCAAGTGAGTCCCATGCTCTGACCGCGCCGGTCACGATCAACACCGCAACTGACCACCCCGCTATTGTGGATACTCGCGAGGTCGCCGATCGCAGCCATTCCGCGCCCACGTGTCCGTAAGTCGCGCCTATCAGCAACGAGACCAACGCGCCAATCCACATGCCCGCCGCGGCCTGATGAGCGAAATGAACCGAGACAGCGAATGCGCCCTTGTCGATCGCATGGCTCGTTACGCTTTGAAAGGCAAGCAGCGCCGCGGACACTGCGAATATCAGCGTGGTCGCAAGCCGTCCCGGTGCAGGGATCCAGGCTGCCAGAGCCAACAGCAACGCGGTCGCCAGCCGCCACGTCCAAACCCGGCCGGCGAAAGTCTCGCGCATTATTTGCGGCATCATGGGAATTACTTCTCTGAAAGTTGAATCCGCCATTCCCGCGCCTACGGACAAAAGTCTCAGCGGCGACGCCACCAGCACGATCAGAGCGAGCACTCGCCACAGCACTGCCATGCTCCGGCTCCATCGATCGCCGTCGGCGAGGCCGCGCGGTGCTACCATCAGCGCAAACCCGGCTGTTCCGAATATCAGCACTTGCGACGCTACTAACGGCCACGCGAAGATTGGCGGCGGTATCACGATCCGTTTGCGACCGAGAAGGTATACGAACCTTCGGTGTGATGCGTATCGATACAGACGACGGCCCACTTGACCGTGTAGTCGCCGGGCTTCAGCGCACCAACTTTGACAGACAATTGACGCCCATCGTCGCTGACCTGCGGCGCGCCTGCTGCTTCGTTCTTGCCGTCGGCGCCAGTCACTTCCAGTTTGGCGAACAGCTTCTCTATCGGAGCGTCGAAATCGATCACGACCTCCGACGGCGGCGACGCAACCTTCTGTCCCGCCGACGGAGTCTCTTTGTCCGGAAACGAATGCGCCCAGCTCATAATCGGACTACTCACTACAATAGCCAGTAGCAATGCCGCGAATACGCATATCCTCGATGTCTTCATTCGCCGGGTCCTCGATTGATAGTCCAGTTGCCCCACTTCGGGAAAAACGAATCGTAAAATATGTCGAGCAATCCGATTATCGTCGCATGGCTAGCGGGCACTGTCGTATTGTTCAATGCGAGCTGAGTGCCCAGACTCAATTCATAATGATAGCTCACGTATGCGATGCCTGGGGTCGCCAAAATCGTGGGAAATGTCTGGCCCGACGGACCTCTGATCAGCTGATCGTAGTTGAATTCCGTGAACAGAAAGAGATTTCGGAAGGGCCACTTGAGCCCGATATCCTGAACGTTGTTGCTGAGGTACGGGATTGAGTATTCAACCACGGCATCGGCAAACAGGTCATGACTGGTTTGCCCGCCTAACGCCGGCAAATAACCGACGTCGCCTTGAAATCCCAGCGGCCGCAGATACTTGAGAACCGGCAAATTAGGAAGGTCGCCAAGAGCTTTTTCCCAGAGGAATTCCGGACCCAGGCTGGTGTGGCTCTGATTTCGAATATCCTTGTTCCCGACCGGCAGATCGGCGACGAGCGCAATCGAGGTAAGAAACTCGTGTTGCAGTGAGTAGTAAAAAGCCCATTTCGCAGCCACTTCCGGATTGTCGACGCCTTCGTGGCTCGGTCCCTCGTACGGCGAAACATGATGCCACGCCGTTCCGCCCGCGAGACTGAATCTCGGCTGGTAGTTGTCGTCGATCCAAAGCACCTTCTCACCCGAGAATCCGATCGAGTAGTCATTGGCGTCGCTGCTCTTGACCCACGACGGCTCGAGGATGTCCAACTCATTCGCCGGAGTCGGATCTTCGGCCACCAGAGGTTCCAGGAACACGTAATCGCCCACAACCCCGTGCGCGTATGCCGCACTCGCGCGCATCGCAAAGACTACCATCAACGCAAAAACTATTTTCCTGAGCATAACTATCCATCCCGGGCCGTATCAGGCCGATCAATCAGACTACTTTCGACTGGCGATTATTCCAGCGACGGCTGGGTGATCGAGCGCAAATATACCCACAGCGCGCTCGCGAACAACACCATGTCCAGCACAAGCTCAAGCCACATTCTTGGTCGCGATGGCGCGCCGGCCCCGAAACAGCCGCAGTCGAGCGTGAGGCCTCGAAGCAGCGCAGACGCCAACGCGGTAAAAAAAATTGCCGAGAGTAAAGTGATCGCCAAAGCTCCGATCCGTCTGGTCCTCGGCGCTAGCATCAAGAGGCCACATGCGATCTCGAATGGTGGCAGGGCCAGTGCCAGCAGGCTTACAAACACCGCCGGCAGGATCCCGAATGCCGCGACGCTGTCCGCGAACTGCAGCGGATCCCGAATCTTGTCGATGGCCGCATAGATGAAAATACCGGCCATAGCGAGGCTGACCCCGAGCACCACGCGGGCCTGAAGTTTATCCTCAGATGCGATCATCGTTCGCTCCCGGTAGATGCCGGCAGACCAGCCGCTGACCATTCATCCCATCCGCCTGTGAAGACGCGGACATTGCTGAAGCCAAGACTCAGCAACGCGTTTGCTACCAGGCGGCTGTCATGACATTCGCCGCCGGAGCAGTACACGATGATTGGCTTGTCCTGCGCGGCCTGCAGCACTCCCGCCAAATTCCGATAGTCTTGCGCGAAGTCGTCTCGCGCGAGGTTGAGCGCTCCCGGCACGTGTCCCCGCTCGAAGAATGGGGACGGCCGAGCATCCAGGATGAGTGCACTCTTGCCTTCGACGGTAGAGCGGAATTCATCGAGTCCGACTGATGCTGCGGGCGCGATCTTGAACGGAGGTGCAGCGACCAGAGTCGTCAACTCCGCGTCGAAACGCTGCTCCGGCGTTTGATAGACGATAGGAAGTGGAGCGGATGAAAAGCGATTCATCAGGAGTCCAGCCGCGAGCGCAGCGATTGCAAGAAGCACCACACCAGCGAGATCGCGCAATACCCGCGGTCCGAGATTCCTTGCTTGAGATAGGTGCGCCGGACTGCCGGCGGCGGTAGAGATTGCTGATCTCATCGAGTAGTTCACCAGGAGAGACGGTTGCTTCCCACCTCAATGCGTCGGAGCTGTGACAATCGCCATGAACGAGGCGCGATTGCTCTCTTGCTGAGCCTCGACCTGATATTCGTTACGCTCCCTCTCAGAGATTTCCGCAGCTTCATTGTCCGCTGCGGCGCGGCATAGCGAAATTTCCCGGTCGCGCTCGTCGGCTTCCTGCTGTATCTGCAATGCCATGGAAGGATCGAGAGTTCCTACTATGCGCTCCGTTTCGTCTCGGCCGCGCCTCAGCGCTTCGTCGACGCATTGTTTCTCTCGCGCGGCAATCATTCGCCACTTTTCATCCACGCTCGCCAGCCTTGGATCCGAGCCGCCCGCCTGAGTATTCGTCTCAGCGCATCCGGCCACCAAAATAATTGCAACCAGGGCAAGCTTATTCATTGGAGTGTCCCCGGCTTCAGTGAAGCATGCGTGGCAGAAGTTTGCGGCAACAACGGCAGCACGGTATCCGTCAGACTCTTCTCGGTAACCGGAGTCTGGTCGGGAGTGAATTCCGCGCGCAGGACCCCACCGCTATCCACGACAAACGTAACTGGCAACTCGTTGGGCGGACCGAAATCGTTGACCTTGGCGTCATCCAACATCGCCGCCGGATAGCTGAGCGACTGCATGACCTTGATCACATCGGATCGGTCGTGGGGGCGGTCCGCGCTCACCCCGATCATCTCGAGTCCATTGCCATGATAGCGCCGATAGAAGGCGTCGAGGGCCGGCATCTCCTTGCGGCAGGGCGGACACCAGGTCGCCCAGAAGTTGACGATTACGACTTTCCCGCGTTGCGCACTTAGATCGAATGTCTGGCCGTCCAGTTCGGGCACGACCAGCGCTGGCGCGGCGCTACCTACGGTCACGGAAGCGAACGCCAGTCCGCCCACACAAATGACCGCGGCAACCGCCGCGCCGGCAAACCACAATCTCGTGCGCATGTGCAGCAATATCAATTTTCTCCGGCGTAATGCCTGCGAAGCGCATCACGTATCTGCTCGACCGGCGAACCTTGCTCTGACAACTGCTGCGCCATCAACGCCTCGCCCATGCAGATTTCGCATCTCGAGCCATGGTCGCCTCGGTAACAATCGAGCAGATTCTGATGACCCAGCGTCCGGTCACATCCGCAATAGCAATGCAGTTGCGCCAGCAGCGCCGGATTTTTCTCAGCAACCTGGTACGCCTGCTTTGCCGGACCGATGAACTGGTTAGGATCGAGGGTTAGGCGTTCGTTCGCGCCGATAGCCGCCACCGTCTCTGCCTTTGCCTGTCGCGCGCAGCAGCAGTGACCCGCAATGCACATCGAACCACGCACACCGCCGTCTCCCACCGATGAAGCGCCGAACGTTGGCCACAGGTATGCCAGTGCCAGAATGGCCGCCGCCGAGGAGCCCAAAATTATCGCTCGCTTCACGCTGCTTGTCTCAACCGTTGTTCAAAGTTTTCTTGACGTCATCGACGATGTCCTGCGCCTTGACGATCTCGCCGTTGTATTCTCGCACCAACCGCCCATCCGGTCCGACCAGCATCATGTCGACGAGATGGCCAACTGAACCGTCCGGCTCGATCTGCCGGCTCAGCTTGAAACCGGCCAGCGCCTTATCGACGTCCGCAGGACCTCCGGTCAGGAAATACCAGCCTTTCTCATCCGCGCCCTGCTGATGCGAGTAGTTGAGCAACTGCTTGGGGCCGTCATGCTCCGGATCGACACTGATCGAGACAAGTGCGACCTTTGAACCGAGATCGTTACCCAGCCGCAGCGCGACATTCGCGAACTTTGCAGTCTCCATCAGGCAAGGTCCGGGGCACGACGTATAGATGAAATCCACCACCATCGGCTTGCCCTTGAGCGACTCGAGCGAGATCGTGTTGCCATTCTGATCAACGAGCTTGGTGTCGGTGAGGACGCTAGCAGCGCCTTCTTCGGTTGAGCCGCTGTGGCATCCAGCAGCCGCAAACAACGCTGACGTCACGATTAGTATGATTGCAAGAGATCTGAGATTGTCGTCGATACTCATATAGGTATCCCCTACCGATTATAATTTTTGAGTTGCTGGTCGCCATACCTCAACGTCGTCCTGCTTTTACATCAAAAGCTGTAACTTAAGATCAGCTTGGTTGAGAAGGCGGCGGTCAGCTGATAGCCCCTCATGTTTTGAAAAAATGGAACCTCGATGTCTGCGTACGCCCGAATGATCCCGATTTTGATTTCGCCGCCCGGAGCAACGATAAAACGGGTGTAGCCGCTGTCGGCGGGACTGGCGTTGTTACCCGTGTCGCGTGTACGGTCAGAGGCGAGAAAGGTCAGCATCGGAGCGAGTTCCTTGAGAAACCCGACGTGGCCGAAGTCGTAGTAGGTTCCCACTGCACCATCTACTTCTCTTCCCGGCGTGTACTGGTCCTGTTCCCACAACGGCAAGTCGTAGTTCACCTGCACGAAATAGTTGAAGGGGCGCTCCTTGAAGGTCAACGGCAACGAACCCAACTTCGTCGGTATTGATCCAACGTGGTAAGCTCCCAATAGAAGATCGGTGCTTCCCGTGCCGATCTGCGTGTCCCGATCGTAGGGTGGATAGGTCGACTGGCCGC
>NZ_JBAUYR010000037.1:0-23514 GCF_049584895.1 Binatus sp. (SeqCode)
CTCACCGTGCATCAGACCTACTCGATCGAAACTGATTCGACCCGCGGTGCACCTCAGGGATGGACCGAAACCCTCGATCATCTCGCCGAATTACTGGCGGACGCCTGAAGGAGCAGAAAACTATGGCCGCAAGCACTACCGAAGCTGGCGTATCAACAGATCGAGTGCTGGTCGTCGAGCGTATCTTCGATGCGCCGCGTTCGCTCGTCTTCAGGGCCTGGATCGAGCCACAGCACTTGCTCCGCTGGTTTGGACCGCGTGGATACACAGTGCCGTCGTACACGCTTGATCCGCGGCCGGGTGGCGGCTGGCGCTGCTGCATGGTCTCGCCGGCGGGCGTTGAAAATTGGGTCCGAGGCGTGTTCCGGGAAGTACTCGAGCCGGAGCGGCTGGCCTTCACCTGGGCGCACGAAAATGCGGACGGCACGATCGGCCACGAAACGCTGATTACGGTTACCCTTGCCGATTTGGGCGACAAGACCGAGTTGACGCTGTGCCAGGAGACCTTTGAATCGATCGAGGCCCGCAACGACCATCGTAACGGCTGGAGCAGCGCGATCGAGTGCCTCGCGGAATATTTGGCGACCTTGAATTAAAGCCAATGCATCTAATCGTGAACAGTGCGATTGTTGAAGGAGAATAATTATGGGAGCAGCACATAATTTGGTGAGCGAACCGGCGGATCGCGTGCTCAAGATCGAGCGAGTGTTCGACGCTCCGCGCGATCTCGTCTTCAGAGCGTGGACTGAGCCTGAGCATATGGCGAAGTGGTTCGGGCCGCGCGGCTTTAAAAGCACCGTCGAGAAGCACGATCTGCGGCCCGGCGGGGCATATCGAATACACATGCTCGGTCCCGACGGCGATCACTGGTCGCAAGGGGTCTTTCGCGAAATCGATCCGCCCAAGCGCCTCGTGATGGTCGGGAGCTGGGCCGATGCGCAAGGAAATCTTACGCGTCCACAAACCACGTTGACGCTACTGTTCGACGATCTCGGCGGCAAAACCAGGCTGACGCTTCACAACGCGATTTTCGAATCGACGACTGCGCGCGACATGCATCAGAGCGGATGGAACAGCTCGCTCGACTGCCTGGCGGAGTATCTGGCGACGGTCAGATAGGAACCTAACCCCTAACCCCTTCCCGAGCGGGAAGGGGGACCGGATCTGAAAGAGGGAAACTATGGAGCACGCTAGATCGATCAACCCACGAAGCGGCGATTCGGTTTTGATGGTGGGAACGGTCAAGGGGCTTTTCATCTTCAAGACTGATCGGGAGCGGCGGCGGTTTGATATTGCGGGGCCCTATTTCAAGGGGCAGGCGGTTTTTTCTACCGCATTTTTTCAGGATAAGCCGGCGCGCATCCTCGTGGGCCACACCAGTATGCATTGGGGGGCGCTCGTCAGCAGGTCGGATGATTTCGGCGCGAGCTGGCATGAGCCGGAAGATGGCAACGTGAAATTTCCGCCGGGCAGTGGGCTTACGTTGAATGCCGTGTGGGCGCTCGAGCCTGCTCCGCTGATCGGCCCGGAGGTGGTGTTTGCGGGGGCGGACCCGGCTGCCCTTTATCGATCTGACGATCGCGGCGAGACGTTTCGTCCGGTCGAGTCGCTGCTGAACCATCATGAGCGGCCGTACTGGATGCCGGGCGCCGGCGGGCTTTGTCTGCATACGATTTTGATCCATCCGCGCGATCCCGAGCGCATCATGGTCGGAATCTCTTCGGCGGGAATGTATCGGAGCGACGACGGCGGTGAGTCGTGGACGCGGCGCAACAACGGCGTGAAGATGGACGGCGGTCCGCCGCACGCGCCGCATTTCGGTCCGCAATGCGCGCACAAGATGCGGTTCGACGCGAAAAATCCGGAACGGATTTATCTGCAGAACCATCCCGGGGTTTACCGCACCGACGACGGCGGCGATTCGTGGATCGATATCCATGAGGGGTTGCCGTCGGAGTTCGGCTTTCCGCTGGTCGCGCATCCGAGCCGCGGCGATACCGCGTACCTGATACCGCTCGAGTCGGATAATTTTCGGGTGCCGATCGAAGGCGCGGTCAAGGTCTGGCGCACGCGCGACGCCGGAGAATCATGGGAAGCCCTGGGTAAGGGACTGCCGAATCGCGACTGCTATTTCTCGGTGCTGCGCGACGCGTTCGCGTCGGACCGGCTCGATCCCGCGGGCCTCTATTTCGGCACCCGCGGCGGGCAGCTGTTCGCGTCGCGGGACGAGGGAGAGAACTGGAACTCGATCGCCGACTGGCTGCCGGCGGTGCTGTGCGTCAAAGCGGTCGAGGTCGCGTGAGGATAGGCGATGCTTTTCCATCTGCCATCTGCGATCCGCCGATTTGCCGGCGACAACGAAGTCGTCGAGATGCGACTTCCGCTCGATGTACGGATGACGGTGGGCGAGGCGTTCGTGATGCTGGGCCGCGACTATCCCGGAATCCGGCAACGGGTGCTCGATGATCAGAACAATATCCGGCGCCACGTCAATGTATTCGTTAACGGCGAGAACGTTCGTTTCGCGCAGGGCAGCCTGACGCAGGTTTCGAACGATTCCGAAGTGTGGATTTATCCCGCGCTTTCAGGCGGGTGATTTGTCGATCTGGCGATAGGTCGAACGACTATCTAGCGGGCAGAGAAAAAATCAGTTGTTTCACTGAATGAAAACCGCGAGGACAGACTAATGCGAGTCACCAAACATCACCTGGGGATCGGCTTCGAGGTCTGGAACAATCAGCAGAGCTGGTTCTGGTACGTGGACAATACCAATCGCAACGGCACCATTGGCGCGGCGGCGAGCGAATCCGACGCGATTGCGGAGGCACATTCGTCTATCGAGGAGATTTCGAATTCGAATGCCCAGCAGGGGTGGGAGTGCTCGTTGGGGAAGCTCGCGCGATATCTGGCCTCGGTTTGCGACGTGACCGCCTGACGACCCTATGAATTCCGTCCTACTCGAAAGGAGCGGCGAACATGATGAGTCCGCAGGAATACTACAGGCAGGATGGGCCGATGACGGCTCTGGGAGCGCATGCGGAGGAAATTCGCGAGCTGCCGAAAGATGTCGCGGCGCTGTGCGAGGTCGTGCAGGGGGTGCTGATACATCGGGATATCGCACCGTGGCTGTATGGGATCACCCTAACTGAAGCGCAGCGCGACGATGGGCATCTTCGTCCGATCGGGCAGATGCTGACGCGGATTCATGAGATCGATTCGCGGCCGATTACCAAGGCGCGCGATGTCGGACATCGGCTGCCGAGCGTTTGCCGTCATTTCTCGCTGATGCTCAGCTCGATCTTGCGCGCGCAGGGAGTTCCGACGCGACTTCGATGCGGGTTCGGCGCATATTTCACGCCCGGCAAATTCGAAGACCATTGGGTGTGCGAGTATTGGAACGCCCGCGGGAAGCGCTGGGTCCTGGTGGATGCGCAGCTCGATGCGATCCAGCGAAAAGCGCTGAACATCACTTTCAATCCGCTCGACGTGCCGCACGATCGGTTCATCATCGCCGGCGACGCGTGGCAGAGGTGCCGCAACGCCGGCGCCGACTCGAATAAGTTCGGGCTCACTCACGCGAATCTGAAGGGGCTGTGGTTTGTCGCAGGCAACGTGATTCGCGATCTCGCGTCGCTAAATCGGATGGAGATGCTGCCGTGGGACGTTTGGGGAATGATGGATATGAACGACGACGCGCTTACCGATGAGAAAAAAACGCTGATCGATCGCGTCGCGGCGCTGACGCTTGCGGGCGATGACAAGTTCGCAGAGGTGCGCGCGATCTACGAATCCGACGAGCGTTTGCGGGTGCCGCCGGTGGTGTTCAACGCGCTTCGCAACGCGCCCGAACCGATCGCGGCGAGCTAATCAGAGCGCGACACCCGGATTCACTCGCCCTTGCCGCTCAGCGGGATTACCTGGTTCGCGTTTGCGGCGTTGTCGAAGATCGTGAGCGTGGTGGATTTCGGCCCGACCGAGTCGGGACCGAACTGAACGGTGAGCTTACACTTCTTGCGCGGCATCAATTGCGCGCCGCAGGTCGTGCCGACCGATTTGAATTCACCTGCGCCAACCAGCGCGAACGTCGTCATTGGATTGCCGAAAGTGATCGGTGGCCCTTTCCTCGCCGGATTGACCAGCGTCAAGGTCGCGTTTTTGGATTTGCCCACTTTGACTTTGCCGAAACTCTCCGGCGACGGGCTGACCTTGAGATGCTCGGGGACCGGGGTCGAGGTTGCGGTGGGCGTCGGAGTCTGGGTTGCGGTGGCGGTCGCAGTTGGCGTTGCCGTTGCGGTGCGAGTGACGGTTGCGGTCGCGGTATTGGTGGCGGTCGCAGTATTGGTGGCGGTCGCGGTCACGGTGGAGGTTGCGGTCTGAGTGACAGTGGGGGTCGAGGTAACTGACCCGCTCGCCGTCGCCGTGGGGGTCGAGGTTGCAGTCGGAGTCGCAGTCGCAGTTGATGTCACTGTCACCGTGGAGGTTGCCGTCTGCGTGGCGGTCGCAGTCGGCGTCGCGGTTGCGGTCACGGTCATCGTGGAGGTTGCGGTAGCGCTCGCAGTCGCGGTCACAGTGGACGTTGCGGACTGAGTGCCGGTCGCGGTTGGCGTCGCAGTTTTGGTTGACGATGCGCTCGAGGTTGGCGTCGCGCTCGTCGTCGGCGTCACGGTGGAGGTTGCGGCCTGAGTGCCGGTCGCGGTTGATGTTGCGGTCGTCGTTGCCGTGGCGGTTGGTGTCGCGGTTACGGTGACTGTCGGCGTGGCGGTCGGTGTCGAGGTTGAAGTCGCGGTCGATGTCGATGTTGCGGTTGCCGTCGCGGTCACAGTGGACGTTGCGGTCTGAGTGCCGGTCGCGGTTGATGTTGCGGTCGTCGTTGCCGTGGCAGTTGGTGTCGCGGTTACGGTGACTGTCGGCGTGGCGGTCGGTGTCGAGGTTGAAGTCGCGGTCGATGTCGATGTTGGGGTTGCCGTCGCGGTCGGAGTGGAGGTCGATGTCGCCGTGGCCGTGAGGGTTGCGGTGTGAGTCGCGGTTGACGTGGCCGTTGCAGTCGACGTCAAGGTGGCGGTGGCCGTCGGCGTCGCGGTTATGGTCGCGGTCGCCGTTGCGGTTGGCGTGGCTGTCGCCGTTGAAGTTGATGTGGCGGTCGCGGTTGGCGTTGCTGTCCTGGTCGCCGTGGCAGTCGACGTTGCTGTTGCGGTCGCGGTCGAAGTTGCGGTTGCCGTCGCGGTCGGAGTGGACGTCGATGTCGCGGTGGCCGTGAGGGTTGCGGTGTGAGTCGCGGTTGACGTGGCCGTTGCAGTCGACGTCAAGGTGGCGGTGGCCGTCGGCGTCGCAGTTTGCGTCGCGGTCATGGTCGCGGTTGAAGTGGCCGTTGCAGTCGACGTCGAGGTAGCGGTCGGCGTCGCAGTTTGCGTCGCAGTCATGGTTGCGGTCGACGTGGCGGTTGAGGTCGAGGTGGCGGTGGCCGTCGGCGTCGCGGTTATAGTTGTGGTCGCCGTGGCAGTCGACGTTGTTGTTGCGGTCGCGGTCGAAGTTGCGGTTGCGGTCGGCGTTCGCGTCGAGGTGGCCGTTGCGGTCGGAGTGGCGGTCATGGTCGGAGTTGCCGTTGCGGTCGCTGTCGCGGTTCGGGTTGCAGTTGAGGTCGCCGTAGCCGTGGGAGTGGCGCCGAAAGTCGCGGTAGCTGTTGCGGTCGCGGTTGGAGTCGGAGCAAGGACATTCACTGCTACCGACGACGACGCGATGCCGTTGGCGACGACGACCAGCGTACTCGCGCCGCCTTCGATACCGGCAGGGACGTCAAACTCTGTCGAGACTGTCGCGCTGCCTGTCGCCACCGCCATCGTGCTGTGGCCGTGTGTGCGCGCGTAGAAGACGTGGCCGGTGGCATTGTTGGTGATTCGCACCAGCGGAAAATTGGTCGCGGCCTGGTAATCGTCGCCGTAGCTGACTGCTTGCGACAGGCCGTTGAACTGCGTGCCGGAGATTGGATAGTTCGTTCCGCCCGCCGTCACTGTCGCCGGCGAGCTGGCGATGGTCGGCGCCCATGACGCGTTGGGAGTCCCGGCCGGCGTATAGAGCTCGATGTAGTTGTAATTATTGGTGTAAAGGACCTGGCCAGTGGGCAGCACCAACAAGCGGCCCACGTAGCTGGGAACATCGGCCGCATAGGTCGGCTGAGCCACCTCGGTCAAGCTGGTGCCGTCGAATTCAAAGAACACGCTCGGCGGGACCCATTCGCATGCGGACTGGCTGTCGACCGGCCCGGGCGCGATCAGAACATTGCCGTCGGGGAGCAGCGCCGCTGGGGCGTCGGCCGCGACCAGTTGCTCGGTCTTGTTGGAAATCACGCACGAGCCGGAGCTGTAGTTATCTACAAAAGTCGGGAAGCTGGGGCCGCTGCTCCAGGTGCTGCTGATCGTATCGTAGATGTCGTTGAAGCCGGTGGCGCCCGACGCGAACACGGTGCCGTCGGGACGCAACAGCGCCGGCCCGATTTCATCGTAAGTCGTGCCGCCGTAACTAAGCAGCGCCAGCGGATCGGGCGCAGTCCCGGCACTGATCCATGCTTGAATGGCGGGGCTATACATCAGCGCCGGAGTCTCGGTGGTGTCGAGCGAGTTGTAGATCTCGAGCGTGAAGACGTCGCCGTTGGGCAGCAGGATCCATCCTTCTTCATCGTTGGACGGATCGGCCGTTTTGCCGGCCGGGGTAAAGGGAGCGTTGAAGGTGGGAGGGCTGGTGCTGGCGTTCAAGGTCGCGACCTGGTTGCTGAAAGGGTCAGCGATCATGAACGTCCCATCGTCCAAAACGACGGACTCGGCGTCGCCTATCTGGGTCCATCCGGTGGGAGCCGCGATACAGGTCCAACTATTGGCGACTGGATCGTAGATGGCGCCCTGATCGGTCCAGACTTCGTCCGAGCTGCCGAGGTAGCTGTAGTTGTAATCGTACTCGCCGCCGATCATGACGAAGCGGCCGTCGGCCAGAACAGCCGACGCATAGTAGAGCGGCGCGTAGGTCGTGGCCGTGGACTTCTTGCCGTTGGGGCACGGGCCCGGTGACGGGACCTGCGTCCAGGTGCCGTTGATATAGCTGCCGGTGATGTCCGGCGTCAGCGTCCACCATGCGCGATCAGTCAGGTTCGCATCTTCGACCAGGACGCGCCCGTCGGTCAGCAGGTATGCGCCGGCCGAGGCAGCAAATGACGGCTGATTGTTCAGCGGCGTCCAGATGCCGGAGGTTACCGTGGGCGCGCCGATCGCTGAGAGAAAATCGGGCGCGTAAACAGCCGGTGACTCCGGCTGAGACTGGGGCGCCTCACCGGCCGGAGGCGCTATCGCGTGAGGCGGAGGCGCCAGCAGCACGGTTGACGCCCCGGATGGGGACGACCCCGCCAGCGGCGCGGCCAGATTTACTATGCACAGCAAGCCCGCGGCGATCGCACAGAGAGCGACCGCGGCAATTCGCGCCTTACCACGCGGATGCTTCACGCGGGGCCCGGTCCCGAGAATGATTTGAACCTGAATGCTATAGCATTAGTGAAGGAAGCTGATTCAATGAGCCTTAGCACCCAATACTTTATATACCAAACAGAAGTGGGCGTTAAGAGGCCAATGAGCGCCAAAGAGCGAACAAATCTGATTCAGCGGGACGCAGCCTCAAGGAGATGAGGTGAGCTATGACCTCCACAGTCACGCAATCGGCGCTCGAAGGTTTCGGTCACGCGTTCGACTCGCATTGGGTCCTCGAGGAGGTGCGCCTGCTGGGGGGAGCACTGGAGCGAGCAGCGCGCGGAACTGCGCGCTCGCTCCTGACGATGCGATTTAGCGAAATGCCATCATCGAAGATCGTCGGGGCGTAGACCTGCGTGTTTGGCAATCTTTGCCAACATTCAGGATCCGATTTCGTCCTTATCGTGAAAAGAGAAGACCAGATCTGGGAATCCGGGCCGCTGAAGGACTCTGTGCGAGCCGCGAGTGCGCTTGATCGTCCAGCCCGTCCGGAGCAAAGCGGCGAGTACTCGGCGGGCCTTGGCGGAGGGCCAGTCGCTCACGCCGCTTCGAACATCAAGCTCGACGGCACCGGTTCAAGTTCCCCCATTCTCTATGCGATCGGCGATCACGCGCAAAGCGAGCGCTTCGACGGCCGCGAGCGCGGCTGCGCGAGTTTTACCGTAGGCGAGCACACCCGGTAACTCGGGGACTTCGGCGATCCAACGACCGTCGGTTTCCCGATCGAACTCTACTTTCAGCTTCATATCGATCTCGACTGTAGCACTATTCCTCCGCTGCCTCACCTGCCGCCGGCTGCGGGCGCCGGCGCCACGGGGCGCGACGGTTTTGGCATGTGGATGTAGAGTTTGTCGGCACTTGGGCGGCCGTCGGTGTGCATCGACGGGGGACGCATCGCGTATTTCACTTCCTTGGAATGCTCGGCGAGCTGGCGGTCGGGGTTGTAGACGCTGTTGAACTTCCAGAGCATCTTGATGAAGTTGGTCTGGCCCTTGAGCGCGAGCTTACCTGCGATCGACGCGACCGACTTCAGCGCCGCGAAACCCAAATGCTTGCGGTTGAGCACGTCCTGGGTCTTCACCAGCTCCTGGTAGAACTGCAGCAAGGGCAGCTTGGTCGGCAGCACCGCGTGCTGAATGTCGTACAGACGATAGTCGAGGGTCGTAAGCTTGCGCGATTCGGTGAACCACAGCTCGGTGCCGGGATACGGCGTCGCGACGGTCAGATGAACTATTTCGGGGATGCTCATCGCCCATTCGCGAATCACTTCGAAGCGCTTCACGTCCCATGACGGGTCGGCGATCAGGTTGATCGCGACGGTCAGCCCGATTTCGCGCGCGACTTCGAGCGCCTTGAAGTTCACGCCCATCGAGGAGCGCTTGCGATGCAGCTTGAGGCCCTCTTCGTCGATCGCTTCGAGGCCGAGGAACATGTACTCCATCCCGAGTTTGCGCCAGTAGCGGAACACTTCCGGATTGCGGCATAGCACGTCGGCGCGAGTCTCGAGGTAGTACTGCTTTTTGATTTTGCGCTTTTCGATTTCGTGGCCAATCGCGAAGCCGTGCTCGGGATGGATGAACGCGACGTCGTCGACGATGAAAACGTTCGGCTCCTTGATCGACAGCATGTCTTCTGCCGCGGCTTCCGGCGTCGACTTGCGGTAGCTGCGGCCGTAGAACGTCCACGCGCTGCAGAACGAGCAATCCCACGGGCATCCGCGAGTGAACTCGATCGACGCGCACGGATCGAGCACGCCGATAAAATATTTGTTGCGGCGGCGTCCGAGATCGCGCGCGGGAAAAAACTTGTCGAGATCGTCGAGCATCACCGGCGTCGGCCCCGAGCCTTGCGTGGTCAGCACTCCCGGGACTTTGCCGATCGAGCCGGTGCCGATCGCGTCGAGCAGCATCGGGGTCGCGGTCTCGCCCTCGCCGCGAATGACGGCGTCGATGGCGCCGTCGGCATGCTCGAGGATTTCGTCGGCGACGAACGATCCGCTGTGTCCGCCGGTAAAGACGAAGCAATCCTTCATCAGGCGCTTGACGTCCTTGGCGAGATCGATCACCTCGGGCACGTTGGCGAGGTAGTTGAGCGAGAAGCCGACCGCGTTGGGGCGGAAGCTCTCGAGCTCGGCGAACAGATCGCGATGCTTGAAAATTTGCAGATCGATAATCCGCACGTCATGGCCGGCCGCGCGCGTCGCCGCCGCCACCCGCTCCATTCCGAGCGGTTCGAGCCGCAAATAAATCTCGCTGTACATAAGCGGACTTGGATGTACGAAAAGGATCCGCATCAAATTCCTCCGGGCGCCGTCGTCTTTCGGGCGGGAAAGTCACAAAACTTTCCACGCAATTCGCTATCTTCGGTTGCGAAAAATCTTCGCCTGACCAATCGGCCAGTCCCAAGATCAAAAGCATCCTAATATTCTGGTCGAGTCAATGAAATAGGAGCGCAAGCCTCGCGATCCGGTTCATGCTATTAACTATACTTATGGACCTGCGCGACATGAGCGACCTGGGTGCGCCGCGGCGGCCTCAGTCGCGCGGTTATCTTTTCATCGTCGTGATTTTTGTCGGGATACTGATCGACGCGGTTCTGTTCGCCCAGGTGCACGCGAACTTCATCCATGACCACGGCTACGACTTGCGCCCACGGCACCCCGCTGTCGCCAAACCGGCGCCCCCCTGATTTTTCACTTTCTCACTGGGTGCAGGGGTCACCCCTGCCGCCCGCCGCGCAGGCGATTATTCTCGCACAGAGATTACGCGGCAGTAGTGCGCTGATTTCGGACCACGCTCAGCAGGTCATAAAGAGTGGCTCGAACGGCGGTGCGCGCCACGAATCCGAGCACTGCCAGACCGAGTGCGCCGGACAATCCTCCGCCGACGACGAATCCGGCAGCGGCGACGGCTCCTGCGCACTTGAGCGGCTGATCGCGGATCAGACTCACGATTTGACGAGAGTCCACGCCGACGCCGGCTCGGTCGAGGTATGCCTGCGTGGTGTCCTCGAGGCGATCCTCCGCCTGGTGCGCGACCTCTGCGGCGAAGCTCGCGCGCGACTCCTGATGCTGGTGAGTTCTCTTGTCGTTTTCCATTGCTGATCGTCCCTGGGTCGAGAAATATGAGAAGCGCCTATAAAGAATGAGCAAACAATATGCCCCGGCGCGGCCTTGATCGGATTTCGCTTTTGAACAATTCAAGCTGCTCTTTTGAGTAGCCGGAAAACTTTACGAAGATTTTAGCCCGGTCGATGTCCAGCTTCGGCCTTGACATGCGGTCGCAAGCGCCGGAGTTTTGGCTTGCAAGGCACCACAACACGAAACACTGAAAAAAAATCGGAGAAATCATGCAGTACTCGAAATTAGGCAAGACCGGAATCACCGTCTCGCGCATCTGCCTCGGATGCATGAGCTACGGCGACAAGAAATGGCGGGACTGGGTGCTCACGATGGACGAGGCGCGCGATCATTTCGCGACCGCGGTCGAGTCGGGGATCAACTTCTACGACACGGCGGACGTCTACTCGATCGGCGCGAGCGAGGAGGTCACCGGGCGATGGCTCGGCGAGATGGCGAAGCGCCACGAGATCGTCGTCGCGACCAAGGTGCACGGCCCGATGGCGTCGGGGCTCAACCGAGCGGGCCTCAGCCGCAAACATATTCTCGAGGCATGCGACGCGTCGCTGCGCCGCCTCAAGATGGATTTCATCGACCTCTATCAAATCCATCGATGGGACTACACGACGCCGATCGAGGAGACGCTCGAGGCGCTGGATTCGTTGGTGCGCGCGGGGAAGGTGCGCTACCTCGGCGCGAGCTCGATGGCGGCGTGGCAGTTCGCCAAGGCGCTCGCGATTCAGAAAGAAAACGGATGGCATCGGTTCGTCTCGATGCAGAATCATTACAACCTCGTGTATCGCGAAGAGGAGCGCGAGATGAATCCGCTCTGCATCGACAACGGCGTCGGGCTGATTCCGTGGAGCCCGCTCGCGCGTGGCTTCCTGGCGGGCAATCGCGAAAAAGGCGGCACCGGTTCGACTGCGCGCGCCAAGACCGATGACTTCGCCAGGAACATGTACTTCCGCGAGTACGACTTCGAAGTGCTGAGCGTGGTCGAGCAGATCGCCAAGCAGCGCGGGGTCACGCCGTCGCAAATCGCGTGCGCGTGGATCCTGCAGGCGCCGGGAGTGACCGCGCCGATAATAGGAGCGACCAAAATAGCGCATCTGAAGGAAGCGATCGCGGCGGTCGACGTGAAACTCACGCCAGACGAAGTCGCGGCGCTGGAGAAGCCGTACCGGCCTCATCCGATTCTCGGTCATGAGCAGCCAAAGCCGTCGCGGATGGTGCAAGCGAGGTAATCGCCTGCGGCCAGCCGAGCACTTCGAATGTCCGGTTCCCCTTCTCACTCGGGAAGGTCCCTCCACTTCGGTTCCCCTTCCCGCTCGGGAAGGGGTTAGGGGTTAGGTTGTCCGGTGGAAACAGAACTTAAACCATTACTTGAAGTCGCCGAAGCTGTCGGGAATTTGCGCGCGCCATTCTACTTCTCCGGCGGATGGGCGATCGATCTGCATCTCGGGCGCGTCACCCGCGAGCATCACGACGTCGACACACTCGTGATGCGACGCGATCAGCTCGCACTGCACAAGGCGCTGAAACAATTTTCATTGAAAAAGATTATTCCGCATCCGGACGGGATGCCGCCGAATCTTGGGAAGATTGTCGAATGGCCGCCCGGCGAGCGGCTCGAGTTGCCGGTCCATCAGATCAACGTCTACCGCGCGGGCGAATCGGAGCCGGCGTTCCAGGTGATGCTCGCGGAATCGAACGAGACCGAATGGATCTTCCGGCGCAATCTGGAAATTCGGATGCCGCTCGCGCGGATGGGATTTCATCCGCTCTGGGGGCTGCCGTATCTCGCGCCGGAAATCGTGCTGCTGTTCAAGGCCAAGCATCTCGAGGCGCGCGACCGACTCGATTTCGAGAACGCACTGCCGGCGCTGAGCGTCGAGGCGCGGCGATGGCTCCGCGACGCTATAGAAAATACACATCCGGATCACGAATGGCTCTACGCTCTTTGAAAGGAACGGTGAAAAAAAATGGAGATCAACGGCGTCGCGCATGTGATGCTCACGGTCAGCAATTTCGAGGCGTGCTATCCGTTCTACGAAAAACTGCTCACGTATCTCGGGATGAAGCCGGTGATGCGCAGCGAGGAGATGCTGTACTGCGTGGGCGGCAGGACGGCGGTGGGAATCATGCGCGGCGACGATTCGTATCGCAAAGAGATATTCCAGCAGCGACGCGTCGGACTGCATCACGTGTGTCTGCGCGCGCGCGAGCGCGGCGACGTCGACCAGATTTACGGCTTCCTGCAAACGATCGGCGCGAAGATTGTGCATCCGCCGGAAGATGGGCCGTGGGCGCCGGGATATTACTCGGTCCTGTTCGAGGATCCCGACGGGATTCGGCTCGAGGTGAATCACGTGCCGGGCAAGGGTTTGCTGGCGTGAGGTGAGTGCACGAGTCCTGCGTTGCGGAAAGGTGCGCGCGCGGCTCCGGGATTCTTCGCTCCACAGATTCCGCTCAGAATGATGAGATGGACCGGGATTCCTCGCGCGCCGGACAATATTGAAACCTGCTCGCAGACTCGCTGCTCAATTTCGCGCAGAAGCGCTTCGCTAGCGACAGCCGCGCGGGAATGACAAACGCAGAAAGCCAAACTGAACCGGTCCCCTACGGGCGCTCCTCGACAGCTTGCTTTTCTGGCACCTCATTAATGAGGATAGGGCGATTGCAAGGCGGGTGGACGGAAGATGCCGCCGTCGAGGAGTTCAATCATGCCGGGAAGACTCGAAGGACGCATAGCGGTTATAACGGGCGGCGGATCGGGGATCGGCGCGGCGACGGCGAAGCGTTTTGCGCGCGAAGGCGCGGCAGTGGTAATCGCGGATCTGAGCGGGACGCGCGGCGAGAAGATCGCGAACGAGATTAAGGGCGCGGGCGGCAAGGCCGTGCAAATCAAGATGGATGCCTCGGATCCCGAAGGCGTGCAGGCGGCGATCGGCCGCGCGATCGAGAACTACGGCCGACTCGACGTGATGTTCAACAACGCGGGTTTTGCCGAGCTGGCGTCGCTTGAGGAGACCACGCTCGAGAGCTGGAATCGCGTGCAGGCGGTATGCCTGACCAGTACGTTTCTCGGGATCAAGTTCAGCATCCCGATCATGCGCAAACAGGGCGGCGGCGCGATCGTGAATACCGCGTCGATCTCAGGCACGCGCGGCGACTACGGGCTCGCGTCTTATAATGCAGCGAAGGCGGGGGTGATCAATCTGACCCGCGCGGCCGCGATGGAAAATGCGCGCTACAAAATCCGCGTCAACTGCGTCTGTCCCGGCGCGATCAACACGCGCGCGCCGGAGCTGCTCGCGGGTAATCGCGCCGACGAGTTTCGCCGTCTGCAGGGCGCGGCTGCACCGCTCGGACGGATGGGGGAGCCCGAGGAGATCGCGAATACCGTGCTGTTTCTCGCCTCCGACGAGGCGTCGTTTATCACGGGCGAGGCGATCATCGTGGATGGCGGGGTGACGATCCAGACCGGGCTGGTCGATATGAACAGGATGCGCGGCGGTTCGCGTTAGGGAACCTGCGCACCTTCGAATTCTTTAGAATCGCTTCGCGTAGATCCTTCGCGTCGGCTCGCGGTGCCCGCCGGCTCAGGATGACGCGAAAATCGGGAAGAACAGTAATCGCGGCGCAGCGTTCTGCAACCTTGAGGTTGCATTTCGAGGGCGAGTGGCGATACTGTAAACGCAACTTGGAGGTTGCGTATGGCTACAAATACTGATCGGATTGAGAAAAGTGTCCTGCTGCACGCGCCGCGCGAGCGGGTGTGGCGGGCGATCAGCGACTCGAAGCAGTTTGGCACTTGGTTCGGGGTCGAGTTCGACGGGCCTTTCGTCGCGGGCACCAGCATTATCGGGAAGATGGTGCCGACGAGGGTCGACGCTGAGGTCGCGAAAAGACAGGAACCGTACCGAGGATATCGTTTCGAGTTTCAGGTCGATCGGGTCGAACCGATGCGGCTGTTTTCTTTTCGATGGCATCCGTTTGCGGTGGATTCGGGCGTCGACTATTCGAAAGAGCCCACGACGCTGGTCGCGTTCAAGCTCAACGAGGTTTCGGACGGCACGAAGCTGACCGTCACCGAGTCGGGGTTCGACCAGATCCCGCTTGAGCGGCGCGCCAAGGCGTTCGCTGCCAACGAAGGTGGATGGGCGGCGCAGATGAAGCTGATCGAGAAGTACCTCGCGCAGCACGCGAAGGGCTGAGCCGGCGTCATGGCACGAGTGTCGATGCATACCGCTGCGAAACGAGCGGACGCCGCGGTAATCTTCGCAGCGCTGGGCGACGAAACCCGTTTGCGAATCGTCACGCGGCTGTGCGAAGAGGGACCGCTGTCGATAATGCGGCTCACGAGTGGGGCGAAGGTTTCGCGCCAGGCGATCACGAAGCATCTACACGCACTCGAGGAGGCCGGACTCGCGCGCGGATCGCGCGCTGGGCGTGAATCGGTGTGGGAGCTGCGCGCGAGTCGTCTTGCGAATGTGCAGAGGTACCTCGATCAGATTTCGCGCGATTGGGACGCCGCGTTGGGAAGGTTGCGTGCGTTTGTGGAAAGAGATGAGCGATGATTTTGAGGCAGCGTATGGGGCCCGGCACCCTCACCTAACCAAGGGCTTCCCCGTGAAGGAACGGGCGAGGGATCAGAACTTGGGGCGAGGGAATCAGAAAGAAAAAAGGCCGGACGCTTTTGGCGGCCGGCCCTTTTTGCGCGATGTGAAATCCGCTTACGCGGCTTGCTTGGTTTCGATTGCGAGGCTCTCTTCCGCGATTGAGCCGCGCTTGGAGAAGACTACTGCGATCGACAGCGCGACGATTGACAGGATTACTACCGATACGCGCAAGGCGGTTACGCCGCCGAGCTCGACCGTGGTGAACGGGGCGGCGAGAATCGCGACCAGGTTCATCACTTTGATCATTGGGTTCAACGCGGGGCCCGCCGTGTCCTTGAATGGATCGCCGACGGTGTCGCCGACTACCGACGCTTTGTGGACGTCAGTGCCTTTGCCGCCGAGGAATCCGTCTTCGACTTTTTTCTTCGCGTTATCCCAGTTGGCGCCCGCGTTGGACATGAAGACCGCCATCAACTGACCCGTCAGAATCGTGCCGCCGAGAAATCCGCCGAGCGCGCCAGCGCCGAGGCCGAAGCCGACCAGCAGCGGCGAGAAGATAGCGAGGATTCCGGGGCCGAGCAGTTCTTTCTGCGATGCCGCGGTGACGATATCGACGCACGCGCTGTAGTCGGGCAGTTCTTTGCCCTCCATGATTCCCGGATGCATCCGGAGCTGACGGCGGACCTCGAACACGATCTGATACGCAGCGCGGCTCACCGCCTTGATCGCGAACGAGCTGAACAGGAACGGCACCGCGCCGCCGATCATCAGGCCGACAAACACGGTCGGCATGTTGATCTGGACGCCAATCGCGCCGAGATGGGCCTCATCTATAAAGGAGCGGAACAGCGAGACGGCGGCGAGGACCGCGGTCGCGATCGCGAGGCCCTTGGTGAGAGCCT
This sequence comes from Binatus sp. (SeqCode), assembly GCF_049584895.1. GTDB lineage: Bacteria > Desulfobacterota > Binatia > Binatales > Binataceae > Binatus. Next base: position 16,151 of record NZ_JBAUYR010000037.1, read on the forward strand.
TGGTAGTGTTGCCGATCGCGTCCATCCAGGACAGCGTCTTCGATGCTTCCTCTTGATGGATTCCGCCCATCTCGAAGATGCCGTGGGCGTTGTCGGTGATCGGTCCGTAGGTGTCCATCGCAAGGATGAAGCCGGTGGTGGTGAGCAAGCCCAGCCCGGTCAGTGCGATTCCGTAAAACTGCAGCGCGAGCGACTCGTGGAAAATGGCCATCGCGCCGATGATCGCGGCCGCGATCACCAGCAGCGCCCACACCGACGACTCGAGGCCCTCGGCCATGCCCGACAGGATCAAAGTGGCTGGGCCGGTGCGCGCGGCCATCGCGGTTTCGGTGACGGGGCCTTTGTCCGGATGCGTGAAATAGTTGGTGAGCCAGAGCGTCACGACCGCGAGAATAATTCCGAGCGACGCGCAGCATGCGAAGCGCCAGTCGGTCGCGCCGGTGCGCGGGTCGTCGAGATAGAGATAATTCACGACGAAGAATCCGATGACGGACGCGACCGCCGAGGTCATGTAGCCGATGTTGATCGGGCGCATCGGGTCGAGCATTTTGCCGGCCGGCACCCGCACCGCCATGATTCCGATGATCGACGAGAACACGCCGACGCCGCGCAGGATCAGCGCGAACATGATCAGCTTGACCGCGAATGCGCCCGCGTACTGCCCGTAGGCCGCGATAAAGTCCGACTCCTGCAGGGCGTAGGCCGCCAGGATGATCGCGGCCACCAGCGTCACCTCGTAGGACTCGAACACGTCGGCCGCCATGCCGGCGCAGTCGCCGACGTTGTCACCAACGTTGTCGGCAATCGTGGCGGGATTGCGCGGGTCATCTTCGGGGAGGTCCTGCTCGATTTTGCCGACCAGGTCGCCGCCGACGTCAGCCGCCTTGGTGTAGATTCCACCGCCGACGCGCATGAATAGGGCCGCGAGCGAGCCGCCGAAGCCGAAGCCGACCAGGACCTTCATCGCGTTCTCGCGGAATACCAGGAAGATGATCGTCGCGCCGAGCAGTCCGAGGCCGACCGTGAACATCCCCGAGACTCCGCCCGCCTTGAACGCGAGCTCCATCGCGTCCTTGAAGCTGGTGAGCGCGGCGTTGGCGCTGCGGACGTTGCCCTTGACCGCGAGCCACATCCCGACGTAGCCGGCGCCGTACGATGCGGCGACGCCCATCAGGAATGCGATCGAGATACCCAGCGGGAGGTATAGTCCTTGGTACACGTTGCGGTACATGAAGAACAGCGCGATAAAAATCGCGCCGACGAACCAGATCATGGTTTTGACCTGGCGTCCGAGGTAGGCCATCGCGCCAAGCTCGATAGCGTCGGACACGTCGGTCATGGATTTGGGTCCGGGGTCGGCGGCCAGTACCACGCGGATCAGCACGACTCCGTAGGCCAGCGCGACCAGCGCCGAGACCAGCACCAGCCACAGGATCATGACTTGTCCGCTGGTTAAAGTGGGCAGAACGATATTCGATTCGCTCATCGCAATCCGAGTCTCCTGAAAGGTCGAGGTTTGATTTTAAGGGCAGCGCCCGTTGTGCAAATTGAATCAGTGAATACGACGTGAATAGCCGGGCGATCACCCTCTGGGTATCTGGCGCAGTCTAGGTTTTCCTGAAAGCGAAGTCCATATCGGCGAGGTGCCTTTGATGTCGAGGAAGGCGGAGAGTCCGTCAGCTTGAACGAAGCGAGCGCTGGGAAGGATGACACCAGGCGCGGCGCGTACGTATTCTGAGTCCGATGAATGATGGCGATCACGACGATTGCTGGATCGCCTTACTGGTTGAAAAGTGATTAGGTTACGCTGAATCGCATCAGGCAGTTTACCCTCGCCATGCCTTCTCAAGTCGACTGGATCTGGGGGTATCTCGTTGGACACAACTGTGGCTGCGTAGATCGGAGATCGATCGATGACCGCAACAATTCCAAAAACGAGACCATCGGATCTTCAACTGCTGGGCCGACTTAAAGGATTGGCCTGGCTGTCGTCGGCGCAACTGAAGAACCTTGTCGACTCGATGACGACCCGAAATGTGAAACACAAGGACGTTATCTTCGAAGAACGCGGCGCACGTAGCGAAGATACCTACATCATGTTGTCGGGGACGGCGGAACTGCGCCGCGTCGACGGCACCCGATCGCGAGTGGTCGCAATCATGTCGCCGGGCGTGCTCTTCAGAATGCCGATGATGGCGCCCGGGGTCGAGCATACTTTCCGATGGATCGCACTGAGCGATTGCAGGGTCGCGCAACTGACGACCAACAGCTTCATCAGTATCGGCCTGGGCGTCCGTCCGGCTGATTTCCTGAAGCTGGCGGATTGGGAGAACGAGAGACGGGGCTACCTGATGGGGCGTTATCCGAGCTTCCTCGGACTGCGGCTGCAGGGACGCGTCGCGGTAGCGCTGCTCGAACTGTCGGGCGAGTTTGGAGTGCAGGAAACCCGGGGCATCCTCATCCGGGTCGCGCTCACCGAGCGGCAACTGGCAGACCTGGTCGGCGCGTCGCGGGCAAAAGTGGGACAGGTGCTGCGTGACTTCCAACGTATGAAGGTGGTGATTCGCGAGGGGCATCTGCTCGCGGTGGTCACGCGGCGACTGGAAGCGATGGTTAGAGCCAACCGCCGAATCGCCGCCTGAAAAGCCCGATCGGCCCGTCCCCCCGTTCGCCATCGGTTAGTGCGGCCGGGAAGGAGAGGCGCTCTGCCTGGATCTCGATCACTTGGCGAAGCGAATTTCCGTCACCAAGGTCGTGGTTCAATCAGGAGGCCAACCGCTAAGCCCTTCGGAACCCCGTCCGTTTTCAGCTCTGACTTGCGGCCGACTTTTCGAGGATCGGCTCACCGGGCGTCGTCAGTAAGTCGTCCAGCAGATCGAAGTTGAGCGGCTTGACGAGGTGGGTGTCGAATCCAGCCTGCTTGGCGCGCCTTCGATCCTCGGGCGATCCGTAACCGGTCAGCGCTATCAGCATGATCCCGCGATTCTCGGCCGATGAACGAATTCGTCGGGCGACTTCGTATCCGTCGAAGCCCGGCAAGCCGATGTCGATGAGGGCGGCGTCGGGATGGTTCGCGAGCGCGGATTCGACGCCGCTCGCTCCGGAATCGGCTTCGAAGATCTCGTGGCCTGACATCTCGAGCGCCACGCGGAGCGCCTCGCGCGCGTCGGTATTGTCCTCGACAATAAGAATCCGGCGGCCGCGCCTTGAACGCACCGGCGCGGTCCGGGTCGCGGTTGTTTGCGCGACTATCCTGGCCTCGATGCGCGGAATTCGCAGAGTAAATTTGCTGCCGCGGCCGGGTCCGTCGCTGTGCGCGTCGATCGTCCCTCCGTGCAACTCCGACAGCCGTCGGACCAGGGTCAGGCCGAGGCCTAGTCCTCCTGGATGACGATCGGAGAGTCGATCGCCCTGAACGAAGAGCTCGAAAATATGGGGCAGCAAGTCGGCAGGAATTCCGTCGCCGTCGTCTTCGACGCAGATGAAGGCATAGTCGTTTTCCGGCCGGATGCTGAGGACGATTTTGCCTTGCGGGCGCGTGTACTTACACGCATTGGAAAGTAGGTTGGTGAGAATCTGCGCGATGCGATCGGGATCACCGTCGATCCAGGTATCTTCGATTCGGAGAACGATGTTGTGGTCGGCATATCCCTCGCGCAAGCGTAGCGCGGTGACGCAGTCGCGAGCGCATTCAGCGAGATTCATCGGCCGGCGATTGAGGGTGATCCTGCTCGCGGTGAGGCGCTGGACATCGAGGAGGTCATCGACCATCCGCGAAAGGTGGCCGCTTTGCCGAACCATGATCTCGAGCAGATTCGAGTATTGATTCGAAAGCACGTCGGTGTGTTCGAGCACGCGGATTGCGCTGGAGAGCGCGGCGATGGGATTACGCAACTCGTGTCCCAGCATCGCGAGAAACTGATCTTTCGCGCGATTGGCAGCCACTGCCTGATTGCGAGCCTCGTTCGCATCCTCTTCGGCGCGTTTGCGCTCCCACACCACCGCGGCCAGCGCCATCGTCATCACGGCCATCGTCAACAGGAACGCCTGCGGGATGATGTCGGACGATATCAGACTGGCAAATCGCGCCCATGGACCGTGCCCTCGCATCATTCCCCATTCGGCACAAACGGTGAGCACGAAAATCGCGGCGGCGGCTTCGCGCTGGCCGAACCTGAACGCGGTCCAAACCAGTATCGGGATGCAGACGAAGCCGATCGGATATTTCTCGATGCCGGGAACGGCGCCGGCAAACACCAGAATCCCAAATAGAGCTACCGCGGCGAGCGTCAATGAGGATTCGAGCGGCCGTCGATGATCGCCGGTCGAACGGGGACGCTCGATCCATAGGATTGGAAACGGAGCGAACAGCAGAAAGCCGCCGACATCGCCGAGCCACCAGGTCAGCCAGATTCGTGCAAATTCGTTTGAGTGGGCGAGTCCGCCGAGCGCAAGACTGATATCGCCGATGCTGGCGCTGAGCGCAGCCGCGAGCATGCCCAGTGCGGCAAATCTGAAAAAATCCTGGGCATGTTCGAATAGCTTGCGGCCGTTCGCATAGCGCATCGTGAGGTAGACTGTCACGACGGCCTCGAGCGTATTGCCGGTCGCGATGGCAAGCGACGCAAACACGGCGCCGGAAACCGCTAGGTTGACGAAGAAGGCGCCGAGAAAAACTCCCGGCCAGATTTGATAGCCGAGCAACAGCAACGCGGCGAAGGCGATTCCGGTCGGCGGCCATACCGGCGACGAGCTGGGGGAGAAGGAGGCGAAATAGAGGCCGAGTCTTCCGGCGGCGTAATAGATGACCGCAACTGCGGCAATCCACGCCAGGTTCTGGAGATCGGCGTCAAAGCTAAGACGCCAGCGAACAGCTGAGAGCGTCGTCGAGCGTTCGGACGGTGTCGGCACCGTGTCGTTCAATTTTAAGGTAGCCAATATGTGGCCCCCACGGATGTTACTTTGGTGATGACGTGCTCAGCTTCCTATACAAGAAGTACGCTCTCATTCCAAATCAAATTTATCGGTTGACTGAAACATTTGATCTTGCCGGTTCCGCCGACTGACCGCCCTGTTGAGCCCCCTGTGGATACCGTTGTGGATAGACGTTGCTACCCAGGACCCAGAGTTGGGCTAAGGCACTGAAAATCGCCGAATACTGATCCCGGGGTAGCAAAGTTACAGCAACTTGTTCTTGCCACTCGCTCGCCAAAGATCAGAATGTGATCTCGACTAAGGTCAGAACGCTGATCAGATCTGAGTCGAAAGCCCATGTCGATCTTTCCAAACCATCTGGCAGTCACTCCCCATCCTGACTACCCTCCCCATCGCCATCCTCTACTTCTGCTGGCTGCCAGATGGTTTTCTGAATTCGGATGTCGCCCGAGCCAGCCGAACTGATCGGGAGCGGGCATTCTTTACCTGCATCGGTTTCGGTGATGCTCCAAAACCTCGGCTTATCAGACAGGCGGTGATCCAATGGGCAGGTCAGCTTTCCTATACGAGCTGCAAAACGAAGCCGACAGCGGTGAAGATAGTGCGGCGTTCGCGGAAAATCGTTACAGCAAATTTCTATTTCAACGCGAATCGATCCTGCGCAATGCGCCCGAATGCTCCGGAGTCTACGGTCTGTTCAGCGCCTTCTGGATTTATGTTGGCGATGCGGAGAACCTTCGGGCGCGGATTCTGAAGCATCTCGAGGGCGACGATCCGTGCATCGTTCATTATCGGCCCTCGGGTTTCGCCTTCGAGCTGGCATTGCCCATCGACAGGCTTGATCGCCGCGAGTATCTGATGAAAGAACTTCAGCCGCTCTGCAATGGGGAAGCCTCGCATGCAGAGAAATCTTTCACTCCTCGATGGTAGCCGGGACCGCAGTCCCTGACGGAACCAGCTCGAGCGGCGATTCATCGCGCTCGTCAAGCCGGGAAACCGCGCATCGCGTTTAGAAGATCCGCGTAGGTATGTGGAACTTCCAGCGAGACGACCAGCGGGGCGAGCGCAAAGCCGAACACCACCTCGCTGACGGCCTCGATCCGATTCATTTCGCGGCCACGTAGCTGGAACTGCAATTTAGACATTGAGATCGGCGGCGACCCGCGAGGCGTGGAAGGATTGTACGCTCGAAGTCAGCGCCCGGATACGACTGAACGGTTCTGTCCGGAATGCGGCATTCGCATTTGCCTTGTGTCATCCCGAGCGCAGCCGAGGGACCCCGGATCTTTTGCGATGCAAGAAACGTCGACTCACCTATGGCGCGCGGGACCAAGCTTCCTTTAATCCGGCTATAGTCACCGACCAGAATGCGTTCACCGGGTACCTCTTACTTCGTGTACATCGTCGCGAGCCCCTCGCGCACAATCTACATCGGGGTTACGAACGATTTGGCGCGCCGCGTAAGAGAACATCGGATGAGGGAAACTCCGGGGTTCACGGCTACATATAAAGTAGATCGGCTGGTGTGGTTCGAGGAATTTGCGGATCCTGCCGCAGCTATATCGCGCGAAAAGCAGCTGAAGAATTGGACGCGGGCGAAGAAAATCAAACTGATCGAGTCGATGAATCCAGCGTGGAATGATTTGAGCTCTGAATGATCTGAGGAATATAGGAGCTACTCGGCTCCGCGTGCCATAAGTGAGTCGACGTTGCTTCCGTCGTAAAAGATCCGGGGTCCCTCGGCTACGCTCGGGATGACACAAAGAGCGGATTGCGACACAGGTTTGAACGGACCGATGTCATCCTGACCAAGCGAGCAACTCGCGACTTTGTGTGTCACCCTGACGACGGGAGCGTTAGCGACGGGAGGAACGGGCCTCGGACAGCTTCGCGCACGCGAAGCCGGCACCGGTCTCCTAAATCGCGCAGCGCTCCTTCAACATTCCGCGCTCCTTTTCCACCGCACTCGGTTGATTCACCTAATCGCGGTATGTTTATCTGGGAAGTTCAAACACCAATGAATGTAAATATCGAAGAACCCAACAGTCTCCGGCGTAAGGTTACGATTGAAGTCGAGCCCGACGAAATCAAGCATGAGCTGGATCGCGCCTACAACGAACTCAAACGCGGCGTGGTGCTCAAGGGCTTTCGTCCCGGCCATGCGCCGCGCAATCTGCTCGAGCGATTTTTCGGCGAGCAGGTCCGCGGCGAGGTAGTTCAGAAGCTCGTCGAGGAATACACCAGGAAGGCGCTCGAGGAGCACGACCTCAAGCCGGTGGTCGCGCCCGAAATCGTCACCGAACAGACCGACCTGCAGAAGGACCTCGCGCTCAAGTTCAGCGCGACCTTTGACTTGCGCCCGACCATCGAGGTCAAGGATTACGAAGGCCTCAAGGTGCCCGAGTCCAAAGTCGAGGTCACCGATGAGC
>NZ_JBAUYR010000038.1:0-15125 GCF_049584895.1 Binatus sp. (SeqCode)
GCGCAAACTGCGCCAGACCGGCCGCTCCCGCAACCTCGAAGGCTTCCAGGAACGCGAGTAGCCCCGCGCGACATTCCCCTTCTCCCCCGCCCCTGAGAGCAAAGTAGCGCGCCGCGCGCAACTTTGCGCTTCTCACTGGGTGCAGGGGTCACCCCTGCCCAAGGAAGCGTGAAACCCACGGCGGGTTTCACATTCAATAAAATAATTTCCACTTCTCCTTTGCACCTGCGCGACCTTTGTTGCGCCATCCGATCGCCAGCCGCTATCATTATGAGACGACCTCGTATGCCTGCTGAATCCCGACACCATATGGCCGCGCCTGCCGCGAGCCCTGAGACGAAAGACGCGCGGCTGGACGCTCTGCTCAAGCGGTTCGACGCAGGCGAGATGCGCGCGCTCGCTCAGCTAATCACGATGGTTGAAAATCGCGCGCCCGAGTCGAGCGCGATCATCGAGCGAATCTACGCCAAGACCGGTCATGCGCAGGTGGTCGGGATCACCGGGCCGCCGGGCGCTGGGAAATCGACGCTCGTCAACCGCCTGATCGCGAAGTATCGCGCGCTCGGAAAAAAGATCGCGATCCTTGCGATCGATCCGTCTAGTCCGTTTTCCGGCGGCGCGGTGCTCGGCGATCGCGTCCGCATGACCGACCATTACAAGGACGCCGGCGTCTACATCCGCAGCCTCGCATCGCGCGGCAGCCACGGCGGACTCAGCCGCGCCGCACGCGAAATCGTCAAGCTGCTCGACGCATACGGCTCCGACGTAATCATCATCGAGACCGTCGGCGTCGGACAGACCGAGCTTTCGATCATGGATCTGGCAGACACCACCGTCGTCGTCACCGTGCCCGAGGCGGGCGACGGCGTGCAGGTGATGAAAGCCGGGCTCAACGAAATCGCCGACGTATTCGTCGTCAACAAGGCCGACCGCGAAGGCGCCGACCGGGTCAAGGCCGAGCTGGAGCTCAGCGTGCATCTGCGTTCCGGCGAAGGATGGCGCCCGCCGGTGCTGCTGACACAGGCCGCGATCGACAAAGGCGTCGACGCCGTAGTCGGCGCAATTGCGAAGCATGGCGAGTATCTGCACGAGCATGTCGACGCGGCGCGCGAGTCCGAGCGCCGCACCCGAGAATTTGTCGAAGTGCTGTCCGCGGAACTCGAAGAGCGCACTGCCCGCGCCGTCGCCGACGGTGGCGCGCCGGGCGTGCTCAACGAGATTCGCGCCGGCAAGCTGAATCCTTACAGCGCCGCGCGTCGTATAATTGAAGACCGCAAGTCGCTCATCGATTTGCTCCATAACGGCAGCTCGAAGCCGCACTCGGACTGACATCCTCATCATGCCTGCCAACAAAAAAACCAAACCCGAAGGACGCCTGTTCGCGATCGGCGATATCCACGGATGTCCCGATGAACTCGCCGCGATTCTCAAATCGATCGCGCCGACCGCCGGCGACACCGTCGTCTTCGTCGGTGACTACGTCGATCGCGGCCCGTCGGCGCGCGACGTTATCGATCTCGCGCTGGATCTCGAACGCGGCAACGCCGAATGCGTTTTCCTGAAGGGCAATCACGAGGACATGATGATGTCGTACCTCGGGATGCCGGGAAATTACGGCGAGTCGTTCCTGTTCAACGGCGGCATCGCGACGCTCGACAGCTACGGCGTGCCCGAGGAGGACCTCGAGAACGCCTTCGAGCGCCTGCCCGACGCGCACCTCGGCTTCATGAATCGTCTCGCCACCAGCTATCTGCGCCCGCCCTACCTTTTCGTCCACGCGGGCATCATGCCGACGCGCCAACTCGAGGAGCAGCAGCCCGAGGACATGCTGTGGATTCGGCAGGAGTTCATTTTCAATCCGCACAAAATCGACGCGACCGTGGTCTTCGGCCACACTCCGATGCGCGGCGTGATGATCGACTTGCCGTATAAACTCGGCATCGACACCGGCCTGGTGTACGGCGGCAAACTGACCTGCGTCGAGTTCACCGAAGGCGTGCTCTACCAGGTCCAGCGCGGGCACCGGGCGGTCAAAACCCGCAGCATCCCGCTGCGCTGAAACGATTTGGCGGGCGGTCTTTCGCGCCTCCCGCGCTCACGCTACATTTGACGATTCCCGGTGGCGACGTAGCTCAGTTGGTCAGAGCATGCGGCTCATATCCGCAGTGTCGTAGGTTCGACTCCTACCGTCGCCACCAAACATCTTCGCCAGCTCTTTCGTGCATCCAAGCTTCATGTTGGGGATTGACTCAATGCTAACTTGGGCCTGATCTTCGATAACTTCGAGTCGGAGATAAAATCAAAAGGAGAAAAGTGATGGTCGGTGGGAAGGGTCCGCGGTCCGAGCACCGACCCTCGGAAGGACGGGGCAGTCTTTTGAAGAGGGCGCGGGTCGCGATTGCGCTCGCAATTCCGTTGCTTTGGTTGGTGTCTTGGCTATCAGGCTGCTTCGTCCGTCAGTTATCGCCCACGAGTCACGTCGTCACAGTCGAGCCTGACGGAAGCGTTGTAAGAGACGAATGCATTACCCCTACGCAGATGGCGGTTCCGCCATTCCGATTGGAATGCCAAGAAAATGGCGTACAAGTCCTTGACGAATGCGATGGCGAGCGATGCACGTATACACGCGATGGCAAAGTGTTTCGGGAATGCAAAATAACCAGTCGCTTTTTCTCTCCTGAATATGACTGCATGGAAAATGGCGTTCACATCAAGCGCCATTGCGACCGAGGATGGAGCACCACGACCTGTTACGAGACGAAACAGCCGTGATCGGCCATCTCGGTTAGCACGTGCACTTGTTCCGGTATAGAAACTTACTCGGCTATTGCCGCGATATCGCCTGCGCTGGAATTCTCACGAACCGCTACTCGATGACTCGCGTCCGAGACTGGCCGCTCGCGCGCGTCGGTGGGATGCAAATCGAAAATCAAATCGTAGGCGCGAATCCAAAGATACAGAGTGATCAACACGACCATCGGCCCTTGCGACGCAACCGAGTGCACGTTTTCCCACTCCGAACGGATTGGCAGATAGGCGATCACGAACGCCAGATGGCTCATCACGACTTCGGCCATGTAGCAGAGCGCCAGCAACAGTCCCCATCGCTGATGAAAAAAAACTCCGACCGCGATCGCGGCGAAAATTCCCGCCTGCACGATCAGCACCACGCGTGCGTCGTAGCCGGCGAATCGCACGCCCGCGAAAATTGTCTCGATAGGATCGACCAGATCGACATCGGCGACTGGAATCAACGCGCTGACCGCGAGGCAGAGACCCCATAGCCCGGCCACAACGGCGAACACTCGAAGATCCAAGGGCCAAACAACGTGCGGTGCTTCGGATGGGCGATTTGATTTCATCGGCTGCTCGCAGCTTATCAGAGCAATACTAGACTTAACAAGAGCAACTAAATTGCCACGCAGCGACGCCGTCGATGGCATCGGGCCGCTCCCCGCTTGCTCGTGTCGTCCAATCTCCACGATAATCGCCGCGATGAATGGAGTACATGACATGGGCGGGATGGACGGTTTCGGGCCGGTCGTCCGCGAACAGAATGAACCCGTCTTCCACGCCGACTGGGAACGGCGGATGTATGCTCTCGTCGGTCCCGTGATGGGTTCGGCGCAGGTCAATATCGACGAGTTTCGTCACGCGATCGAGCGGATTCCGCCCGCGCGCTACCTCGCGTCGAGCTATTACGAACGATGGGTCGCGGCGGTCGAGACGATCCTCGTCGAGCACGGCGTCGTGACGCGCGAGGAACTGCTCGCCAGGCAGGATGCCTCGATCGACCCGCGTCAGATCGCGAATGCGGTCGCCGCTCATGGCCCGGCTCCCGTCAAAGACAAACGCGGATCCAAAACTGCGCGCGCTCGCTATGCCAAGGGCGATCGCGTGCGCGCGCGCAACTTGAATCCTTCGGGACACACGCGCCTGCCGCGCTACGTGCGCGGCAAAGCCGGTGTCATCGCGCGGGACTGGGGAGTTTTCGTCTTCCCCGACACCAACGCGCATCATGCAGGCACCAAGCGGCAGCATTGTTACTCGGTCTCATTCGACGCGCGCGAGCTATGGGGCAAACCCGCGAGCAGTCGCGAGCGACTGTATATAGATTTGTGGGAGGACTACCTGGAACCGATCGCATCGAAGCCGAAGGCCGCGAAACGCACGACAGTGCACCAACGGGTAGACACTGAAAAAAGTAGACGGTGAAGGATGAGCGGAGATCATAATACTGACGACAGCGGACCGGCGGCGCGCGTGAAGGCTCTGGAAGCGCTGCTGACGGAGAAGGGACTGATCGATCCGAGCGCAATCGACGCGATCGTCGACACCTACGAGACTCGCGTCGGTCCGCGCAACGGCGCGCGCGTCGTCGCGAAGGCGTGGACCGATCCGGCGTATCGCAAGCGCCTGCTCGCCGACGCGACCAGCGCCGTCGCGGAACTGGGATTCGCGGGACCCGAGGGCGGTCATCTGGTGGCAGTCGAGAACACCGATCGCATTCACAATCTCGTCGTATGCACCCTCTGTTCATGTTACCCGTGGCCGGTGCTGGGTCTGCCGCCGGTCTGGTACAAGAGCTTCGCCTATCGCTCGCGAGCAGTCAGCGATCCGCGCGGCGTGCTCGAGGATTTCGGCCTCGAACTGCCGCAGGAAGTCGAAATTCGCGTGTGGGATTCGAGCGCGGAGATTCGCTACCTCGTAATCCCGCAGCGCCCGAAAGGCACCGCGAAGATGAGCGAAGACGAACTCGCTGCAATCGTGACGCGAGACTCGATGGTCGGAGTCGCGAAGGTCGAGGCGCGGCGCGCATGAACAATGCTGCGCTGAGCGAGTTGATCGACGCGGCGCGCCTCGATCCCGACCATGTCTTCAGTGCACCATGGGAGGCGCGCGCATTCGCAATCGCGCTGCAGCTTTCCAAGTCGGGACATTTCACCTGGGACGAATTCCGCGATCATCTGATTGCCGAAGTCCGCGCGTCAGACCGAATCCGCGCCCGCGACGGCACCTCCAATCACGGCCAATACTACGATCACTTCCTGCACGCGTTAGAGAAGCTGCTCGAAGAAAAAGGTCTGGCGCACTAACTTTAAGGGCGCGAGGGCGGGCACGGCGGCCCGCCCCACTGAATCCTTCATTGTCGAAGAGGGCATCGCCTTCCGCCTTGTGTCACCCTGACGACGGGAGCGCAGCGACGGGAGAAAGGGCCTCGGACAGCTTCGCGCTAGCGAAGCCGGTTCCGGTTTTGCGACGCGCGTTAGCGCCTCATTAGTAACGCCGGACGTAGGAACGTCCGTCGAGATTCTTCGCCGCAGCGGCTCAGAATGACACAACGATGAAGAGAGGAATCAGAAAGCTAGGCGTTCTTGCCCTGCTTGCCCTCTATCCACTGGAACATCAGCGACTGGTAGTACTCGATGTTCTGGCCCAGTAGAAATACTTTCGGGATTCCTTCGATCTGCGCGTAGATTGCGGTGTGCGTCGGGTTCTCGTTGCCGAACGCTATCTTGATCGGCTGCGGCTGGCCGGACGACTCGATGGTTAACACCGACTTCGGATGGTCCAGGCCAAACTGCGCGAGGTCGCTGGTATCCTCCGCCACCACTTCGACTGACTTCGCACCCGTCAGTAGCGACACCATCGCGTCCATCAGGTCGTGCGGCACGAACTTTCCCGGCGGCGCAACGAGGTTATAGAACTTGCCGTCCTTATCTTTCTGAAAACGCAACGACTCGGTTCCACTCACAACGGTGACGGCGTCGATACCGTTGAGCTTCAACAGGCTCTCCTGCTTCTCCTCGAGCGCGCTGGTCGGCTTGATGTTCGGTTGAATCCAGAAATAAATCGGCAGCAGGATGAAAAACGCGATCGTGTAGAAGATTGCAGGACGCACGCTCACGCGAAAAACCTCCTGCGTACCATCACGGTGATCGCGATCAGGAACAGGATCGCCGGTTCGAATATCGATCCGAAAACCAGCATGTGCCGCGCCTCCTGATCGCTGATATAGAAGGCAGCGGTCTCGCTCTTGTTGAGGCGCTCGCGGCTCGCGATCAGCATCTCGTCGCCCGCCAGCTCGTTGATCAGGCTCACCGCGAGATCGCGATTCCCGAGCATCTCGATAAATTGATTCGATGCGAAGGCGCTGCTTCCAATTCCTACCAGCCGCGTCATCTGCTGCACGGGGATATGCGGATTTGACGCCGGCGCGAAGTCAATCTCGGAGGCCACCGGAATCGGCCCCTTGAGGTCGCGCCCCTCTTTATATTCGGTAATGCCGGTCGTCAGCGCGTTGGGATCGCCCGACGCCCAGCTCTCATGCGACGAGGACAGAAATTTGTCCTCATCCGCGATCTTCAAATCGTCGGGCGCGGTCGCACCGACCGCGCCGGTGATCATCACGCCACGTCCCAGCGAAAACACCGCCGGCGCGGACATCGAGCGGCTCATCGCGTTGGTTTCCGATCGCAGCGGAATCTGCGTCGTGAGAATTTCGCCGGCGGTCAGCCGATACGCGGGATCCACCACCACCTGCGGAATGAAATCGAGGTAGTACTTTTTAAGAAACTCGACCAGCGTCGGCGATCCGTACGGATCTATGATCGCGATGTAATGCCCACCCTTGCCCAGGTACTTGGCGAGCGCCGCCAATTCTTCCGGCAGAAAATCTTTCTGCGGACCGAGCGACACTACTACCTTGGCATCGTCGGGCACCCCGCTGGCGAACAACGACACGTTGTCGATCTGGTAGTTGTTCTGCTCGAGCAACCCGCGCCATTCCGAGTAGCCGAGTTGCCGATCGGAATTGAACAGGTCGCGCTCGCCGTGCCCGATCGTGAAATAGATGTGCTTATTGCTGTCGGCCGAGATTTGCAGGATCGCCGGGATCAGTTCGTCCGAGCGTGCGTTGTCGAAATCGCGCCGCCGGCCCTGCGATTCAACGATCACCTCGCCGTAGCTCGACACGCCGTATTCGCGCGCCATCCCGGGCGCCTTGTTGACGTCGATCACCTGGTACGTGAGGCGCGGCGTGAAGGCGGCCGCCTGGAACAGCAGGTCCGCGAGTTCGAGATAGGCGGGATCCTCGGTACGCACGAACGCCATCACCTTGACGTTATGCGTCAGTCCGCCTAGCACCCGCTTGTCGAAATCTGAAAGCGAGAACTGCTTTTGCGGCGTCAGATCCCATCGGATGTTGAAGGTCGAGATTATTGCATTGGCGACAAACAGCACGGCGGCGAATGCAATCACGGTGTAGAGCAGCACCGCGTAGTTCATCCAGATCGATCGGCGCTCGGCCGCCGACGAATCCTTTAGCGCCGGCCCGTCCACTTGCGTGCCTCCATCGATCGCTGCGTCAGAAACAGAAAAAAGACAATAAAGAAAATGAAATAGGTTACGTGATCCAGATCAATCACGCCCTTGGCGAAGCTGCCGAATTGATCGAACAGCGAAAACGCACGCAGCAATTCAAGCCACGAATTCGTAAACGCCGCCTCGTTCCAGTTGAGAATCCAGAAAAACAGCAGCAACGTGATCGTGCCCATCCCCGCCATCACCTGGCTCTCGCACAACGACGAAATGAACACGCCGCACGCGATAAACGCGCATCCCATAAGCAGCAGGCCCAGGTAACCGGCGATTAGAGGGAACAGTGGAAACCAGTGGATGCTGTAAATGTACACCGGGTAGAGCGTCGTCAGCGCGAGCATCATGACGAAGATCGCGACCGACGCCAGGTACTTGCCGCCGAGGATTTCGCCGTCGCGCAGCGGGTAGGTGTATAGCAACTCGATCGTGCCGAGTTTTCGCTCTTCCGCGAACAGCCGCATCGTAATGAACGGCAGCGTCAACAGCAGGCAGAGCCGGATATCCGAGAACAGCAACTGCCAGTAGTTCTGCATGATGTCGCGGGCGAACGCGATCGTGACGAAGAAAACCAGGTCGGTGTACGCATAGTAGCCGGCCAATACCAGGAACACGCCCGACAGCACGTACACCAGCGGGAATGCAAAGTATGAGCGCAACTCTTTGCGCGTCACCGCGAGCATCCGGCCTATCGAAAAGCCGGTGCCCGCCGCGCGGATCGCCGCACGTCGCGTCTCGGTCGCCGATCCGGCGACATCAATCGTGGCTGCACCGTTAGACATTAAACCCGCTCTTCCTTGGTGACGAGCCGCATAAACAAATCTTCAAGACTGAGCGCCATCGGTTTGATTTCCAGCAGACTCCATCCGTGCTGCACGACGCAGGCCGCCAGGGCCGAGCGCACTTCGTCGCCGTGACCGCTCGAATACGCGACGAACGAGCACAGACCATTCGAGCCGGCGTCAACCGGCCGGTCCTCGAGCCGCTGCACGAACTTGACCGCGGTCAACGCCTCGCGCACCGCCGGCGACGGACCCGCAACCGTGATCAGTGTCTGATCGGTGCCCTGCAGTTTTGCCGTCAGTTGCTCGGGCGTGTCCTGCGCCACGATTCGTCCGCGATCGATAATCACGACGCGCCGGCAGGTCATGTTGACCTCGGGCAGGATGTGCGTCGACAGCAGGACGGTCGAATGCCCCGCCAGCGAACGTATCAACTCGCGGATTTCCACGACCTGGCGCGGATCGAGTCCCACAGTCGGCTCGTCGAGAATCAGCACTTCAGGATCGCTCAGGATTGCCTGCGCGATTCCGACGCGCTGCCGATAGCCCTTTGACAGTTTGCCGATAAGCTTGCGCCGCACGTCCTTGAGCCCGCACGTGTCGAGCGAATATTCGATTCGATCGCGCGTCGTCTTGGGATCGATCTCGCGCACGCGCGCCCCGAACTCGAGCAGCGCGTCGACGCTGAGGTCGGGATACAGCACCATGTTCTCCGGCAGATAGCCGACCCGCCGCCGGGTCTCGAGCGAATGCTCCGCGACATCAAGCCCGCCGATCATCGCGCGCCCCGACGTCGCCGGAAAAAATCCCGTCAATATTCTCATGATCGTCGTCTTCCCGGACCCGTTGGGGCCCAGCAATCCGATGATCTCGCCCTTTTCGACTTTGAACGAAACGTGGTTTACGGCAAGCGTGGCGCCGAAATATTTGGTTAACTCCTGGACCTCTATCATGAAATCGGCTTTAGCCCCTGCCGCGCGTGAAATTTCACCGAGCCGGCGTTCGTTGGCGCCGGGCCTCGGGCATAATTGTAAATGTATTGCAAATGGCGCCCGGCAAGAAGTCTGTTTTTACCGATCCCCGGCATTCTAGAGACGGCTGACCAGCGAAGTCAATTCACTTTTTTCGGTAACGCGATGCGCTAATCTGACGTCAGAGGACGAGGAACCGATGGGACGATTGGTGATTGGCGGAGTGGTCGTCGCGATTATCGCGGCGCTGCTCTTCTATTTCTATTCGAGCGGCTATCGCGCGCAGATCGACCAGCAGACGCAGCAGGTTTCGCAGCTGAACGACCAACTGCTCAAGCTTCAGAATGAAAACGAGCAGCTCAAAACGCAGCTCTCGAAAGTTCAGGCCGAGCAAAACATCCTGGCCGGGCAGAATGAAGAAATGCGCAAGGCAATCGCGGAATTCAAGGCCACCGGCAAGATGCCGGTAATCCCGCCCCCTCCGAAGTAAGTGCGAGCGTTGGTGATGCGCCCAGAACCCTCACCTACCGGCGGCTACGCCCGCCGGCCTCCTCTCCCGTAAAGGAACGGGCGAGGTAAAACTCACTTATTGTTCTCGGCCTCCGGCTTCAGCAGGTAGCGCTGCCATTCCTGCAGGAACCCCAGCGCGCGCATGTCCGGCATGCGGTCGAGGTAGACTTCGCCTTTCAGATGATCGGTCTCATGCTGAATCACGCGTGCGTGGAAATCGGACCCGACGATCTCGATCGGCTCGGCGTTGCGGCCCAGCGCGGTGACGCGTAGCTGCTTGAATCGGGGCACACGGCCGCGCAGCTCAGGCACGCTCAGGCATCCCTCCCATTCTTCGACCAAGGTGCGGTCGAGAATGGTCACGACAGGGTTGACGAGGACAGTCAGCGGCACCTCGGGCATTTCGGGGTATCGCGGATGGTCGTGCACTTCGAGCACGGCGAGTTGGATCGGCAGATGTACCTGCGGGGCGGCGAGTCCGACACCGCTGTACTCGTACATGGTCTCGATCATGTCGTCGATCAGCTGCTGAAATTCTTTGGTCTTGATCCGGTCGGACGGCACCGGCCTGGATGCGATCCTGAGCGACGGGTATCCGAGGCGTGCAACTTTCAAAATCATCGAGAGACCTCACTTAGCCATCCATTTGCGCAATAAAATGATTGTAGCAACCGCCGGCTCTCGCATACATTATAGCGGCGCCTGATAGTAGATGAGTGACCGTAGAAATTCTGTATGGACGCCCCGACGAGCCGTTGCGGCGTTCGCGATAGTTCTCTCATTCGCTTTCGTCGCATCATGGATGTCACTACCTGCACGCGCAGGCGCCGCCGCCGCGAGCCCGTCGCTGCCGGCGCCAAAACTTCCGCAACATCTTCTCGCGACCCGAACAGGTGTTGTCTATCCATTGCAACTGCCGCCGGCGACGATGAGCGCTGGCCGCCGTTCGCGACCGTTCCGCGTCGCCCATCCTGCCGCCTACCGCCAAAGCAAAGCTGCGCTGGACAGCGGCGCGACGATTCCAGAGATTCCATCGCTCGCCGCGCTCGCGTTGAGCACCACGCCAACCTTCTCGACGAATTTCGCGGGGTTGGCATTTCCGGACTCGCAATGCGGGGCGGACTGCGAGCCGCCCGACACGCAGGTGGCGGCAGGACCGAACAATATTTTCGAAGTGATCAACGTCGTCGGAAAGATCTACGACAAGAGCGGCAACACCGTCCTGGCGACATTCAACCTCAATCACCTCTTCAATATGAATATCGACTTGTTCTCGAGCGATCCAAGAATCGAGTACGACACGATTTCAGGTCGATGGTTTGTCTCGTTCCTGATCCTCGACACCACCGATATCACCACCGCGCAGAATGGATTCTTTAACCTTGCAGTCTCGAAGGACTCGAACCCGCTTGATGGCTTCTTCGTTTATTCGATTGAAACGCCCGGCGATTTTCCGGATCAGCCGTCGCTTGGATTTAACGACGACAAGATCGTGACCGGCGGGAATTCTTTTTCATGCGATCCCGACTGCAACGACGGGCCGTACGAAGGGAACGAGTTCCTGGTCTGGAATAAGAGCGAGCTTCTGGCCGGCGACATGACTATCGACACCGATTTCAATCCGCCGGGCCAAGACACCTCCGATTTTCCGATCATTCCGGCCAAAAGCCGGTCGTCAACCTCGACGCTCTGGATGCTCTCTGCGTTCGGCACCGAGCCCAATCCCCCCCATCCCCCCATCGTACTGGACGAACTGAATATCTGGTCGGTCACCGGCGTTCCCGGCATCGGCATGGGCAGCAGCGCCACGGATACGATTGCAACGATCACCGACTTCACCGATCCGCCGAGCGCGTTGCAGAAGAGTGGAGGCGGCAATCCGATCGACACCGGGGATCAGCGGCTGCTCGATGTGGTCTTTCGCGACGGCGATCTGTGGGGGTCGGGAAACGACGCATGCAAGCCGTCGGGAGACACTACGACGCGCGCCTGCCTGCAATATTTTGAGGTTCTGACCGGCGGCGTCAATCCAGTTGTGAATCAGGATTTCTCGTTCGGCACCAAGGCCGCCTATGACTATTATCCTTCGGTCGATCTCGACAGCTCCGACGATCTGATCAGCTCGTTCAGCCAGTCATCCTCGACCGAATTCGCGTCGGCCTTCGTCGACGGGCGCCTGGCCGGCGATCCGGTCAACACTCTTGGAACGCCGGTGCTCTTTCATGCTGGAGCGCAGGCGTACAACGGAACCAGATGGGGCGACTACTCTGGCGCCGGTATCGATCCAAACGATCAGACCGCGATTTGGGTCGCAGGAGAGTACGCTACGGGAGCGGCGACGGGCCTCAACTGGGGAACATGGATCGCCGAGGCGCGGGTGCTGGCCGGCCCGACGTCAACCCCGACCGCAACGGCAACTTCGACGCCGACGGCGACTGCAACTGCCACGGTGAGTGCGACCCCGACCGCGACCATCACGGCGACCCCGACGATATCACCGACACCGACTGCCTCGAGCACCCCAACCGCGTCCGCATCAGGAACCCCAACAACCTCAGCAACTCCGACTGCGTCCGCCTCATCCACCGCTGCTTTGAGCCCAACTCCGACCGCGACTGAGACCGCAACTCCGACTGCGACCGTGACGGCAACCGCAACTCAGACGGCTACTCCGACCGCGACTCCCACGCCGCCCTTCGGCACCTTGAGCGTCTCCGGCAACCTGAGTTTCGGCAAAGTGAAAGTCAACTCGACCGCGAGCAAAAAGATCAAGGTCAAAAACAAGGGCAAAGGCACTCTGCAGGTAACGATCGGAACTCTCGATCCACCATTCACCGTCACTACCGGCAGCGGCACCTTCAACCTGGCCAAGGGCAAGACCGAAAAAGTGACGGTTCAATTCAAGCCGACCGCGACCGGCCCCGTCACACCACAAATCCTGAGCATCAGCAGCGACGACCCCGAGCATCCGTCGCACAATGTGACCGCGTCAGGCTCGGGAAAGTAGTTATATCCTCGCGCGACCATTCTCCTTCGCCAGCGGGCCTGTGAACCAAAAAGAACGCGCTTGACGACACTCGGTTTCCATCCGGTATGTCGGCTGGAATACTCGTTTTCGTGCGCAGTACGGGAGTCTCGGGCTAATCGGGCGCTGGGTTTCAAAAACAAAGGAGAGGAACAATGCGACGACTCTTTGCTATGTTGGCCCTTGGGATTATCGGATGTACGAATCCATCTACGCCCGCAGGCTTCGTAGGATACGTCACGAAGCATCCGTACACGATGCCCGCTCGATTCTACGAACTCCAAACCGGACCGACTTCGACGGGGCTCGGCTGGATGCTCGAGGTGACCAACATTTCGGTGACGCCGAACACCAGCACCGAGGAATTTGTCGGTCCCGACGCGGTACTCGCGAAGGACAATTTGCGGATCGAGTTTCGAGCGCACCTGCTGTGGAAGATAGATCCGGAGAACGTCAAAACGTTCGTCGAAAAATACGGCGAGACTGGCGAGAATCCACTCGGCTCCGCCTACAAAAATTTCATCAAGGAGCCGTTCAGAACCTACACCCGCGACGAAGTTCAGAAATACGATGGCCTGGACATCAAGGACAACATCGACGCAGTCGGGTCCGCGGTGCAGTCCCGGATTTTGAAGCTGACACGGGGCACGCCGTTCACGATCATCAGCGTCGTCATCGGCAATATTCAGTATCCGCAAACCGTCGCGGATTCGGTCGCCAACAAGCTGGCTGCGACGCAGGTTCTCGAACAAACGACCGTCGAAATCCAGACCGCAAGAGCCAGGGCACAAATTCGGGAGGCCGAGGCCGACGGCATCGCCAAAGCGATGGACACCATCAACCAGAAGCTGACGCCGCTCTATGTTGAGTACGAAGCGATCCAGGCGCAGCAAAAGATGGTCAATTCACCCAATCACACTGAAGTGTATATTCCGGTAGGTCCGATGGGCGTGCCGATAGTCGGGACGATGAAGATGGGACAACAGGGCAAAGAATAAGGCGGACCAGTCAGCTTACCCCAAGAACCTATCTTTCAGGCCCTCGAGAATCGGCGCGGTTAGTTGGTGGCTTGTTGCTGGAGGCCCTGGATTTTCTGGCGGATTATTTCGATTAGTTTGTCGTAACCGCCGTTGTTCAGGACGCGGTTGAACTGATTGCGGTAGTTGGCGATTACGCTGATCGCGTCAATCGTGATGTCGTAAATCTTCCATTCGCCGGAATCGTTGCGCATCAGGTAGTTAACCGCGATCGGATTCTTGCTGTCTTGCAGCACTACTGTGCTGTAAACCTGGGCGTATTCGGGGCCGTCGGTGGTCTGTTTGACGAATTGGATCATCGAGGATTGTATCTGTTGGTTCACCTTCTCGACCGAGTACGATTCGATTCGCGACAGGTATGCGTCCTCGATGAAGGTGGTGAACAGCGGCACGAATTCGCTCTGCTGCGCGGGCGTCAGGGTTCTCCAATGATACCCGATCGCCGACTTCGCCATCTCGGTGAAATCGAAATGGCTCTCGGCAATCGCGCGAAGTTTCTGCTCGCGATCGGGCGCGGAAATCTGCTGGTTCTTGAACACCACGATTGACTGGTCGATGACGGACTTCACCGACCCCATCGCGTCGTTGGGCGAGGTCGGCGGACTCACCATGGTTTGTGCGGAAGCTGAAGCGGCGAACACAAATGAGATCAGAGCGCCAAGCGCGACTGACCGGAGATTAAATTTCAATCACGCCATCCTTTTGAAAAACCAACGAAGGAACTTTTCAGTTTAGAGCGCGGGACCGTTCTTGAAAAGCTTGCGATCGTCCACGTCGCCGTCCGACGGTTTGCGCAGGCAATTTTCCGCGAGCCATCGATTGGTCACCGTATCCGACAGCGCGACGCCGCTTTCATCAACCGCCCAAGTCCTGCTGTTGATGGTAGTTTGATTGAATATCCGGCCGCAACTTCGGCAGGTAAAGGCGAGCCGCGAGCCGCCTCCTGGAGCGATCGATTCGATCGTGCGAACCTTCCAATCGTGCGTTCTCCACGGCGGCAAACTTTCCTCGCGCATATCAACTCCTGATTAGACTTTTCGAGCGCTCAGTTATTCAATTCCGATTCGGCTACGCAGTACCGTTAGTCCCGGTGCTGCGCTTGGCGGGAGCGCGACGTTTGCGTTCGCCGCGGTACTTTTGCGCGCCAGGCTCCGGCGCACGGAATGGATCGACGTGAATCTTGCGGCCTTCGAGTTCAGTGCCGCTGAAATAGACGGCGGCGTTAATTGCGTCTTCGACTTCGACCATTTCGACGAAGCCGAATCCGCGGGACTTACCGGTGAGTTTATCGGTTATGACCAGCGCGCCGGCGACTCGGCCGACTTTAGAGAACAGCGCCCGCAGATCATCGCGCGTAACTGACTCAGCGAGATTTCCTACATATACTCTGGGCACCGGCCCTCCTGAATAAGACGTGCCAAGC
>NZ_JBAUYR010000039.1:0-5906 GCF_049584895.1 Binatus sp. (SeqCode)
CTTGGCGGCGGTGCCGAAGTCGGTGAGGATTTGAGGATACTCGTCGAGCAGCTCCTCCAGATCGTCCCACGTCAGAACTTCGATCGCCGAGATGCCGTCTTTGCGGTTGGCGCGGTTGAGATCGAACAACGAACGCTGCATGCCGTCGGGCTTGGCGGCCGTGGTCGCGATCACGAAGCGTCCGATCGGCAGCTTCAGGCTCGCGGCCCGGTCAACAGCGTCCTTGATCTCGGCAATCGTCAACTCACTTCGTGAAGCGCGCAGGTCGCACTTGACGGCGGCGAGTCGCGGACGGCCGCTGATCTCGATTAAGTTGATCCCTTTTCGGCGCGATCCGCGTCGCGGAATCGCTCGAGCTGAGGAAGCTGCCAATGACGCCGCAGAAGCTTCAGACAGAGTCTTTCGAACTCGTCGGCACTTCTGGGCAGCGGATATCCAGGAGCGAATTTTGCCATAGTGTAACATTTCCTAACACATTGTCGGTATCGTGAGAAGGCCCTCCCACACCACCGCGCGCGGGGGTCACTTTCGGCACGCAAACGGCGCTGATAAGATGACCTCTTTCACCATGCTTAGTCTCGACAACCTCTCCAAGTCGTACGGGGGCCGCAAGATCCTCGACGGGGTCAGCTGGTCGATGGCCGACGACGGACGCGTCGGCCTGGTCGGGCTCAACGGCGCCGGCAAGTCGACCCTGCTCAAAATGATCGCCGAGGTGGTGCCGCTCGACTCGGGCCGAATCACCCGTCCGCAACGCACCCGCGTCGGATACCTGGCGCAGGACGCTCCCGAAATGGGCGGGCGCTCCGTGCTGCGCGAGACGCTGTCGGCGCTCGATCGGATGCAGGCGCTCGACGCACGTCGCAAGGAAGTCGAGCAGATTCTCGCGCACGAGCATTCGGGGCCTGCGCACGAAGCCGCACTCGAGGAATTGGGCGAAGTGCTGACCGAACTCGAGCATCACGACTTTTACAGCGCCGAGAGCCGCGCCACCTCGGTGCTGTTCGGGCTCGGCTTCACCGAAGAAGATCTCGCGCGCGACGTCAGCGAGTTTTCCGGCGGCATCCGGATGCGCATCGCGCTCGCCAAGCTCCTGCTCGACGCGCCCGACTTCATGATGCTCGACGAGCCGACCAACCATCTCGACATCGAGGCGCGCAACTGGCTTGAGGACTATCTGGTCGCATATCAAGGCGGCATCATCCTCGTCTCGCATGACCGTTATTTCCTCGACCGCGTCACCAACCGCACCGTTGAAGTGTCGCGCGGGCGGCTCACCGAATACGTCGGCGGATACTCGCGATACCTGGTGCTGCGCGAGGAACGCTTCGCGCTCGAGATGGCGGCGTATGAGCGGCAGCGCGAAGAGATCGAGCACATGGAGAGCTTCATCAGCCGCTTCCGTTACCAGGCGAGCAAGGCGCGCCTCGTGCAAAGCAGAATCAAGCAGCTCGACAAGCTCGAGCGCCTCGAGCCGCCCGAAGGATCGCAGAAACCGCCCGCGATTTCGTTTCCGAAATGCGAGCGCAGCACCCGCCGCGTTTTCGAGCTCAAGGGCGCGGTCAAGCGCTACGGCGCTCATACCGTTTACGACGGCGTCGATCTGACGATCGAGCGCGGCGCACGAATTGCCCTCGTCGGTCCCAACGGCTCGGGAAAATCCACGATGATGAAGCTGCTGGCGGGCGTCGAACCGATGACCGGCGGCGAACGAATAGTCGGCCCGAGCGTGCAGGCCGGATACTTCGCGCAGAACCTCGCCGAGTCGCTCAACTACGAAAAGACCGTGCTCGACGAGCTCAGCGCCAGCGCGCAAGGCCGCACGATGGCGGAGATTCGTTCGATTCTCGGCGCGATGCTGTTCTCGGGCGACGACGTGTACAAGCGGGTCGAAGTGCTGTCCGGCGGCGAGCGCGCGCGTCTCGCGCTGGCCAAGGTCCTCGCGCATCCGAGCAATTGCCTGCTGCTCGACGAGCCGACCAACAACCTCGACATCGTCGCGAAGGATGCGCTGCTCGAAGCGCTCCGCCGCTTTCCCGGCACCGTCATAATTGTCAGTCACGATCGCTTCATCCTGAACGAGCTGGTGACCGAGGTACTCGAAGTCGGCCAGGGGCATGCGATTCGCTATCTCGGCAACTATGACGAATACCTCGAAAAGAAAGCGCAGACCGAAGCTCCCTCGCCGTCAGCGCAGGCTGCCCGAACGGCACCTGTTCAGTTGCGCGACGCTCGCGGCAACAACGGCACCGCGCCGCATCAGAAAAAAACGGAAGCGCCAAAAGCCGCGCCGCCCGCAAAAGACGATCGCGACGCGTCTCGCAAGCGCGAACGAATCGCGCGCCAGCGCGGACAGATCGAAGCCGAGATCGAGCAGAAGGAAAACGAACGCGCCGCGCTCGCCACTGAAATGAACGACCCCAACTTCTACCTCAAACGCAAAGACGCCGACGATCTGATCGCGCGCTACGAACGCTTGGGCCGCGAAATCGAAAAGCTCTACGCCGACCTGGTCAAATTCGACGAACCCGCCTCGGCCTGATCGCGATCTGTTCAACTCTTATCGTCATTCTGAGCCGCTGCGGCGAAGAATCTCGACGGACGTTCCTACGTCCGGCGCCCTCAGTATGCGCTACCCGCGAGATCCTTCGCTGCGCTCAGGATGACGGAGCCGGCGTCCCTCACTTCATCTCACGAAAGAATTCGCGTACATCCTTCGCCAGCAACTCCGGCTCTTCCATCGCGGCGAAATGCCCGCCCTTCGGCATCACCGTCCATCGACGCACATTATATGCGCGCTCGGCCCATCGCCGTGGCGGACGCACCAGCTCGCCCGGGAACAGCGCCACTGCCGTCGGCGCCTCGATTCGCGTGCCGGGCTTGAGCCGCCACGGATGGTGCCGCGCCTCGTAATACAGCCGCGTCGACGAATTAATCGTCTGCGTGATCCAGTAGATCATCACGTTGGTCAGAATCTGATCGCGCGTGAAGCTCTTCTCGACGTCGCCATGACAATCGCTCCATGTGCGGAACTTTTCGACAATCCACGCCAGCAGTCCGGCCGGTGAATCGTTCAGCCCGTAGGCAAGCGTCTGCGGCTTGGTGCCTTGAATCCACTGGTAGCCGGTTTCGGCGGTGCGGAATTTCTCGAGGTCGCCGAGAAACACTTTCTCTTCAGGCGTCAGCTCGGGCGCGCTGCGTCCCTCGGCGGGACCGATCGCAATCATATTAATGTGGATGCCGAAGACGCTGTCCGCGTGCACTTCGCCGATTCGCGACGTGATCGCAGCGCCCCAATCTCCGCCCTGCACCGCGTAGCGCTGGTAGCCGAGCGTCTCTGTCATCAGCTTGTGAAAAAGTTCCGCCATCGCCTGGATGTTCATCGCGCGAGCGCGCGGATGATCCGAAAATCCGTAGCCCGGCAGCGACGGCGCGACAACAGTGAGGGAATCCTTCGCGTCTCCGCCGTGCGCCGCAGGATCGGTGAGCATCGGAATCAATTCCATGAACTCGTAAATTGATCCCGGCCATCCATGAAGCAGCAGTAGCGGTTTCGGATTCGGTCCTTTGCCTTTTTCGTGGACAAAATGAATTCCGAGCCCATCGACGTTCACCTTGAATTGCGCGAAGCGATTGATCTCGCGCTGCTGCGCACGCCAGTCGTACCTGGTCCGCCAGTACTCGATCAGTTCCTTCAAGTAGGCGAGATTGGTGCCGTACTCCCAACCAGTGTCGGGGACCTCGTCGGGAAAGCGCGCGCTGCTGAGCCGAGCACGCAGGTCGGCCAGCACTTCGACCGGCACCTCGACGCGAAACGGTTCGATCTTTCCAGTGGCCATCTGAACCTCCGGGACTTCCTGTGGTTTTACCTCGGAGCTTGGAGTCGGGATTGAGTCCAAGTGCTACCGGGAAAAGGGTTTCAGCGTCAACCGCGGTGCCGCGACTGCTGCCTCATCGGAAAAATTGTGCGATAGGCTGATGCCATGAGCAAAGCGATTGTCGCGCGATGGCAGAGTTGGGACGCCAACGGAATCGAGCATCTCGTTGTGCGCGAAGGCGCGCGCCAAGTGATCGCCGAGTCTGTGGTCGTAGGCTCGGCGGACGACGCGGTCTTCGCGCTTCGGTATCGCATTCGATGCGACAAGTCCTGGCGCGTGCGAAGCGCCGAGGTTGCCGTGGTCGGAAGCGATCGCAAAATCGAAATCGCCGGCGACGGCAACGGCAACTGGTCCGACGCGTCGGGAAAACGTCTGCCAAAGCTCGCGGGCGCGATCGACATCGATCTGTCCGCGACGCCTTTCACCAACACACTGCCGATTCGCCGATTGAAGCTCCGCGCCGGGCAATCTGCCGAAATTGTCACCGTCTATATTCTCGCACCCGCGCTCACGATGACGACCGACCCGCAGCGCTACACATGCCTCGAGCCGCTCAAGCGCTACCGGTACGAATCGCTCGACAGCGACTTCACGCGCGAGATAGAGGTCGACCGTCGAGGGATGGTCGTTACATATCCGGGTCTGTTTCGCAGACAGTTGTAGCGTGAGGTGCGCCTTACTTTTTCGCGAGCGCTTCCTTGGCGAGTTCGCTGGCCATCTTGCCGTCGAGTCCGGCGCCGAACTTGTCGCGCAGTGCCTTCATGACGGGGCCCATCTGCGACGCGCCCGCCGCGATCGCGGCATCGATTTCCGCGCGCACTTCATCAGCCGATGCAGCCGCGGGCAGATATGATTCGAGGATCTTCGCCTCGGTCTCGTTCTGATCGATCAAATCCTGGCGCGCTGCTTTGCGCGCAAACTCGAGCGACTCTTCGCGCTTGGCCCGCTCGCGTTTGATTATCTGCAGAATTTCCGCGTCGTTGGGATCGCGGCGAACATCCTTCTCGAGACGCGAGATCTCCGACAACACGCCGCGCAACGCCATCGTGCGCAGCTTGTCGCCGCTCTTCATCGCGGCCTTGAGATCGCTTTGAATCTTATCCTTCACCTTTACCGTATAGGGTTTGTTGGCCCTGTCGCGAAGCAAATTCGCGTCACTAAAAGAGACTATTTGTTCGCGGCCGCCGCTGTCCCCCCGGCATCGACGTCTTCCCATTTCGGCTGATCGACCTCGGTCCACTTGCTGCCGTCGAGCCGGTAGTTGAATACCAGGATCTTCTGCTTGCCGGTCGGCTTGCCCTTGCCCTCGCCACTCTTGGACGGCGTGTATTCGGCCGCCTGCAGCTTCGCGATCACGGTCCAGTGTCCAGCCTTCATCGTTGGGAGGTACAGGAACTTCGCATGCTCGAGATCGACGTAAGTCTTGCCCGACGATTTCTTCTCGCTCTCGTCGCTGAGGTAACTGTCAGATTCGCTCGCGATCGTATCGCTGAGCTGTTGAGCCGCTGCCTTGGGAATCGGATTTTCCTTCGCGGGACCTGAAGCGCTCGGACCCGCGGGACCGCTATTGTTGTAGAGATCCTTTTTGACCTCGATCGCGCGGGCGCGATAGGGCGCAAGCACAGCCGCCACAATCAGCCCCGCCGCCGCCAGGTTAGTCCATGCCTTCGGAGCCATCTTTCCTCCTCCTCGGATCGGGCTTATATCACGGCCCATCGGGATAAGCACGATGGGGCGCGGAGGTCAACGAACAGCATTTGCTTCGAGCAAGGCAAACCGGATCGGCACCAGGACCCAGCTTTCGACCGCAGCCCCGCCCTGACGGGCCGGTACAAAACGCCATCGTGAGCGGACCGTGTCGAGGGCGGCGTCGTCGAGCGCGTCGAAACCCGAGGAATCCGCGATTTCGGCGCGCTCGACCGAGCCGTCCGCGCCGATCAGGACTCTAACCGTGACGGTGCCTTGCTGCTCGCGCCGGCGCGCGGCAGCAGGATAGATGGGCGGCGGATTGCTGGCGTAGTCGGCGTG
>NZ_JBAUYR010000040.1:0-109733 GCF_049584895.1 Binatus sp. (SeqCode)
GAGGCGTTCTGGATCGTCGCGCCAGACCGCACCGGCGTCGGCCAGAAAGCGGCGATTGATCTCGTAGATGATTTGTAGATGGCGCGGCACTACTCGCTCGAGCAGGCTGACCGGCCACTTCTCAAGCGCCTCGGGCAGCAGAGTGTGGTTAGTGTATGCGACGGTCTCGCGCGTAATTTCCCACGCCTGTCGCCATTCGAGATCGTACTCGTCGATAAAAACCCGCATCAACTCCGCGATAGTCAGTGACGGATGCGTGTCGTTGAGCTGAATAGCTACTTGCGATGAGAAATCAGTGAAGTCCTGACCGCGAGCGACAAACCCCTGTACTATGTCGTGCACCGCGCAGGCGACGAAGAAGTATTCCTGCAGCAGCCTTAGTTCGCGGCCGGCCGCCACCGCGTCGGATGGGTACAACACTTTCGAGATGGTTTCGGAAAGCATCTTCTGCTCGACGGCTTTCATGTAGTCGCCGGCGTTGAAGATCTGCATGTCGAATTCGTCCGAGGCGCCGGCCGAATACAGGCGCACGAAGTTCACCGTGCGCCCGCCGAATCCCACGATCGGCAGGTCGGACGGCACGCCGACCAGGACGCGCCAATCGACCCAGATTGGATTGTATTCGCCCTTTTTGTCGATGCGATGCTCGATACGCCCGTAAACCGGAATCCTGCATGACTGCTCGGGGCGCGCGACCAGCCACGGCGAGGTTTCGCGCTGCCATGCGTCGGGCCGCTCGACCTGGTAGCCGCCGCGAATTTCCTGGCGGAAGAGTCCGTACTCGTAATTGATTCCGTACGCGTAGCCAGGAAGATCGAGCGTCGCCAGCGAATCGAGAAAGCATGCGGCCAGCCGGCCCAAACCGCCGTTGCCGAGAGCGGCGTCGGGCTCTTCATCGAACAGGATTTGCAAGTCGATTCCGTTCTCGGCCAGGAAATCACGGCAGGTGTCGATGATGCCGAGGTTCAAGAGATTGTTTTCGAGCGAGCGGCCGATGAGAAATTCGAGCGACAGGTAGTAAAGCTTCTTCGAACGATTGCGATCGAAACGCAGGCGGGTCGTGAGCATTTTCTCGACCAGCATGTCGCGAACGACAAACGCCGTCGCGCGATACCAATCATGCTTCGTCAACTCGCTCCGCAGCTTGGCCAGCGAAAAGCGAATGTGATGATCGATAAGCTTGTCGAACAGGTTGCGGTTAACTTCAGAAAGTGGGGGGACAGCCATCTAACGTCAGTCCTGCGAAAACTTGGATCCTATGATCAATCAGGTCTGCAGAGTTGTCGCCAATGTGACCACGGGGCCATCGACGAACCATCTACATATTGCCGATTCGCAGGACGGTTCTCCAGAAGGGCTAGTCAGTCACGCGATCGAGGAAAGCGCGCACGGCGGCGTTGAACGCGGCGGGCTGATCGATATTTGCCGCGTGTCCGGCGCGTTCGAGGATCACTTTTTCCGCGCCCGGGATTTTCGCCGCCATGTAATCTGCCGACGGCCGGAACTGCACGTCGGTTTCACCGACCAGCACCAGAGTCGGCACCGCGATTACCGGCAGCGACTCGAGCACGCGGCCGTCCTTCTGCGCCAGCATCCCGCGCGCCGCATGCGCCAGGCCCTGCGCGCTGCGATGTTTCGCGATGCTGACTTCGGCGCTGACGCCAGCCGCGGCCAGTCCCTTTTTCTCGTACGCCGCCGCCATGCTGTCGGCGATCTTGTTCCATCCAGCGCGGCCGTCGTCTTTCTTGTAGCCCGGCCCGGTATCGAACAGCATCAACGCCTCAGTGCGGGAAGGATGCGCCAGATGAAATGCCAGCGACATGAAGCCGCCGAGGGACAAGCCTGCGATGATGGCGCGGCCGACACCGCAAGCGTCGAGCACTGCGGCCATATCGTGAATGGTAGCTTCGTGCGAGTAGAGCGACGGATCGTCGGGCGAGTCGGAGCGGTCGTGGCCGCGCATGTCCCACGCGATCACATGGTAACTGTCAGACAATGCGTCCATCTGACCTTGCCACATGCGCGCGCTGGCGCTGTATCCATGCGACAGCAGCACGGCGGGCCCAGCGCCGCGTTGTTCGTAGTAGATGCCAACGCCGTCGCGATCGAGATAAGACATCGTCAGTTCATCCTTGCGGGTATTTTGGCACAGCGAGCGGGGGAGAGGATATGACGGCATCGGAAATCATCGGATCGATCGGAGTTGCGCTGCTGCTGATCGCGTTCTTCATGAATTTGTTCGGGACGCTGCATTCCGACTCGCGCGCATACCAGGCGATGAACGCGGTTGGCGCCGCGGTCTCCTGCTACGCGTCTTACCTGATTGGATTCGCGCCATTCGTCGTGCTCGAAGCCATTTGGTGCGCGGCCGCGGTGGCCGCGATGTTGCGAGGCCGCCGGTAATTTCGAAAGCGGAAGCATCGCCGCGGATGCTCCCGCTTTTTTTTCGATTGAAACCCTCGCTGCTAATTCCCCCCACGCTGCATCGCGGCCAGCGCTGCGGTCTGCTCCCCGAGGCCTTTCTTCACCGACGGGCGCGTCTGGACGTGAGCCCACCATGCCGCAATCTTCGGATGCCCGTCGAGCGCGTTGATGCCGAAGGCAGGCCCCAAGTTAGTGACGAAGAACATCGTGGGCGCGAGCGCGCAATCGGCGAGAGTGAATTCCGAGCCGGTCGCGTAGCCGCCGTCGGCGAGCATTTTGTCGAGCTGGCCGAGGCGCTTGGTAAGCTCGGCCACTTTTTCTTCGACGACTTTTGCGTCACGCGTCTTCGGATTCATCTGGCCGAACAGCGCACGCAGTGGAGGCTCAAGGTAGAGGTCGTGGAAGCGGGTGAAGATGCGCACCTGGGCGCGGCCTTCGGGGCTCTTCGGAAGCAGCGGAGGGTTGGGGTACTTGTCCTCGAGGTACTCGTTGATGACTTCGGACTCGGGGATGAGCAGGCCGTCGGCATCGAGCGCAGGGGTTTTGCCGAGCGGATTGATCTTCGCATATTCGGGGGAGCTGAGCGCGCCGCCCGGAATCGGCACCATCTCGATGTTGAGTCCTTTTTCATAAATGACGAGGCGGGATTTGGTGGCGAAATTGGAGAGATCCACGTTGTAGAGCTTCATCGTTGTCGATTCCTCGCTTGCAGAGATTTCGATCAAGCTCGCTTATCGCAGACGAGGGAGTTCTTCGCAACCCGCTCCAGCCGCTGGGTAGTGTCCTAATTTGGGCACTAATATACTTGACTCACCAATGACGTTCAGCTAGATTAACAGCATGAACGCACCAAGGACTTTACAGGAAGCGATCCTCTACTTCGCCGATCCAGACCGATGCCTGAAATTCATGGTCGATATTCGCTGGCCGGACGGCGTGAAATGCCCGACATGCGGAAGTAAGGAAGTCTATTTCCTTGAGTCGCGCCGCGTGTGGAAGTGCAAGGCCAAGCACGCCAAGCAGCAATTCAGCGCCAAGGTAGGGACAGTATTCGAGGACTCGCCTATCGGTCTGGACAAGTGGTTTGCAGCGGTCTGGATGGTCGCCAACTGCAAGAACGGCGTTAGCTCATACGAAATTCATCGCGCGCTGAAAGTCACGCAAAAGACGGCGTGGTTCATGGACCATCGAATCCGGCTCGCGATGCAGACCGGCTCATTCGAGAAAGTGTCAGGGGAGTTTGAAGTAGACGAATCTTTTATCGGCGGCCTCGCCCGCAACATGCACAAAAACAAAAAGGCGAAAATCACGGGCACGGGCGGGGCCGGAAAAGCAATCGTCATGGGTCTGCTGGATCGTAAAACGAAGAAGATTCGACTACGGCACGTCGCCAATACCCAGCGCGAGACGCTTCAAGGCGTGGTGCGCGAGTACATCGAGGGCGGTTCGTATGTTTTCAGCGATGCTTGGGTCGCCTACAACGGATTGGATCGCGAGTACATTCATCAGGTGATCGATCACGCCGAAACCTACGTCAACGGCAACGTCCATACCAACGGCATCGAAAACTTTTGGAGTCTGTTGAAGCGCGGATTGAAGGGAACGTATATCAGCGTCGAGCCATTCCATCTTTTTCGCTATCTGGATGAGCAAGCGTTCCGATTCAACGAGCGTAAGCAGAATGATGGCGGGCGGTTTGTCAGCGCGATGCAGGGCATCACTGGCAAGCGCGTCACTTATGAAAAGTTGACTGGAAAGACAGAAGAGGTGGTCGCCTGAAAGAGGCGACAGGAACGGGGAAAGCGCGGGCGAGTCAGGTTGCGGGTTTCTTCTTCTTCAATCGATCAGCGCGCCAACGTGCCTCTTCAATTTCTACTTCCTTTTTCGGCACAGCGACCAAGCCCTTAATCAATCGCTGGAATCGCTCGAATGGTGATTGAACAGCGGGCGACGGCTCTGTCTTCTTCACTCGTCTAACAATCCCGGATCATCATCGATCCTTTCGATCCACATCAACCTAACGCGATTCTGATCCAGAATGCAAAAATAAATTCGCAACGGTGGAAGCAGCCTCGCGATGGTATCAAAAGTATCTGTCTTTGCGATCCGTAATGTGGTGAATCCTGGCACAAGATCAAACGCTTCGGCAAATGTCGCTATTCCGTTAGTAACACCCCTGATTACTTCATCGACAAATGGCAAATTACCGAGCACAGACAACTGCGCCGTGAAGGCATCGTCTGCGACCAATGTTCGCACTTTCGGTTAATCAACCTGCCAGCCATGTATCGCGGCCAGTTCCTTAGCGCGCGTCGCATCCGCTTCGGTAGGCGGATCGTCAGAGATAAACATCGCTTCGTAAGGGATAAGGCCTTCGTTGTTATTTGCGCCGCGCGCAATTTTCCAGAGACGATGATGAGAAAATTCACTTACCACTTGCGCGCTCTTACCCCAAAACATCTGAATCAGCTCATCTACCAATGCGATGTCGCTAGGGCGGAAGAATTTATCTAAATTTGATCGTCGAAGCGCAACATATTGATGGCGCGAGTATGCGAACTTTGGAATCTTTTTGATGTCTAATTCGCCCGCGTCGATCATGCTATTGCGAACCGGCACCAGACGTTTAGGCGCGGGTCCATGTTCCAAGGCTTTGTAGGCTGCCCCGGTGATCGGTGTACCTGTTTTGGAATACGAAACGAAATCGGAATAAAAGAGAATTTTGTTTAGTTTGGTGGCGTTAAATGCTGGATCGTCCGCGCACTTTTCTGCGATGTAGAGGATAAGTTCGCGCAGGCGTTCATCCGGATGCATATCCGGAAATTCATACGTCACCTGATCTGAGCGAACAGTCTCCACGGTTCCAACCCAACCCCCGTTGTTGGATGCCGCATACCTCCCATACCGCGCGCATCGTTTATCGTATCTGCGACCATATTACCAGACTTGCTTTGTCAAGCAAGCGGAGATCGCCTTTTGATCGCCCGATGTTGGATTAGCCTAACTGATCTGCGAAATTAGTTGCCCGGATTGCCGGAACTCCAAAATCTGGTAAAATATGCACAATTCGTTGCGGAGGTGCAGGCGGATGGTTTTCATTCTGCTAGATCACAGTTGAAAAAACGGCCTTGGATGTTTCGAGCACCCAAGGCCGCAGGCGGGAAACCGTAAAATTTTGGCTTGCGAACGACAGTCCCCGCCAGAGCAGGACCAGCGGTACCGACACTACCCCCGCTCAAACCCGTTTGCAAGCCTCAGATGTTCGTAGCCGGTTTTCGATGGAAAACCGAACAATAGAGGCTCATCAAATGGCTTTCACACAATGGTGGTCGTTCACCGATCAACTGGTCGATATGGATCAGAACCAAGCCGGCGTATACGAGTTCGGTAACAGCAGCAACGATGTAGTTTACATCGGCTCGACGAACGACATGAAGCGTCGGCTGAAGGAACACTTGGGCGAGGGCACCACGAGCTGCATCAAGCAGAACGCGAAGGTGTACCGCATCGAGTATACGTCGAGCTATCTGACGCGAGAGCGGGAACTGATTGATGAATTCATCCGGACTTACGGGCGCTTGCCACGATGTAATTCGGTCAGACCCTAACTAGTCGCGATCGAATTCGCGCTTTTGTTCCATCGCGGAAACGATCTCATCTGCGCGGGCTCCGGATTCTTCACCGAGTCCGGAGCCCCAACCGTCGTAAAACCCATCTTTCGTGAAAAAATGTTCGATTCCGCGATCGCTACGGATTCGGTCAAGAGTCGTCCCCTCGACAATTTCCCAATGCCCATCGAGCGTTAGTATCTCGATCAATCCGTTCTCATGTTGGACCCGTAGTTTCATAGGC
This sequence comes from Binatus sp. (SeqCode), assembly GCF_049584895.1. Lineage (GTDB taxonomy): Bacteria > Desulfobacterota > Binatia > Binatales > Binataceae > Binatus. The sequence continues at coordinate 6,277 of NZ_JBAUYR010000040.1, forward strand.
ACCTAAAAGGCAAGTTAGGGGCCAAGCCTGTCACGTCGGTAAAATAATGCGCGCGGACGATGGGTGAGTCAAGTATATTAGTGCCCTAATTTGAACTTTTCTGGCACTGTCCTAAAGCAACTGAGTGTCCTACGTGCTGTGAGCAAGCGTCCTAGATACGGATCGCGGAACGGCGGAAAACCCTAGCTGCGTGAAGTGCCGGTAGTCCCTTAGTTTTGAAAACCCGGTTTTCGCCTCAGGGCCAATCCGTCAGTGAAGCGCCGCAAACAAAACCGATTATGGCCATCGCTGGCAGATGGATGATCGCGTACAAGAGCATTACAGGTTTGTTCTCTTCGCTGGCAATCAGCGAGATATGCCACAACAGCGCGGTGCCCAAACAAAAATGATAGGTAACTTCGAGCCAAGGAACGTCGTTGGTTGATGACCACGGGGAATATGCGACGCTCGCTACAACCATGAGGGCGGTGATTGAGACCGGCCCCAAGGAGTAAACGCTAACGATGAGTTTACGCAGCACGTTTCTGATTCGCGACGGCTTCAATCAATCCGCCGTCGACGATAGCCTATCACTTACGCCAGCGACCATAGCGAGCGCACATTTTGTTGGCCGCGCTCGACTGGCGGTGACGATTGAATCCATGTGTCGCTTGGGAGCGACCGTGAAACGCAGAGTAATAGCGGCTCGTCGGCCCTTCGGGCGGCGGCCCATAGATATCGTGCTGCGCGGGAGTGTCGTCGGGCGCGGAGCCTATACGGCGCGCAAGGGGTGAAAGTGATTCGGCCAGCCTCGAATCGCAACCACCTTGAACTCTTTCGGCACTGTCCTAAATGCAACTGAGTGTCCTAAGTGCCTTGAGCAAGCGTCCTAGATGCGGATCAAGCGGAACGGCGGAAAACCCTAGCTGCGAACCACCCCAACATCGCATATAGGACGACATTTGTTCCAAGCGAGATGACAAGCACCAATACTTGAAAGGCAAGAGGGGTACCAGCCGGTCCGGCTACTGCGACTCCTGCTATGAGCACTGCGCCCGGCCACAACCAAAAGAACCAAATCCCGCCCGTTATCGACGGGAAAATGTACGAGGTCAAGTAAATCCCTATCGGTATCAGCAACCCGACGAGCGCCCCCCAAGCGGCGGCGTGGCGGGGCTTCATTGTCGTAGCCCGTACGGACTATCCGGCAACGAAGTTCCGCCGCCATGACCAACACCGTAGTGACCCCCGCAGGTTGTTTTGATTCCCGCAGCCGACGACTCGCACGGTGCCGGATTATTGCTGCTGCCACAACCAGCTACCGACATAGTCAGTACGAGCAGCATTACTGCACCAGCTAGGTGGGCCTTCACGGACATTGAGTTAGCAGACCATCGAGCGACCGACAAATGCCCACAACGAGAACCGCAATGGAGTTTCACGCCCCCAACCTCCACCTCGACTCTCGGCGAACGCTACGCTATCCATGTGTCAACAAGGGAAGACGAGAATGGATAGCAAGACCGCCAAAAAAAGGACAGCGCCAGCCGCTGCGACTGAAAAAGCCGTGTAAAAAAGGACCTTGCCGCGGGAAGACTTCGAGGGTATTAGAACTTCACGATTTGAACTCAGCAAAGGCTAATCCAAAGTTCCACGTTTGTGGGGGCAACTCTCTCGGTATAGGCACGCGGTCTCAGGGGGTCCGAATCTTTCGTTCAATTTGAAATCGGGCGTTGTCGGCATGCGTCGCCACGCTCCAAAAGAGCTGATGGAGGAATCAGCAATGAAAAGCAGCGGGTTTGCTTCCAAACTTTTACTTGCGCTGGCGGCTATCTGCGTAGTCACGCTCGGCTCGGTATTAAGCGCGTCGGCAGACGATAAACCTTTTGCCTTCACTCAAAGCGGATTCGTGATCGGCACAACGACGAATGGCGTAAACGAATTCCTCGGCATCCCCTACGCAGCGCCGCCGGTGGGAGCTCTGCGCTGGTTACCGCCGGAGCGTTATGGGTTTTTCCCTGGATTTTTCCTCAAGGCGACGACTTTCGGCAGCCAGTGCACGCAAGGTGGAGGCGGCAGCGAGAACTGCCTGTTCCTGAATGTTTATACGCCCCAGTTCGGATTTGGAGGCGGAAGAAGAGTTCGAGCGGAAGACCGGGGACCAGGCGGGGGGTTCCCGCGCGGACTACCTGTGATGTTTTGGATTCATGGCGGAGGACTGACGGGTGGCGCTGGCAGTGACTATGATCCATCAGAGCTGGTGAAGAAAGGGGTGATTGTCGTCACTATCAACTACCGCCTCGGCCTGTTGGGATTTTATGCGCAGTCCGCGCTCGACTCCGAAGGCCATGAGGCCGGCAACTACGGATTCATGGATCAGCAATTCGCACTAAACTGGGTTCGCAGGAACATTGCGGGTTTTGGCGGCGATCCGAATCAGGTAACGATATTCGGCGAATCCGCGGGCGGGCAGAGTGTCTATTCCCAGCTTGCGTCTCCTACCGCAGCACACCTGTTTCGCGGCGCCATCGCGGAGAGCGGATCATATGTAGAATTCCAGGACTACTTTGACGACATCGTCACGCTACCGATCGCGGAAACGACAGGCACCCCCCTCGTTCCAGCTGGCAACTCAATCGCGACAAGTGTCGGATGCGCCAGCGAAACGGCTCTGTGTCTGCGCGCAGTGCCGGCCACGACGTTCGTTGGAGTAGAGCCGGGAGTGTTGTATCCGTTCGTGGACGGGACCCTGTTAACGCAGACGCCGGGCCAGGCATTCGCGAGCGGCGAATTCAATCAAGTGCCGGTGATTTCGGGCACCAATCATGATGAGTACAGGATCTTCGTAGCTGATGAGTACGACTTGGGGAGTGCGCTCGCGACCTTGGCCGAGTACGATGCCGCGGAATTAGCCTTGTGGGGACCAACACTCGCACCTATCGTGGATTCCTTGTATCCCGATAGTCCTGCCAATGACGTGGATGGTCCGGAGGCATTGGGTGCCTCAGGTACTGACGGAATCTTCGCGTGTCCGGCGCGCAATGCGGACCAGTTATTGTCGCAGTTCGTCACGACCTATACTTACGAATTCAACGACGAAAACGCGCCTCCGGCGCAATCCAGTGTTCCCGGGTTAACCTTCCCGCTGGGCGCCTATCACTCCGCCGAGCTTCAATACCTCTTCGTGCTGGGCGGAGTACCCGCTCCATTTACGCCTGCCCAGCAGCAGCTTTCCGCTGCGATGGTCACTTACTGGACCCAGTTCGCGAAGAACCTGAACCCGAACTCGCCGACTGAGCCGGTATGGTCTCCCTACAGCACATCCACCGACGAGTTCCAGTCGTTGATTCCACCGACGCCGATGGTCGAATCGACTTTCGCCGCCGAGCACTTGTGCGAATTCTGGGACGCGTTCTGAAAGCATCGGACGGGCGCGCGTGACCCTACGAGCGCTGCGCGCCCGTTTTTCACTAGAGAGATACTCAACCCCACGGAGTGTCTGTAGGGCAGCTTACCTGGATGCCCCAATCGTCTACTATCTTGCCGTCAACGAAGCGGTAGATGGCGACGCCGCCCATTGAGAATTGTTCGCCCTTCTTAGGGAAGCCGGGTATGGGTTCGCCGATGTAAGTACCGCGGATGGTCATTCGAATTACCAGTTTGTCATCGACGGCGAAAATGTCGTCGAGCCTGGATTCAGAGTCGGCGAACAGCCTACCGCCCGCACCGGCCAGCATCCTTGCGCCTTCGAGGCCACGCGGCCAGTTGGGAAAGTTGGGTGAGTGGAAGGCGAAGTCGGGGGAGCATACTTCGTCGACGATGGCGAGGTTGCCCTTGCCTAGCTCTTTCATGAAGCGGACGAAGATGGCTTTGTTTTCTTCGGGAGTCATGTGATGCCTCCGTAAGAGCTAAGTGCAAAAGATCTAGCTTGAGGCCCAGAACCCTCACCTAACCTCTCCCGTGAAATAACGGGCGAGGGATAGGAGTGTTAGCGGCCGCCTTCTTCTTGCTTGATTACGAAGATCAGGGACTCGGCGAAGTCGTCGGCGTGCTCTAATTGCGGATAGAGGCCGGAGGTTTTGAAAACTACGGTGGCCGAACCGGGCATCGCGGCGTGCAGCGCCTCGCCTTCGGCGCTCGAGAAGTACGGATTTTTCGCGCCCCACATTATTATCGTGAGCGTGTTGAAGACCTGGCCTATCTTCGAGCGGATGTGCGCCTCGTCGCGGGGGACCGAATTTATCATGTCGGTCTCGGCGGGAAGGTCCTGGTTCAACTGCTCCATCATGCGCTGATAAATGATGTCCGGCATCGGCGGCAATTCGAAGAAGCTCGCCTCGACCTGCGCGCGGACCGCGTCGGGCGTCGTTGGGAGCATCCCCTTGCGAAGTTTTTCAGCGCCGCGCGCGCCGACCAGGCCACCTGACACGAGGACGAGCCGCTCGACTTTGTCGGGATGCTCGACGGCGTAGTAGAGCGCGACGTCGGCGCCGAGATCGTTGCCTATAAGGTTCACGTGATCGAGCTTCAACTCGTCGATCATCTGGGCGACAGCCTCGGCCTGATACGCGATCGAATATTGAACCTGCTTGTGATCCGACGACGCAAAGCCGGGCAGGTTGGGCGCGACGACTTTGTAATGCGCGTCGGCCACCGGCGGCATGATTCCGCGCCAGACCAGCGCGGCGTTCGGACCGAGCCCATGAATCATCACGACCGGGTCCATCCCCGAATAGCCGCCGGTCATCAGATAGGTGATGAGGCCGTCCTTGAGCGCGAGATCGTTCTGGGTCACGCCCGACCATCCGAGGCGCGAGATTTGAATCCATCGAAGAACGTCGACCGGCCGCAGGTACATCGCAGCGCCGAAAATTCCGAGAAAGACCGCGGCGATCGGCCCCGCAATGTTGATCCATGAATGGCGGCGGAGTTGCCGCGCTGGATTCTCGGCGCGGATGTCGGCCTCGGTTCGGATACGGGCGGGTTGCGATTTGACTGGCTCGGTCATTATTTCGCCGACGATGACGGCGCGGCCGACGGTGATCCAGACGCTACGGCAGCCTTGTTGGCTGCGGCCTTTCTGGACGCCTTGGTCACGTGCGAGAGGCGGCGACCGTGCGCGGCCTCGCGATCGCGTTGCATCTGATCGAGATGGTCGGCAACGCGATTGATTTCAACGGTCGCCTCCTGGACGGCCTTGGTCGCGCGATTCGCCGCCTCAGTCGCCTTGTCCGCAGCGGCTTGCGCATCTGCCGCAGATTTTTCCGCTTGCTCTGCGGCATGCTGAGCCTTGACGGCGGCGGCTTCAGCCTGCTGGGCCTGTTGCTCGTCGTGCGAGGCGCATCCGGCGATCGCAATCGCGAGAATCAGAAAAGGCAACGCGGAAAAAAATCGGCGCATCAGTTATGACTCAGCCCTGAGCGAACGCCTGCACCGTTCGCATGTCGGGCTGCGGTGCGCCGTCAGCGCGCAGCGGCAGGATGCATACGTGAGAGGCGCCGGCCTTCAGATGCGCGTCGATGCGATCGCGGATCTTCTCCTCGTTGCCCCACGCCACAATCGCGTCGACCAGCCGATCGGAGCATCCGTTTTCGAATTCGCTATCGGCCCATCCGAGCGCCTTCAAATTATTGGTGTAATTCGGCAGGCGGGGAACATAGGTCTTCATATATTCGCGCGCCGCTTTGCGGGCCTTGGTGGCGTCAGTCTCGAGGATGACGGCCTGCGCCGCACAGAGCATCGCATTCGGTCCGATTTGCGCGCGCGCTTTCGCCGTATGCTCGGGCGGAACAAAGTAGGTGTGCGTGCCGTTGGCCTCGGACGCCGAAAGCGCGAGCATCTTGGGATGCAACGCTGCAAGCACCACCGGCACCGGCTCTTTCGGCGCCGGCGCGAGATAGAGCGCGCCCTTCATCTTCGGCAGATACTCCTTCATGAAGCTGTAGGGCTTGTCGTAGTTGTGCCCGCGCAGGTTACTCACGAGAGGTTTGTGACTGACGCCGATGCCGAGCAGAAAGCGGTTGCCGGAAAGTTCGGCGACAGTCTTCGACGCCGCCGCCATAGTGATCGCGTCGCGCGCCCAGATGTTCGCGATGCCGGTCGCGATCGACAGCCTATCTGTGTGACTCAGCAGATACGCGGCGTGCGCGAACGGCTCCCGGCCGACGGCCTCGGGAATCCAGAGCACTTTGTAGCCATTCTTCTCGACTTGCTTGGCGAACTCGGCGCTTTGCGGCGCCGTCATGGCGTCGAGGAAGAACCATATTCCAACTTTTCCAATATCCATGACTCAACAAGTAACTCGCTGGCGGAATTTGAACAAGCGCGGGACACGGGAAGAACTTTATTGAATGTGAAACCCGCGGTGGGTTTCACGCTTCCTTCGGCAGGGGTGACCCCTGCACCCGGTACAAAGACTAAGATGCGGGCGGAGTTTACCCTGAGCGAAGTCGAAGGGTCCCTGTTAGAAGTTTTTTTGAGAAGGTAGTAGATCCTGCTCATCGCGCAACGAGGTAATAGAAAATGAAACTTGGGTTGATGTTCGTTAATTCGGGGCCGTTCACTAATCCAGCGCTACTGATGCATCTGGCGACCACCGCAGAGCGATGTGGCGTCGAGTCGTTGTGGACGGTCGAGCACGTCGTGATCCCGCAGGACTACAAGTCGCCGTATCCGTATTCGTCCAGTGGAAAAATTCCAGGCGGCGAAGACGTCTCGATTCCCGATCCGCTGCTGCCGCTTGCGTTCGCGGCTGCGGTGACGAAAAAAATCAAGCTCGCGACCGGAGTGCTGATTCTTCCGCAGCGCCATCCGCTGTACGTCGCCAAAGAGGCGGCCACGCTCGACCAACTCTCGAATGGACGCGCGATCCTCGGAATCGGCAGCGGATGGCTCGAGGAAGAGTTCACCTCGCTCGGGCTCGACTTCCATACGCGCGGTGCTCGCACCGACGAGGCGATCAAATCCCTGCGGGTGTTGTGGAACGATGACGCGGCATCGTTTCACGGCAAGCATTTCAACTTCGGTCCGGTAAAGTGCTACCCAAAGCCGGTGCAAAAAGGCGGCGTCCCGATTCACGTCGGTGGGCATTCACCCGCCGCGGCGAAACGCGCGGGCCGCTACGGCGACGGCTTCTTCCCGGCGCTGGCGGAAATTCCCAAGCTCAAGGAACTGTTCGCGATGATGACGTCGGAGGCCGAGAAAGCAGGACGCGACCCCAAGACGATCGAGTTGTCATGCATGGGGCGCCCACGCGTCGAGGAGCTGAAGGCGCTCGAGGCGATCGGAGTGTCGCGAGTAGTAATCGCGCCGCCCGCGTTCGACGCAGAAGGCCTCACGCGCGGACTCGAAAAGCTGCGCGACGAGGTGATAGCGAAGATATAGAAGGAACTTGATTGAATGTGAAACCCGCCGTGGGTTTCACGCTTCCCTGGGCAGGGGTGACCTCCTTCGGCTTCGCTCAGGACAGGCTCTGCACCCAATCTTAAAGCGAAGACGCCTCCGCCTCTGTTCCCCCTTTCCGCATCGGAAAGGGGGTGAGGGGGATAGGACGGACGCTATCCGGCGAAACGCTTTCGGTTCCCCTTCCCGCTCGGGAAGGGGTTAGGGGTTAGGTTGCTGGCACCGGCGCAAGCATCTTCACATAGATCAATTCGGGGTCGCCCTCGTCGAGATTTTCGATGTAGCCGCTTTTGACGAATCCCAGTCGGGCGCACAGTTGTTGCATCGGGATGTTTGACTGGTTGGTCGACGTGAACAGCTTGCCGGTTTGGCAATCGAGCTCGGCCGCGCGCATCAGGGCGCTCGCGACTCCGCGGCGGCGGAAGTCGGGATGCACCAGCAGCAGCCGCACGAAAGATTGGTCGAAGAAACTCTCGTCCGAGATGACGAAGCCGCGGATAACGTCGTCGACTCGCGCGACCGAGACGCAGCCGTGCGCGCAGGCCTCGCCGATAAATCTGCGTCGCGGCGCACCCTGATGGACAGTTTCGTCCAGCGTACAAATGTGCTCAAAATCCTCGCTGGATGCTCGCTCGATTATCGTCATAAGTCTCGCCAGAGGTTTGCCAGCCGTGAAGGATGAAACATCAGTCGATCCGTTGATAGTAACTCACGAGGCGCCGATTGGATGGCTGGTGCTCAACCGGCCGCAAGTCCGCAACGCGCTCAATCTTAGGACCTGGCAGCGGATTGCGGAAGGTGTCGCCGAACTCGCGAGTGACGACGCGATTCGCGTGATTGTCATGCGCGGCGGCACACCGCAGGCGTTTATCGCCGGCGCCGACATCTCGGAGTTTCCCGCGATGCGGGCCGATGCGGCGCAGGCGCGCGCATATCGCGACGCGCCCAACAGCGCGATCGCGGCGCTGGTCGAATGCCGCAAGCCTGTCATCGCAATGATCGCCGGCGTATGCATCGGCGGCGGCGTTCAGGTCGCGCTCGCGTGCGATATCAGGATTGCGGCGCGCGGTACGCGCTTCGGCGTTCCTGCTGCGCGGTTGGGACTGGCGTATCCGCTCGAGGGCGTCAACATGCTCGCGCATACTGTTGGTCCCGCCAACGCGCGCGATATCCTGCTGTCGGCGCGGCTGTTTGACGCGGAAGAGGCCCTGCACATGGGTCTGATCAACCGCCTTGTGGATGCTGAAAAACTCGAAGAAAACGTGCGCGACTACGTGCTCAAGATGGCGACCAACGCGCCGCTGACGATGGCCGCCGCCAAGCTGGCGATTCGGGAAAGCCTGAAGGATCGCGAGGATCGCGACGCGAAGGCGGTCTCCACGATGGTCGCGCGATGCTTTGACAGCGAGGATTATCGCGAGGGCGTGCGCGCATTCCTGGAAAAGCGTCGTCCGGATTTCAAGGGCAGATGATTTAAATGCCTGATTTCTGTTAAAAATAGGCTTTTCAATTGCGCAAACAGGCATGCCTGCTTGCAACAATCAAGTTTGCATGTTACCGATTGGGGCGAACTGATCTCAGACGAGATAAATATATGTCCGCCCTACAAGAAGAGCGAAGTGCAGAGACTCGGCGACGACTGCTTGATGCGACCGTCGCGTGTCTTTTCGAACGTGGATACGCAGGAACCACCACGACCGAGATAGCCAGTCGGGCGGGCGTGTCGCGCGGCGCGCAGTTGCATCATTTTCCAAAGAAGGACGAGCTCGTGGTTAGCGCGCTCGAGCACGTGTTCGAGCTGAGGCTCAGTGAAATGAGCGCAGCGATCGCGGAGCCGCTGCCCGGAAATCGCGAGCATCGTGTGGCTGTGCTGATCGACGCGATGTGGCCGATGTTCAAGGGACCGACGTTCTATGCATGGCTGGAACTGGTGGTCGCGAGCCGCACCGATCCCGCGCTCAACGACGCGGTGCGCGCAGCCAGCGAGCGTTTCGGGCATGGCTTTGAATTGGGACTTAGAGCGATCCTCGACTGGCCGGCTGATCGCGAAATCGAACTTCAGGATTTGATCGGAGTTGTGTTCGGGCAACTCGAGTCATTGGCGCTCGAACGGGTTTTGCTTGATGGCGAAATCGATCCCCCCGAATTTGTGCGCGCGTTGGAAACGACCAAGCGGGTGTGCGCCGCGATGGTACGCGATCTGGATCAACCAACGGCAGGTGAGCGCAATGAGTGAGAACGTCGCGACTGCTACGTCGCAGGATTTCTACTTCAATCCGTGGGACGAGAACTTCCGCGCCAATCCGTATCCGCATTATCGCCCGCTGCTCGCGGGGCCGCCGCGATTTCTCGACATGGGCTACAAATTCGCGCTGGTGGCGCGCTATGCCGACGTGCGCGCGATGTTGATGGACCATGCGACGTTCTCGAGCGTGCAGCCGGCCGGGATGGGATTCGATGAGCAGACCAAGGCATTCGGCGATGCGCCGACGATGCTCGGCTCCGATCCGCCGACGCAAACGCGGCTGCGCCGGCTGGTCTCGCGCGATTTCACGCCACGACGAATTCGTGAGCTGGAACCGCGTATCCGCGAGATTGCGAAGAATCTGATCGATACAGCGGAGCGCAAAGGCGAGTTCGAGGTGATGGCTGATCTCGCCAATCCGTTGCCCGTCATGGTGATCAGCGATTTGCTCGGCGTACCTCACGAGAAATATCAGCAGTTCAAGGATTGGTCCGACAAAATAATCGAAGCGGACAACACTCTCCCCGGGATGCCGATACCGGATGAGATCAAGAACGCTTTCACCGAACTGAAGTCATACTTTTCCGACGAGATCGTCCGCCGACGCAAGAATCCCGGGCCTGACCTGGTAAGCGCGCTCGTGGCCGCGCACGATGAGGCCGAAGCGCTGAGCGCCGATGAGCTGCTGCAATTTGTCGTGCTGCTGCTGCTCGCCGGCAACGAGACGACGACGAATCTGATCGGCAACGGGATGCTCGCGCTGGGACGCAATGCCGAATCGATGGCGGCGATCCGCTCGAAGCCTGAGCTGATGCGCGGTGCGATCGAGGAGATGCTGCGATTCGACGGGCCGGTGCAGTCCACCTTCCGCACAGCGACGAAAGATACGGTGATTGGCGGAACGCCGATCACGGCCGGGATGGGCGCGTTCGTGATTATCGCGGCGGCGAATCGCGACCCGGCGCAATTCAAGGATCCCGAGAAGTTCGACATCGCGCGCGAACCAAACGAGCATCTGGCGTTCGGCGAAGGAATCCATTTTTGCATCGGCGCGCCGTTGGCGCGGATGGAAGGATCGATCGCGATTGGCGCTGCGCTCGAGCGGTTCCCGCATCTCCGGCTGAAAAATCCCGACGCCCCGGTGACCTACAAAGGATCCTATTTCCTGCGCGGGCTGAGCCGTCTCGATATGGCGCTGAAGTGACGGCGCGGGACTGCGTGCAGCCGCATTGATGCATCCCTGCGCGATGAAAACACGCTGATCGTATAGGTCCGCGCGATGGCATTGCGATTGCTCCTCAGTACGCGTCGGCGAATGGGTGCAGTGCGGCCGATGCGGCGTGGGCAACTGAAATCTGACGAAAAGGAAGTCTGAAAAATGAACCAGGCCGCCGAGAACATCTACTTCAACCCGTGGGATCCCGCGTTTCGCGCCAATCCGTATCCGCATTACAAGCCGTTGCTCGCGGGTCCGCCGCGGATTCTCGATCTGTTCGGGCCGACTGCGATGGTCACGCGCTTTGCCGACGTGACGACTGCGCTCCGTGATCATGCGCATTTCTCGAGCGTGCGCCCGCGCGATCCCAACGAGACTAATGATGAGGGACCGTTTGCGGGCGCGCGCACGATGCTGTTTTCCGATCCACCGCTGCACACCCGGCTTCGCCGTCTCGTCTCGCGAGATTTTACGCCGCGCCGAATCCGCGACCTCGAGCCGCGAATCCGCGAGATTGCGAAAAATCTTATCGACGCTGCGGAAGGCAAGGGCGAGCTCGAGGTGATGCACGGGATTGCCAACGCGCTGCCGGTGATGGTCATCGCCGAAATGCTCGGCGTGCCGCCGGATCATTACCAACAGTTCAAGCATTGGTCCGACACAGTGGTCTCGGCCGACAACACTTTGCCGGGAACTCCGCTGCCCGAAGAATTTCATACCGCGAAAAATGCGCTGCGCGGTGATTTCGCCGACGAGATCGAGCGACGCCGCAAGAGTCCCGGCACTGACCTGATAAGCGCGCTGGTCGCCGCGCACGACGACGCCGAGGCGATGAACGCCGACGAATTGCTCGCATTCGTGCTGCTCCTGCTACTGGCGGGCAACGAGACCACGACCAATCTGATCGGCAACGGGATGCTCGCGCTCGGGCGCAATCCCGCGCAGATGAATCTGCTTCGCCAGACGCCAGAGCTGATGCCCCGGGCGATCGAAGAAATCCTGCGCTTCGACGGACCGGTGCAATCGACGATTCGCTTCACCAGGGAAGATATAAATCTCGGCGGTATGGAGCTGCCTGCCCACCAGGGATGCTTCATAATCCTGGCGGCGGCGAATCGCGACCCGGCGCAGTTCGAAGATCCCGATCGCTTCGACATCACGCGCACGCCTCGCGACCACGTCGCGCTGGGCGAGGGCATCCACTTCTGTATCGGCGCGCCCCTGGCGCGGATGGAAGGTGCGATCGCGATTGGCGCGATGCTCGAGCGCTTCCCGCGCTTGCGTCTGCAGGATCCCGCGGCGCCGGTGACCTACAAAGGTTCATACTTCCTTCGCGGATTGACGTCCCTCACAATGGCGACTGACTGAGGGGGCAATCCGTCATGGCAGCGGAAGTTTATTTCAACATTTGGGATCCCGAATTTCGGGCCAATCCATACGCGCACTATGCTCCGCTGCTGGCGGGTTCGCCGCCTATCCTCAATATGGGGCCGATGACGTTCGCGCTGGTGGCGCGCTATGCCGACGTCACCGCCGCACTTCGCGACCATGAGCATTTTTCGAGCGTCGGGCCGCCGCCACCGCCTCAGGCATATCAAGGGCGCTTTGCAGGCTCGCGCAACATGCTGGGTTCCGATCCGCCGCAGCACTCACGCCTGCGCCGGCTGGTGTCGCGCGATTTCACGCCGCGGCGAATCCGTGAATTCGAGCCGCGCATCCGCGAAATAGCAAAAGATCTGCTCGACAAGGTCGAAGCGAAAGGCTCTTTCGATGTCATGGCGGACCTCGCCAACGTGCTGCCGGTCACGGTGATCGCGGAGATGCTCGGCGTGCCGCCGGAGCTGAATACGAAGTTCAAACATTGGTCGGACACGATCATTGGCGGCGACAATAATGTTCCCGGCGCTCCGCAACCGCCTGAATCCATTCGCGCGATCGATGAACTGGGCGACTACTTCACAGCCGAGATTGAAAAGCGACGCACCAATCCGGGACCCGACCTGGTGAGCGCGCTGGTCGCTGCGCACGACGAAGGCGACGTGATGTCGGCGGCGGATCTGCTGAGCTTCGTGACGCTGCTGCTAGTTGCGGGCAATGAGACGACGACTAATCTGATCGGCAATGGCATGCTCGCGCTCGGACGCCATCCGGATCAATTCGATGCGCTGAAGCGCGATCATTCTATGCTGCCGCGCGCGATCGAGGAAATGCTGCGCTACGACGGCCCGGTGCAATCGACGGTGCGGTTCACCAAAGAGCCCGTGCAGCTAGGGGGAGCCGAGATTCCCGCGGGCGCAATCGCGATGATGATCGTAGCCGCAGCGAATCGCGACCCCTCACAATTTAAAAATCCTGAAAGATTCGACATCACGCGCGATCCCAATGAACACGTGGCGTTTGGCGAAGGGATCCATTTCTGCATCGGCGCGCCGCTGGCACGGATGGAGGCACGAATCGCGTTCGAGGCGATGCTCGAGCGCTTCCCGCGGCTCAGACTTAAAGATCCCGCAATGAAACCGACCTACAAGGGATCGTATTTTCTGCGCGGCCTCGAATCGCTGCCGGTAGCAATCGATTAAACCTTTATGACCGACCCTGCCGAAACCCTGGATTTGAAACCCGACTCCGACGCCACGGCCGAGGACGCGGACCGCAAGAGTATCCATCTTGGCTTCCTGGGCAGGACGCCGCCGTTCACCAAGCGGCAGCGCCGCGTGTTCTGGATCGCGTCGACGGCGGGATTTTTCGACCAATATGATCGCGCGCTGCTGAGCCTCGCGCTCAAGCAGATCCAGGCGGGGTTAAAGATAGCGGAGTCGCACGTTGGCCCGATGCTCTCGGTGATCCGGCTCGGCTACCTCCTGTCTCTACTAATGACCCCCTTTGCCGACGTGTTCGGACGCCGCCGCCTGCTGCTGTACACGGTCGTCGGCTACACGATTTTCACCGGCCTTATTGCGATTGCGCCAAATGAACGGACTTTCGTCGCATTCGAGATCATTGCGCGGGCATTTGCCGGCGCCGAAGCTGCGATCGCGATGGTGATCGTGGCAGAGGAAGTCGATGCGGCCTATCGCGGTTGGGCGATTGGCCTTCTGTCTGCGGTGTCGTCGAGCGGCTATGGCCTCGCCGCTATCGTGTTCGCCTTCGTCAATACGATCCCCTATGGCTGGCGCGGAATGTACGCGATAGCGCTGATACCATTGGTGGTCGTTATACCACTGCGCCGGGTGCTGCCTGAAAGCGCGCGCTTCGAGAAGGAGAAGCTCGAAGGACTGAAGCCGGTGAAAATTTGGGAACCGGTTGCGCGACTGTACACGGCGTACCCGCGGCGCCTTGTAATGATGCTCTCGATCTCGTTCCTGAGTAACATGGGCGGCAACGCTTCAGGCTTTCTGTTCCCGAAGTTCCTGCAGAACGCGCACCATTGGTCCCCCGGCAACGTCTCGATGCTATTTTTCTTCGGTGGTGCGCTCGGGATCGTCGGCTCAATCGTCGCCGGCCGTATGAGCGATCGCTTCGGAAGGCGGGTGATGGGCACCGCATTCCTGTTCCTGGCGCCGTTGTTTACCATCTGGATGTACACGGCGTCGGGATGGTCGATTGTGCCGGCATGGATACTGGGTACATTTTTCGATTTCGCCGGAAGCATGATCCTAAGCGCGTACAGTGCGGAGCTGTTTCCGACCTCATATCGATCGACCGCTGGAAGCGCTCTTGCGATCGCTGGAACCACCGGCGGCGCACTCGGCTTGTTCTTGGAGGGCGTGCTCTACAATCTTACCGGGTCGCTCTCGAGAGCGGTCTGCTATCTGACCGTTTTCTGGATGATCGCGCCGGCGATCCTGTGGTTCTTTCCGGAGACCTCGGGACGCGAGCTCGAAGAGATCTCGCCCGAAGCAAAAGCGCTCTGATTTCCCGCGAGTCATCGACGCGCTAGATTTGCGGCGACGCATGGGAAAAGAGTTGCATCGCCGCTCGCGGTTCCGGATAGGTCCGTTCGCGTTCGTCGTCGTCCTGTTTGCGTTACTCGGATGCGCTCGCGGTCCGTGCGTCTCGATCGTCGGAGCTGACGGCAAGCCGCGCGCCACCGTCGCGGTCGAAGTGGCGAGCACCGGGCCGCAGCGCGAGCTTGGCCTGATGTTTCGCAAGCATCTCGATGATAACGCGGGAATGATCTTTGTCTTTCCGGACGCAGCACCGCGGAATTTCTGGATGCACAACACACCGATCCCGCTCGACATGATTTTCGCGGACGCCTCGGGACGGGTGATCGGAATCGTCGCGAACGCAGAACCATACTCCGACAAACTGGACGGCGTCGAAGGCAACGCTGAGTACGTACTGGAAGTGAACGGCGGCTTTTGCGCAAAAAACGGAATCAAGCCCGGCGACAAAATAGACTTCTCCGGATTTTCACCCCACACATCGGAGTAGTCGCGCGCTTTAACCCGCCGCCGACATGCGGTATCTATCTTGCCGTGGCGCGTGACGGGCGCCTTTTTGTTTGCCGTCTATCCAGACTTTTCGTGGTTGTGACAAATGGGCCTTAAAGAAAATCTCGAACGACTTCAACAACTCACCCGCGAGGCCGAGGCGGCCGGCGGCGCGGATCGGGTCAAGAAACAGCGCGCGCAGGGACGGATGACGGCGCGCGAGCGGGTCGAGTTTCTGCTCGACCGCGGATCGTTCGTCGAACTCGACAAGTTCAAGACGCATCGAATCACCGACTTCGACATGGCCGAGAAAAAAATCCCGGGTGACGGCGTAGTGACCGGCTACGGAACGATCGACGGACGCCAGGTGTGCATCTTCAGCCACGATTTCACGGTCTTTGGCGGCAGCCTGTCGGGTGCCTTCGCTGAGAAAGTCTGCAAGGTGATGGACCTCGCGACGAAGACCGGATGCCCTGTGATCGGGCTCAACGACGGCAGCGGCGCGCGAATCCAGGAAGGGGTCGTGTCGCTGGCGGGCTACGCGGATATTTTTCTGCGCAACGTGATGTCGTCGGGAGTTATTCCACAAATCTCCGCAATCATGGGACCGTGCGCGGGCGGCGCGGTTTATTCGCCGGCGATTACCGACTTCATCGTGATGGTACGAGACACCTCGTACATGTTCCTGACTGGCCCCGACGTGATCCGCGCGGCCACGCACGAGGAAGTCACGATGCAGGAACTGGGCGGCGCCGATGCGCATAGCCAGAAGTCCGGTGTATGCCATCTCGAGGCCGACGACGACGCGGGCGCGCTCACAATGATCCGCGAACTGATCTCGTATATCCCATCGAACAACGTCGACGATCCGCCGTTCATCGCGAGCAGTGACGATCCCGCGCGCATCGACGCTGCGCTCGATTCGATCGTGCCCGAAAGTCCCAACAAGCCCTACGACATGGGCGAGATTATCCGGCGAGTGGTCGATGACGGTCATTTGCTGGAAGTGCAGAAAGACTACGCGCAGAACATGCTGATTGGCTTTGCGCGGATGGGTGGCTACTCGGTTGGTATCGTGGCCAATCAGCCGTCGTTCCTGGCGGGAGCGCTCGATATCGACGCGTCGGTCAAGGGGGCGAGATTCGTGCGCTTCTGCGACGCCTTCAACATTCCGCTCGTCACGTTCGTCGACGTGCCCGGATTCCTGCCCGGCACGCAACAGGAGTTCGCCGGAATTATTCGGCATGGCGCGAAACTGCTCTACGCGTTCTGTGAGGCGACCGTGCCGAAGGTGACGGTGATCACACGCAAGGCTTACGGCGGCGCCTACGACGTCATGTCGTCGAAAAACATTCGAGGAGATTTCAATTTCGCGTATCCGAGCGCCGAGATCGCGGTGATGGGACCCGAGCAGGCGATCAACATTGTCTTTCGCAACGAGCTCGCCAACGCCAAAGACGCAGTCGCCGAGCGCACCCGATTGGCCAACGAGTACCGCAAGACTTTCGCGAATCCGTTCAAGGCGGCCGAGCTTGGCTATATAGATGAAGTGATCATGCCGCGAGATACACGTCCCAAGCTGATCGGCGCGCTGAAGGCGCTCGCGAACAAGCGCGAAAAGAATCCGCCGCGCAAACACGGCAACATTCCACTTTGAAAAAGAGCGCTGCGACCGGACGCTACGAGCAGTTAGCTCGCGTGGGCTGGATTCAGTATAAAATTTGAGAAGCCGGTGAAAAGGGAAGATTGATGTTCAAGCGGATTCTAATCGCCAACCGCGGCGAGATTGCAGTGCGGATCATCCGCGCATGCCGCGAGTTGGGAATCGAATCGATTGCGGTCTACTCGGACGCCGATCGCGCGGCGCTTCACGTTCGCGAAGCCGATCATGCGTACCCGGTCGGTCCCGCGCCGGCGGCGGAGAGCTATCTCAATACCGCGAAGATTCTTGAAGCCGCGAAACGTCTCAAGGCGGACGCAGTTCATCCCGGTTACGGATTTTTTTCCGAGCGCGCTGCGTTTGCGCGTGCGGTGCAGAAGGCTGGCCTCACGTGGATCGGTCCGCCGCCCGACGCGATCGAGCACATGGGCGACAAGGTCGAAGCGCGCAAACTGATGTCGAAGGCCGGTGTGCCCGTCGTGCCAGGCTCGCCCGGAACGCTCGAGACCGAAGCGGAAGTCGCGGCGATCGCGAAAAAGATCGGGTATCCGATCATGGTGAAAGCGGCTGCGGGCGGCGGCGGCAAGGGCTTGCGCTTCGTCGAGAACGGCAAAGACCTCGCGTCGGTGGTGCGCACGGTCGCGAGCGAGGCCAAGTCGTCATTCGGTGACGGACGCTTTTACGTCGAGAAATTTCTCAAGCAGCCGCGCCATATCGAAGTGCAGGTGCTGGCCGATTCGCAAGGCAACACGGTTCACCTATTCGAGCGCGAATGCTCGATTCAGCGGCGCAATCAGAAGGTCGTCGAGGAATCGCCGTCGCCGTTTATCACGCCGAAGATGCGGGCCGAGATGGGCGAGGTCGCGGTGCGCGCGGCGAAGGCGGTGAACTACGTCAGCGCGGGCACGATCGAGTTCCTGGTCGACGCGGATCGAAATTTCTATTTCCTCGAAATGAACACGCGCATCCAGGTCGAGCATCCGGTGACCGAGCTGGTGACCGGTATCGACCTCGTGCGCACTCAGATCGAAATAGCAGCGGGCGCGAAGCTTCCGTTCAAGCAGAAAGATCTCGCGCAGCGCGGATGGGCGATCGAGTGCCGAGTCTATGCGGAAGATCCTGCGGCCGGCTTCGTACCTGCGCCGGGAAAGATCGAGACGCTGAGGTTTCCCGACGGTCCGGGCGTGCGCAATGATGCGGGCGTCTACGCAGGCGCCGAAGTGCCGGTCTTTTATGACCCGATGATTTCGAAGCTGGCGGTGTGGGGCGCGGATCGCGATCAGGCGATCGACCGCATGCGGCGCGCGCTCGGCGAATTCGTGATTACGGGTGAGCTGCGCACCAACCTCGATTTCCATCGCTGGATCATGACGCATCCGAGGTTCATGAAGGGCGACTTCGACACGAATTTTATCAAAGAAGAATATCATCCGAATCAAAACGGCGCGGCCCCTCGCGGCGCCGAGCTGGCGGCGATTTTCCTCGCGGCAATCGCGGCGCAGAAGAACACCAACCACAGCAATGGCGCCGGCGTGCAGCCGGTAGCCGCGCCGAATGCGTCCGCGTGGCGGATGCTCGGCCGGCTCGACATGCTGCGGAGATAGCCGGACACTTACAGATGCGATACGTCGCGATTCTTGACGGCACCGAACACGAAATCGAGATTGAAGAGCTCGCCGCGGACTCGTTTTCGATTCGGTTCGGCAAGGACAGTTTCGAAGCCGATTTGCGCAAGGTCGGGCCGGTTTCTTTCTCGGTGATCGTCGATAATCGCTCGTTCGATTTTGACGTAGCGCGCGACGGCGAGGAGACCGTGGTCGCGTCACGAACCCGATCGACGCGGCTGACAGTCGCCGACGCCGCTCGACGAACAGCGCGCGCGGCCGGCAAGCGGCGCGAAGTCAGCGGGCGCGTGGAAATAAAATCCGCGATGCCGGGCCGAGTCGTGAACGTGCTGGTCGCGGCGGGCGACGACGTCAAAGTGGACCAGGGAATTATCGTGGTCGAAGCGATGAAGATGGAAAATGAAGTCAAATCGCCCAAGGCCGGCAAGGTCGTGGAAGTGAAGGTGGTCGCGGGGCAGGCGGTCGAAAAGGGCCAACTTATGATCGTTATCGAGTAGGACGATGCCGGAAGACGATCGCAAAATCGCGGATGCGCGCAAGAATTGGGAAGAGCGCAAGCTCAATCCTTCGCTGAAGCGCGGGCCCGAGCGCAAGGCGAACTTCGTCACCAGCTCGGGAATCGACGTAAAGCGCGAATATGATCCCGAGGATTTGAACGGCTTCGATTTCGTGAACGACCTCGGCTTTCCCGGCGAGTATCCGTTTACGCGCGGCGTGCAGCCGACGATGTATCGCGGGCGGCTGTGGACGATGCGCCAGTACGCGGGCTTCGGCAGCGCGGAGGAATCGAACCGTCGCTATCGTTACCTGTTCGAGCAGGGGCAGACGGGACTGTCGGTGGCGTTCGACCTGCCGACGCAGATGGGCCGCGACTCGGATCATCCGCTGGCGGAGGGCGAAGTCGGACGCGTCGGCGTGCCGATTTGCTCGCTGGCTGACATGGACGTGCTGCTCGCCGAACTTCCGCTCGACAAAATTTCAACCTCGATGACGATCAACGCGACCGCGTCGATCCTGCTGGCGTTGTACCTGGTCGTGGCGGAGCGCCGCGGGGTCAGTTGGAGCAAGGTCAACGGCACAATCCAGAACGACGTCCTGAAGGAATACGTTGCGCGCGGCACGTACATTTATCCGCCGCGCGGCTCGATGCGGATCATTACGGACATTTTCAGTTTTGCGACGAAGGAAGTTCCGAACTGGAACACGATTTCGATTTCCGGCTACCACATCCGCGAGGCCGGCTCGACCGCGGCGCAGGAACTCGCGTTCACGATTGCCGACGGAATCGCGTACGTTGACGCAGCGCTGAAGGCGGGTCTGCAGATAGACGCGTTCGCGAGCCGCTTGTCGTTCTTCTTCAACGTACACAATAATTTCTTTGAGGAAGTCGCGAAGTTCCGGGCGGCGCGGCGGCTGTGGGCGAAGATAATGAAGGAGCGCTTCGGGGCGAAAGACGAACGCTCGATGATGATGCGGTTTCATGCGCAGACCGCGGGCTCGACGCTCACCGCGCAGCAGGTGGACAACAACGTCGTGCGCGTGACGATGCAGGCGCTGGCCGCAGTGCTCGGCGGAGCACAATCACTCCATACGAACTCCAAGGACGAGGCGCTCGCGCTGCCGACCGAATCGTCGGTGCTGCTCGCGCTGCGCACGCAGCAGCTGATCGCGCACGAGTCGGACGTGGCTGACACGATCGATCCGCTCGGCGGCTCATACTACGTCGAGCGGCTGACGACCGAGCTGGAAAAAAAGGCGGCCGAGTACCTGTCGAAGATCGACGACTTCGGCGGCGCGGTCGCGGCAATCGAGCGCGGCTACATGCAGCGTGAAATTCAGAACGCCGCATTCATTTATCAACGCGAGATTGAAACGAAGCAGCGAATTATCGTAGGGGTCAATCAGTTTACGGGGGGCGGCGAACCGCCGGGAGAAATTCTGCGGGTCAAACCGGAGCTCGAAGAGAAACAGAAGGCGGGCGTTGCGCGCGTGCGCGCGGAACGAAACGCAGAGGCGGCGAAGAAGGCGCTCGCGCGAGTCGAGTCCGCCGCGCGCGACGGAAATAATCTGATGCCGCCGATTGTCGATGCGGTGCGAGGATGGTGCACGCTGGGGGAAATTTCGGACGCGATGCGCAAAGTCTTCGGCGAATACTCGCCGGTGAACACCGTGTAGCGTTCGGCGGCCGGATTCGTATAAAAGAAAAGCGGACCGTGAAAATGCGAGATCGATCGGGGAGAAAATAAATGGGGCCGATCCCGAAGGGGACATTTCTGACCAAAGGCGTGGGACGGCATCGCGAGAAGCTGACTTCTTTCGAACTCGCGTTGCGCTCCGCCGGAATTGCCGAGTTCAACCTCGTGCGCGTCAAATCGATTTTTCCGCCGAACTGCAAATTGCTCAGCCAGCAGGAAGGCCTGAAGTACCTGACACCGGGGCAAATTGTTTTCGCCGTCATGAGTGACAACGCGACCAACGAACCACATCGGCTGATCGCGTCGTCGGTGGGCGTCGCGCTGCCGAGCAATCCTGCGCAGTACGGATACCTGTCGGAGCATCACAGCACGGGCGAGACCGATCAGAAGGCGGGCGATTACGCCGAGGATTTAGCGGCGATGATGCTCGCGACAATTCTCGGCGTCGATTTCGATCCGAACCTCAGTTACGACGAGCGCAAGGATCTGTGGCGCATGTCGGACAAGATCGTAACGACGCGGAACGTGACGCAATCGGCGATTGGCGATCGCGACGGCTTGTGGTCGTCGGTGGTCGCGGCGGCGGTGTTCGTCGATATTCCCAACGGCAGGTAGTTTGTTCGGCGCTCGATAGGCGGTAGGCTCTAATTATGGCGACAGAAATTCTCTACTGCTCTGCTTGAGGCTACAAACCGCGTGCGGCCAGTCTGGCCGCCTCATTGGATTCCAAATTTGGCGAGAAGGCGGAAATCACCGCCGGTAAATCGGGCCAATTCGACGTGATCGTGAACGGACGGCTGGTCTTTTCGAAATCCAGTACTGGCCGATTCCCGGTTGACGGTGAAGTCGAAGAAATTTTCGCGGCGCTGAAGGAAGGCCGCGAGCCCGCGCCCGTCGAAGAGAAAAAGCCGAAGGATTCGTCGGGCGCATGCTCGGCAAGCTCAGGAACTAACGACGCCGCGGCCAGTCCGCTACTTGTGCATGTCGAGAAATTCCTTGAAGCCGCTACGCTCGTGCGGCCCGAGGATCGCCATCTCGAGAATCCCTATGCCCTCGCGCGAGCCCATTTTTGCCTGACAGACGGCCTGGATGTGCTGATGCATCAGGTCGCGCTCGTTGACGTCGGCGGTTTTGAATGACTCGTAGGTTGAGACGTCGGGGCCGACGTACATTCCATGGCCCCACTTCGGATGAAAGTAGCCGATGCCTTGCATGTAGAAGTTGTAGAGCGGCTTCAGCTCGATGCGGCTTTCGCCGGCACGCGGGCTGCGCAAAATTATCTCGGCAGTCTTCGCGTGGCGCGTTCCGGGGGCGTAGTTGATGTTGAAATCGACCCCAGTTGCGAGATCCAGCGGTGCGCCGAGCTCAGCTTGCGTGACCGCGCCGAACTGGTGCCATCGCGAGCCGTCGGCATTTTCATTGCAGTCGCAATGCGTGCAGACGTCCTCGAAATTCGTCGGCGACCAGAGCCAGTAGAACTGCCCCATCACGGGCGTCGGTGACGGCACTCCCGCCGGATCCTGCGGGCCGATTCCGCGCACACCCCAGGAACGATCGCGCGAACCCCATACTCGCGATGGTTGAGCTTCGTACTTTTTGCCAGCGACAGTCAGGCTTCCGCTGTAACCGCCGTGCTGCGTGAAGCGCGTCAGATCCATGATGAGCCGCGGACCGTTGCGGCGCGAAAAGCGAGGCTCCTCGATCGCATCGGCGCGAGCCTCGAACATCAGGTCGGCCTTTACGGTTTCATGATCGACGCGAAGGCGCATCGAGCGCATCGGGCGTACGATCTCGATTGAGATCGGGCCAACTCGCGTGTCCATTCGCTCGGCGCCGAGCACTCGCGACGCGCGCACGCAATGCTGCACGCCGCCGGCGACGACGCTGAACGCGCAGTCGATGATTCCGACGTTTGGATAAATTCCCATCGCGGCGGCGAAGTACGGCTCGCCCTCGCGGAAGTATCCGTTGAAAAAAAATCGATCGTAAAAGTTGCGGTCGCTGGTGAATACCTGCTGAACCGGCTCTGGCGTCTGATGAATCGGATAATCGTCGCCCTGTGTAATCATGGTTTAGCTCCTCATCCTGATTTTCGGATCATAGTCGAAATCGCGCGCACTTGTCGCTCTTCCTATTCCGGATGCGCGGAGAGCCAGACGTGCTCGAAGCGGGTCGGGCGCATCGGGTTGATTACGTAGTCGTGCACCCATGGCTGGCGGATTATGTAGGTCACCGGATAATACAGAAAAACCCACGGCGCGTCGGCGACGACGATTTTCTCGGCCTCGTCGTAGAGCGCGTAGCGCTTTTTCATGTCGGCGATTGGCTCGGCTTCACTGAGAAGCCGTTCGACCTCGGGATTGGAATAGAAACTGTCGTTGTTGGCGCCCCACTGCGCGCGCGAGAGCAACGCGCCGAGAAAATTTTCGGGGTCGGGAAAATCAGCTTCCCATCCTTGCATGAAGGTTTGCACGGTTTTCGGCTGCCGAATCGCTTCGAGGAACGGACCCCATGCCACAGGTTTCAACTTCGCGCGGATGCCGAGCGGCGCAAGATCCTGCTGGATAGATTGCGCAAGCATCAGCAGGGTCTGGTCGGCGCGCATCCAGATTTCAATCTCGAAGCCGTGCGCGAGATGCGCTTCCTCGAGCAGCGCACGCGCTTTCGCTGGGTCGTAGTCGTAACCCTCGAGATCGGCGTCGTAGCCGGGCAGGTTCGGTGGCATGACGCCGTGAGCGACCACGCCGCGGCCGTTCAAAATTGCGATCAGCTTGTGGCGATCGATCGCATAACTCAGAGCGCGGCGCACGCGAACGTCGGTGAACGGCCACATCTGACAGTTCATGCCGAGGTAGCGGGTCGTGACCGTCGTCTTCGCCAGCGTTAGATTTCGCAGCGCCGGAGTTTTCATGACGTAGGGGAACTCGGCCGGCGGAATATCGACCACCGCGTCGATTTGGCCGGCGTCGAAGCGCAGCCATTGCAGTTCCTGATTCACGCCAACTGACTCGACGATCGCGTCGAGATGCGGCAACGGTTTGGCGAAGTAATACGGATTTCTCACGAGCACAATTCGCTGCCCGCCAATCCAATCGCGCAGCATGAACGCGCCACTGCCGACGACGTGGCGCGAGAAATCGTCGCCCCACTTCTCCGCGACATCGCGCGGAATGGCCGACGCAAACGGCATTGCGAGTTTGTGGCCGAAGATTGGGTCGGGCGCACTCAAATGGAAAATGATCGTCGTATTGTCCGGCGTCTCGATACCGCTGACGTGCGCACTCCGATGCGCGGCGAAGTCTGCCGCGCCTGCGATGCCGCGGTAGTACTCCATGCCGCGCGAACGCGTCGCGGGATTCAGCACGCGCTCGATTCCATAGCGGAAGTCGCCGCTGGTGACGGTGCGTCCGTCGGAAAAGCGGGCATCGGCGCGTAGATGAAAAGTGAAAGTCGTCGCGTCGGTCGAACTCTGCCAAGTGGTTGCGATATCGGGTTCGAGCTCGATGTTACCGTCGCCGTAGCGAACCAGCGTGTCGAAAATCGCTTGCTCGAAAGTCCATGAAACGGTGTCGTAGCCGGCGGCCGGGTCGAGTGTCGGGACGTCGTCGGCGTCTGCCAGGCGCAACACCATCGCGTGCGGTGGCAAGTTGAGCGGAGGTGGGCCGCCGTCGCATCCCGCAGCCAATGCGATCGCGATGACCGCCGGAATGATTATTCGACGCGTCATTGCGAGCGCCGGCGCAAAAATCCGTAGCCGAAAAGATTGAAGCTGAGCACCGCCCAGAAGATCGCGAGACCGGGGAACGTCGCAAGCCACGGCGCGGTGCGGAAATAGATCGTCGCCTCTTCGATCATGCGGCCCCAACTCGGCGTTGGCGGCGGCACGCCGAGGCCGAGGAAGCTGAGCGCAGCGTCGAGCAACAAAGTGTCGGAGGTTCGCAGGGCCGCCATCACGATAATAATCGGCAAGACGTTCGGCAGGATATGTAGCGCGATCAATCGGCGCGACGGCGCGCCAAGAGCTTCGGCACCGACAACGAAATCGCGCCGGGACATCGTAAGTGTTTCGGCGCGCACCACGCGCGCGATCGACGTCCACGAAACCAGCCCGATGACGATGAAGATCGTGCGCAGACTCGGCCCCAGCACCGCCACCAGAGCCATCGCGAGCAGCAGTGGCGGCAGCGACAGCATCAAGTCGGTGAAACGCATCAGAATAAAATCCACAGCTCCGCCGAAGAATCCCGAGCACAGGCCGATGGCGATGCCGATAGTCATCGTGACGGCCATCGCGGCGACGCCGACGGTCAACGAAATTCGCGCGCCGAAGATTATTCGCGAGAGGACGTCCCGGCCAAGCTCGTCGGTACCCATCGGAAATTTGAGCGAAGGCGCGCCGGGATCGCCAAAGGTCGGCGCGACGACGATCGTGGGATCGTGCGGCGCGAGCATCGGTGCAAAGACGGCGACGATCACGAGCATGATGACCATCGCAGCGCCTACGGTTTCGAGCGTCAGGTAACGGCGGATATTCATCCGGTCTCCGCCAGCCGAATGCGCGGATCGAGCCATGCGTAAAGCAGATCGACGAGCAGGTTGACGACGACGATCAGGAACGCCGAGAACAGCACGGTGCCCATGATCACCGGGATATCGAGATTGAAAATCGCGTCGGCCGCGAGGCGCCCGATTCCAGGCCAGTTGAAAACCGTCTCGGTCAGCACGACGCCCGAAAGCAGGCCCGCGAGATCCAGACCGGCGAGAGTGACCAGGGGCAGCAGTGCGTTTGCCATCGCATGCTTGAGAATCACGCGGGCGCGCGAGAGACCCTTGCCGCGTGCAGTGCGCACGTAATCCTGATCGAACGCGTCGCAGAGGCTGGTGTGCAGGACGCGCGAATAGTAGCCGGCCGAGCCGAGCGCAAGCGTCAGGGTCGGCAGGATCAAGCTGGTTGCGCCACTATAGCCGCCGAGTGGAAACGAGCGGATCGTGGCGGCGACGCCGATCAGCAGCATCGTGCCCAGCCAGAACACCGGGATCGACACGAGCGCGAGCGATATCACGAGTAGGATATTGTCGGCGGCGCGGCCGCGATACGCGGCGGCAATCGCGCCCATCGCGATTCCGAGGATCAAAGAGAGCGCCATGGCGGCACCGGCGAGCAAGGCGGTCGCGGGGAAACGATCAGCTATAAGCGTGGTCACGTTCTCGCGCCGAATGTATGAGCGGCCGAGGTCGCCGTGAATCGCGCGATTGAGGTAGCGCGCGTACTGGACGTAAACCGGCTGATCGAGACCCAGCTCGGTCCGGATGGTTGCAAGAGTTTGCGGGTCGGCCTTCGCCCCGGCCATCGCGATCGCGGGGTCGGCTGGAACAACGAAGGCGATCGCGAACGTGATGATCGAAGTCCCAATCAGGACTGCGGCTCCGAACACTATTCGTCGTACCAGGTAAGCGAGCATCGTTCAGCCCGCGATGATCCCGCGCGCGGCAAGCTCGCGGCGGAGCTGGAGTTCGGCGCGATCGCGATGGCGTCGAGCGCTGCCAGTGTCTTCGGTTGAATCGAGAGCGGCACGAGCTTCGGGCGCGAGCGTCGAGATCGCCGCCGACATTTCAGCGAACAGCTTTTCGTCATCGGGACTGCGGGACGGCGCCGTTTTGAGGGCGTGATAGTGCGCCAGAAATGAGGCCAGCGATGAGTACGCGGGAATTTTCACGCAAACAAGGTTAGCCTGCGGTTGCACCGAGTGGCGAGATCGCGAGTCCGATCAGGTAGCCGGCGGCGGCAGCGCTCATCGCGATTGCAAGAAAGCGCACGCCCGAACGCCAGCGATCGTTGCGATGCGCGAGCCATCCTTCGAAATATCCCACACCGAACAGGGTGAGCGCGGTGGCGACGAGCGCGCCGCCAAGGTCGTAGCACGGGATTGTTATCAACATGTACGGCAAGAGCGGAACGACCGCGCCGACCAGGAACGCGATGCCCATCACGACTCCATCCAGGGCAGGCCTGCCGAGCAGCGGGCCGCCGAGCCCGAACATTTTTGCCTCGGCGGTCGATTCGAGAGCTCTGGGAGCGGTGCTCAGCAACCTGACCACGCGGAAGGCGGTCTCGCGACTGAGGCCCTCCTTGCACAGCTCGTCGAGCAAACCTTCCTGGACGGTGTACGGCTTTTCGGCGGCGTCGGCGCGTACGAGATCGAGCTCGGCGCGCAACACCTCGGCTTCCGCACGCGCGCCCAGATAGGCTCCCGCACCCATCGAAAGCGCGCCGGCCGCAGTCGAGGCGAGCGCGGCGAGTGCGACCTGCGAATGCTGTGAGACGGCGCCGCTGAGCCCGCATAGCACGCCGGCGGTGGTCAGCACGCCGTCCTGCACGCCGAAGACAATTTCGCGGATGCTCGAAAGCCGCTCGAAGAGCCGCCTTTTTTCCGCGGGATCGACTGTGGCCAAGCTCGCCCTTAGAAGTCGCGATCAGTTGGGCCGAACTCGACGCCCGCCTTCCAATCGGCGGGGCAGAGTTGGCCGGTGCGGAGCGCGCGCACGATTCGAAGCGTCTCGACGACGCTACGTCCAACGTTCAACGGGCATGACGCGGCGAACACAACCTTGCGTTTGCGGTCGAGGATGAAGGTCGCACGCAACGCGACTTTTTCATTGTCGTCGAAGACGCCGTACGCCCGCGCGAGACTGCCGTCGGGGTCGGCGAGCAGAGGGTAGCCGATTCCGCCGAGCTCGCGCGCCCATCGAAGGTGGCTGTCCACGTTGTCGATGCTGACGCCGACGATAGCGGTGTCCTCGGCAGAGAATTCCTTCAACGCCCTATTGAAGCCGGTGACTTCGGTCGGACAGATGAACGAAAAATCGCGCGGATAGAAAAAGATCAGAACCAGCTCGGTGGAAATCTTCGCGAGACTGCAGCGTGCGGTACGCCCATCAAGAGCGCATTCAAGATCGAACGGCGGAGCGGGATCGCCAGGCTTCAGCATCGCAATAAGTGCAGAACCTACTCAATCTCGAAGGTGAGAGAAACCGTCGCCGGCACGGTGACCTGGCCGGGTTCGACCGGCGTCGCGACATTGGCCGCCGCCATTGCCCGTCCCATACGAATTGGAATCGGCCGCTCTTGCGACACCGTCGTCGCCTTCAGGACTTTGCCGAGCTTCACATTCAGGGCAGACGCGAGCGCGTCGGCCTGCGCATGGGCGTCGCGAGTCGCAATCGCGATCGCTTCAGTGCGCGCCTTGGTGCCGTCCTTGACGCTGAAGCTGAGCGAGTTGACGCGATTCGCGCCCGCCGCAATCGAGCTATCGATCAGCGCGCCAACCAGGTCCAGCGCGCCGGTATGCACCGTCACGGTGTTTTGTGCGTTGTAGCCGATGATCGTCGGCTTCGCGTTCGGGCGCTGATCGTATTCGGGGTCCAGCGAATAGCCGCCGGTGGTAATCTCGCCCTTGTCGCCGAGCTTGGCCTTGAGCGCGTCGATCACCTTCGTGGCCAGCGCGGCGTTATTACTCGCGGCTTCCTCGGCCGTCCGTGCGTGAGTATCGATCGCGAGATCCAGATCCGCAGTATCAGGAGACGTGCGCGCCTCGCCGGTGCCGTCAACTTCAATCGTCCGCTTAGCGAAAATATTCTCGCCGCTTTGCGCCGACGCCGGACCGGACATCGCGACGAGAGTCGCTACCGCAAGTCCGACGGCAGCTATTCGGGGTCTCAGCTTCATGGTGACTTTCACCTCGGGCACGCTCCAGACTAAGTTGATTCCAGCCGGTTTTGTCCGGAGACTGTATCAATTGACGATAATCAAAGTAGTGACTCAAGACGAATGGCGAAAGAACCACCAAAGCAGAACGACAAGAAGGTAACTCCGCGCAGCGAGGATTTCGCGGCGTGGTACAACGACATCTGCCTGCGCGCGGAGTTGGCGGACTACTCGCCGGTGCGCGGATGCATCGTGTTTCGTCCCGATGGATTTGCGATTTGGGAGGCGCTGCGCGACGAGCTCGACCGCCGCATCAAGAAAACTGGCGCGCGCAACGCATACTTCCCGCTGTTCATCCCGCAAAGCTTCCTGCAAAAGGAGGCGCAACACGTCGAGGGGTTCGCGCCCGAGCTTGCGGTCGTCACGCACGGAGGCGGTAAGGAGCTCGAAGAGCCGCTGGTCGTGCGGCCGACCTCCGAGACGATCATCAACCACATGTTCGCGCAGTGGATCAGATCGCATCGCGATTTGCCGATGATGCTGAATCAATGGTGCAACGTGGTGCGATGGGAAATGCGCACGCGCATATTTCTGCGCACCACCGAGTTCCTCTGGCAGGAGGGGCACACGGCGCACGCGACGGCTGAGGAAGCACAGAGCGAAACGCTCGGGATGCTCGAAGTCTATCGGCAGTTCGTCGAGGACTTTCTCGCGATTCCGCTTATCGTCGGACGCAAGAGCGCGGCCGAGCGGTTCCCGGGCGCCGTCGAGACCTACACCATCGAGGGCTTGATGGGCGACGGACGCGCACTGCAATGCGGCACCTCGCATTTCCTCGGGCAGAAATTTGCGAAGCCGTTCGAGATCCGCTACCTCGACGATCAAAATCAGATGCAGTTCGTGTGGCAGACCAGTTGGGGCATGACCACCCGGCTGATCGGGGCGATCGTGATGGTGCATGGCGACGACCAGGGACTGCGGTTGCCGCCGACGGTCGCATCGACGCAGGCAGTCATCGTCCCGATCTTTCGCAAACCCGAGGAGGGTGCGACGGTGCTCGTCGCGGCACGTACTGCGTTGGATGCGCTGACAAAGGCGGGAATTCGCGCGCGAATTGATGAGCGCGAAGGAATGACCCCGGGATTCAAGTTCAACGACTGGGAAATGCGCGGCGTGCCGGTGAGAATCGAGATTGGACCGCGCGACGTCGCGTCCGGCGAAGCAGTACTGGCGCGGCGCGACAAGTCGGGGCCGGAGTCGAAGGGCAAGACGTCGCTCGCCACGCTCGCGCAAACAGTTACCGCACTACTCGACGAGATTCAGAAAAATCTCTACGCGCAGGCCAAGGCTGCGATGGTCGCGAACACGCGAAAGTTCGACGACTACGTGGCGTTTCGCAAACACATGGAAGGTGAAGGCGGCGGCGGATTCGCCGACATCTATTGGTGCGGTAATCCCGTCTGCGAAACGAAGATTCGCGAAGAGACCAAGGCAACCTGCCGCGCAATCCCGCTCACGAACGACGGCGTCGCAGGCAAATGCCTGGTATGCGGCGAGCCGGCAACCGAGCGCGCATACTTCGCAAAGTCGTACTAGCGAGATTTCGAAATTCGGTCGCTCACCCGCCGCGCACGGACGCGCGTCGGCGGGAGAGGCAAAGAAGGATCCGGGATTCTTCGCTTCGCTCTGAATGACTCAAGAGCTGAATGACACAGGGAAAAGAACCTGAGAGCGAAATGGCGTCCTCGCCATTTCGCGATTATCAGCGGGTGCAGGGGTCACCCCTGCCGAAGGAAGCGTGAAACCCACCGCGGGTTTCACATTCAATAAAGTGATCTAAAACTTGTAACTGATCTTCATCGCACTGCGTACTTCGGCCATCGTTTCCTGCGCGACGGCGCGCCCTTTGCGCGTACCCTCGACGATGATCTCGCGCACATGCTCCGGCTTCGACGCGAACTGCTCGCGCCGCTCGCGAATCGGTTCCAGGAAAGCGTTCAGCGCCTTGAACAGTTTCTCTTTGACCTCGACGTCGCCGACCGTCCCCTTGCGGTACCGCTCTTTAAGATCCTCGACGTCCGCCTTATCCGGATTAAATACGTCGTGATAGGTGAACACCGGATTGCCTTCGACGTGGCCGGGATCGGTGGGATGCAGCCGCGTGGGGTCGGTATACATCGACATCACGCGCTGGCGCACGACGTCCGGCGGGTCGCCAAGGTAGACGCAATTGCCTAGAGACTTGCCCATTTTCGCGCCGCCGTCGGTCCCGGGTAGCCGCGCCACTTCGCCGACGAGCGCTTTCGGCTCGATCAGGACCTTGTCGTACATGCGGTTGAAGCGTCGGACGATCTCGCGCGCCTGCTCGATCATCGGCAGCTGGTCTTCGCCGACCGGCACCAGATGCGCTTTGAAGATCGTGATGTCCGAGGCTTGCGAAATTGGATACGTATAAAATCCAACCGGCAAACCCTTGCTGAAATTCTTCTGCTTGATTTCTTCCTTGAGCGTGGGATTGCGCTCGAGCGTCGCGGTCGTGACCAGGTTCATGAAATAAATCGTCAGCTCGGTCAGCTCGGGGACCATCGACTGCACGACGAATTTCACTTTCTCCGGATCGATACCCACCGCCAGGTAATCGAGCGCAACCTCGAATATATTGGCTTCGAGTTTCTCGGGATGCTCGAAATTATCAGTCAGCGCCTGAACATCAGCTATCAGTAAGTAGGTATCGTATTCTTCTTGCAAGCGTACCCTGTTTTGCAGGGATCCTACGTAATGGCCGAGATGCAATGGCGAGGTTGGACGGTCTCCAGTGAGTATTCGTTTAATCATCTGTCAAATAGTCAGTTGGCGAACAAACTGCGTAATGTAGTGAGGTTCTCGATATCCTCTTTCATATCGGGTCCTTTGGGCGTCTCCAGGCACATCGGCAATCCAAAGAATCGCGGATCGTTGAGCAGCCGGCGAAACGCGTCGAGTCCTATAAATCCTTTCCCGATATGCTGATGTCGATCGACGCGCGAATTGAAATCTTTAATCGAATCGTTCAGATGAAACGCGGCAAGTCTGTTGAGACCGACGAATTTATCCAGCTCGCCGAATGTATTTTCATATCCTTCCGGAGTGCGAATGTCGTAGCCGGCGGCAAATGCGTGCTCAGTGTCAAAGCAGAGCCGCAGCCGCTCATTCTCGACGACGGCGTCGAAAATCTGCGCCATCTGTTCAAACGTGTGCCCTAGATTACTGCCCTGCCCGGCCGTGATTTCGAGCGCCAGCTTCACTTTGAAGCCTTTGCACGCGCTGTGCGCCTCGTCGATCGACTTCGCAATCGTCTTGATACCGGTTTCAATTCCCGATCCGACGTGAGCGCCGGGATGCGCGACCAGAACGTTCACGCCGAGCGCCTCGCATCGATTCAGTTCGTCGATGACTCCGTTGACGGACTTGAGCCGCATCGCTTCATCCGGCGCGCCAAGATTCACCAGGTAGGAATCGTGCGCGATCACGGTGGTGATGCCGGTGTCGATCCGATTGCGCTTAAACTTTTCGATTTCATCATTGGTGTACGGCTTCGAGGCCCACTGCCGCGACGACTTGGTGAAAATCTGGATACATTCGCAGCCGACCTGCTTGCCGCGGTTCAGCGACTCACCGACTTCGCCGGCGACCGACATATGCGCGCCGAGCAATGGACGACCTGGTTTGCCGATTTTTGCCACCGTTGAGATGCTGCCTTTTCGTGCCGGCGTCTGAGGAACGCGAGCGCATCGCGATTTTATATGAAAGGACGTCCAAAGCGAGCGGCGGGAATTGGTGCAATCGCTCTTGCCCGCGGCGCTCATCGGTGGATACTTCATTACTCGTGCGAATAGCAATCATCATACTGGCAATTGCCGCCGCGGGATGCGCTCACGTCGTATCGCTGCCGCCGCAGGTGACGCTTTCGGAAGTCGAGCCTTCCGGTCGCGCGGCCAAGCCGCCTGATTGTGACATGCCGGTGTTGCGGCACGAACCGCTGAGAGATTTTCGCAAAGTCGCAATCGTCGAGGCATTGGGAAACCGCTATGCGGATGAGGCCGACGTGCTGCCGGCCGTGCAGCGCAAGGCCTGCGAAACCGGTGCCGATGCGATCGTCGTACTCACGAGCAAGGCGCAGACCACCGAAACGGCCACCGGCTACTACATCGATTCAGTCGCGATTGTGTACGGCAGGGAAAATCCGACCGCCCCGGGCACCGCATATAAGATTCCGAGAATCCCCCAGGGAAACTGAGATGTGCGCAGGACTTTCGCGTCACCCCGGATTTCAGCGCATGATGAGCATCTGATGGCGTCGGCGAAGCGGTCAATAAAGACGGTCGGCCTGGTCGTCAAGCGCGAGCGTCCAGAAGCGATCAAAATCGCGCGAACCCTCACCCGTTTTCTTCGCGCCAAGCACAAGATCCCGATCGCCGATTCGGAGACTGCAAAGAAAATCGGCGCCGAGGGCGTCGAACGACATCACTTGGCCGATCGTGCCGACCTGATAGTTGTGCTCGGCGGCGACGGCACGCTGCTCGGCGTCGCGCGGATGGTCGCGTCGGAGGGCACTCCAATCCTCGGCGTGAATCTTGGCGGCCTCGGCTTCCTGACCGAAGTGACTATCACGGAGGCGCGCGCCGCATTGGGGCGTGTGCTCGCGGGCGACTACGAGGTCGACCAACGCATCATGCTCGAGGCGATCGTCGATCGCGCGTCCGAGGAAATCCCGCAATCGTTCCAGGCCTTCAACGACGTGGTCGTCGGCAAAGGTCCGCTCGGCAGGATGCTTGAACTCGACGTGGTCGCCAACCATACCGCCTTCTGTTCGTATCGCGCCGACGGTTTGATCATCGCGACGCCCACTGGATCGACCGCGTACGCACTCTCCGCGGGCGGGCCGATCGTGTATCCGACTCTGGGTGCGATCGTGCTCGCGCCAATTTGTCCGCATACCCTCAGCAACCGGCCGGTGGTGCTGCCCGACACTTACGAAATCGAGATTCACGTCAAGGCGCCCGATCACGACACGACTTTCACCGTCGATGGCCAGGAGTCGTCGCAACTGGGGCCGGACGACGTGATCAGAATTCACCGAGGAAGCCACTTCGTTTCACTGATCCGGTCCGCTCATCCGTATTTTGAAATCTGGCGCGACAAGCTCCACTGGGGATAGCCGCGCGCTTCCCGGATGCTGCTCGAACTGAACATACGCAACTTCGCGATCATCGAGGAAGCCCATCTCGAGTTCGGCGCCGGCCTCAACGTGCTTTCCGGCGAGACCGGCGCCGGCAAAACCATCATCCTCAACGCGCTCGGATTGCTGCTCGGCTCGCGCGCGTCACCCGATATGATTCGCGCCGGCGAGAAGGAAGCAGTGGTCGAAGGTCTGTTCGAGCTCGAGGGCGAGACCGCGATGCCTGAACTGGCCGCTGGCAAACACGACGGCGGGAGCAGGGAGTTGTTGGTGCGCAGAGTTATAGCCGAGGGCGGTGGACGCTCGCGCGTGACGATCGACGGCGAACTCGCCACGGTGCAGAGCCTCGGCAAGATCGGCGCGTCGTTGGTCCAGGTTTACGGACAGCACGAACAGCATTCGCTGCTCCGCGCCGAAAGCCATCGCGAGATTCTCGATCGCTATGCAAACCTCGACGACGAACTCGCGTCGTATCGCGAACGCTACTCGCGCGCCGAAGAAATTCGCGTACGCCTTCAGGAACTGAACCGGCGCGAGCGCGAGCGTGCGGATTTGTTGGAGCTCGCAAGATTTCGCGCGACGGAACTCGAGCGCGCCGGCCTCGTCCCGGGCGAAGATGAAGCGCTTTCACGCGAGCGAACGGTACTTTCCAACGCAAGCAAGCTCGCGGACGCCGCGCTCGAGGCCGAGCAGGCGCTCTACGGCGCCGACGGCTCGGCGACCGAGACGGTTTCGCGCGCCGAAGTGCGCCTGCTCGACGCGGCAGCGCTCGATCCGAAACTGGGCGATGCACTCGAGATGATCAAGTCGGCGCGCGCAAACCTCGAGGAGGCAGCGCGCGCGCTCGGCGCGTATGCGTCCAAAATCGAGGCGGACCCCGCGCGGCTCGAGGAAATCGATAACCGCCTCCAGGAACTTACCCGGCTCAAACGCAAATATGGCGGCTCAATCGACACCGCTCTCGAGACGTTGCAGCGTTCGCGAGCAGAGATTGGCGAGCTCGAGGGAATTGGCGAGTCGAAGGCGCAGGTCGAGGCCGCGATGGTAGCGGCGCTCGACGAACTCGTCGAGCACGCACACAAACTGTCCTCGATTCGCAAGCGTGCTGCCGCCGAACTTGGCCGCAAGATGGAAGCTGAATTGAAATCGCTCGGAATGCGCTCGCCTGGATTCGAGCCGCGCCTCGGTGAGCTCGGCTCGGAGGATGCCGGCTTCGTGCACGCCGGCGCTGCACTCGGCCCGTTCGGTATCGATACCGTCGAGTTTCACCTGTCGCCGAACGTCGGCCAACCCGCGATGCCGCTGCTCAGAATCGCCTCGGGCGGCGAACTCTCGCGCGTGATGCTGGCGCTCAAACGCCTCGAGGCGCAACGCCGCGGCGTCGCGACGATGATCTTCGACGAGGTGGACGCTGGAATCGGTGGCGCGGTCGCCCAGGTGGTTGGCCGCAAACTGAAGCAGCTCTCGCGTTTTCATCAGATTCTATGCGTCACGCATCTCGCGCAAATCGCGGCGTTCGCTGACCGTCATCTCACCGTCGAGAAGGAAGAGCGGCGCGGCTCGACTCGCAGCCGGGTCGCGGTTCTGGAACCCGGCGATCGGACCGAGGAGATCGCGCGCATGCTCGGCGGCGAAGTGTCGGAGAAATTCCGCCGCGCCGCGCGCGAACTGCTCGATCGCTCCCGCGACTGACGCGCGCTTGACGCCGATTCTCGAACGGCGCTAAACGGGAAATAGTCGCCGCACTTTACGGGTTTGATTGAACCGGTCGGTTGACTCCAAGTCCTGTATCCGATTAGCTGAAAAATCTCGCCAACGGTGGGGCTGTAGCTCAGTTTGGGAGAGCGCCTGAATGGCATTCAGGAGGTCGCGCGTTCGATCCGCGTCAGCTCCACCAATTAATTTCGACATGGTAGTGTGACTCGAACGCTTCCGGAGGGGAGTCGTACTCATGGCATTGAACGAAGTGTTCAAGCGGCACAATCAAGACGTCCGCGATTCTGTCGATCCGGCGCGTCTGCTCGAGTTCGAGGTGCGTGAAGGATAGGCGCCGCTGTGTCGCTTCCTCGACGTGCCTATCCCTGATGAACCGTTTCCGAGGCTCAACGACACTGCTACGACTCAATCAATGATTCGGATGATGAACGAATCGATGCGCAAAAGCTGGATTGCTAGCGGTCAGTATGGGCTGCTCGCGAAGACTCAATTTTCTTCAGATATGGCTCTAAGTCAGCAGCGAACGCCGCGTGCTTCGTAAGCCTTGCAAAATGAGCAAAGGCCAGCGGACATTCTGCATCGATGCCATCATGCAGAATAGGTTCCAAACCCTTCTTTATTAGTTCGCCTGGTCGGGCCTTTTCATTAGAGAACAGTGCTAGTTCGGCTACGAAGCAGATGTCCGCAATGGTAATACTGTTGCCTACCAGGAAATCGCGGTTGGGTAACAAAGACTGATTGATTCCACCCAGGTAGACCTTGAATCCATCGCGCATTCTCGAGTGAATCTCAGTCGTAACTGTCCCGCTGATTAAGGAAAGTAGATAGATCTGCGAGTCGCGCGCGAACACCAGACTCGCATCGAGGAAACTGTCGATGCGCGAGGCTTCATAGGCATCGCGGCCATAGAGCGGGAACCGCTTTTCGCCGAGGCGGGCCACAGCTCGCATGATACTGTTAGATTCGAAAATGCCGGTCTTTCCGTCGGGGCTAAAAGCGGCTGGGACTGTGCCAAATGGATGCGCCTCCATGAAGGCGGCAGTCTTATGCAGAGTTCCAGTGAAACCGACTTTGCCAGTCTGAGTATCAGCAGATGTCGTCAAATCGCTGCCCGATAGCGGGTGCGCGTCAAAGTCCCAAAGCCATGATTGTAATTCCTTAGGCGAGCTTCCTCTTACCTCGACGTCGACGCCGCAAAGACGCGCCGCAATAGTGGCTTTCCAAATGCGTGGGTTAGGCAGGTAAGAAAATATTCGCAGATCACTCATGAGTAGTCCTATTCGGTAAGACCTATCGCTTACCAGGTCTCGCGAAACGGCCTTATCTCGACATTGAAGGACCATGCGCTGCGATCCTGATGCGTGACGTGCCAAACTTCGTCGGCTATGGCAGCGGGTTTGATAAAGAACTCATCGGAAGCGTCGGGAAAGCGCTTACGCGTCCACTCCAGGTCGATAACCGCGTCGATCAGGACGTAGGCAACGTGCACACCCTTGGGTCCAAGCTCGCGAGCTATCGACTCCGCGAGAATCCGTTGCGCGGCCTTGGTCGGCGCG
The DNA here is from genome assembly GCF_049584895.1 of Binatus sp. (SeqCode). GTDB lineage: Bacteria > Desulfobacterota > Binatia > Binatales > Binataceae > Binatus. The sequence goes on from NZ_JBAUYR010000040.1 coordinate 43,229, forward strand.
AACCCTGCAAAACTGGCCTTGCCGCGAAGAGCAGAGGTATTGCCGCTGGCGATGATAGCGCCTTCTCCAGCCGCGACCATCGCGGGTGCCAGGCGCCTCGCGAGATACAGCAGCGCCATCGTGTTCACCTGGAAGTTCTGATTAAGCACTTTCGGGTCGATTTCCAGGAAGTTCCCGAACGCGCCGCCAACCGCATTGTGGACCAACACCTTCGGCGTCCCGAGCTTGGCGCGGATCGCGTCAAGGGTTTTGTCGAGTTGCGTTTCGTCTGTAACATCACACTGATACGCATACGAGTTCGGAATCTCGCGCTCGAGGGAGGCGAGGCGATCGCGATTTCGCGCAAGCATCGCAACCGAGTATCCGCCGCGCGCGAAGCGGCGCGCGATCGCTGCGCCAGTTCCAGGACCTACTCCGGTCACGACTGCAACTGGATTCTTTTTATCCACCGGCAGATTCCTTCTTCGATTGATTGTGCAGGACTCTACTGCCTTCAAAGCGCGCGATATCGTTTGCGTCGTAGCCAAGCTCCGCGAGGATGGTCGCGTTGTCAGCGCCCAGCAAGGGTGCGAGGGTACGGACTGTAGCAGGAGTGCGATCGAACTGCGCCGCCATCCGCGGCATTCGCACTTTCCCGAATTCCTTGTTCTCAAACTCCTGGAGGATATCGTTCTCGCGGACTTGTTCGTCTTGCAGCAATTCGAAACGGCTGCGGACCGGCGCGCATGGAACATCGTTGGCGAGCAGTCGCGGCAGGATTTCGTCAGCGCGCCATTTCTCCAACTCGGTTGAGGTTATGGTGCGCCGCTCGACCGCGTTTATCGATCGATCGCGCGCGGTTTTGAAGCGGGAATCGTCGATAAGGTCCTCTCGTTTGAGCGCTCGGCAAATGCCGGCCCACTCGTCGTCCGATAGCGCGGCCGCTGTTATGTAACGGTCCTGCGTCGCGAATACGAGATCAGGACCCACTTCGCCGTCAGAGGGGTCGGTCTCGGCACCTACAAAGGTCAAGCTGGGCATCGCCTCCGGCCACAGATAGGAGATCATTGCATCGAGCATGGATAGCCGCACATGCTGACCTTCACCGGATCGCTCGCGCGTGAAGAGAGCCGCGGTTATGGCCTGCGCTGCTGTCAAAGCAGTGGTGTAGTCCGCGATGATAGTGCGCACCATCCTCGGGCGCCCGGTGTCCCTGTCACGCTGAATATCCGCAAGGCCGGACATAGCCTGGATCACCGGATCATAAGCACGCTGATTAGCGTAGGGCCCCTTAATCCCATAGCCAGTGATCGATACGTACACTATGTCGCGTCGAACAGCTCTGACTGCCTCTTCACCGATACCCATACGCTCAGCGATTCCTGGACGGAAGTTATGAACGAACACCTGCGCGGTAGCTATCAACCGCTTGAGTACCTGGAGACCATCGTCCGACTTGAGATCGAGCGCCAACGAGCGCTTGTTACGGTTGCAGCTTAGAAAGGGTGCATTCATCCCATTGCGGCCACGGCTGAAGTGACGCATAAGATCACCGCGCGGCGACTCAACCTTGATAACGTCCGCGCCCTGGTCAGCCAGCATCATGGTCGCGACCGGGCCGGCAACCATCGTCGTCAGATCAAGTATTCGGATTCCGTCAAGCGCACCGGCCATCGCTTTACTCCTGGTGTCCTATCGGTCCCATTTCATCTACCCTCTCGGCGGAAAATTTCTTTCGAGAGCCTTCTGATACGCCGGCCGTATAGCAACACGGGAACGATATTCATGCAAAGTATCGGATAAAGGTATTCGGTCCGTCACCGCCCAATCCAGGCAGGTCATCAGAAGGATGTCGGCGACACTGAATTGATCGCCCATAAGATATTTTCCCGACTTTGCGATCCTCGGTGCCATCGCTTCCGCATTCTCTGTAAAGTAGTTCCTGGCAGCTTCAACCGCCTGTGGCGCCGCTCCATAGATGTGCTCGAGTCCTACGTGACGTCGCATAACATAGAGCGAGCCCGCGTCGAGTTCCGTCGCGATAAAATAGCACCACTCGTTGAGGGCAGCCCGGCTCTCGGCATCGCGCGGGACATCTATCGTTTCGGGTCTCGTAAAGGTCTCGCTAAGGTACTGAATAATCGCTGCACTCTCGGTCAGTACAAAAGATCCATGACGAAGGACGGGAATCTTATGCCGCGGATTGATCCGCAGGAATTCATTCGTCCTGGTCTCACCCGTGCGCGAACCTATCGCGTGGAACTCATACTCCAGACCTAGTTCGAGCAGCATCCAATGAGGCCGCATGGTGCGGCTGGTTCCTACGCCCCAAAGAGTTAGATCATGGGTCATAGCAGTGGTCGCGGCTCCTCTTGCCTAGAATTTTTCCTTGAAGGGCCTGATATCGAGCTCGTGACTCCACGCGCTCCGATCCTGATGCGCCAGGTACCAGAATGCATCTGCGATCGCCGACGGTTTGAGCAGATCTTCGTCCTTTGTCTCCGGGCGAAACTTCCTGAGCAAAGGCATATCGATGCCGCCGTCCACGTTCACGTATGCGACGTGGATGCCCTGCGGATGAAGGTCGCGCGACATCACTTCGGCGAGTCCGCGCACCGCAAACTTGGCGGGCGCGAAACCTGCCGAGGTCGGCCACGGCCTGACGCCCGCAGTCGCGCCTGTGATCAGAATCGCGCCACCGCCGCGCGAGAGCATTTCAGGCACTACTTGCCGCGCCCACAGAAATGCGCCGAAGGTATGCAGCCGCCAGGTTTCCTCGAACACCTTGGGAGTAGTATCCATCAGACGGCCCATCGGGCGCCGACCGCCGTTGTAAATGAGAATTTCGACCGGACCGAGTTCGCGATTGATCCGATTGTACGCGTCCGCAATTTCGGCCTCGATCGTCGCGTCGCTCTGGATTGGAAGCGCGATGCCGCCAGCCGATTTGATCTCGCCGGCGGTTTTTCCAATGACCTCGGGACTCCTGGCGATCAGCGCAACTTTGTAGCCGGCCGCGAAGCGCACCGCCAGCGCCGCGCCGAGACCTTCGCCGACGCCGACCACGACGCACACCTTGTCCGATTTAGCCGTGTCAGTCATGCTCACCCTGCCTATTGATGACGACCGCCATGTTTGGCATATTAATGACGCTCGTAATCATATGTGTCAAGCAGCAATCGTAAACGTCGGAGAGGTGGATGCGGGTTTCTAAAGAAAAGGCTGCGCAGAATCGCGAACGAATCCTGTCATCCGCCGCGCGTCTGTTCCGCGAGCACGGCATCGGCGCGACCGGGGTTGACGCGATTACCGAAGACGCGGGCCTGACTCACGGCGGACTCTACAGCCAGTTCGGATCCAAGAAAGTTATCGCGGCAGAGGCGATCCGGTTCGCGCTGGCGCGCGGCAAACGTGTCTGGCAACGCGCGCTCGAACGCAACCCCGGGATGCGAGCGCTTCCCGCAATCGTGGATGGCTACCTGTCGCGCGCACATCGCGACGCGCCCGGTACTGGCTGCGTGGTCGCGGCCCTCGGCACCGACATAGCCAGGCAACCGCGTCGCGTTCGTCAAGCTTTCACCAAAGAGATAAAGGCCGACCTCGAATTTCTGTCGCGGCTGATGCCTGACGACGGCAACGACAGCCGTTACGAGGACGCGATCGCCACGTTCGCTTCCATGGCCGGCGCGCTGATTCTCGCGCGTGCAGTCAACGACGAGCAACTTTCAGATTTGATATTGAAAAGCACGGCGAAGCGAGTGATCAAGCGTGCCAAGCCACGCCGAGCCGGCCGCCGTTCCTAGACGCGAGGAGGTATTCCGTTGGAACACAGAAATGCGACTGCGGCAGTGATCGGAGCCGGCGACTACATCGGCGGCGCAATCGCAAAAAAATTCGCCGCGGAAGGCTTCACCGTTTTCGCGGGCCGACGCCAGGGCGACAAGCTCGCGCCGTTGGTCGCCGAGGTCGAAGCAAACGGCGGCAGAATCTCGGCGCGATCGCTCGACGCTCGCAAGGAAGACGACCTCACCGCTTTTCTGAATGACGCCGACAAGCACGCGCCGCTCGAGGTCTGCATCTTCAATATTGGCGCGAACGTCAACTTTCCATTACTCGAGACCACCGACCGCGTATTCCGCAAGGTCTGGGAGATGGCCTGCTACTCGGGATTCATCGCGGGCAGAGAGGCGGCGCGCTTGATGATCCCGCGCGGGCGCGGATCGCTTTTTTTTACGGGCGCTACCGCCAGCTTGCGCGGCGGGGTTGGATACGCGGCGTTTGCGGCTGCGAAATTCGGCTTGCGCGCAGTTGCTCAGAGCATCGCGCGTGAGCTCGGTCCGAAGAATATCCACGTCTCGCATCTCATCATCGACGCCGGCGTCGATACCGCATGGGTCCGCGACCGAATCAGGGAGCGCGAGGGCGACGAGGCGATGAAGAACCTTGATCCCGCGCGCCTCATGAGGCCGGCCGCCGTGGCTGAGACTTATTGGCAGCTCTACCAGCAGCCGCGCGATGCGTGGACCTTTGAGCTTGAAATTCGTCCGTTCGGGGAAAAATGGTGACGCTATGGTCAAAGTAGAATTTCATTTCGACTTCGGCAGTCCCAACGCCTACCTGAGCCATCTCGTGATTCCCGAAGTTGAAAAGCGCACGGGAGCGAAGTTCGAGTATGTGCCGGTGTTGCTCGGCGGCGTTTTCAAGATGACCAACAATCGCTCGCCGGCGCAAAGCCTGGCCGGCATCAAGAATAAGCCCGAGTACGAGCGCCTCGAGATGACGCGCTTCATCAAGCGTCACGGGATTACGCGTTTTCAGAGCAATCCTTTCTTTCCCGTAAACACTCTTATGGTGATGCGAGGAGCGATCGCCGTACGGATGCTTGGTGTATTCGAGCGCTATGTGGACGAGATGTACCGGAACATGTGGGCTGACCCCAAAAAGATGGACGACCCCAACGTGTTTCGCGGCGCTCTCGACGAAGCTGGGCTACCAACCTCGAAAATCCTCGAACTGATCGAAACCAAGCCGGTCAAGGACCAGCTGATCGAGAACACGAATCGATCGGTTGAGCGCGGCAGCTTCGGCTCACCGACCTTTTACGTCGGCAACGAGATCTTTTTCGGCAAGGATCGCCTTCGAGACGTCGAGGAAATGATCGTCGCGTCTGGCTAGCCGGCTCCGAAAATATCAGGGAAGTGCGCCGCGCGTTCCCTTTGCCCTAAGCTGTGGAACCGCCTAGGCTGAGTCTTTGCCGAATTGGCATCGGAGGCTGACAATGCCTGGCGACGACGATGACCGCGAGTTATTCGACGACGAACATCCCGGACCACAGGTTCTCGAGTCTGCGCTGGCCAACACTGCGCTGAGCGAGGTGGTCTCGCAGCCGCCGCTGATGGTGTCCGCCTCGAGCCCCCTCGCCGACGCGATTCACCTGATGCAGCAGGAGCGGCGCGCGTGCGTCCTGGTGATGGAGAACGACCGCCTCGAGGGCATCTTCACCGAGCGCGACATCCTGATGAAGGTCGCGGGCCAGCCGCTCGATCTCATTCACACCTCGGTGTCCACATCGATGACTCCCGATCCCTTCACGCTCCCGGCCGACGCCAATGTCGCGTTCGCGCTCAGCAAGATGGTGCTCGAGGGCTTCCGTCACATTCCGCTGGTTGATGATGAGGGCTATCCGACCGCAGTAGTCTCGATGCGCAACCTGATCGAGTACCTCGGTGAGATTTATTCTCGCGAGTTACTGACTATGCCGCCCGAACCGCATCAGCACCGCTTCAAGAGCCGCGAAGGCGCCTGACCAATCGTCCTCCACCTTGCAGCCGTTAAAGCACTTTCGCGCGCTAGCTCTCCTCCTAACTCTTGGGCTGGTGCTCGATGGGCTATCCGGATGCGGCGTCAACAAGATCCCTACCCTCGACGAGCAGGTCAAAGCCGCCTGGAGCGAAGTGCTGAATCAGTATCAGCGCCGCGCCGACCTGATTCCGAACCTGGTCGAAACCGTCAAGGGCTATGCGCACCAGGAGCAGCAGGTGCTGACCCAGGTGACCGAGGCACGCGCGCATGCGACCCAGATGCAGCTTCCCGCGGACATCCTGTCGAACCCGCAGGCCTTTCACCAGTTCGAACAGAACCAGGCCGCCGTTACTGGCGCGCTCGGACGCCTGCTAGCGGTGGCAGAGGCCTATCCCGACCTTAAGTCGAATCAGAATTTCCTCGCGCTTCAATCGCAGCTGGAGGGCACCGAGAATCGGATCACCGTCGCACGACGCGACTACATTCTCGCCGTGCAGGAATACAACACTGCGCTTAGGACGATCCCACAGCGCTGGATAGCATCGATCCTGTACCCTGATATGAAGGTGCGCGAGACTTTCACGATAACCGAGCAAGCCCAACAGGTACCCCAGGTCAAATTCTAATGCGCGTTCGCGCATGGGCGGACAGTGCCACGAAGGCAGCGCGTGCGTTGCTCCTTCTGCTGCTGATCCTCGCGTCACCTGCGCTCGCCTCCGGGCCGCAATTTCCAGCGCTCACAGGACGAGTCGTCGATGACGCGGGCATCCTGAGGGCTTCGACCAAAAGACAACTCACGGACATGCTGGCCGAGCGCGAGCGCGCAACCGGCGATCAAGTCGTCGTCGTGACGCTCGCTTCATTGCAGAGATATCCCATCGAGGAATACGGCTACGAGCTAGGCCGCTACTGGGGCATAGGACAGAAAGGAAAGAATAACGGCGCGCTGCTTATCGTGGCGCCCAACGAGCACAAAGTTCGCATCGAGGTCGGCTACGGCCTCGAAGGACAACTGACCGACGCGAAAAGCCGCGCGATAATCGACAACTACATCCTGCCGAGTTTCAAGCGCGGAGATTTCAACTTCGGGATCCTGGCCGGCGCCACGGAGATGGTGCGCGCGCTTGGCGGTAACCCTCCTGACGAAGGCGCACCTACATGGTTGGCGAACCGGCGACCGCGCCTGCAGGTTTTGCAAGTCTTTTCCACCCTCCAGACCGCAAGGCATCGGCGGCTCTGTTGTTGTTTTTCCTCATCCCTTTGATCGGCACTGTACTTCTTATGAGCGCAGTGGCTGGATCAAATAATAACTTTCAGTGGGGCAGCAGCGATCACTGGGATTCAGGGGGCGGGTTCGGTGGAGGAGGAGGTGGTGGTGGCGGCGGCGGTTTCTCGGGAGGAGGCGGATCGTTCGGCGGCGGCGGCGCTTCAGGAAGCTGGTGAATCCGACACGAGCGCAACAGCTGAGCCTCATTCTCCTTCTGGCGATTCTCGCGTCCCCCGCCCTCGCCGCGGAACCGAAATTTCCGCCTCTCACCGGCCGCGTCGTCGATGACGCGGGCGTCCTGAGCGATGCGACTAAGAACGACCTCACCGACATGCTTGCCGCGCACGAGAGCGCAACCGGCGAGCAAGTCGTGGTCGTCACGCTCGCTTCGCTGCAGGGTTACACCATCGAGGACTACGGCTATCAGCTCGGTCGCTATTGGGGCATCGGGCAAAAAGGTAAGAACACCGGCGCGCTGCTAATCGTCGCACCCAAGGAGCACAAGGTTCGCATCGAGGTCGGTTACGGCCTCGAAGGTACGCTCACCGACGCCACCTGCAGCGCGATAATCCAAAACTACATACTGCCAAGCTTCAAGCGCGGAGATTACAGCGCCGGCGTTCTGGCCGGTGCCACGTCGATACTTAAGGCGCTCGGCGGTAACCCTCCTGAGATGCGCGAACCGGCGACATCCACGGTTTCCGTTGGGGACAAAGATAAAAGCCCTATTTTCGTTCTATGCTATTTTTTATTTTGGGCGTTATTTTTTTTGTGGGCAGGCCTAACGGGACGTATTCACCGGGGCGTCCGCCATGACTGGAATTCAGGTGGCGGGTCCAGCGGAGACTTTTCTTCTAGAGGAGGCTCTTCCTCCGGCGGCGGCGGCTTCTCAGGAGGCGGTGGCTCCTTCGGGGGCGGCGGCGCTTCCGGCAGTTGGTGACCCAAAAAAATGAAAAGTCCATTCACACCCGAAGAGCAACAGCGCATCGATGCCGCGATGGCCGCGGTCAAGCGCGACACCTCTGCCGACCTTTGCGTCGTCGTGACGCGCGTCAGCGATCGCTATGCACTCTATCCTGTTGCATCGGCTGCGATCGCCGCGATTCTGCTGGGCGGGGTCGTCAGCTTGATTCGGCCCGACCTCGCGAGCCGCACCGTGATCGCGATCGAACTGTGGACCCTGATTGTGCTGACGCTGGTCTTCGAATGGCTCCCGGCCCGCCTCTCGATCGTGCCCAAGCGCGTCGAGCACGAACGCGCATGGCAACTCGCGCATCGCGAGTTCAACGCTCATGTGCTCGCAAACCACGAGCAGCACCACCGAATCCTGCTGTTCGTCTCACTCGGCGAGCGCTATGTCGAGATTGTCGCCGACCACGAGACTCACGCCCTCGCGCCTGACGGAACATGGAACAAAATCGTTGACCGATTTCTCACCACCGTGAAATCCGGACGCGTCGCCGACGGCGTCCTCGACGCTATCGCCGCCTGCGGCGCTATCCTCAAGACTCACCACCCCGCCGCAAGCTCGTCGTAATCCTTGACGCGGCGCACGCGCCCGCGCTAACCCGACTGCTATGCAAACGGTACACGCTGCCGACGTCGAGTGGGGCGAGGTTTCGGGGCATCGCTCGGGCGGAATCGACTTCAAACGCCTGCTGCAAGGCACGTCCGGCACTCCCGACAATTTCGAACTGAGTATCGTGCGAACCGCGGGTGACTATTTCACGCCGCGCCATCGACACAACTTCGATCAGGTCCGTCTCTGCCTCGAAGGCGCGATGAACTATGCGCCCAGAAAGGATCTCAAGGCCGGCACCGTCGGCTATTTCCCCGAGGGAACTTTCTACGGCCCGCAGTCCGACACCAGCAAATCAATCGTGCTGCTGCTCCAGATGGGCGGGTCGGCCGGCTACGGGTTCATGAGTTATCAGCAGTTGAACCGCGGCTACGAAAAATTATCCGACCTCGGGAAATTCGACGGCGGCGTCTTCACGCGCTCGACCACCGACGGCCGCGTCGTTCGCAAGGATGGCTACGAGGCGATTTGGGAGCACGTCAACGGGCACTCCGTCGAGTATCCACCGCCGCGCTACGAAGAGCCGGTCATCATATATCCCAACGGCTTCGGATGGCTTGCGACGCGCGATCCCGGCTTCGAGCTGAAACACATGGCGACCTTTGGCGAGCGCGCTCTGAACATCGGCGAGATTCGTGCGACGCGCGGCTCGCGGCACAAGGTCGATCGGCATCGCGCACCCGAGTTGCTGTTCGTCGAGAGCGGCGCGATTCGCGACGTCACCTCAGGCGAGGTGCTCGACACTCACTCCGCGTTCCGCGTCGATCCCGCCGACACCGGCCGCGAACTCGAAGTCGTGGACGATTGCCTGCTGTTCTTCGTCCAGCTTCCAAAATTCGACACAAATCCGCCGCCTGATTAGGGGAGGGCCACACGATGGCATCGACGACTGCAATCCCGCGTGCGCACGGCGGCCGCGCATCGAAGACTCGCGCTAAGAAGCCAGCAGGATTCCATCAGTCGTGGTATGCGATTGCACGCTCCGACGAAGTCGGCTCAGGCGAGTTGATCGGCCGCGACTTCCTCGACGGACGCGCAATCGCGTATCGCGGCGAGAACGGCGAGGCGGTCGTGATGAACGCGTACTGCCGTCATCTCGGCGCCGACCTCAGCATGGGCAAGGTCATCGGCAACGATATCCAATGCGCGTTCCATCACTGGCAGTACGGCCCCGACGGCGGATGCACCAAAATTCCAGCGTCCGAGAAAATTCCCAAGGCCGCGAAGATGTTCAAATATCCGACCGCTGAAAAGTGGGGATTGATCTGGGCGTTTAACGGAACTGATCCGCTGTTCGACGTACCCGAATTTGTCGATTACGCCGAGCCGGATCTCGACATCCGCACGGCCGAGGCCTTCGATCTCCCAGTCGAGCCATGGGTGCCCTTCACCAACTCGATGGACTTTCAGCATCTGCGGGTTTTGCACGGACTCAAAATCGAATGCGACCCAGATGCGATCGACGTTGGCGACTACCGCATCCAGTACGACGTGCGCTTCGAGGATCCCAACCTCGGCATCTTCGATCAGCGCATCCGCGTGACCGGTACCAACACGATCGCGCTGGCGGGACGCCTCAATGGCATGGCGATTCTCTCCATGGCGACCGGGACGCCGACGCCCGACGGCCGCACTCACGGATGGTCGGTCACCGCGACGCCGCGCTCCGAGGGCAACGACGCCGAACGCGAGCAGCGGCTTCAGATCGGCGAGGCGTTCTTCCGCCGCCTCATCCAGGAAGACGAGCCGATCATGAAGACCATCCGCTTTCACGACGGTCTTCTAATCGACGCCGACCGCGCCCTCGCGCGTTTCCTGCAATACGTGCGGCGCTTTCCAACCGCGCGGACGGCCGCGGAATGACAACCGGAGGCAAAATCATGGCTCGTCTGACGGGGAAGGTAGCGTTAATCGTCGGAGGCGGCGCGGACGGACCGGCGAAAGCCGGCGATAAACTTTCAATCGGCAACGGCCGCGCCACCGCAATCATGTGCGCGCGCGAGGGCGCGTCGGTGATGGTCGCCGACCGTTCGCTCGAGCTCGCACAGCAGACTGCCGCCGCGATTCGCGACGAAGGCGGTCGCGCCGATGCCGTCGCCGCCGACGTTAGCGTCGAGGATCAATGCCGTGGCGCCGTCGAAGCGACCATCCGCGCGTTCTCGTCGCTTCATCTGCTCGTGAACAATGTCGGTATCGCAATCGGCGGCAACCTGCTGAAGACCTCCACCGAACACTTCGACAAGATGTTCGCGGTCAACCTCCGCAGCCACTTCCTGATGATGCGCTACGCGGTGCCCGAGATCGCGAAAGCCGGCGGCGGCGCGATCGTCAACGTCTCGTCGCTGGCCGCGATGCGCTCGAACTCGCAGATTTCCTACGAGGCGACCAAGGCCGCGCTCCTCGGCCTGTCGCGCTCGGCCGCCGTCTCCCACGCGCGCGACAACATCCGCGTCAATACGATCCTTCCGGGCCTGATCGATTCCTCGATGGTCCGACGGCTGGTCGGCGATCGCGAGAGCACCGTCGCGCCTCGAATCCCGATGCGCCGGCAAGGCACGCCATGGGAAATCGCCAACGCAATCGTCTTTCTGTTGTCCGACGACGCGTCCTACATCACCGGCACCGAACTGATCGTCGACGGCGGCCTCGCCGCACGTTGAAGCGAGACGAACAGGGCGCTTGAAATTCCTGTCTCGGGTTCCTAAGCAGCTTCGTTCGATCGGACGGTTTCCGGTTCCGGTGGCCATGTGCGTCGCTCTGACCGTCCTGCTCAATCTTCAAATCGCGGGCTTCATTGCGATGTCCGATCGGTTCGAGGGCGAAGTAATCTTTGCGTCGGTAGCCGCGGCCTTGGCGGCATTGATCGCGGCGCTTTGGTCGGACACCCACCGCCTCAGCGCTATCGCCGGTGTGATCGCCGGCCTCGCGGCTGCGGCCGTGGCCGCATCCCTCCAGTTTTCTCACGGCGAAGTCTACACGCAGGACGTTGTAGTTGTAGGCGGCCTGATATTGGCGACTATTGTCGCCGCGCACCTGCGCCGCGGCGCGACGCTTGAAGCGTTCTGGCAGTTCGGTCTCCAGCTCGGTATCGCCGCGGTGATGGGAGTGGTGGCGCTGGTCATTGTTTGCGGTGGCCTATCGCTATTGCTCGAGAGCTTTAGATATTTGTTCGATATTCCCATCGCCGATACTACTTACGAGCATATATGGACGACTGGCGCGTCTCTGTTAGGACCGTTGTTCGCGCTGGCTATGATACCTACAGATGCGGACGAAGCATTCGTAGCTGGCGCCAAGCCTGACCTGATGGAAAAGGCGGTCTCCTATGTACTTAACTTCGCGCTTGCGCCCTTAGTCCTTGTCTACGCCGTGATGATCCATATCTATGCGGCCAAGATAGCTGTCACCGCCAATATGCCCAAGGGTGAAGTGGGACACTTAGTACTGGCCTTTGGCATCATCGGCACTGTTACCTACATGATCGCCTATCCGTGGCGCGAAGTTGGATTTCGGCCGGTGCGATGGTTCATGCGCTCATGGTTCTGGCTGATGGTCATCCCCATGCTGTTGCTGACGCTGGCGGTGTGGCAACGAATCGCCGAGTACGGAGTGACACCTGAACGATACTTCCTGTGCCTGTTCGCCATCTGGCTGTTGGCAATGGCCATCTACATGGGCGTGGCGGGGGGCAATATGGACTTGCGCGCGATACCGGCCAGCGTGGCGGTCGCGCTGCTGGCATCTTCGTTCGGGCCATGGGGCGCCGCGTCAGTTTCAATCCGAAGCCAACTTGGTGAGTTCCACCGTCTCCTGGAGAGCCGGGGAGTCCTTGTCGATGGACGTCTGAAGCTCGAGCCACCGCGAGTCGAGAAATTCGCGCGGCTGGTGGCGTCCAACGATCAACTGCGCTCGATCCTGGGTACACTTGAGAGTCTTGACGCACTCAATCGGATCGAGTTCGTCTTCGCGGGCGCGAACGACGATCCTTTTCTGGCTAATCCTAAAGATGAGCGACTGCGGAGCGTCCTGGGAATGAATGGAGCATGGCAGCTGTCCGAAGATCAGGCCGTCGCTTCCCTACCGGTTACAGGCGTCGAGTCTCATGCCTCAATCGCATTGAATCTGGATGTAGGCTATGACCTTCTGGTTGGTCCCATATGGGTGAACAGATCGGGACAGGTCAATGTCGGCGTTCCAGACTCGCCTCCGGGGTATGGCGGTGCGCAGGTAGGAGAAATAGGGGTAATGTTCAGTGATCCAGTGCTGACCGTATCACGCGGGCGCGCGGCGGTTAGCTTCAATCTCGCTAAGGCCATAGAGCCGGGCAAGCAAACAGTTAGATCGCCCATAGTTATACCTGCGCACGAAGGGCGAGAGCGCGCTATCGCGCTTCTTGTGCGGCCGTCGGAGATAGCCAGTGTGAATGACCCGAGCAAGTTTGAAATGTGGCTTCTGCTAAACACTAAAACGATCGGAACGCCGTGAGGTGAATCATGCGCAAGGTCAAAGTTGGCTATCAGCTCGATTTCCGCAATCCGCCGGGCTCGACCTTGTCGTTTCGCGATCTCTATCGCGAGTCATTTGCGCAGGTCGAGGCCGCCGAGCGGCTCGGCTTCGATTCCATCTGGCTCACCGAGCACCACTTTACCGACGACGGCTACCTGCCCGCGCTGATGCCCGCGGCTGCTGCTATCGCGGCGCGCACGACGCGCGTCACTATCGGCACTTACGTGCTGCTGGCGCCGTTTCTTCATCCGCTGAAGCTGGCTGAGGATGCCGCATTTGTCGACGTAGTCTCGAACGGCCGGCTCCGGCTCGGAATTGGTCTCGGCTACCGCGCCGAGGAGTTCGAAGGTTTCGGCGTGCCGCGTGCGCAGCGACTAGGCCGCACGCTCGAGACTATTGAGATTCTGAAGCTCGCGTGGACCGGCGATCGATTCAGTTTCGACGGCAAGTATTTCAAGTTCCGAGACGTTCGCGTGCTGCCACAGCCTGTGAGTCGGCCGTATCCGGAATTGCTGTGGGGAGCGGGTGCGTCGAAGTCGATTCGGCGGGCAGCCGCGCTCGATCTCGGATTTGCATGCGTCGGCGGACGCAGGGAAATAGGCATCTATCTCGAGGCGCTAAAGGCCGCCGGCAAGGACGCCGCGCGCTACAGCATCGTAAACAGCCGCGTGGTTTATATCGCCGACAGCGAGGAGCAGGCATGGCGCGACACCCGCGACGCGCTCATGTACCAGGCCGAGCTTTACGGCAAATGGCTCTCGGCCGCGGCCGGCACCACCGACCAGAGCAAGGTGCTGATTCGTCCCGATCCCGAGCGCCTGAGACGCACCAGCGTGCTGGGAACCGCCCCCGAGGTCGCTGCACGGCTCGAAGAGACTCTGGAATCAACTCCTATGACGGAGCTGATCGTAGTCACGCAATTGCCGGGGCTCGATCCCGCCAAGGCACGCCGTTCGCTTGATCGCTTCGGCGCCGAAGTTCTACCTCGCTTGCACTAGCATCGATTCGAAAAAAGAAAACCCCCGGAGTTACCCGGGGGCCTTCCCTAACATTCGAGGATCGTTTTTCCGGCTACGGAATAATGATTCCTGCGCCGTGATCGTAAGTTACCGACCACTTCACGTCGGCGTGGTTCGCCTCAAAATAAGAAGAGTACGCCCATAGACTCATCTCGTCGCTCTGCGCGAATGCCTGAGTATCCGTCAAATCGCTGCAAGTCGTATCTGGTCCCGTCATGAAACAGGTAAGGCCGCAACTCGCGGGGAAGGAATTCCCGTCGCAGAGAAAGAAGAAGAACGTGCTGGGGATCCCGTTATTCATTTGAGTTCCGGGATCGTTGTCCACGTTGACGAACAAGCGCTCGGCAGTTCCGGCCTCAGACATCACTACTTCCGTCGCCGGGGACGTATCCGAACCGTTGCCCGCCCCAAGTATCAGAATACTGCCGGGGTTTCCGACGCTGTTGTCGCCTGAGAGATCGATGTGGAAGAGGGATCCCAAGGTGCCAAGCGATCCGCCCGTGAAGACGGAAATATTGGGTTCCGAGATACCAGGCGTGCCGGTTGGCCCAGTTACTCCAATCAGCCCAGTCGGGCCGCGGACTCCGTCCTCACCCATAATTCCTGCCGGGCCGGTAGGTCCCGTCGGCCCGATAGCTCCCTGAGGACCCTGCGGCCCCGCATCTCCCTGCTCTCCCGCAGGTCCCTGAATGCCAGGGGCGCCCTGAGGTCCTTGCGTCCCCGGTTGCCCCGGATCGCCCATCACGCCCTGCATTCCGGTAGGCCCGGACGGTCCGGTCGTTACCCAATCAAGCTCGGTGGTATTTCCAGTGCAGCCATCAATTCCGAGGTTGATGCCTACGATTTTACCACTGTTATTATTGATGCAGATCTCAATATTCTCGGCCCGGCCGACACCTGGAAGTGCGGCCACGCAGAGTATCGTAGCGGCGGTCGCACCGACCAGCCAACGCCACGCAAATTTAAACGAACCAGGCATGTTCACGCCCTCCATTTTCTGTTTCCCTCCACCCGTGATGACTTCCGATCGCGATTTCATCTGTCTTCTCCTCCTCGCGTTCCGGAATCAGAAGGCGCTCGCGGGGGCGATCGCGTAGTCCATCGACCACCTCACGTCCACGGTGTTGGTCGCAATTGCAGCCTCGGATCTGTAGGCCTGGATCGAGAGTGTATCTCCCGGCAGGAAGTTCAGACTCGGGGCACTCCCGGTTTGGGTGGAAGACGAACAGACCGTCGTATCGGTAGCCGGGAACGAATCATTCCCCACCGTACAAAACGGATTCGTCGTTATGTCGCAATCTGCCTCGTTGCATACGATGAAGGTGTAGTCGGAGCCTAGAGGACCCGCATCGCCGGGCGCGATCGATACCCACAGATTGAATGCGGTGCCTCCCGGAGTCGGTACCTGAACGCTCGTTTGCGGGCCAGCAACCGGGGCGGGAGGAATCGAGAAGATGCCTTCACCCGACGCTCCGTTGCCCGGTCCCAGATAGAGCGGGAAGGTCGGCGCACCCAGGTCACCGGAGACGTCGCTAAGCTGTATTCCCGCATTGTCGCCGATAGTTCCGCCGAGCGTGCCGCCGCTGAGAATCTCAACGTTGTCGCCGGTCAAGGGTGCGGGTGTTCCCGTCGACCCTACCAGGCCAATTGGTCCAGTCGGTCCCGGGCGGCCCACGTTACCAGTCGGTCCTGTAGGACCTGTCACTCCTTGCACTCCCGCGGGACCCGTCAGGCCCAACGCGCCCATCGGTCCGGTCGGACCCACTGGACCGACCAAGCCTTGCGATCCGGTCGGACCCACCGCTCCCGGTGCGCCGGCCGGGCCGACAACGCCCTGCGGTCCCTCTGGACCCTGCGGTCCCGGGATATTCCAGACCAATTCGAAGTTGTGGTTCTTGCAAACGTGATTGACCCCGATGATCTTGCCGTTCCGGGCCACGCAGAGCTTGATGATCCCGGTGTCCGGGGTCTGCGCGTTTGCCGCCGGTGCGACGCTCGCTATTAACATCGCAGCCGCCGATGCTCCTATGAGCCAGCGCCACGCGTTCTTAAAAGATTGAGGCATTCTCGTCCCCTCCCTGACTGTTACCATTCGCGTACTCAACATTCCCGTTTCCCCTGTGCCGGCCGCTTACGGTCCAACTACCACGGGGATATCGCCGCCGGTCTGATGAACCACCACCATCCACGATACTTCGGTCGGTGCGGCACCATCGGTCGCGGTCCCTTTCAAGGCGATAGTGTCACCCGGGGTGTACTTCTGGCTGTGCTTTAGATCGCTGCACTCGGTCAGGCTCGGGAGATCGATCGAGCAGGTGACGGGCGGCGTTGAGCAATCGCTGTTGATGCAGAGCTGGAACGTATAACTCTGGCCAG
Organism: Binatus sp. (SeqCode); assembly: GCF_049584895.1. Classification (GTDB taxonomy): domain Bacteria; phylum Desulfobacterota; class Binatia; order Binatales; family Binataceae; genus Binatus. The sequence goes on from NZ_JBAUYR010000040.1 coordinate 59,757, forward strand.
CGCCCGGCGCGTTCTTGGTCTGTACCCAAAGCTGAGTAACCGTCGAGGCGTCGATTGGCACCGCTTCGCTTTCCAGCTGCGTGTCGGCGCCGTTACCCGGGCCGTAGTAGATCGGGCTCGTTCCGACGCCGCTCGTTCCCGACAATACGCTGACGTAGCCAAAGAGCAGCTCGACGTTGCTGCCAAGGTCGCCACCGCCGAGTGTGTAGAACTGTGTCCCGTTTACGCCGGGGGCGCCCGTTGGTCCCGTCGGACCAGTCGCTCCGGTCGGCCCGGTCGGCCCTTGGGATCCTTGTTGCCCCATTTCACCAGCCGGACCCATCGGACCAGTCGCTCCGGCATTCCCAACCGGTCCGATCGCACCACCCGGCCCTACCGGACCTTGAGGTCCCATCTCACCTGCTGTCCCGGTCGGCCCTTGCGGTCCTTGCATACCCTTTGGACCCTGCGGCCCCGATGGACCCGCAACACCGTCTTGATCCCAGGTAATTAGTCGATTCGGCTTACTGCAGGTCCCACCGGGCGGCAAAACTATGCTCTGGTTCTTCGGCGAGATGCATAGCGTAAGAATAGTGTCCGCCCGACCGGATCCCGGCGCAGCGGCGAGTATCAGCGCCCCCATCGCGACGCCTAGTATCACGCGTCGCGCATGCTTGAGTAATACGTGCATTTTTACCATCCCTCCCTAGAAACTCGCGCCAGAAATGGCTTCTGGCCTGCCTCGCCCAAATCGGGAACCTGAAATAGCGGTCCCCCCCGGGACACTTTGCGGGACCATTCATCGCAGAAATTCACATATGCGTCAATATGGTAAGTTAAGTATTTAGACTGTACGAGTCAGTGCCGTTCGTATTTTCCACTTCCTTATTGCTTAGACATCAATTGAGAGTGCGGCTTATGTTTGTTCGATGTCGGAGGCTCACATACAGCGAAATTTGCTTTCGCGATGAATATTTCATGGAAATAAACGTCTACGCGCCGTCGGCGTGCCGAGCTGTTTGCCGTTTCCTTCGACTCCATCGTAGAGTTAGGCGTATGCCCATCGCATACATTCCTCGCACGCGCGCTCTCTATGACGATTTCATCCCGTACCGATGGGTCGAGAACGATTCGGCGCCATTCACTCCGCTCGCAAAACCAATTAGCAAATGCAAAATCGCGCTGATGAGTTCGGGCGGAATCATGTATCGCGATCAGCCGCGCTTCCATCGCGAGGACGCGTCCTATCGCCGCATCCCGCTCGATGCGCGCCGCGACGAACTCAGCGTTTGGCACTTCGGCTATCCCACTCGCGACGCCGAGCGCGACGTCAACTGCGTCTTCCCGCTCGAGCGAATGCGCGAGCTCGAAGCGGCTGGCATGATCGGCGAACTCGTCGATCCTGCGTTCAGTTTCATGGGCGGAATTTATTCGGCGCGCAAAGTCCGCGACGAACTCGCTCCGCAAATTGTCGACGAGCTCAAGCGCGCGCACGCCGACGCTTTTTTTCTCGTCCCTGCTTGACCCGTGTGCCATCAGTCCGTTGGACTGATCGCGCGCGCAGCCGAAAAAGCTGGAATCCCCACGCTCGCAATGACTTCCGCGATCGACATCACTCAGTCGGTCAAGCCGCCGCGCGCGGTTTTTGTAAATTTTCCACTCGGCCATCAGACCGGTCCGCCCGATCAACCCGAGCTGCAGCGCCGAATCGTGACTGAGGCGATGCTCGCGTTCGAAACGATCACCGCTCCCGCCACAATCGTCGAACTGCCCTACGTATGGGACGCCAACGATCGATCTTGGGAAGACGTCGACTACACCAAGGGATGGATGCCCGCACGCCCGTCGCGCAAAGACGCCGACGCGCTCGAAACCGCTCGCCAGGAAAAGTACAGGCGCGAGTGAAGTCCGGTCCCGCTCGATAGTCCCCCTTCCCAGCGTCCCCCCGGAAGGACAATCTATTAAACGTCGCAGCCAGGTTCCCTGGCGTGCAGAGAACAAACTTCTGACGGAACGAAGCTACCCTTGGTATATGAGAACCCTCAAAACCACTACAGGTGGTATAAATTGTATCTTTCCCGCTCATTCGCAGTTCCTTGGATATGATAAGCCAAAGCCGTGAATAGAGCTGTTTGCCTGGCGATGATCGCATTCTTTTTCTCGTGCGGCAGTGTGACCATGGATCCGCCCACCGCGTGCGGGCCATTTGGCGCTCCGTCGGCGGCAGTACTTTCCGAAGTGGTACCCAGTTGCGGCGACGGCAAGTTGCTCGGCCCGTGGAAGGACGCCGACAAAATCGATCGATACGCATGCCTCTACGAGCCGAAGGTACTCAGATCGAATAGTAAGTTACCAATGGTCGTATACTTACATCCTTCCTTGTTTTCCGCCGGATGGATTACTCAGACGAATATACTTGACCTTCAGAACTCCACCTCACTCAGCGACGATCCGAAGAATGTCGGATACATAGTTCTGGCGCCTGAGGGACGCAAAACTACCCACTACTATCCGTTCCCGGACAAGAAAGGAGTTGGGTGGGACAATTGGTATCGGCAGATGAACCCCGCGGGCGACGTAAGGATTGGAAACGCGATCTGGCGCGAAAATGCGGACGCGGCAACGATCGATCATTTCATCGCAACCGAGGTCGCAACCGGCAAGGTCGATACCGCGCGGATTTACGTCTCGGGATGGTCCAACGGTGCCGCGATGGGCATTCTCTACGCAGTGAATCGCCCAAACATCGCGGCGGCTGCCGTCTATTCGGCGCCCAATCCATTCGGCGCGTTCGACGATCCGTGCCCGCAGCAGCCGGTGGCCGGAACGCCGGCGAACATCAAACAGATTCAGATCTTCAACCCCGCCGCTCGCACGATGCATATTCATAACGCATGCGACGTCGGTGGCATCTGTCCCAACGGCGAGCTGATGGCGAGCGAGCTCAATGCAGCCGGAGTGGTTGTCGACGACGTGATCCTCGACAATCATCATCAGCAGGTGCACGCCTGTACCGATTCGTGCGGTACCGATCCGGAGGCTCCTGTGAAATCGACGGCCACCACGACTGGATCGCTGATTGGTCTCGGCAATCACATGCGATGGCCCAAAGAATGGACGCCCGCGATGCTGGATTTTTTCAGGCAGCATCCGCTGAAGAGCGCACCGTAAGGAGATATTCTGTTTCGCGATTGTGCTAATCAGAAGGCGGTCGTAAGGTCGAAACCCGAGGTCGTTTAGAGCATGCAAACCAAGACCGCCAAGGAAAACTGTTCGCCTGCCGATCTGATCGATCTCGAGCGCTATCCGATTCTCGAGTTGAACGGTGACGCCACGCGCGAGTTGACGCGTCATTGCCGCGATCAGCTCGATCGGACTGGCGCCTGCGAACTGCCAGGATTTCTCAAGCCTGACGCGGTCGCGATGCTCGTGCGCGAGGCCGATTCGCTCGCGGCTCGCGCGTATCACAGCGTCGTCACGGGCACGCCATATCTGGAAGCCCCTGACGCTTCGTGGCCAAACGATCATCCTCGCAAATTTTTCGAGCCGACCTCGGTGGGTGTCGTCGCATACGATCAGTTCCCTGGCGATTCGCCGATGCGACAATTGTTCGAATGGGATCCGCTGATGGAATTCATTGCGGCAGCTCTGAAAAAAGATCGCCTCTTTCGCTACGCCGATCCGATGGGCGCGCTCAACCTCGCCGTGATGGGTAACGGCGAACGACTGCATTGGCATTACGATCAGACTGACTTCGTCACCTCGATTGCGCTGCGACCCTCGGAGGCCGGCGGCGATTTCGAATACGTTCCGCTGATTCGCAGCGCCACCGATGAAAACTATCCACGCGTCCAGCGTCTGCTCGAAGGCTCCAGCGAAGAGGTGGTACGGGTCGCGATGAATCCGGGGACGCTGCTGCTGTTCGAAGGACGAAACTCGATTCATCGCGTCACGCCGATTGTCGGACAAACGACGCGGCTGGTCGCGCTGCTCGCGTACGACACCAAGCCCGGAACGCGGAGCAGCAAGGGGCTGCAGATGGCCCGCTATGGCCGCGTCGCGTAGCTTGGCCACGACCAGGAAACCGAGATCGCGCGGACCCATTCGCAAACGGCTGCTCGCATCACCCGGCACTCGCATCGAGAAAGATCTGCTGGGCGAACGCGCGGTCCCGGCAGATGCGCTTTACGGCATTCACACCGTCAGAGCGGTCGAGAACCTGGGATTCTCGGGACGAGTCCTCGCTAACTATCCCCGCTACATCAGCGCACTGGCGACGGTCAAAAAAGCCGCGGCACGCGCCAATCGCGATGCGCACGTGATCGACGCGCGGCGCCAGGGCGCGATTGAGCGCGCATGCGACTTACTGATTCGTGGCGAGCATCTCACGCAGTTTCCCGTCGACATGCTCGCCGGTGGCGGAAGTATCGCAGTCAACATGAACGTGAATGAAGTCATCGCGAACCTCGCCTGCGAAGATCTCGGCGGCGCGCGCGGTTCGTACGAACCGGTGCATCCGAAGATACACGTCAACGCTTCGCAATCGACGGCCGACGTCTGTCATACAGCGGTTCGAATGACGGTGCTGGGTCGGTGGAGCGGATTGCGGCGCGCGCTCAATCGATGCGTCGAAACATTCCGCGCCAAGGCGGCTGACCTCAGGACCGTCGTCACGATCTCGCGCACCTGCCTGCAGGACGCCTCAGCGGTATCGCTCGGCGAACTTTTTGGTGGGCATGCAGCGGCGATTGCACGACGCACCGGCGAACTGGCGCAAAGCGTGAGAGCGCTCGCGCGGATAAATCTTGGAGGCACTGCGATTGGCTCTGGGAGCGGGGCGTCATCGTCCTACCGGCGCGCGATCGTGAAGCGGCTGAACGAGATCGCCGGCCAGAAATTCACTCTGCGGCCCAACCTGTACGACGCCGCGCAGAATATCGACGACCTCGCGGCGGTTTCTGCGCAGCTCGCGATGCTCGCGGAGGTGCTAATCAAGGTAGCGCAGGATTTGCGCTTGCTGTCATCGGGACCGGAGGGCGGCTTCGGCGAAATCATTCTGCCTGCGGTTCAGGAAGGCTCGTCGATCTTCCCGGGCAAAATCAATCCGGTGATTCCGGAGATGGTGCTCCAATGCTGCTTCCAGGTGCTGGGATGCGAGCGCACGACCCGACTTGCGCTCGAGCGAGGCGAACTCAACTTGAACGTCTTCGAAGGGGCTGCGGCGGTGAATGTCTTCGATGCGATCGCAATGATGGATCGCGCAGTCGCGTTATTTGAAGAGCGATGCGTCAGTGGAATTGTCGCGAACAAAGAACGATGCCGCGAGCTCGCATCCCGCACACGCTATTAATTAAAGATTGTTCTTATAGTCGTGCTCGATCGCCTGATCGACTTGCTTGGCAAGTTCTTCACCACCGCCAACTTTCGCGGACAAAATCTCCCCGAAGGAAATCTTGTGGCGCTCCGCCCAGGTCTCCGGCTTCCAAAGCTGCGATCGGATGAAAGCCTTGGCGCAGTGGAAAAAACATTCGCGCACGGTAACTCGAATCGCCAGCAGCGCGGGCGCGCCACGGGCACTCAGCCGAACCAGCAGATCGGGATCGGCACTCAACTCCGCGGTTCCGTTGACCCGAAAGGTCTCGTCAGTTCCCGGCACGAGAAAAATAATTCCGACCTGCGGATTGGCCAGAATGTTCCTCAGACTGAACATCAGCCTGTTCCCCTTGCGCTCAGGGATTAGAAGCGTGCGCGCGTCTTCGATCATCACGAAGCCGGGGCCATCGCCTTTCGGTGAAGCGTCCTCGTTGCCCTCTGCATCGGCGGTTGCAAGCACGAGAAACGGCGACTTCCGAATGAAATCCATCGCGGCTTCATCGAGCGCCGACCAAAGTTTCTTCGGAGTCATCGGGTTCGGCTCGCCGAGCAAGGCTTGAAGTTGAGCGACTGTTTCAATCCGATGGTTTCGCTGATTTTCCATGAATTAACCGCCCTCCAAATTAGTCAGTCGCTGTAGCCTGGTACTCTCGATTCCATGCATCTACCGAATCCGCGATTCCATTTTCCAGCGTCGAGAAAGACTCGGTGTAGCCGGAATTCCTTAGCGCAGAGAGATCGGCTTGCGTGAAGCTTTGATACTTTCCTGCCAGACTTTTGGGAAATGGTACATAATCAATCGTGCCGGCGCCAAGCTGCGCGATGAGTATCCGCGCGACGTCGTTGAAGGTACGCGCTTGTCCGGTGCCGACGTTGAACACGCCGTTGCGCACCGGACCTTCGGCAAGCGCCAGATTCACGCGAACAATATCGTTCACAAAAACAAAATCGCGCCGCTGTTCTCCGTCGGCGTATCCAAAGGTCCCTTCGAACAATCGCGCGTGCCCGCTCGTTTTGAGCTGGCGATAGAGCTGATACACCATCGACGCCATCTTGCCCTTGTGAGATTCACGCGGACCGTAGACGTTGAAATATCGAAGACCGACGACGGTGCTCTGAGATTTCGCAGCGACGCTGCGCACATGATTGTCGAACGCGAGTTTTGAAAGTGCGTAGAGATTCAGTGGACGCTCATTTTCGGGTGACGGCGCGAACGCGCTCGAGGAGCCGTAAACGGACGCGCTGGACGCATACACGAGAGGAACTTTGCGTGCGCGAGCAAAATGCAGAATCAGTTTCGAGAAGGTGAAATTATTTTCGATCATGTAGCGGCCATCGGTGCAGGTGGTGTCGGCGCATGCCCCCTGATGAAAGATCGTTTCGATTCGATCGGGCAAGGATTTGCGCTCGATGGCGCGGGCGAACTCTTCGGGCTGCATGAAGTCCGAGAACTTCAGATCGTCGAGGTTGCGGAAGTTATCGCCGCGGCGATCGACTACGATCACGTCGGTGACGCCCTTGGCATTCAACGCGCTGAGCAGGTTACTGCCGATGAAGCCTGCACCACCGGTTACAATGATCATTGCTTCACTAGCTCAATTATCTGCGAGTGGGTTATTCGAGCCACGGACGGTAAATTGAATTGTCTGCAGAGCGTTTCCTAAATCGCGCGCTATAGAGAGAGTGTGCGCGCCGGATGTCGGCGTCCAGAGCAGCTCGCCTCGAACCGGCGCGAGCGCGCGCCCATCGAGGATCCAACGCGAATTTCGCGCACTCTTGCTGGCCTCGAAGACGACGCGCTGCGCGACTGCGGGGATGTCGGGATCGAGCGCGATGATCGTACCGGCGACGGGCGAAAGAATTTGCGGATTGGTGTCGTCAAGATTGCTGACGGAAGAGGTCGGCACAGTTTCCGCGACGAACCATTCGCGGCGCGGTGGTTCAACAGCCCCGGGGAAGCTCACCTCGCTGAGTGCTACGTCCGGCGGTCGCGCAATTTCTCCGCTTCCAAATCGGTCGTGCAGGTAATTCATCACGTTGAGCCAGGTGGGCGCGGCGCCTGTGATTCCAGTTACATCGCGCATCGGCGTGCCCGAAGAATTGCCGACCCAAACCCCAACCGTGAACCTGTCGGTGTAGCCGACGCACCAGTTATCGCGCATGTCCTTGCTGGTGCCAGTCTTGACCGCGCTCCAATAGCGGGTCGCGAGGCTGTTTTCCAGCCCGAACGTAGTACTACGGCTGGCTCGGTCGGATAGTATGTCAGAAATTATGAATGATGCTTCTGGTGAGTATACCTGGCTCGACTTCTGAGTATCGGAGTCGGTAGTCAATCGAAGTTCTGAGTATTTGCCGCCATTAGCCAGTGTGCGGTACGCATTCACCAACTGCCATAGGGTCACGTCGGCGGATCCAAGCGCCAGGGCTGCGCCGTAGTAGTCGCCCTCCTCGACCAGGCCGTTGAACCCAAGCCGACGCAAACGATCCGCGAAGATTTCGACGCCGACCATATCTGCAGTCCGCACGGCAGGCACATTCAGCGAGGAGGCAAGCGCCGTGCGCATCGAGACCAAGCCCCTGAACTCGCGATCGTAGTCGAGGGGACGGTAAATGCCGCGCTGTTCAGGCAGTTCGAGCGGAGTATCTTCGATCAACGAGGCGGCAGTGAGCAGGTGCTGGTCGACCGCGAGCGCGTATAGGAACGGCTTGAGAGTCGATCCCGGCTGGCGTGGCGCACGGATGGCATCGAAGTCGGGCGCATTCGAGAGATCGCCGGCGCCGCCCACGTACGCCCACACTTCGCCGGTGGCATTCTCGACCACGATGACAGCGCCATCGTCAACGCGTCGATCGCGAACATCGACGATCTGTCGATGGAGGGTGTCGATGACGAAGCGCTGGAGCTCGCGATCGAGAGTGCACCGCGCGGAACCAGTCTCGCCGTTCAGCAGGCGCTCTGCGAGATGGGGCGCGAGCGCAACTCGCGCATAGTCGCTGCCGCGGATAGAAAATGCGCTCTCAAGCGCTGTGGCTATTGCGGCGTGCGACGGGCCATACGATCCGAGCTCGCGGCTAAGCGCGTTCGCACGAATCGCCACGGATTCGCGGCGCGCATTCGGCGCGCGGATCAGACCGGCCAACACCACAGCCTCGGCAGAGTTGATTCCGTGGGGCGCTTTGCCGAACATCACGCGCGACGCTGCCCCGATTCCCTGCAATTCTCCGCGGTAGGTGACGAGGTTTAGGTAGGCCTCCAGTATTTCGCGCTTGGACCATCGCCGCTCGAGCGCGAGGGCCGCAACGATCTGTCTGACCTTTCGAACGATAGTTTTGCGCGACTGCGATCTTCCGAGCGAGGGATCGAGCAGCGACGCGAGCTGCATCGTGATTGTGCTCGCGCCGCGGCTCCGTCCGCCAAGGATCGCGCGCGCCGCGGAACTCACGATCGCGATCGCATCGACGCCGTGATGGCTCCAGAAGCGGTGGTCCTCGGAGGTTACGATCGCCTGCGTAAGCGCCGGTGAGATTTGATCGAGCGGGGTCCATGCGAACCGACGGCCGTGCCGATCGATTCTCAATTCGTGAACTGGATCGCCATTGCGGTCGAGCAATTGCGCTTCCGACGGATGCCACTGAGCGCGGACCTCGACGAAAGTCGCCGTCGGCGACCTGGTGATCACCAGCGTCAGCATCACGATTGCGGTGATCGGAAGGGCGACGACTGCGAGACGGCGCAACATCTAGGGCGCGACCTCGAATGGAGAATTGGGAAGCTCGCCGAACATTTCCGGTTCGTAGAGAGCGTCGACGCGCGTCGCGGGGAGTTGGAATGTGCCCGATTGATTGAGGCGAATCGTATATTCGATTTCGAACGTCCCCTTCGGCACGTAGTCATAGTAGGCGCGGAAGGCGTCGAACGCGCGCTCAGCGTAAATCGGCCACACGAAGCTTTCGGTGTCGATCTTTTCGCCGGAGGTCGCAATCGCCGAATCGCGCCCGAGTCCGGCCCCAAGATGTGATGCGCCAGCGGGAATCGGATCGTTCACGACTACCCAGGTCATGTCGGTTTGCGCTTCGACATTAAGATGCACTCGCACCAGGTCGCCACGTTTCCATCCTTGAGGATTCGCATTCTCGACCGGGAGAAGAGTACGCATGATGCGATAGCCGCTCGCAAAGGGCTGCGTGATGGGCACTGCTGCGAGCGCTCGAATCTGCGCCCATGGATGACCGCTTCCGGAATGATCAATCTTCAGATCTGATTCTGTTGATGGCCAGTCGAACGCAAGATTTCCACCCTTCGGACTCTCTGCCCAATCCAGCTTTTGCGTCGCCGCCTGAATCGACGCGATAGTGATTCCAGCGACCGGAGTCGATTCGAAAACGGTTGCAAACTTCCTTAGCGCCAGGGTGCCCCACGCGTTGGTAATTGTTTCGCTCCACGCCCCGTGCATCTGAAGCGCCAGTGCACCTCGCATCACCAGCGGCAAATCGTCATGCCACAGATTGTTGTCGAGCAACAGCAACGCGAACCTCACCATGTTGCAATCGGGCGAGACCATAAGCCACCACATATCGTTGCGCGCGTCGCTCGCCAGATGCATCGCCGTTCCTTGTTGATTGATGCGGGCGCGCATGATTTGTTCCGCGTCCTTGAGGCGCTGGTCGCGATCAGGAATTTTCGGAACGCGGAGCAGGATACTCCACCAATCGATCACGGCGGAATCGGGCCACAGATTTGGATCGATCGTAATACTGCCCAGCATCGCGGGATCGGCGTGACCCGCGCGTGCGAGCGCGTCGATCGCGGCGAGTTTGCGCAACGGCAGATCGGCGGCCAGGATCGGTCCCTCGCGTACAATTTTGCCCTCGACGAAATCGCTCAGACCTTTTTCCAGCGTTGCCTCGGACTCAGCGGGAATAGTCAGTCCCGCTTCGTGCGCGATCGAAATGAAATAGGCAGTGAGTACCTCACTTCCGTTAGGCATGACGGGAAAGTATTTGAGCAAACCGTCCGAGTCGGTATACGACGGCAAGTCCGCGATGATCGCGCTCCACAACTTCGGATCACCAAGCGCCACCGCGACCGACACGCGTTGCTCGAGGCATCCGTAAGGATACTGGCGCATCCAATCGCGCACGCCGTCGAGTCCCGCGGCCAGCGAAGGGCTCAGCGAGACTTGCACGCCTCCCACGCCAGCGAGCGCATCGGTCGGACGCGCGACCGGCTGCGCGATCGGTTTGTCGAGCTGCAGCAAGGTGGCTTGAAGTGCGCGGACCGGCACCGCAGGTATGACGCGCTGGGTGATCAGTAAATGATCGGACGGTCCATGCTCGACGCTCGCATCGACGTGATATTTGAGTTCGCGCGCGACCGCAGGCACCTCGACGTTCCATGAGATAGTCGTGCCCTGGCCGGGTGCAAGCGCGATCTTTTGCGGCGGCGGTACCACCGCGAGGCCGTCGATCTTCGCTTGCACAGTCGTGTCGAAAGCACGCTCGGACGCGTTGCGCACGGTGAACTCGGCGGCAAACGAATCGCCGTTTCGAATGATCGGCGACACACCGGACAACAACATCAGATCCTGAGTCGAACGGATACTCGCGAATCCGGTGCCAAATTGATCTGGGCCGGAATCCGCAATCGCGACGATTCGGAAACTGGTCAGCGAATCGTTCAGCGGCACTTCAATCGTCGCGTCACCGTTCGCATCGAACGGGACGGACGCTTTCCACAACAGCAGCGTGTCGAACAATTCGCGCGTAATCTGGTGTCCACCGCCGCCGCCGGGTGGAATTGCTTTGATGCCGAAGTGGCGTTTGCCGACGACTTGCATCTCGGCCACCGAAGTTTCGACCTGGTATGCGCGCCGACCCATCATCGCATCGAGCAGTTTCCAGCTGTCGTTGGCGCGTAGCTCGAGCAGGCCCTCATCAACCGCGGCGACGGCGATAGTGCCACCGGGTGAGGGCGCCTTGCCGTCGAAGGTTCTCACCGAAATCTTCACGAGAGCCTTGTCGCGCACGTGATAGACGGATTTTTCCGGCGCGACTTTCACGTTCAATCTATGCTCGCGCCATCCCACTCGAATCTCGGCGATGCCCAGCTTGAACGCCGGCTTACCGAGATCGAGCATCGCAGTCGGCTGCACGCCGGCGATTCTGCCGCGAACTACCAGCGCGGAGACGAAAACGTTGGGCGCCCAGTCGCGCACGGGGAGTGCGATGACGGGATTGCGTCCCGACAAATGTACAATGGATGCGGCAAGCACGCCCTCGCGCTCGACGGTGACCAGCGCAGTCGCATCGGCGAACGGCATCCGCACCTGGAAGCGCGCGACATCGCCGGGCTCGTAGGCGGGCTTCTCGGGGATGAAATCCATGCGGTCGTCGTCGCGGCCGGCGAACCACTCGCGCTCATTCCCGGGAATGAAAATTTCGCTGTTGGCCGAACTCGAATTGCCCGCGTCGTCCGTCACCGTCGCTTGCAGAATCGCGTCGCCGGTCACTGGCGGTAGCGTCTCGCATGAAAGGCGTCCGAGGTCATCGGTTGTGCCCGAGCATAAGACGCCGAGCAGTTTCGTTTCCTGCGTGTTCTCGTATGAGTAAAATCCGCCGATCAGCCGCTTGCGATACGAGTATTGGAGCCGGCTGAAGATGTCGACACGCACCGGCACGTGCGCGACTGGTTTGCCCGAGTCGTCGACCACCGCAAGATGCGCGCGAACAAACCCGGGCGACGACGCCCAATCCTCAACCTGAATTCCGACCAGCCGCTTCGCCGGCCAAATCATCACGTTGTTCGATACCGTCTGGCTCTCGCCGTTGGGGTCGCGATATTCAAGCTCCGCGTGGACCTCGACCGGCGTGGACTCGCGCGGAATGTCGCTGATGTCGGTGCGCGCGCCGCCGGCGCTGTCGAGCGTGAGATCCTTGCGCTGATGCACGCCGGGATTCTGTTCGGCCTCCGCGCCTTCCGAAAATCCTTCGGTGTGAACAATTCCCGTCTGCACGTTGCCGTTGGCGAAAACGTAATCGTCAAAGTCGGCGAAGTGTGGTGACGCGTTTTTGTTGATTTGGCTCCGAAGCGTGACTGGAAGTCCTTTAGCGGCGCCACCTGACAGGTATTCGGCGCTCAGGTCGATCGGAATATCGGTGACCGCGACGAGTGGTTCCTCCGGAATTCTGATCGCGGCTTTCATCAATGGGATTCGAAATTCCTCGACGCGAAAATCGCCAGTACTCAGTTCCGCGGTTGATTGATCGCTCACGTAGCCGCTGTCTGCACCCGGTGTCGGACTCGGCGCGACCGCCTTGCGCCGCGACATCGTGACGTTGTAGGTGCCGAGCTTGGCGGCTTGCGGAATCTGCCAATCATTCTCCGCGCTGCCTGAATTATTCCACTTGAGATCGAAATCGTAGTGCTGATCGCCGCCGGCAAAACTGATCGAAAGCGTGTCCGGCAGGTCGTTCTCGGCCACCAGCGACAATCCATCGACGGTTTTGGCGCGGATGAAATGCTTCATGTGTACCGTCTCGCCGGCGCGTAGCAGCGTCCGATCGAACACCGTGTCGGCGATGTACGGAGACGGCTGATAGTCAGTCGGCAGATGAAAGCGCCACGCCTCGATTCCCTGCTGCCAACTCGAATGGACGAAACTGAAGTCCTCTCCGGCGCGCGCGGTGACGAGCAGGCCGCGATTCAGACCGCTGAGCGCTTCGATCTGGTTGGAAAAGTAGTCGCTCTCATGATCGGTCTGGGTGGAATCGCATTGGGGAAGATTCGCAAATGCCGACGACGTGGGAACCATCGCGAGTCCGCGAGCGTCGGTGCGGCCGGTCCACATTTCGGTGCCGTGACAATCAGCCACCGCGACGTCCGCGCCGGCGACCGGACGTCCGCTCTCCAGCGCCGTCACCCAGACCAGCGAGTTCGCCTGTCCCTGCTTGAAATGAACCGCGAGATCGGTGACCAGCGCCGCAGTTGGCACGTACATAGGCTTCGGAGCGCCGAGTAAAACCGTACCGAGGCGAGTGCTTTTGAGTTCGACGATGTACAAGCCGGGGCGCTTGAGCGGAATGCCCATCACCTCGAATGCGTTGGGCCCGTTGGGCTTTGGCATCGCGAACTGCGTCGCGCCGTCGGCATTCTCACCGCTGAACACCGAGTCCGCGCGCTTTGCTTCGGCCACTCGGTTCAGCCAGGAAAGAACGTCGCCAGCCTTGGGCTGAGGGACGCGCCATAGCGTCGCCTCGATTCGGGTCAACAGAGAACTTTCAACGTCAGCGCCAAGGTTCAACTTGGCGCCGGCGATCTGTGCTTCGAGGTTTCTCACCGTGACCGGCAGAACAGGATCGATTTTCTCGATGATTCCGAAGCGCGCGGAGAACTTTGCGAGCGGCGGAAACTCTCCCGTCTCGACCGTCATAGGAAAGCGCGACGCGTTGGCGAGTTCGCGGCCGGATCCGTCTACCAGCTTCGGCGGAATTTCGATTTTGTATGGTGACGATTCTTTGAATGGGCCGTTGAATGGTAGCGACGAAGTTTCGCCCGGATCGCTGAGCACCGCGAACTTCCGCGCACCGCCTGGCCCGACCAGCGCGATCTGTTGTGCCTGATCCGCCGAGATCGGGGCGGAAAACGAAAGCGTGATCGGCGTCAGCGGGATGCATCCGGCTTTTGCGCTTTCGCGCTCGCATTGTATTTTCGCTTCGAACGGCTTGCGCGTCTTGTAGCTGATCGTTTGATCCTGGTCGGTTGCGATCCCGGTCTTCGATTTGATCCCCTTGCCCCAGATCAGGGTCACCGTCGTATTGTTCGGAAAACGCTGCCTGGCTTGGAGGATAACGACTGGCTTCTTCGCCGTCAGATCTGCAAATCGCTTCAGCAAAGTCTCACGGTCGGGGCCGCTCACGATCGTCACGCCAATCGTCTGCGGCATTCCCTCCACCGAAAAGCCGGCATGCTCGAGAACCGACGCCTGATCGGGCTCGGCGTCGAGAATCAGGACGAACGCCTGCTCCTCATCTATATTGGTGCTCTCCGACCACGGCCGCTGATCGACGATCGACGGTCCGCCAGTGTCGAAGTTAAACGCGCGGAGATCGCTGAATGCCTTCCCCGCGAGCGACTTCAGGCCCACACGCAGTTTGAAGGTGCATCGCACACCCGCCGGCAAATCGTGGTCGAAGTCGTACGACCAGTTGCGGCTATCGATCCATCGGCCCGCGCCGTGCTCCGGACAATCGATTTCAAATGGTGCGGTCGTATCGCGCGGATCGCCGAGCGGGACCATCGACTCGGAAAATCGCGCCGTCACCTGCCGAACCTGCTTCACCGTTCCCTTTGGCGAGAAGCGCACGACCGACGGCGATTCTCCGGCGACAGCGGCGGGGACACTGAACGGCGCGGCAGCGATGCATATCGCCAATGCGGCCGCGACGATGCGCACAGATGGAAATGTGGATGGAATCAGCCGACGAAGATCCGATCGCAAGCTATTGATAGGAGTTCCTCCCGGACAACCACGGCGTACGCGTGGGCTGCCAACGTCCTACTGAGTAGCAATCTCGTGTCAGGATGTACCGCGCGCCCGGCGTCTGCAAGCGTGCTAGTCGACGCGGTAGAGACGCGCCGCTTTTGCATGGCGCTGTGCGATTTCGTTGCGCAAAGCGGCGGGCTTGAGTACCTCGACCCACGGCCCCATGCTCATTATCCAGTTCGCCAACTCGGTGGTGCCCTTGACCGTCATCGTAAGGATGGTGGTGCCGTCGCGTCGTCGCGCGAAACGCTGGCTGCGATGAATCGTGCGCGAGCGGA
Organism: Binatus sp. (SeqCode); assembly: GCF_049584895.1. Classification (GTDB taxonomy): domain Bacteria; phylum Desulfobacterota; class Binatia; order Binatales; family Binataceae; genus Binatus. Next base: position 74,929 of record NZ_JBAUYR010000040.1, read on the forward strand.
CGTACGCTTCAGTTTGTGCGCTGTGAATCTTCAACTCGACTTTGGTCTCGGGGCCGTCGACAATTCCGAAAGTGCCCTCGGTGTGCGCCTCCGGATTGAACCTGGGCGGATAGACGAAGCGCTCGGGCGCGCCGTCGGGTTGGCGAATGAATTCGACCGAGCGGATTCGTTCCACTGCGAGATAAATGGTCGCGTTGCTTCGATGGCTGTGGCCGAGCAGGTAGAGGCCGCCACGATAGGCGATCAGCGAGTACGGGTCGAAATCGTGATGATGGCCCTCGCCCGTCAGACCAGCATAGTCGACGTTCAGCCGACTCTGATCGAGCAGCGCGCGCAGGATTACGTCGAGCTGTTCACTGAAATCGGTGTAGTCCTTGGGCGCGTAAGGAACCGCGTAAAACTTGCGATCGAGATCGGACAGGCGCGTCTGTTGGGTCAAGCTCAAGTTCTGAAAGACCTTCTCCCACAGCCCTTCGACGCCTTCCTTCAACACCGTGCCTTCGAGGAACTTAAGAACCGTCAGCGAGAAATACAGCAGCGCGACCTGATATGAGGATGCCTCCGCAGCTTTCATCGAACTGACCAGGCGCAGTTTGCGATCGGCGCCAGTGCCGACAACCTCGACCAGCGGGCCGCCATGCCAGTCGAGCAGTTCAGTGCGCAGCACCGACACGTAACGCGCAAGGGTCCGATCGGAAATTTCCAGGCTCCCGGCGATCGATTTGAAACTCCAGCCGTATGGCTTTGAGAACAGCCCGGCTGCTATTCGTGCGAGCCGAATCGCGGCGCCGTAGGTCGGCTTGCGGCGAAGTCTCTTCATGTTCCGATCCAATCATCTCACCTGTTTAATGACAACCGTTGTCAGTGCGCCGATGTAGGTTCCTAAAAGCTGAGCGGCAAGCCATAGTTGTGCCCCGATGATTCGTCTTCACTATTCAAATCGACTCGAAAATCTGATCGCGCCGCTGGCCGAGGCTATCGCCGCGCATCAGAAGCGCGATCCGCTGGAGCGGGTGTCGATTGTCGTGCCCAACCGCGTGGTCGAGCAATTCGTTCGCTATCGGCTGGCCGAGACGATCGGCGTCGCGGCAAATTTGAGATTCCCGTTCCTGCGCAGCTACCTGGCTGAGCTTCTTCAATCGACGAACAAGAACCTCAAGATCCTGGAGGCCGACGATCTGCAGCTGGTACTGTTCGAGTGCCTGCGAAGCACGGACCATCGCGACGACCAGGGATTGAAACCAACGCGCGACTACATTCTCGGGGGATCGAAGACGGACGCCGACGTCGAGCTCAGAACGCTGCTCCTCGCCGCGCAGTTGGCGCGGCTTTTTCGCGAATACTCGATTTCGCGGCGGCGCATGATCGGTAGGTGGCGCGCCGCCCAGCGATCAGATGTGGACGCAATGAGCGAGACCGAGCGATGGCAGCGGCATTTGTGGCAGCTGATATTCGATTCGCACGGCCGGGTGCGCGAGGAATGGATCAGGCATCGCGAGACCCGACTGATGATGCTGCCGGACGCATTCGAGGCGACGGAAGACCTGCAACTCAAGGCTGCTCTGCCCGGCATGCTGCACGTGTTCAGTTCCTCGTACGCAGGAAATGCATATGCGGATATTTTCGCGAGACTTGGCGCGCTCTGCGACGTTCGGATCTACGCACTCAATCCGTGCCGCGAGTTTTGGGAAGACGTCGATACGTCGCGCCGCAGCGCTTTTGCTGGATGGCCTCATCGGCAGGACAAAGTCGGCGAAAAAATCGATGAATCCGAAGACCCGTTCTCGCTGAATGAATCGTCCGACCCGCCGGCTCTGAGGCTCTGGGGGCGGCCGGGCCGTGAATACATCCGGTTGCTCAACGAATTGTCGCAGTGCGATTTCGCGCCGCTCTTTTCCGATCCGGTTTCCGGCGAAAGTGAAACAGGGTCGGTGCTCGAGGAACTTCAGCAGAACATCCTCGATCGCGCGCCACAGCCCGCGAATATCGAAGAGGGCAAGCTCAGGCCGACAGAGGCGCGAATCAGTTTTCTGGCCTGCCCGGGAATTCGGCGCGAAGCCGAGATCGTCGCGAACGAAATCTGGTCGATCCTTCGCAACAACGAAAAACTTGCGGCCGAGGGCAAAGCCGAGCGTATTCGCTTTCACGAAATCGCGGTGCTGATTCCAGACTCGTCGGTCGACGACTACGCGGCGCACATCGAAAGCGTCTTTCGAAAGCAGCACCGAATTCCGATCGATCTGGTCAGCCGCACATCCGCGGGCGCAAGCCGCGTCGCCGAAGCCGTCGAGCTGCTTCTCCAATTGCCGAGCGGTCGTTTCTCGCGCGCGGAAATGATTCGACTGCTGACGCATCCCGGGTTGAATGGTGTGAGGGAAAGCGGAATCGATGTCGAAAAGTGGCGGCGTTGGAGCGAGACGCTGGGGATTTTCTTCGGCGCCGACGACTACGATCTCAAGGACACCTACATCCCGCCCGGCCTCTACCATTGGGATCAGGCGATCAAACGCCTCGCGCTGGGCACGATGATGACGGGTCAGCGCGGCAGTGATCCCGCATTTTATGCGGCGGGAGCATCGGGACCCTCCTACATTCCCGGCGAAGTCGCGCAAGATGAACTTAAGACGGCCGCGCTATTCATCCGCATGGCGCGGTCTTTGATTGCCGACGCCATCTCGATTCGCGATGCGCATGGGACGCCTCGCGAGTGGTCGCTGATGCTTGGCGAATTCGTAAATGCGTACATACGGCCCGAGGGAGCAATCGATGAGCAGGTCAGGGACAGGTTCCTCGAGGCAATCGAAGCGATTGCAGAATCGGAACTGAACGTTGGTCCGATGTCGTTCGAGTCGGCGCGTGAGGTGGTCGCGGCGCGAGTCACCGACCTCGAATCGCGGCGCGGACAATATTCGGGTCGAGGCGTCGCGATTGGATCGTTTACCTCGCTGCGGTCGATTCCGTTCAAAGTAATTTTTGCACTTGGGCTGAATGACGCCATGTTCCCCGAGCGCGATCGTAGCGAGCCGCTTGATTTGCGGAAGCTCAAGCGCACGGCAGGCGACGTATCTCCCGCAGAGCGCGACCGCTATCTTTTTCTCGAGACGATCCTGGCCGCGCGCGAGCGGATTTTTTTCTCCTACGTTGCCCGCAATGCAAAGACCGGCGATGAGCTGGAACCTTCGCCAGTGATTCGCGAGCTCCAGTCAATTCTGCGCGGATTCATCGACAAGAAGACGCTCGCGAAGCTCACCGTGAAACATCCGATCAGCCGCTATGATTTGAAATATTTTCCAGAATTCAGCGCGGCCGGATCATCAGCGTGCGAGCCTGAATTCGAGAGCTTCGATCCAGACGCCCGGCGCGGTGCACGGATGCTCGCGCTGCGGAAAGAGATCAGTGAATCCACGCCGGACCGGACGAGGCTTGAGGGCGACGGGCTTTTGGGTTGTCTTGGCGGGGAACTGCGCGAACGCGTCGAAGAGGATCTCCAGTTCGCGAAATTTCAATCGACGCCTGCAGCGACGAATCCTGCGGCGGCGGAAGAAATCGCACTGCCTATCGCCGCGATTCGACGGTACCTCGAATGTCCGCTGCAAGGGGCAGCGCGCTACTCGCTCGGAATGCTCGAAGACGAGGAAGCGCCCGAAGACGCGGAGGATGAACCGGTACAGCAGTCGCGGCTCAATCGTACGGTCCTGCTGCGCACAATTTTCTGGCGTGCCGGCGGCACGCTCGACGCGATCGATGAAGAGTACGCGCGCGAGGTGCGAATTGCCCAGGCCCGAGGCCGCGCGTCAGCCGGACAGTTCGCTGAGGCCGCGAAAGCATCCGACGATTCAGCTCTTCGCGAATGGATCGCGCAGGCTTCGGGAGCGGGCGTGAGCGATCTCGACCGATGGAAGGACATCCGGATCGGGCGCGCCGATGAATTTGCCGACGTCGCGGAGATGCTCGCTCCTATCTCGCTGAATGCGGAAATCCAACGTCACGACGGAACGACCGTGACCCGTCGCGTGAGCCTTTACGGTACGATTCGCGGCGTTTCGCCGGACGCAGGCGCCGCGATCAATTGCGTGCTGCGCAAGAGCGTCAAATCCAAGGATTTTCTCCCGGCATTTCTAAACGCAATCGTGCTTGCCGCGAGCGGAGCGAAACTTCCGGCCAAATTTCGCGCGATCGTGATTCGGTCAAACTGCGAAAAGAAGGCTGATTGGATTCGAGAGTTCAAACCTTTGGAACAAAATTCCGCACTCGCTTACCTGACTGCAATCGTCGGCGATCTGCTGTCAACCGGCAACAGCTACTTCCTGCCGATCGAGGCGATCGAGGATGTCGTAAAACAACTACGCAACGAGAAGAACACCATGGATCTGGTCGATATCGTCGAGCAGGTCCTCCTCAACAATCCCCCGACCTGCAGCTCCGACTTCGGCCCCGTGCGCAACCCGCGGGACTTCGATCCACCGGACGAGAAAACGATCGAACAGATCGTCGCGCGCAGATTCAACCCGATAATCGGGATATTCGAATGAGCGTGACCGCACTCGCCGCCCACCTCGAATATTTTCGCCCCGCGATTCTCGACCGGATCCTCGACGGCGGCCACAAGATAATCGACGCCAGCGCCGGCACCGGCAAGACCTTCACGATCGAGCGCATCGTGGTTGAGCTTCTGCTCACCGGCGCCGCTACCATCGATCAGATCCTCGTTGTCACATTTACCGAAAAGGCAACGGCTGAGCTGCGTGCACGAATCCGCACGACGATCGAAGACGTTATCTCGGGCAGGGGCGTCGAGAACGCGCGCCCATCAGATCGCCGGCCTCTTGGCGGCGACCAGCGCGAGCGGCTGAAGTCCGCGCTGTTCTCATTTCATCACGCGCCGATCCACACGATTCACAGCTTCTGCCATCGGATGCTCACCGAGCTCGCTTTCGACAGCGGCGTCCGTTTCGGACTTGACCTGGCGAGCGGTCGTCACCAGTTCCATGAGGCTGTCCGCGCCGAGTTGCGCGATGAGTTGAAGTCGGACAGTTGCGTCAAGCGCCTGGTCGGCGAGTGGCTCTCGGACGACCGGCGCACTTCAGACAGCCTCGAGGATCTGCTCTGGCGGGCCCACTCGCAACGCTACCTGCGAACCGCCGGGCGCGAACTGAATCAGAAAGCGTTGACCGATCTCGCGAACACGTTCGACGCAAAAATGCTGGCCGGCGCGTACGAGCTTGCGGCGATCACAGATGATGCTCGGCTCGACGCTTTAGCAGCGACTGGAGAATTGAAGTCAATCATAGATCATGCTGCCGGATCGACCGCGCTTCTCGCCGAAAACTTGTGCGACTTCGAACTCGGTCGCATCTGCGATCCAAAGAGCGCGCGCCGCGTGCGAACTGAAAAGCGTCCGTTTTTCCCCGAGCAAATGCCGGATCGGGTGCGCGCGATCATTAATACGGTTCAGCGCGTGCAGGCGGCGTTGGCAATCGAGCAGCGCGTTGTCGACGAACTGCTTATGGGCGTCGTCAATCGGATGGACGCGCGAAAACGCGAGCGCGGCACGCTCGACTACGAGGACATGCTGGCGTGGCTGGCGGATGCGCTCGACGGTGCTCGCGGCAAGTCGCTCGCAACCACGCTACGCGAGCGCTACCGGGTGATTCTGATAGACGAGTTCCAGGATACCGACGAGCTCCAGTGGAAAATCTTCCGGCGCGTGTTCGTCGAAGGCGGCGGCAACCTCGTCTACGTAATCGGCGATCCCAAGCAGGCGATTTATGGATTCCGCGGCGCCGACGTGCACGCATACCTGGAAGCGCGCGAGCAACTTTCCACTTCAGGGGCGGCGACGGTTACCTTGCGCGAAAATTTCCGCTCGACTGCCGACACGATCGAGGCATGCGACCTGATTTTCGAGCAGAAAGCCGTGCCGTCATTGTTCACCGGCAAAATCCAATACGATCCTCCGGCCGAATGCGGACGTCCCGCTCTGAGAGCCGTCGCCGCCAATGGTAATTCGATTGCGCCAGTGACTCTAGTCAAATTCGCGCCGCGCGGTGAACGACACAAGTTCTCGCGCCGGATGCGCGAGGCGATCGGTCTCGGAATCGCGCACGCAATTCGACGAATCATCGAGGAACCGGATCGCGCAATCAAAATCTGCGATGAGGGGCATGCGCCGCGCAAAATCACTGCGCGAGAGATTTACGTTCTTACGCGCACCAACCGCGACAGCGTCGAAATCGCAAAACACCTGCGTCAGGCTGGAGTGCCGTTCGCCTTCTACAAGCAGGACGGTCTCTTCCAGACTCGCGAAGCCTCTTACGTTCTCGACGTGCTCCGGGGAATCGACGAACCAGGCCGCCGCTCAAACCGCCTAAAGGCTTGCGCCTCGCCGTTCTTCGCAGTCGATTACAGCGACCTAGGGCGGCTTGACGACGACCGCAACGCGCAGCCCATCCTCGATAGGTTGTTCGAATGGCGCGCGCTTGCCGAGGCCGAGCGTTTCGCCGAGTTGTTCGATGCCCTGCTCCACGAGAGCGGATTAGCAGAACGTCAGTTGCTGCTTTCGGACGGTGGCCGCCAGCTCACGAACTTCGAGCACATCTTTGAGATTCTAACTCGCGATGCGTCGCGGCGCGGAGTGTCGCTCGCGGAAATAATTGACCTGCTCGATGCCTACATCGCCGAGCGCGCGACGCCCTCGGGCGACGATCCTAATATCCAGCGCATCGAAGATGATCGCGACGCCGTGCAAATCATGACCATTCACAAGAGCAAGGGGCTCGAAGCTGACGTTGTCGCACTCTACGGCGGGTTTTTCGCAAACACCCAGCCTGATCTGGTTAGCGTCTATCATTGCGGAAATGAGCGGCGGCTTGCGATTGGCAAACCGGCGCGAGATTTGGCAGACGACGAGATCAAACAGGAACGCGCCGAGGATGATCAGCGTTTGCTCTACGTCGCCCTGACTCGCGCGCGCGCCAAATTGATACTCCCCTGCGTCCCGAGCGGGTCGCTGAATCGCAACCGCGATCTCACCGGATTCTACAAACCGCTGAACGATCGACTGCGTACCGTCGAGTGCGAAAGTCTATCGGAGCGGCTCTTCGTGACCGAGATAGCAATCCCGCCGTCGACGGATTCAGAAAGCGAACATCATCAGATCAAGCCGGCGTTTGACGAGAACGCCTTGTGCAACTGGCTCGAATCGACGTCTCAACCGGTCACCCGCGAGAGCGAATTCCCCGATCTGGCCGCAAAGCATCGAGGTTTGATCGTCGAGTCTTATACCTCGCTGCAGGCGGCCGAGCCCGATGACTTCAAAACCAGCGTCGACGCGATCGATGCGCGCGCCGACAGTCTCGATTTGCCCGGCGGCCGTCACGTCGGAATTTTCCTGCATGAAGCGATCGAGAAGCTGGATTTCAAATCCTTTGGCGATGCGCCGGATCTACGATCCTGGATGGCTCGCGACGAGGTGCGCGAGTTGTTTGCTAAATCGATGCGGCGCCATGGAGTTAATGATCCCCGATGGCTCGACCGCGGTCGTGAAATTGTCTTCAACACCCTGACCTCGCGGGTAGCACTCGGCGAAACGATGCTCGAAGGCGGTCTCTGTAGTTTGGAAGGTATCCGCGAGATGGAATTCGCCTATCCAATTCCCGAAAGGCGTCACACCCTGCTGGGTGACGGTCCGGACGGTGCGTGGACGGTCGGCCGCGGCTACATCAAGGGGTTTATCGACCTGGTATTCCGTCGCGACAACCTGATGTACTTTGCCGATTGGAAAGGCGACCTGTTGCCATCATATGAGCCTGCTGCGGTCGCGCGGCACGTCGAGAGCCACTACCGGTTGCAGGCGCGAATCTATTCCGTCGGCGTTGTGCGTCTGCTCGCCATTCACAACGAGCGCGACTACGACTCGAGGTTTGGCGGCCTCCTCTACGTATTTCTTCGCGGTGTATCGCGCTCTGGTGATGGGAAAATCGGCTTCTACTTCGAGCGACCGTCATGGAACGAAATAGTCACTTACGAATCCGAACTGATGAATCACGAATCTGACGCCGAGCTGATTGCGTGAACGACAGGTACTCACTACTCGGAATGGATACCGCGTGGCGGCGCTTTGAATCGGCTCGCGGCGGCAGCCGTTCCGCTTTCGGCGCTCGCCTTCGCGAGCTCGAAGGTGCGGTCGCCGCGCTCAATCTCGCGCCTGAGACTGTCCACCTGGCAGCCGAGCTCGCCGCCCTTGAACCTGCTCTGGAAGCCGATGATCGAATAGCGCTGATCGTGCTCATCCTTGTATCAATGGTTGCGCTTCAGGAAGGAAGCACTCGTTTTCCGGTCACTGGCCCGCTCTCCACAGCTCCAATGCGGCGCGTGCTGAGTACTCTGTGTGCGGAGGGTTTTGGTGAAGACGCCGTCGAAACTATAGCAACTGCGATTCAAGTTCTTCTCCAGTCGAACCGCGCACCAGCCGTAGTCGGTCAGCGGGAGGATGAGTATAAGCCCCTACTATATATCGCGCCTTACATGATTCATCAGAGCGTCTATTCCTGCGAGCGTGAACTAGCTATTCGACTGGCTGCGCTACTGAGTACTCATTCTGAGGAGCAACCTGACGCTGAGCGACTCGCGCTCGCACTTCAGGATGTGATCGCTCGTCCCGTGATTGTGCAGGGCAAGCGGATCGTGATGTCCGATGAGCAGTGCAGAGTCGTTACCGCTTCGGCGGGGGCTGGACTGACGGTTATTTCGGGCGGTCCGGGCACCGGCAAGACGTCGATCATCGTCGCAATCATGCGGCTGATGGTGCACCTTGGCGTCGATCCTTCGCAGATTGCCCTGACGGCGCCAACCGGGAAAGCCGCCTATCGGATGGGCGAATGCGTCAGTGAATCCCTGACTCGAATCGAGCAGCGCGACGCGGTGGATCAGGCGCTCCTCGATGCGCACCTGAGTCCCTCGACCATTCATCGCCTGCTCGGCTACTCGCCCGATTCCGGCCGCTTCCGGCATCATCGCAACAACCCGCTCTCGGCGAAGGTGGTGATCGTCGATGAAGGATCGATGCTCGACCTCACTTTGATGGAACGGCTGACGAGCGCGATTCAGCCGGGCGCGCGCTTGATCATGCTCGGCGATGCGAACCAGTTGCCGTCGGTCGCCGCGGGCTCCGTCTTTCGCGACTTGATTCCATCTGGTGAAGATGGCCTTGGTCCGCTGGCTGCGGCGTCGATGCGGCTCGAAGTGAACCATCGAATGAAAAGCGACGATGCGTCGGGTCGATCGATTTTGGTCGCGGCCCGATCGATTAACGACGGCGACTCCAATCTCCTGAGCTCGGTTGACGAAGCAAATGCTCCGATCGTCATACGACGCGCGTCGCCAGAAGAGCTGGCATTCACCGGCGTTGAATTTGTTGCAACCACACCGCGTGAGCTCGGGCCGTTTCTGGATCGTTGGTGCACAGATCGAGTGCGCAGCGAAAATGAGAGCGCAGATTTGATTGCGCATGAATACGTGGAACGTGACGGCCGCCTCGATGAGGCCGACTGCCAACGATTGCGTCAGCTGTTTGAGCACGTCGGCAACTCGCGCATCTTGTGCGTGACGCGTGTGTTCGAGACTGGCGCCGAGCGGATAAATGCGCGTCTACATTCGCGGGCCGCTGAATCCGCGGGCGTTGCAGCGGAGCGCATTCCGTTCGTGGTTGGCGAGCCGCTGATCGTGCTGCGTAACGATTACGAGCGCGGACTATTCAACGGCGACAACGGAATCATGCTGTGGGTGCGCCACGGCATCGGCGCGCGAGTCGCAATGGCGATATTTCCGCGTGGCGACAACTTCGTTGCGTTCCGATTCGAGGCGATGCGCGAATTCGTCGAGCTCGGCTACGCGATGACCGTACATAAAGCGCAGGGCTCGGAGTTCGATTCAATCGCGATCGTCTTACCCGAAAAACCGATCGCGGTGCTGACCCGGGAACTGGTCTACACTGCGGTCAGCCGGAGCAGGACTTCGGTCGTCATCGTCGGCGACGAATCGGTGCTCAGCGATGCAATCGCCACTCGCGTCGAGCGATTCTCCGGACTCGCCGATCGGCTGAAGCTCGAGCTTGCCGGCTAACTCTTTGGCGTGTGCGCGACCAGGAATTCGTGCACCCGCTTCACGGTCGCACCAATCACGTCGGGCGTTTTCCAATTCTCGACCAGCTCGGCGTTCGGCGCGAGCGTGGCGATTTCCTTCGAGGTTTCAGTCGGATGATAGTCGTCGCTGCCGCAGAGAATCAGCAAAGGCGTCTTGCACGAGCGCACGAAGTCGCGCGACACGTTGAATACGAAGTCGGTGCCGTACATCCGGTCGCGGAACTGCCTTAGCGAGGCGTCGTCAAGCTTCGGGCGGTCTGCTTTCAACGACTGCGCCCATCCGTCGAACATCGCAAAGAACATTTCGCGATTACGCGGACTAAGTCCGATAGGATTTTGCAGAACTGCGGCGCTTACGCGTTGCGGCGCGGCTTTGATCATTCCGAGGCTGTAAGACCCTCCGATACATCCGCCCATCAAGTGGCACTGTTTGATCCCAAGATGATCGATCAGCGCAATATGATCGCCGGTATACGTTTCCCAACCATCGTTAGCGGTGATCGGCCCCGACGACTTGCCGGCGTTGCGCTGGTCCATCGCAATCACGCGGAAGTTGGTGGCGAGTTCTTTGGTTGGATCGAACGGGCTCTTGGCCCAGAACTCGATGCTCGAGCGCATCCCGCCGGGCGCAAATAGCAGGATCGGATATCCTGACCCGTACTCCTCGTAGTATATCGACACGTCGTTACGCTTGAATGTTGGCATCGCAGACTCCTTGTAGCGTTTAAGGATCAATCTCCCTGAAGCGACGGCCGCAGATGACTCCACGGGCGGGCGGCTTCGAATGTCGCTGCCAGCGCGAACAAATCGAACTCGCCGTTTGGCCGTCCGACGATCTGAAGTCCAATAGGCAGTCCCGCGCGGGTAAATCCCGCAGGAATAGTCATTGCCGGTTGACCGGTGGCGTTGAACGGATACTCAAATGCTATCCAAGTCCATAACTCATCGAGATAGCTCTCGGGCTTGGTCGGAAAGCTACCGTTTCTCATAGCGGGCCGGGTCATCGTCGGCGTCAGCAGCGCATCGTAAGGCTCGAGACGCTCGACGATAGTGCGCGCAATGTTGTGCATCGTGGCGAGCAGGTTCACATAGTCAGCGCCGCTCACCTTACGCCCGTATTCGTACATCTCGCGCACGACTGGATCGATCAAATCGGGACTGGTAACCGGTATCGCCGCTATCCCAACGCAAATCAGGATTCGGGTGCACTCGATCAGCATCGCGCCGGGATCCAGGTCAATCGGTTCGATTCGATGGCCCATCTCGCGCATCGTCGCGCACGCCAAATCGAACGCTGCCGCGACTTCCGGATCGACGTCGCCAAGTTTCGAGCTTGCGATCGAGGCTAGCTTCAGATTCCGGGGCACGACCTGCACCGCTTCTTCGAAAGGACGCGACGGCGGCGGCGCCCAGTACGGATCCCCGGTCGCGGGACCTGCAATCGCGTCGAGCATCATCGCAACATCGCGCACCGACCTCGCGATCGGGCCGCGCGTCGCGTATCCACCCCATGCCTCTCCCCTATGCGGGGCATAGGTTATCCGTCCGCGCGACGGTTTGAGTCCCACCACTCCGCAGTTCGACGCGGGACCGCGAATCGATCCTCCGCCGTCGCTGCCCTCAGCCAACGGCCCGAGTCCCGCAGCGACTGCGGCCGCGGCGCCGCCGCTCGATCCGCCGGCGTTGTATTCGTGATTCCATGGATTGCGCGCCGTCGGGCACAGCCCCCCTTCAGTCGTAGGACGTCCGCCGAACTCCGGCGTGGTGGTTTTGCCGAGCAGGATTCCTCCTGCATTCCGCAGGTGCTGCGCGATGACCGCATCCTGCGGCGGCAGCGAGTCGGCGTAGTTGTGCGAGCCGAGCGTGGTGCGAATTCCCGCCGTCGGTGTGAGATCTTTCAGCGAGTACGCGACGCCATATAACCGCATCGACGCTGCATCGGTCCGCAACGTCTCCAGCCGCGCGGCGTCCGCGAGTGCGCGATCAGCAGTGACCGTCATGTACGCACCCAATTCTGGATTGAGCCGCTCGATTCGTGCCAGGTAAAACTCCGCGACTTCGCGCGGACGCAACTCGCCCTTCATTACCAAGTGGCGCAGTTGCCAGGCGTCGATGAAAGGATCGAACATAGTAGTAACTTGTATAGCTACTCACTATTGGGCGGTTAGTCCGCCGTCCACCGACATTGAGCATCCGGTAACGAATGAGGCGGCATCGGAGCATAGCCATACGACGGCTTCGGCTATTTCTTCGGGACGCGCTTTGCGTCCGATGGGTTCCACTTCGTCGAGGCGAGCAGCCAGCTTGGGCCGTCCTGCTACCATCCCTTCGACCAGCGGAGTGTCCACGACGCCCGGACATACGTCGTTGATTCTGATTCCCGAGCGCGCGTACTCGAGCGCCGCGCATTTGGTCAAGCCGATGACTCCGTGCTTGGCCGCCGTGTAAGCGGGCATCGAATGCGACGCGACCAGACCCGCGGCAGATGCAGTGTTGACGATCGCGCCAGGGCTTTTCTGCGCGATGAATTGACGGATCTCGGCGCGCATGCACAGCCATACGCCCTTTAGATCGACGGCGATGATTTTGTCGAACTCGTCTTCATCGTAGTCCGCGGTTTTGCGTTGTGTACCGGCGATTCCCGCATTGTTGAAGGCGCAGTCGAGCCGCCCGAACACTTTCACCGCCGCCGCGACCAGCGCATCGACATCCTTTGCGTTCGACACGTCGCAGCGCACGAATTGCGCCTCACCGCCGACATCGCGAATCCTGCTGACGGTTTGTTCTCCGCCCTCTTCGGCCATGTCGGCAACGATCACACGCGCACCTTCACGCGCGAAGACGATCGCCGCCGCTCTACCGATTCCCGACGCCGCGCCGGTTATCAGCGCGCTTTTGCCAGCGAGTAGTGCCATAGATTTATCTCCCGCTTCGCCGCGATTGTGGCAGCGTCGTTTGTGATCTACCAATATGTTGCAGCGCGAACCAGTGAATGAGTGAGAGGTGCCAAGATGCTTTGCAGCGAGAATCGTATTCTGACTACGCATGCCGGCAGCCTGCCGCGCCGGGAAACTCTGACCGCGATGCTGGTAAAGATCAGTCGCGGTGAAGAAGTGGACCGGGCCGCGATGCTCCGCGAGATCGATGAGTCCACCCGCTACGTCGTACAGAAGCAACTCGAAGCGGGAATCGACGTCGGCAACAACGGCGAGCAATCGCGCGAGAGCTTCTTCACTTACGTGCAGCATCGGATGACCGGCTTTGGCGGACGCAGCGAGCGGCCTGTCATGCGCGATCTGGTTCGCTACCCGAGCTTCCGCAAGCTGACCGCGCCGCTCTTTCAGCGATCGATGGTCGATTTGCTGCACGCGCCCAAGGCGATTGGCGAGGTCAAGTACCGCGACCGCGCCGGCGTCGATCTCGAATGTGCCGACACTCTGCGTATTCTGGATGATCAACAAACCAAATTCGTTGAACCGTTCATGACCGCCCCGTCGCCGGGGATCATAGCCTCGGCAATGCTCAATGAGTATTACGAGAACTACGAGAAGTATGTAATCGCAGTAGCTAAAGCATTACATACTGAGTATGAGTACATAGTATCGAAAGGGTTTGTTCTCCAAATCGATTGCCCGGACCTCGCTATGGAGCGGCATACATCATATGCAGACCGCCCGCTGACCGAGTTTCTCGAGTACGTCGAGCTGAATATCGATGCGATGAATCGCGCGCTGCACGGGATCGCGGCCGATCGCGTTCGCATGCACGTATGCTGGGGCAACTATGAGGCGCCGCACGATCTCGACGTTCCGCTCGCGCAGATTCTGCCGATCCTCTACCACGCCAACGTCGGCGCGCTGGTTTTGGAGGCGGCTAATCCACGCCACCAGCACGAATATCGATGCTTCAAGGAATTCCCGCTGCCCGATCACATGAGCCTGGTCACGGGCGTCATCGATACCAAGACCAACTACGTCGAACATCATGAGGTGGTCGCCGACAGGCTCGAGCGCGCTGCCAATGCGATCGGTGATCCGCGCCGCGTGATGGCCGGGACCGATTGCGGCTTCGAGACTTCGGCCGGGCTGGGCGAAGTGGCCGAGGAAATCGTGTGGGCGAAGTTGCGCGCGATGCGCGCGGGCGCCGATCTCGCGTCGCATCGGCTGTTTCGCTGACGCGCTCGTCAGCTGTGCCACGGCTCGACGAGGATTTTCGCGTGCGTCTCGGGTGACGCGAGATCCTCGAACGCCTTGGCGACGCCCTCCACGCCCACCTTGCCTGTTATCAGCGCGTCGGCATTGACGCGTCCCTCAGCGAGATGACTGAGCGTCGCGGCGAACTCGTCGGGCGCGTAACCGAGCACGAACTGGATATTCAACTCCTTGCTTATGCCCGTCAGCGGTTCGATCTGGTCGCGTTCCATGCACACTCCGACTACGACGATGCGCGCGTTGCCCGGCGCCGCCGACATGATCCCTTCGATCACTCCAGGCACGCCTACGCATTCGAAAATCATCGCGGGCCGAACAGCAGGCCCTGGAATCCACGGCGGCAGCATCGGAGCCTTCGACGGATCGCTATACACCGCCATCTCGCGCCAGCTCGCGTACGGCGATTTTTCTTTTGGATCGACGACGACGTCGGCGCCCATCTGCAGCGCCAGATCTCGGCGCCGTGGCGAAAAATCCGCGGCGACGATTGGATGCACTCCATTGAGCTTGAGTGCGGCGATCACCGCCAGGCCGACCGGCCCGCATCCGATCACCAGCGGGGCGTCATCTATACCGAGCCGCGCTTTCTGCACCGCGTGATACCCGACGGCCATCGGTTCGGTCAGCGCGGCGCGCTCGGTGGAAAGTCCGTTCGGGACTTCGAGCAACAGCACCTCGGTCAGGCGCATCAGTTCGCCGTAGCCGCCGGGATTTTCATTCGAGTAGCCAACTGCCGCGACGCCGCGAGCACTGATCAGGACCGGCATCGCACAGACGCGCGTCCCGACCTTCAGTCGCTTCTGCGTCTCCGTCCCGTAGTCGACAACTTCGGCGCAGAACTCATGACCCATCACGATGTCGCGCTTGAGGTCCATCGGGAACAGCGCGCCGGCCTTGCGCGAGTTCTCTACCATCTTCTCTGCATGCTTCAGCGCATGCAGATCGGACCCGCAGATCCCGCACGCGAGCGTTTTCACCAGCACCTCGCCCGCTCCAGGAGCCGGTGTGGGAATATTATCCACGACGAGCTTTTTGTCTCGCATTATTGCTGCGCGCATGATTGTTCTCCTTCCGCATCGCTACTGTATCAGGGTTGATCATTCGGCCGTCAAACCCCCGCGCTCGCGATTCGGATCGCTGTTGCTTGTTTTTGCACTGCAACTGTAATCTGTCGCGATGGGCCGCAAGATTCTTTTCATCACTACCGATCAGCAGCGTTACGATTCGCTCGGATGCAACGGCGGCAGTATCGCGCGCACGCCAGTGGCAGACTCGCTCGCGGCCACCGGCATCAACTATCATCGCGCGTACAATCAGAACACGGTCTGCATGCCCGCGCGATCGACGATGATCACGGGCCAGTACGTGCGCACGCACGGCGTGTTCGCCAATGGCGTCCCGCTGCCGGCCGACGCGCCCAGCGTTGCCGCGTGGCTGCACGATCGCGCCGGCTATCGCACCGCGCTTATCGGCAAGGCGCACTTCGAGCCGATGTTCGATCCTTCGGGGCGATGGCCAGAGAACCGCATGGGACGCGACCGCTCGCACGGGGCGCATCGCGGATTCGATTGGATGGAACTCGCGATGCACGGGCCGATGGCCTATTTCCATTATTCGAACTGGCTACGCGAGAACTACCCGGAAGAGGTCGGCGGCTTCGTGACGATGCTGTCCGGCGCGGCAGGCGGTGACAGCGGCGCGCCGGAAGTGACCTACAATCCGATTCCGCGCGAGCACTATCACACGGACTGGATTGCCGACCGCACTATCGCATATCTGAACACGCTCTCGCCCAGCGACGATTGGTTCGTATGGATGAGCTTTCCCGATCCGCATCATCCATGGGATCCGCCGGCGTCTGCGGCGCGGCAAATCAACTGGCGCGATCTCGATCTTCCTCCGGGGCATCCGGGATCGCGCGAGAAGATCGAAAAGATTCTCGCGCAGAAGCCGCGCCATTGGCTTGATTGGTACCAGGGGCGCTTTCGCAACGAGGAAGGCGGCGCGTGGAACTTCGTGCCGTGCGAAATGACTCACGACCAGGTGCGCGAGATCAACGCGATGGTGCACGTCAAGAACGAACTGATCGATGAGGCGTGCGGGCGAGTGCTCGCGACAGTTGCCGCGCGCGGTTGGGACGCCGACACCGACGTGTTCTTCACGACGGATCACGGCGAGCTGCAGGGAGACTTCGGTCTGTTGTTCAAAGGGCCGTATCACGTCGACGCGCTGATGCGCGTGCCGCTCATCTGGCGTCCCGCGCCGTCGGCGAAAGTGTCCGCCGCAGAGATTTCCGAGCCGGTCGGACATCTCGATCTCGCGCCGACGTTTTGTGAGATTGCGGGCGTGCCAATCCCCGAATGGATACAAGGTTCCGCGCTGCCGACGGCAGCCGGATCGCCGCGCGTGCGTGCGATCACCGAATGGGACAGCCAATTCGCGCAACTTGGGATGCACCTGCGCTCGATTTATCGCGACGGTTTTGTATGCACCGTTTACGAGCCCTCGACGCGCGACGTCGGCTTCGATCTGTCGTTCGGATATAAGGCGCTGCGTATCGAGGGTCCGATGCCCGACATCCGCTACGACGGAACCGAGGGTGAGCTGTACGATTTGGGCCAGGACCCGCTGCAATGGCGGAATCTGTGGAGCGATCCCAGCCAGGCCAAGTTGAAATCCGATCTGATCGCGGACCTTTACGCGAATCTGCCGCCTGCGCACACGCCGCAACTAACGGTGGACGCGCCCGCATAATAGCGCACTTTCTACTACTCTTTGTGGTGCGCGACGGAGAGACCATCAACGAGTAGCTCCGTTCCGTCAAAATCTTGGTGGCGGCGGCGTCAGGCTGAAAAGTTCATCCCTGAACGAGAGACTTTATGGGTTCAGTGATTTGATGACCTCGGGACCTTTCATCGAAATGCTGGTGATAGTTTTCGCATCGAGCGGCATCTTCATCAGGTCCAGGGAGCGAATCTGGCTGTTCTCATATGTCCGGAAATAGAATCGTCTCGCCTTCAAGTCGGAGGCGCTTGTCCAAATACTGTGGTCGGCCATGATGTTGCCGTGCACAGTGTCGGGTTCCCCGCGACTTGAGCCTTTGGGAATGTCGAAGTTGTTCAAAATGTGAAACGCCTGAAGCACGGCCTCTTCGCCGGTTTTGGACGGCAAGACCCCCGCGCTGTAAGCAACCGCCCGGACGAACCGCGACGGCGGCGTGAAATCGCCTGGCATCCCAAGCATTCCTGTGCCTTGGCCGAAGCCGGTTAGCCTGATGCCTCCGACCTCCACCGGCGGCGCATTGCTCAATGAGAAGTTCACGTAGTTGCGAAGATTGGACATGTGCCAGTCGAAGGCCGGCGAGTTGGTCAACACCCCGATCACGTTGTCGTAAACATGAAGTTTTCCATCCACGTATTCGATAACGATGCTCTTGCCAGAGGCATCATGAACCACATAGTGAGCGGGAGGTACGAAGCCCCACTGCTTGAACACCACTGCTGCGACCTCGACATTCCCGATGTTCTGTTTGACTTCTTCGACGGTCGCAAAGTTTTCCAAAATCCACGAACCGACCTCCCAAGGCGCGATTGTCCTCGAGGCGTCGCCTGCCTTGTAGCTCATGTAGCCTGCCGTGGTTGGAAAATAGAACGTCCCCGCCGCCAGGCCCTTCTCATTGACGCCATCGAATAGAAACGGCAGTCCCATACCGTTGGCGCCAATCGACGCATACCTGGAGCTCCACTTCAGCCCATTTTGGCCCTCCGGTGTACTGGCGCGTCGAGCATAGCCGCGCGGCACCATGATCACATTGGAATCGAGATCGATGTTGAACTCGAGCGTGCGCGCGTAGACCACGGTCCCGTCTTCAGCCGTGAGTCTGATCCCTGTGCAGGCTTGCGCCATCTTTCCGAACAGGAGCGAAAGCACAACGATACTGACGCATATCGCTTTGGATTTCTCGACGCCGACGCCGTTTACTTTCATTTTGGAGGTTCCTTCTCCTCGGCTATGCGGTCACCGTATGAGCAAAAGGAATGCCGGCTTCGAGGCTGGCTCGAGTGCGATTCAGGAGCAACAAAGCAGGGAATAGTTCTCTCGAACCTAAGCCTCGTATCTAAAGGGCCTCGCACGAGCGGCAAAGTCTTGTCGGAGCACTGACACTGTCGTGCCGAAAACAAGAATGTGACTGCGAGTCACCGCTGACAACTTGCTGACTATTTCGTGGCATCGGTATTGCTGGAAGACCGAGGGATTTAGGTCGATGTCAGCCAGATCGGTGCGCGTGAGTATAATGTGCCTCGCCTTTTTGATTCTTCTCGCTCCACCGGCGCATTGCCAGCACGGCGACTGGCTGATGGGTACCGACGGTCTGCTAAGTGCTCAGCAGGCTCCGGAGGGTATTTTCTATTCGAATGTCTGGTCCTACTATCACGCCTCAAGCAGTGATTTTTTCGCAACGGGCCCGCTGAAGTGCAGTCCACGCGATCACATCTGTCTCAATCTCAACCTTGGTGGAAGCGGCAGTCTCGACGAATTCGTGGACCAAAACCTAGTTGGATGGACATCACCCTATAAAGTGCTGGGCGCTAACTATGGATTGTTTATCGACGTGCCGTTTGCCATCGCCGATGCCAGCGGTTCTGCGAGCCTCCAGCCAGTCCTAAGTCTTAGTCGGAATTCGCGCACGCTAGCATCGCTGCAAACGTCCAACGCGGTGACCAAGGGTAGCATTGGCGACATTTACGTCGAGCCGGTGGATTTCGGTTGGCACTTCCGGCAGCTGGACGCCATCATATCTTCAGGATTCTTCGCACCTTCAGGGCCGTATAGGTCCGCGGCGTTGGTCAATATCGGGTATGGCCACTGGACGGGTGTCTTTGGCCTCGGAGGTGTCGCGTATGCCGACGCCGAGCGAACGTGGTCGCTCTCTATCTACGGTCACTACCTACAGTACGGGTCGCAAATCGGTAGAAGCTACACCCTTGGTAATGTCGTCCCGCTCGAGTGGGGAACGGGGAAGACCTTCAACTTGAACAACGACATTTTCAAGCAGGTAACCTTGGGCGCGGCAGGCTACGCCCAGTGGCAGGTCACCAGCAACCAGATTGACCTTGCTCCCAGGACCAGGATCGCTACCTCAGCGATCGATTTGCTGGAGGATACGCGCTCTCAAATCTACTCTGCCGGCCCCTCGATCAATTTGCTGACGAAGTACGGCCTCTTCTCGCTACGCTATTACGAAGAGTTCGGCGCGCATGCGACTCCGTCGGGCCGACAACTGATGTTTAGTCTTGCGCTCGCGTTTGGCTGACGTGCACCCGGGCAAGCAGCCCGACTCGAGGGCCACGTTGTCTCGGGCCGCGGCCGGACGACCCGCTACTTCAGCGCGGAGAAACTGGTCGGCGTTAGAATCGTATTGCTGAACGAGGCGATTAGCGGGCCGGCTTCCTCGCTCTTGTTGCGTACTGCGATCCAATCCGGATCCGCTTGAAACGCCGCGAATTTCTTTTGGCGCTCATCGAGCGAATCCCATTTCAAGATGTAGTACAGGTCCGCGTTCGATTCGCCGATCGCTACCGTCCAGAAGCCAACTGGTTGGATGCCGTGCTTCTCGAACAGCTTAACGGTCTCGGTTTCGAAACGCGTCACCACGGCGGCCAGCTTACCGGGCATGCAATGATAAATTCGCAATTCGTATAGCATCACGCACCTCCACTGTCTGTGAGTGTGGCTAGCATTGAGATTGTTTCGCGGCAACCTAACCCCTAACCCCTTCCCGAGCAGGAAGGGGAACCGGATTTTAATTCTCGGCAGCCGCTTGCTTCGTGAGACTAATTATATTAGTTGAATGTCTATGATAATTAGTAACACAACGAATCTACTGTTCGCAGCCGCGGCGCTCGCTGTCGCAACCGCAATGCCTGCGCGCGCTGATCAACCATCCGCGAGCGCGCGTCCATCGACGCAGTTCCTGAAAATGCCGGGCGGGCAGATCGCATATGACGACACCGGCGGTACCGGGCCGCTCGTCGTCTGTGTTCCGGGGCTTGGCGATATGCGTCAGCAATATCGCTTCCTCGCGCCTCGACTCGTTGCCGCGGGATTCCGGGTCGTCACGATGGATCTGCCCGGCCATGGCGAGTCGAGCGTCGATTGGCCCGACTACTCGCCGGCAATCGTCGGCGCGGACATCGTCGCGATGATTCGTCATCTCGGCGCGAGCAAGGCATTCATCATCGGCAACTCGATGGCCGGGGGCTCAGCGGTATGGGCGGCCGCGGAAATTCCCGACAACGTCGCCGGTATCGTAATGATCGATCCGTTCACGCGCGTGGTTCCCACCTCGTCAGCTCTGCTGGCTTTTCTGAAAGTCGCGATGCTGCGTCCGTGGGGGCCTTCGTTCTGGTCGATGTACTACGGGTCCCTTTATAAGAGCGCGCCGCCCTCCGACCTCGACTCATATCGCGCGGCGCTGGTTGTAAATCTGAAGCAGCCCGGGCGAATCGAGGCGACCAAAGCGCTGATCTTCGCGTCGCAAGCGCCGTGCGAGGCGCGCATTCCCGAGGTTCATGCTCCGGTGCTGGTGGTGATGGGCACGCGCGACTCTGATTTCGAGGATCCCGCCAAAGAGGCCAACTGGGTAGCGACTCATCTCCATGGAAAAACATTGATGGTCGATGGCGCCGGGCATTACCCGCACGTCGAGTATCCCGAGATCGTAGCCGGGGCCGTCGTCGGTTTCATGAAGGAGGCGCAAAATCAGGATGGCGAAGCGCGTCGGAATTGACAAAGACACGGTCGTCCGCGCGGCCGCCAAAATCGCCGACGATCACGGATGGGACGCGCTGACGCTGGCCCGCGTCGCCAAGAAGCTGCGCATCCGTTCGCCCTCGCTGTACAACCACGTCGGCGGCCTCGAGGGCTTGCGGCGCGAGCTCAAATTGCTCGCTCTGCGCGATCTCAACACTGCGCTCAGCCGCGCGACTATTGGCAAATCGCGCGACGACGCCGTCCGCGGACTTGCCGCCGCCTATCGCGCCTTCGTCAAGCGTCATCCCGGAACTTATGCGGCCACGATGGTCGCCGCGCCCAAAAACGATCCCGCGATGGAAGCGGCTGCCAGCAATATCGTCGAAACTATCCTGTCTGTGCTCAGCGGCTACGGATTGGATCGCCGCGAGGGCATCCACGCGATCCGCGCCCTTCGTAGCACCGTGCATGGCTTCGCCGCGCTCGAAATCGCCGGTGGATTCGGCATTCCGCTCGACGTCGATAAAAGCTTCGATTGGCTGGTCTCGGCCCTGATTAAGGGCCTGTCAGCCGCATGATCGTAAGGTTCTACTTTGATTGTAATTTTGGTAATTTCTCATGCTCGCGTGAGTGGATTATCACTATTTTAGCTGCTAGAAGCGGCACGTCGTCATCCCGCGGGTACATGACCGCGGAGCCATTGGGGGTTTTTTTATGGCTAAAGACACTTCCGACCAGCATCCGTCTGGCGCGCACGCAGAGCCTACCCACCAAACTCGCAAATCGACCGAAGCATCGCCCAAATCTCCAGGACGCCGGCGCTTCATCGCAGGACTCGGGGCAGCGACCGCTGCCGTATCGACCGGAGTGCTGGCTCCGATCGTCGCCGCATCCTCGGCGAGCGCGCGCGAAACGCCTGATTTATCGACTCAATCCGACTTCGGCGGGGCTCGTTCCGGCAATGGATTGCCGGCCAGCGTTACTAACAAGAGAGTGGGCGAAGCTTTCGCACTGCGGGTCGCTGAAGCAACTCAGGACGCGCTGGTTGGGCCCGCGATTAACGTCAACAACGGTGATTCGGCGCGCTATTCCGACCAGGGCGGCACCTACACCAAGGGTCTTCCGCATGACAATTTTGGACGGGTGGATCTGCAGGCGTTCGCAACTTTTACGGACGCGTTGAATAGCGGCGAGTTTTCGGATTTCCAAAAAATCGTTGTCGGTGGCACACGCACGCTCAACGGCCCGCAAGGCGGTCTGGCCTTCGACCTGGAAGCGCTCGACAACGTGCAGTTCGGCCAGCCTATCGTGCCTCCCGCACCCGCGACTGCCAGCGCTCAGAACGCCACCGAGCTGCTCGAACATTATTGGGCTTCGCTGCTTCGTGACGCGGCCTTCACCGACTACGGCTCGAGTGCGCTGGCCGCTGCGGCAGCAGCGGAATTAGGATCACAACCGACCTATTTTGGACCGAGAATCGGCGGCATAGTGACCCCGAACCTGTTGTTCCGGGGCGCTTTCCCGGGCGAGACGTTGGGACCTTACATTTCGCAATTTTTTATCAAGCCGACGGCGATGGGTGCCCAACAGATCAGCCAGCAGTTGGTTACCTATCTGCCGGACATCGACTACATGACCAGTTTCGGCGACTGGCTGACGGTGCAGAATGGCAATCTCACCGGCGATCAGAATCAGATCGATCCGACACGCCGTTACGCGTGTAAAGGTCGGGATCTCGCGGCGTTTACCCACGTCGACGTGCTTTACCAGGCCTATTTCACGGCGTACTGCGTGCTCACCTCAATTGGCGTGCCCCCAAATCCAGGCAATCCCTATATCGGCTCGAAGACGGAGAACGGCTTCGGCACGTTCGGCGCGCCTGATTTCGCGGCGACCCTTGCCGAGGTCGCGACTAAGGCTCTCAATGCCGTCTGGTACCAGAAATGGTTTGTGCATCTACGTCCACGTCCCGAGGCCATCGGAGGCATCGTTCAACTGCTCATGACCGGACAAAACAACGAGACCGACGTCACTCTGAGTCCGGTGATTCTCAGCTCGGTGGGACTTCAGCAGAGTTTCAGCAAGTATGGGACGTGGCTGCTCTCGCAGGCGTTTCCTGAGGGTTCGCCGACGCATCCGTCTTATCCGACGGGACATGGCACGGTCGCCGGCGCTTGCATCACAGTGCTGAAATTCTTCTTCAATGGCAGCTTCGTGATTCCGAATCCGCAGGTGCCTTCCGACGACGGACTTTCGCTGTTGGACTACACCGGCTCGGACGCGGGACACCTAACCGTCAACGGTGAGCTCAACAAGCTGGGACATAACGTCAGTTTCGGTCATGGGATCCACGCCGGCATCCACTGGCGCAGCGATACGGACACCTCCTTGTTGCTGGGGGAGGCCGTCGCGCTGAGCTTCCTCAAGGATAGGGCCCGGACCTACAACGAGCCGTTCACCATCAGTATAAGGAAGTTCGATGGGACGACAGCGACGATATCCAATAAGGGTAATCCGTAGGTAAGGTATCTCAGTTATTCGAGCGCAACTTCGTCGCCGAGCGCGATGGTTCCCCCGTTCGCGATGGTCGCGTATGCGCCGAGATTCTGCGCCGCGTCACGCACGATCGTTCGCAGCACCGACGGATCCTTCTTCACTCCGGGCTGATCGAGCGTCGGGATCACGCATCGCACGGTGGGTATCTCGACCTTGATCCGCGTCGCGCCGATTCGAAGTGTCCGCCCCGACCATTCGGCCTCAACCAGTCCTTCGACTCCGCGACCGGTCTCGATCAAAATGTTGGGACGAAAGCGGCGCGAGTCGAAATCAGCGGTGGGATTGCACTTGGCAAGCGCACTCAAGGACGCGGTGGTCAGCAGCTGGAAGGGAAACGCGTCGAAGAAGGTGCCGAACGGCGACGTGAATTCGAGAATCTGCGGCGGCAGCGTCGATAGGTCGGGCAGCGGCTCGCTTTCCAGCCGCCCGAAAACCTCGCGCATCTCGGCCTTCATGTCGGGATTGTCGGGCGCGGCGCGTCGCAGGAAATCGCGCTCGGTTGGCGGCTGAACTGGCCAAATCGAAACGGGTCGTCCCAGGAGTTCGGAGAGTTGCGCATTGGCTTCAGCGGAGTCGGAACGAAATGTCGTCCCGTTGGGCATCGTGATTTGCGCGGGCGGCACGTCGTTTCCGGACGGCTCGCGCAGATATACAGCCACGCAATGCAGAAGAGCCGGCAGCTTGCGAGCGTTACGAATCTCGCCGGCCTTCTCGTCGCGAATCGCCCAGCCTCGGTCGCCGTAGATTCCGAGCGCGCCGACGCTCGCACGTTGCAGACGTTCGCCCGCCATCGACTTTACCGGGTATCGCCAGATTTCCTTGACCGTGCCGATTACTTGCATTGAAAAATCCCTCGACCTCAGATGCTACGCGCCGTCAGCTCTCCCAAACAGTTCGGACACACATGCTTCATCGCGTCCGCACAGTCAGGGCAGAAGGTGCATTGAAATGAACAGCACTGCGCGGGAGCAGGAGGCGCCAGTGCCTTGCCGCACTTCTCGCACTTGTCCTTCACCTGCGTCATCATCTTGAGCAGCGCGGAATTCTGCTCCTCGCGCTCAGCGCCGGCCAGCAACGCGGCGCGCGCCTTCTCATTGCGCTCATTCGCCGCGAACGATTGATAGATCCCGGCGCCGCCATGTTCGAGCCGCGCGAGAATCACCATCATCTCGCGGCGCGACTTGCCTTCAAGCAGCGAGGCGATCACCCGGTCGGGCGATAGTTCCTTATCGGCCATTTTAGTCCTCCCGGCGGCGCGATTGTCGTGGACCTGAGGAGGTTTGGCATCATTCGCGACCGCCATCAAGCGCGCGGTGCGAGGTGTTCGCGGCGCGATGCGGCGGCGTATTATATTGTGGACATCGCGGTGTAGTCGTGAAAGTAAAAGCAGCAATCGCGAACAAGGCCGGCGAGCAGCTCGAAGTCGCAAGCGTGGACCTCGAGGGGCCAAAGGCCGGCGAAGTCCTGGTCGAAATCCGAGCCACCGGGATCTGCCACACCGACGCCTACACTCTGTCGGGCGCCGATCCGGAAGGCTTGTTCCCTGCGATCCTCGGACATGAAGGCGCGGGCATCGTGGTTGAAACGGGGCCGGCCGTGACGACGTTGAAGCGCGGCGACCACGTCATCCCGCTATACATTCCAGAATGCAGGAATTGTCCAGCGTGCCTATCTGGAAAAACTAATCTGTGCACTGCGATTCGCGAGACGCAGGGCCGCGGCGTGATGCCCGACGGCACCAGCAGATTCTCGCGCGGCGGCCAGCCGCTGCATCACTATATGGGCACGTCGACGTTCGCGAATTTTACAGTAGTGCCCGAAATCGCGTTGGCAAAAGTTCGCGATGACGCGCCGTTCGAAAAGATTTGCTACATCGGATGCGGCGTCACGACCGGAATCGGCGCCGTGCTGAACACCGCGAAAGTGCAAGCTGGCGACCGGGTGGTAGTGTTCGGTCTCGGCGGCATCGGCCTCAACGTCGTGCAGGGAGCGCGGCTGGCGGGCGCGTCGATGATCGTCGGCGTCGACATGAATCCCGCGCGCAAAGCTATCGCCGAGAAATTCGGCATGACCCACTTCGTGAATCCCGCGGAGGTCGAGGGTGACCTGGTGCCGCATATCGTGAACCTGACGCGTGGCGGCGCGGACTTTTCTTTCGAATGCGTGGGCAACGTCAAGCTAATGCGCCAGGCGCTCGAATGCTGTCAGCGGGGATGGGGCACCAGCGTGATTATCGGCGTCGCGGGCGCGGGGCAGGAGATTTCGACGCGGCCGTTTCAGCTCGTGACCGGACGCACTTGGAAGGGTACGGCCTTTGGCGGCGCGCGCGGCCGTCGCGACGTGCCGAAAATCGTCGACTGGTACATGGAAGGCAGAATCAACATCGACGATCTGATTACGCACGTGATGCCGATCGAAAAAATCAACGACGCCTTTCAGCTGATGCGCGAAGGCAAATCGATTCGAAGCGTCGTGACGTTTTAGTGCGGCGGATGGCATCGAAAATCCAA
Organism: Binatus sp. (SeqCode); assembly: GCF_049584895.1. Classification (GTDB taxonomy): domain Bacteria; phylum Desulfobacterota; class Binatia; order Binatales; family Binataceae; genus Binatus. The sequence continues at coordinate 101,101 of NZ_JBAUYR010000040.1, forward strand.
CGCGCGATCACGTTGAGCTTTGCGTGTGCAGTTGCGCTGGCGGGATGCTCGCATGAAACGCAGCAGCAAAAGTTCATGGACGCGATGACTCACGGCAACAGCGCGCAGGCCAGTCAGATCTGGCTGCACATGGACGCGAAGAGCCGCGCCGATTTCTCGCATAACGAGGGAATGACGCCGAACACGTCGCCCGACGATGTGAAGAAGCAGGTGATGCAGCACTACCAGGACAAAATGGTCGGCAGCGACGAGGACAGCGAAGGCTCGGTCGAGAATCCGACGCCCAATGTGATTCCCGGCGGACTCGAGAGTCTGCCCGAGTGGGTCGGCCCGACCGGCGCGCCGCCGCAAGCCGTGACGGTGCCGGCAAAGCCTGAGCCGCCGCCGTCCAACTGAGAATCGCGAAGATGGAATTTGGCCTCACCGCCGAGCAGAAGTTGATGCATGAAACGCTGCGGGACTTCGCGCGTCGCGAGCTGCTTCCGAATTACGCCTCGCGCGATGCCGATAACGATCTGCCGCCGGCGCTCGTGAGAAAACTCGGCGAGATGGGCCTGCTTGCGCCGATGGTCGACACGCATCTCGGCGGTTCGAAGCTCGACTACGTGTCGCTCGGGATCGCGCATGAGGAAATCGCGCGCGGCGATTTCAATGCCGCGTACGTATTGCTGCTCGCGGCTCTGGTCGGCGCGATAATCTCGCGCAGTGCTGATGCGCGTCAGCAGGCTGCGTACCTTCCACCGATTTGCCGAGGTGAAACTATCGCGGCGCTCGCGGTGACCGAGCCCGGCGGCGGCTCCGACGCGGCAAATATCGTCATGCAAGCGCGTCGCGACGGCGACAATTACGTTCTGAGCGGCGAGAAGACTTCGATCTCGTTTTCGTCCTCTGCCGCCACCGCTCTCGTGCTCGCGCGCACCGGCACCCTCGAACAGTCCGCGCGGGGCGTGAGCGCATTTTATGTCGACCTGAACTCGCCCGGCGTATCGCGTACGCGCTTTCGCGACATGGGATCGCGCCCAATCGGCCGCGGTCAGCTATTTTTCGACAGCGTCCGCGTGCCCGCGTCCGCTCGCATCGGCGCGGAAGGTGCGGGCTTCGTCGACGTGATGCAGGGATTCGATTTCAGCCGCTCGCTGATCGGCTTGATGTGCATCGGCGCGGCCCAGCAGAGTGTCGACGAGACTTGCGCGTACGTAGCAGAGCGCCAGGCGTTTGGAGCGCCGCTCGCGCGGTTCGAAGGCGTGTCGTTTCCGCTCGCCGAGGCAGCGGTTCGGCTGCGTGCCGCGCGTCTCCTGTGTTACGAAGCGCTGTGGTTGAAAGATTGCGGCGAGCCGCACGGATGGCTCGCGGCCGGAGCAAAGTGGCTCGCGCCCGAGCTGGCCGCCGACGTTTTGCATCAATGCATTCTGCTCCACGGGCATCTGGGGTTCAGCCTCGATCTGCCGCATCAGCAGCGGATGCGCGACGTGATCGGACTCGAGATCGGCGACGGCACCGCGCAGATCATGAAGACGCTGGTCGCGCGCGAGATTATCGGCAAGACTGCGCGCCCGTACTAAGGGTTGAGTTTAGATGACTGAATCAAAATGGCCGATCACCTGGGATGCGCGATGGATTTGGGCCGGGCCCGCGCCGTTGCCAGTGTCGCCGATCGGCGCGCCCGGAATTCCGCCCAAAGAAACCTGGAATCGATTCTGTTACCTGCGTCGCACCGTTCAACTCGACGCGATACCCGCATCAGTTCCCGCACGAGTGACCGCTGACTCGCGCTTCGTGCTGTTCGTCAACGGCGTCGAAGTTGCTCGCGGACCGGCGCGTTCGATACCCGAGCGGCTGGCGTGGACGGAGATCGATCTCGCACCGTACCTGCGCGCCGGCCGAAACGCGATCGCGTCATTGGTGCGATTTTACGGAGTGCCGGGACCGTGGTGGCGTCCCGCGGCGCCGAGCTTCCTGCTCGGCTTTGGATCGTTCGCGTTCGAGTCGCCCGTCGTCGGCGTGATTTCCGACGCGTCATGGAAAGGACGCGCCGCGCCGTATCGCCAGGATGTCGTGCGCGGTGCCGCACTGCCGGTGCCGCCGACCGAAATTCTCGACGGCGCGGCAATTCCTGCCGGCTGGAACGAAGCATCGTTCGACGATTCCGAATGGCTGCCTGCAGTCGAGTTGTCGGCGGCCACTTTTTCGCACAATCGCACGCGAATCCCGGTAGAGCCTTTCACCTCGCCCGAGCATGACGGGATCGCGCCGCTCACCTCGATTCCAATCGCGCTGAATGAACTTTCGCGCCACAGTGTCGCAGCACTGAACAGCAACGATCCGCGCGGCGCGTATCCGACGGCGGATCCTTCGACTGACGGCCCCGACAGTATCGTCAACTTCGACGCCGGGATGATCACGCTCGCGACGCCGTGGGCTGTCGTGCGCGGTCCCGCGGGTTCAACTGTCGACGTGTACTGCGGCGAGGACGCACGCACCGATGGCAGCGCGGAAACACAGCCTCGACAATTCGCGATGCGCTACATCCTGCGCGGCGATGGCGCGGAACGGATCGAGTCGTACGAGGCGGTCGGCTTTCGCTATCTGTCGATCGTCGCGCGCGGCGGTGCGCAGCTCGAATCGATGGGCGCAATCGAGCGGCGCTATCCCCGCGGCGACGAGGCGTACTTCGAATGCGACGATCCCGCACTCAACAAAATCTGGCGGGTCGGCGCGCGCACGCTGGAACTCTGCTCGACCGACGCCTTCATCGACTGCCCCGGCCGCGAGCAGCGCGCGTGGCTGGGCGACTCCTACATCCACGCTCTGCTGACGTACACGACCAACACCGACTGGCGCCTGGTGCGGCGCCATCTGCGAATCTGCGCGCATTCGCGGCGCGGCGACGGCCTGCTCGCGATGGCCGCGGCGTGCGACTTCTCGATTTCGTCGACCACGATCCCCGACTACTCATTGCACTGGATTCGCGCACTCGCGCGCTACTTCGAGTACTCGGGCGACTCCGCGACGGTGCGCGAACTGATGCCGACCGCATCCGGCATACTGTCGACGTTCGAGCGATATCGCGCATCCGACGGGCTGATTCGCGGGATGCCGGGATGGATTTTCATCGACTGGGCGATGACCGAGCGATCGGAAGTAACCGGCGCGCTCGACGCGCTCTACGCCGCGGCACTCGATGATTTCGCATCGCTGGCTGAGACTGTCATGGCGGATTCGCGCGGCGCCGCTGATGCTCGGGCGCGCGCTGAGCGGACCCGGCGCGCATTCGACTTGCTGTGGGACGACGCGGCGGGCGTGTACGTTGACGCTGCTGATCGCAAAGGCCCGCACCGCCGAGTCAGCCAGCAGACGAACGCCATCGCAATCGTCGCGGGATGCGCTCCGCGCGTGCGGTGGCCGCGAATGCTCGACTACGTCCTCGATCAATCGCGAGTCGTCGTCACGCCGACGATTTCCGATAACCTGGCGGCCTACCGTAAACAGCGGATGGATCCGGCCGAGCACATGAATTTCGACGTCGAGCACAACGTCGTCGCGGCGCAACCTTTTTTTTCGCATATTGTTCACGACGCGATCGTCCGCGCAGGCCGTCGCGATCTGATTCCCGCGCGATGCATGAAATGGTGGCCGCAGATCGAGCGTGGCGACACCGCGTTCGAGGAATACTGGGACGCGCGCACCGGCACTGGGAGCCGTTGTCACGCATGGGCGGCGACTCCGACCTACGATTTGACGACTTGGGTTCTCGGCGTGCGGCCGGTAGCGCCCGGCTACTCGCGCGCAGAAATCGCGCCGCAGTTCGGCAAGCTCGTGCATCTCGAAGGTCGCATCCCGACCCCGCACGGCCTGATCGAGGTGAAGCTGGATCGCGAAGCGGGCGGCGAGATTATGATTCCGGACGGCGTCAGCGCGCTCGTGCGATTCGACGACGCGCCTCTCACTGGCGGCGAGTTCGGCCCCGGACGCCATCGCATCTCCCGTTGACGCCAGCCCGCCCGACAGTTTAAGAATCGAGCGACGCTGAAATTTCATGTCGATGCTCAGTCCATATCGCGTGCTCGATCTTTCGACCGAGCGCGGCCTTCTATGCGGCCAGATGCTCGCCGACCTCGGCACCGACGTTATCAAGGTCGAGCCGCCCGGGGGATCGCCGGCGCGCAGTATCGGCCCATTCTATAAGGACGCGCCGCATCCCGACCGTTCGCTGTATTGGTGGGCGTACAATCGCAACAAGCGCGCGATCACACTCGACCTCGAGCGCGACGCGGGCCGCGCTCTGCTGCGCCGCCTGGTCGAGCGCGCGGATTTTCTGATCGAGTCGCACAATCCCGGCTATCTGCCTAAGCACAATCTCGGGTTCGCCGACCTCGCGAAAATAAATCCTGCTCTCATCTACGTTTCGATCACGCCGTTCGGACAAGACGGGCCCAAAGCAAGTTACGCCGACAGCGATCTTATCATCATGGCCGCCGGCGGACCGCTGATTCTGGCCGGCGACGCGGATCGGCCGCCCGTGCGCCTGGGCGTTCCGCAGGCTTACCTGCACGCATCCGCCGATGCTGCAGTGGCAGCGTTCGCGGCGCATCATGAGCGGGTGCGCTCGGGCCTCGGGCAACATATCGACGTCGCGGCGGTACAATCGGTTTCGATGGCGACGCAGTCGAACATTCTTGCGTCGGCCCTGGGAGCGGTTGAGCCGCGACGGATGTCGGGCGGAGTGAAAATGGGCTCGATCGAAATCCCGCTGGTTTGGCCCGCCAGCGACGGCTTCATCGCGATGACTTTCCTCTTCGGATCGGCACTCGGCGTGTTCACCGCCAAGCTGATGCACTTCATTTGCGATCAGGGATTTTGCGACGAGGCGACGCGCGACAAGAATTGGATCGCGTACGGCGAGCAGTTGTTCAGCGGCGCGGAACCACTTTCAGAATTCGAGCGCGTGAAGGAAATCGTCAGAAATTTCACGCGGAGCCGCACCAAGGCCGAGCTACTCGAGCTCGCTGTCGAACGCGGATTTCTGATCACACCGGTCACAACAATCGAGGAAGTAGTCGAGAGTCCGCAGTTTGCGTCGCGTGATTACTTCCAGAACCTCGCGCATCCCGAACTCGGCGAGACATTCCGATATCCGGGACCGTTTGCGAAATTCAGCGCGAGTCCGATCGAGTATCGACGCAGGCCGCCGACCGTCGGCGAGCACAATTCCGAAATCTACCGCGGCGAACTCGGCTTGCCCGAAACCGAGATCGCCAGACTCACGCGTGCCGGGATCATCTGATGGCAAACGATCTGCCGCTCAGGGACGTTAAGATTTGCGATTTCATGTGGGTGATGGCCGGTCCGGCGTCGACGAGAATTCTTGCCGACTACGGCGCGACCGTCGTGCGAATCGAGTCGCCCACTCGCGTCGATACCGCGCGCACGCTCCAGCCCTATCACGGCAGTCAATTCGGCCCCGACACCTCGGGACTGTTCGCCAATTGCAACGCCGGCAAGTTCGGAATCTCGCTCGACCTCGGCAATCCCACGTCACGCAAAGTGGTTTACGATCTGGTGCGATGGGCTGACGTCGTCACCGAGTCCTTCTCTCCCAAGGCGATGCGTGCGTGGGGCTTCGACTACGAGTCGCTGCGCAAAGTGAACCCCGGCCTCATCATGTTGAGCTCGTGCCTGATGGGACAGACCGGACCGCTAGCGAAAATCGCCGGCTTCGGGAATATGGCGGCCGCGATCGCGGGCTTCACCAATCTCACCGGATGGCCCGACCGTCCGCCCTCCGGCGTCTTCGGCGCATACACCGACTACGTCGCGCCGCGATTTACCGCGCTCGCGATTCTCGCGGCACTCGATCATCGGCGCCGCAGCGGGCAAGGCCAGTACATCGATCAGTCGCAGGCTGAATGCGCGATTCACTTTCTCGCGCCTGCGATTCTCGACTACACGGTCAATGCTCGCGTCGAGGAACGAATCGGAAATTCTGACTCGGCTTTCGCGCCCCACGGCGTTTATCCAGCGGCCGGCGATGACCAATGGGTCGCGATCGTCTGCCGCGACGACGACGATTGGCGCGGGCTGTGCGCCGCGATGGAAAATGAAGAGCTGGCGCGCGATTCTCGCTACGCGTCGGCGGCGGGACGACTCGATCATCGCGAAACGATCGATGCGGCGATCGGAGCCTGGAGCCGAAAACTGGATCGTGGAGCGATCGAATCGCAGCTTCAGTCGCACGGCGTCCCAGCCCATCAGGTCCAGAACAGCGCCGACGCATATATGGACCCGCAGTTCGTGCATCGTGGACACTTCGTCGCGCTCGATCATCCGAGCCTCGGCAAATTCACGGTCGAGGGTCCTCGCGCCAAACTTTCGCGCACTCCTGCGACTGTCCGCCGAGCGGCGCCGTCGTTGGGACAGGACAATCAACACGTGCTCGAAAGCATCCTCGGTTACGACGAAACGCAAATCAGCGAGCTGGTGGCGTCCGGTGCACTTGGCTAGCGGCGCATCAATCCAGCGTCGCCTGCGCGCCGCTCCTGAAATAGAAGCCGGGTGGTGATGGCCGACGTCAACAGGATTTCCAATGAAGGACTCGTGTCAAATCGCAATACGGTCATAGGCGGCGCGCGGAGCGGCGACTCAGGTGTGGAAGCGCACTCGGTAAGCCTTGCAGATCTGATTCAACCTGTTCTCGTATTCCGCATCGACATCGATTCCAAGGCTGTTAGGACGCGGAATATATGGAGCAGTCACGTTATCGACGTAAGCCGGAACGAGCAGTAAGTAGTCGTATCCAATCTCGTGCGTATGCCCCGCGGGACGAATCTTCAGCTGCCGGAACTTAGCGACGGTCAGATGCGGATCGTCTGGTTTGTTCTGGCTTATTGCCATGGGGAAGTCCGTCCAAAGTTTTAAATCGCCACTGGAGAGCCGCGGTTGGATTCGCTTTTTGAAATTCTTGTAGAATGGCGAGATTCGATCTGGCACGTTTAACACCCGATCAGCGACTCCAATGATGACCGTGGCCACCAGCACCGCTTCAGGCTTAGCGCGATGCAGGACTTGAAGAGACTCATTCAAATCATCGAAACGCGCGTCGCGGTTTCGATGAGCTGTTGTCACTGACTTGTTTTCGATTCCTATACGCAACTTTGCTGGATCAGGCGAGCCGTTGGAGCGTGGCTCCCCGATCCAAAGGTCAATCTGTCTCCCACGGGCCCCCGGTGCCGACTTGTTCAGCCAATGTTTGACTTTGCCTGATGCGAGATCCGCTGCAAGCGGTTCGCACTGGTCTTCAAGATCTTTGAGAATCCCAATTGACACAAGATCGGAATGTTCCAAAAGCCGATGGTTGTGGAAGCCGCGACGTTTGATCTGTTCGATAACCTGGTCGAACGGAGTGGTCATCTAGCAAACTCGAACGGCTGGGTCACCGTATCGGTATCGCCTTGTCTGCCGCGGCTCTTTGGACCAACATTCCGCGGCAACGAATGAACAACTAGTGAGTCAGGAACTGGCAGTTTTTTTAAGATCGTGCTTTGTAGTCGTAAATAACCATTGGCAGCACGCTGGCAATGAGCTTTCAACCATTCGGCTGCATAGTCGGAATTCAGATAGTCACACAAAACGCCTATATGGTCCGGTTCGCGCGGGACGATGTAGTAGACGGAATGACGCGGCACAAGAGCGGCCGATCGATCGATCCAGAACATCGGCAGAGCGGTAATATCTTTACAGAGAATCTTCGGGCGCAGGATATCAGCCAGTGGAGGAGTCTCGTGGAAGGCGTACCATGGCTTGCGTTGAACACAAGTCCTGTTCTGCAACTTGAGCAGCCGGTTAGATTCGGAAAGATACGGCTTCAGGGCACCAAGCTCTCTTTCGACTAGAAGCTCTCCATCGAGAGAATACGGAATCAGCATCGAGCGGGCGGAGATCAGCTCGGGATTTTGCGGCCCTAATTCGCGCCCCGAAATGGTGGGATGGGCAAAGCGGCACAAATGAACTGGAAGCGATTTCGTCTCATGAACGAAAACCGAATCCGCGCCGGTTGCTACCCCGCAGCTTATTCGGACGCATATGTCCTCAAGTGCAGGGCCGCCGATCTCTCGGTGGTCACCGTGCAAAGTGGGCATCCAAGAGCGACCATCGGCGGCCAGATGAACCGCCACCTTTTGCCCGCTTCTGAGCTTAATACTGGTCTTTCCGTTTCGCGCCGTGTTGGACAGCACCGTGACCGTCGGATAGGTGGCTAAATCGCCGAAGGTATTCTCGTCAAGTAGAAGAATCTCCTCGACTCGCTTCTCCGCGAGAAGAACACGGAGGGGTTCTGCGGTCTCAACATAAAGGAACTTCTCGGGGGTGATGAAGGCAAGACGACCGCCTGGAAGCAGGCAGTTCAGCGCTTGCTCAAAAAACAGGAGATAGAGATCAAATCTGCCGCGTGCGGTCGCGAAAGAACTGCGGTATCGAGCTTTCTCTTTTTCATCTAGCGACGTAATTGGAACGTAGGGCGGGTTACCAATGACGTAATCAAATTCAGGCAGCCGAGTACTTAAGAAATCAGCGTGTCGAATTTCCACCGATGGATATTGTTCGAACTTTGCGCGCGCTTCCTTCAGATGCCGCAAATC
>NZ_JBAUYR010000041.1:0-52621 GCF_049584895.1 Binatus sp. (SeqCode)
GGCCCGCCATAACTTTGACGCGCGAGGTGATCGCGGGCTGAAACCGCTTGGGCGGCGACAGCACGTCGTACATCATGCCGTCCACGCGGAAGCGCACCACCATTTCTTTTTCGAAAACTTCGACGTGAATATCGGACGCGCGGTCCTTGACCGCCTGCGACAGCACGCCGTTGACGAGCTTGATGATCGGCGCCGAATCGTCGGACTCGAGCAGGTCCAGCGGCTCCGACGCGAGTTCACTGGCGACCACGTCGAGCCGTTCTTCCTGGAGATCGATCATCAGATCCTCGGCCGAAGTGGCCGACGCCTGATCGTATGCACGATTGATCGCCTCGGCGATTACTTCGGCCGGCGCGATCAGCGCATTTATGTGCGCACCGAACAGGATTCGCAAATCGTCGAGCGGCTCGAAGTTGGCGGGATCGGCGATCGCGACGGTCACCGTGCCGTCGATGCTGGACAGCGGCAGCAGACGATTTTTCTTCGCGTAATTGATCGGAATTTTCGAGACCAGCTTCGAATCGAGCGAGTTCTCATCGATATGAGCCTGGAACGGCAGCCGGTATTCCTGCGCGAGTGCCCGCGCGAGGCGCTGCGGCTCAAGCGCACCCATCTCGACCAGCACGTCGGCCAGCTCCTGCCCCGGCTTTTTGCGCTGCCGCGCCTTGTCGAGATCCTGGGCCGAAACCCACGAACGGTCGAGCAGAATTGCCTCGAAACTTTTGCGTGCAGTCGCCATCAGGCACGTCCCGAGGCGAGCCTGGTGGAAGATGACCCCGCTCGTCGATCCAAGTCATATCGGGTCGTTTTCAACGACAATGCACCCCCACCGAACATACCACTATTCCCCCCATCTGAGCCTCAATTAGACACGATGGTTCCTGCTCGTTGCAAGTATGCGTTCCCCGTGGCACTGACGATTCGCAGGTCCCCGCTGCCACTAGTAGTGCACCGCTCCCGGTGTCGTCTGAGTCCCGTTTCCAATCGGCCCTTGATTGATCCCAAGGCCGAACCCCGTATGTCCCTTAGCCGGCAACGTATGCTCGGCTTCCTGCCATGAGACGAGTTTACCCTGCACAAACTTCAAATCTAAAAATGTGCCCTTGTCGCCGTCCTTCGACGAGGTGTACATCAGGGCAGCCGCGACGTCGTTGCTGTTGGGCTTATAGGGATAGCTCCAGACCTCGGTTTCCCCCGGCAAATAGGTCCGAATATCGGGCTCGCCCCATGAATGATGCACTTGCGGCGAGGTCTGGCCGACCTGCAGCGAATCGGACATCCGAGTCGCCTTGATTCGGGTGCCAGCCTGGTAAGCGAGGCCGCATCCAGCGAAAGCGAAAATCAGCGCCGCCGACACAATCGCGAGCAGGGAACGTAGGCGAAATCGGACTTTTTTCATGATTTGGGTACTTATCGACAACTGATCCATCGGGCGAGATTTTGTGGGCGCCATTCCTGATTGTCAACGGTATGCTATAGAGCAACCAATATGAACGAGGGAGACCCCGATGGCGCGTAAGCTGACTCTGGTGAAAGGAGCGTCGCAGCGCGGATCGCTGGTTTACGGGATGCGGATTTTCAGCCAGGGCAGCGTCGCGGGCGTCGAGGATGCGCGGGTCAGCCTGGCCGACGGCACCAGCGGCCGAGTCACGATGCATCTGATAGAAGGCACGCGAGTACAAATCCGGCGGCAACTGCTGCAAAGCATCGACGCATTTTTCGAACTGCTCGACGAGCAATGAAATAATGAACTAGAAGTAGTGGTCTAAACGATCCGGTTCCCCTTCCCGCTCGGGAAGGGGTTAGGGGTTGGGTTCTCGAGAGTCAACCAGTAGAGCGAACATCGGAGAATCAAATGGATCTCAAATTCATCAAGTACGAGAAGCGCAACCACATCGCCTACATCACCTTCAACCGGCCCGAACGGATGAACGCGTTGCATCCGCCGTGTCACGTCGAGATGGACAGTGTGTGGGACGACTTCGTCGCGGACAAATCGTCGTGGGTCGCGATCGTCACCGGCGCCGGCGACAAGGGATTCTCGGCCGGCAACGATTTGCGCTGGACCGCTGAGAATCGCGGGCAGGTGCTCGAGGGACTTCGCTCCAAGGGCGGCTTCGCGGGAATCACCGCACGCTTCGACATCTACAAGCCGATCATCGCGGCCGTGAACGGGTTCGCGCTCGGCGGCGGATTCGAAATAGCGCTCGCTTGCGATATCATCATAGCGGCGGAGCATGCGCGCTTCGGATTGCCGGAACCTCGCGTCGGCCTGATGGCCGCAGCGGGAGGCGTGCATCGCCTGCCGCGCCAGATTCCACTGAAGATCGCGATGGGCATGATGCTCACGGGCAAACACATCACCGCCGCCGACGCCTTGCGCTACGGAATCGCCAATGAGGTCGTGCCGCTGAAAGATCTCATCCCCACCGCCGAGAAGTGGGCGGGCGAGATCATGGAATGCTCACCGCTGTCGGTGCAAGCCTCCAAGGAGGCGGCGATGAACGGCCTCGGCCTGCCGATCCAGGACGCACTCGCGAAGCATTACGATTTGCAATCAAAACTGTTCCGATCGAAAGACGCGATAGAGGGTCCGTTGGCATTCTCGCAAAAGCGAAAACCCAACTGGACCGGAGAGTAGAGCAGGGCGCCCGACGCCACTACTCAAACTTTGGTCCCCCTTCCACCAGGGGAAGGGGTTAGGGGTTAGGTTCCGAGGAGTTGCGACCCCGATGAATGAACTCTGGCTACTACACGACGCAATCGCCGCGTTGATCGTCTTCGCGACGACAGTGGCCTTCCCACCAATAGGCACGGGAGCCTTCTGGACAATCGTCGGATTCTACGGAGTGGTGACCATCCTGTTCGACGACGAAACCCCGCGCGGCGTCCCGGGGATGGACTACTTCTACGCGACCCGCCCACACCTGAAAGATCCGCAGAGCTAGAAAGGTACTTGATTGAATGTGAAACCCGTCCTGGGTCTCACACTTCCTTGGGCAGGGTGACTCCTGCACCTAGTATTAAAACAAAGCTGGGGTCTTCCGGGTTTGCAACGCTGGCGGTTTCGTGGGAGCCTGTCCGGCAATTCGAAATGAGAGTTCGGAGGGGGTTATTCACTTTCGGCCTGCTCGCCACGGTCTGGTGGACGTGCACCGTCGGCGTTTCGCAAGTGATGGCGTGCTCGTCGCTGCCACCCGCTTCCGCGCCGGACTTTTTGGAGCATCTCACCAGCTACATGAACGGGCTGTGCTACCAGAAGGCGAACTGGCCGCACGATGCCCAAGTCCGCACCAGCGACGGGGTGCATCCGTTCGTTCGAGTCTGGTACTCCCCCGAGCTTTTCGACTGGATGACGGTCAAGGACCGCAAGGTGCCGGTCCCCAACGGAGCGATCGTCGTCAAAGAGATGTACGTCAGCCTGACTGCTCCACTCACCGAGTGGACCGTGATGGTCAAGGACTCGAACCTGTCGTGGGACGGATGGTACTGGGCCGACTTGGTGAATCCCAGTCCGAAAAACCCCAACGCACCTCCTGAGCCTCCCAAAGGTGGATGCGCCGAGCCTCAGCCGCTCTTTAACGGGGCGGGACTGTACTGCCTCAACTGCCACGCGTCGGCAATCGCGGACTCGGACACGTATTCGAGCACTGCGTATCTTGCGCAAGGCTCAGGAGCGATCGGGCTCGCATCCGGAGCGATCAATGAGATGGCGCCGTTCCAGATCGAGGACACCAGTGAAAGCGAATTGGAAGCGGAACTGGCGCCGGAGTTCATCGAACGAATTCCCAGTTCGGTCTTCTCCAATCTGAGACCATTGGCCGACATGAAAGTACCGTGCATGGTGTCCGAGGCTCTGGATCACGTGGTGACGCCGAGCCCTGCTCATGGTGGGCCGCAGGAGTTCGTCACCTCGGATCAGTGCAGTGGCTGCCATGACGCGACCGGGACGCTGGCCGGGCTCACTCCGAATATGATTTTTCAGACAACCGACGGCACGCCGGTGAATCTCTCCGAATACGGCGAGTGGCGCTATTCGATGATGGGGTTGGCGGGGCGCGATCCGGTTTTCTTCGCCCAGCTCGACACCGAATCCACGCTGCATAAAGATCTCGTCGGCAAAGCGGACGGTGCGGCGTTCGTCCAGGACTTATGTCTTCGATGCCACGGCGTGATGGGCCAGCGGCAATTCCATAGCGACAATCCAGGGCCGGACCAGCTGTTTACGCGCGAGATTTTGCAGAACCCCAAGTCGAAGTACGGTGCACTCGCTCGCGACGGCGTTTCATGCGACACCTGCCATCACATATCCGAGAAGGACCTCTTTAACGATTCAACTTTCACTGGCTTGTTCAATGTAGGACCGGCGGACGAGCTTTACGGACCCTATTCTCCTCCCACCGCCGAAATCTCGATGAAGAATGCGACCGGAGTGACGCCGATGTTCGGCCGAACCATGGCCAGTGCGACGCTTTGCGCCTCATGCCACACGATACAGTTGCCGATATACGACAGCAGCGGCCGCCAGGTACTCGACGAAAATGGCAATCCCAAGACCGAGTTCGAACAGACGACCGTCTTCGAATGGTTCAACAGCGATTTCTTCATGCCGCCGACCCAAGTGGCCTGTCAGAAATGTCATATGCCCATAACGTACAGGGGCGCCGATCTCGCGTTCAAAATAGCCAATATCGAGGACAACACGTTTCCGCAGGTACCCGACACCGGTCCGTCGACACGCTTGCCCGATAGCGATCTGACCCTGGCCCAACGCCAACCCTACGGGCGTCATCAGTTGAACGGCATCAATTTGTTTGTGCTCGAGATGTTCGACCAATTTCGTACGGACCTTGGTCTCTTCAAGGTCGATCCGAATCTGCCGTCATCTATAAGAGACCAGATATCGGGGCAGAAGACCGCGGTGGCGGAAGGCGTGCTTCAAGCGCAAACGGCCACTGCCACGGTGGCAGTCACGTCAGTATCGACTGGAGCCACCACGCTCAGTGCGAACGTAATGGTTAAGAACCTCGCGGGTCACAACTTCCCGACCGGGGTAAGCTTCCGACGCGCGTTTGTTAATTTTCAGGTGCTGGACGCCGACGGCGCGATGCTGTGGGCCTCGGGCAATACCAACCCTGACGGTGTAATTGTCGACAATTCCGGGACTCCGCTGGAGACCGAGTTTTTCAGCCTGAGGCAGCAGAAGTTCCAGCCGCATTTCTGGACAAATGTTCCAATCACCAGCGACAAGCAGGTTCAGATCTACGAGGAGCTTGAAGTCGACCCCCAGGGATTGTTGACGACGAGCTTTCTGAGCCTTGACCATCGGGTGAAGGACAATCGGCTCCAACCAGCCGGCCGGACCGACAACGGAATATTGGCAGATAGGTCGCCCAAACCGGTGGGCACCGGCGATGACCCGTCGTATCACAATGGATGCGGCTGCGATTCGCTCAGCTACGAAATCCCGCTGGCTCAAATTCCGGGGACGCCCGCCGCGGTGCAAGCGAGTATCTACTACCAGAGCATCCCACCCTATTATCTGCGCCAACGAGCCGAGGAAGGCAGCGGTCCCGATACAGCGCGGCTGATCAAGTTCGCCAACGAGTTGGACCTGAACAATTATCCGGAAATCGCGAGCTGGAAGTTGGCGATCGCCAGCTCGGGAATCGTCGGGATCAAATGAGAGGGCAATGACAAATTTTCCGAATAGAAATGTTGCGCCGAGAACTAAACTCTCAGGAACGGTGCAAGAATTCGTTTGACTTACGGCATGCACAAGTTTTGACGCGTTTGTGCTAGGATACGCGGTATAGGTGACAGCATGCCCATAAATTCTGTGATCCCCTCTCCGATCTTTGAGACGCTCAGGGACTCCGAGGATACCCTGAGGACCACGCTCGCCGAACTGGCCGAGGACAAACGCAAGAAGAAACCGAAGATCTCGGAGCGCAAGCTCGCGGAGTATCTGGCCGATCAGATGGGCTATCGCGGCGCGAAGAACGTCGAGGCGCTGGTGGCTTCGCGCGAGCGAATCTTCAAGTCCCGGCAAGCCGTCGGCTTAAGCAAGTAGCATTATGACGCCGGCCCCGTCACCTCGGGGCCGGTCCGTATTGCCAGCGGAATCTGAGGCGTCGCCAATGTCGCCGAAGTTCGCGGCTGTCGCCCAGCGCGGCCAGCATACATTAAGTTGCCTTTCTGCTAGTGCCCAAGGTGACGGCCGAAGAACGCTTCGATGCGTTTCCAACTGTCTTCCGCTGCCTCGGGATTGTAATCGGCCTTCATCGGGCCGATTTTTCCTATCCACGGCAAGAATCCAGTGTTGCGGCTCATGAAGCTGTGGCCGGCGTCCTCGTAGACCTTGACGTCGTGATCCACTCCCATCTCGGTTAGCAGCTTTTCGAGCCTGCGGCCCTGCGCCGCGAACATCCGGTCCTGGCCGCCGTAGCCGCCGAGCACCGGGCATACGCCGCGCAACTGTTCTGTGGTCTTCGGCACGTCGCCATAGAATGTCGCGGCGACGCCGATTGGTGCGCGCGCCGCGAACATCAGCGCGAATCCACCGCCCATGCAAAAGCCGATGACTCCTACGCGCGCCGCGTCGACGCCGGGCTGCTGCTGCAGAAACTTGCGCGCCGCGTCGAGATCCTTGAAGGCGTCGCCTTCGCCGCGATTCAGCGTCATCAGGGTGCGAGCAATACAGATGAGGCGCGCGCCGTCGCGATCGTAGAGGTCGGGCGCCAGCGCGGCGTAGCCAAGGTCAGCAATCTTGCCGGTGATACGCCGGATGTCGTCGTTGAGCCCGAAGATCTCGTGGATAACGATCACGCCGGGATGTTTCTGGCCGTCGGAAGGCGCCGCATACGCAGCGCGCATCGGCCGACCGTCGTGGGCGGGGAAGGTAATATCAGTGGTGGTCATCGGGTTAGCCTAATCATAAGAGTGTCAAAGGCTCCAGTCAGAATCACGCGAGGAGCAGCACCGGGATTCTTCGCTTCGCTCTAGAATGACACAGGAAAAGAACTGGAGAGCGAAAGGTCGTCCGCGACATTTCGCGATTTCTTCTTCACTAAGGTGCAGGGCTTAGCCCTGCCGAAGGAAGCGTGAAACCCACCGCGGGTTTCACATTAAATCAAGTTTTCTTCTTCCCTGGCTTCTTCGCCGCGCGATTCTTTGACCGCGGCCCCGATCCATAGTCGCCGAATGGATCGTCGCGCTCGCGCACTGCCTGGCGGAAGCCTTCTGCTTGTGCGCGTGCGACGAAATCGAGGCCTTCCTGCGTGTGGCGCGCGATTCCGTCGAACAGGGAGCCGACCAGCCGCGACGTCGCCAGCCCCATGTTCTCGGCGGTGTGATTGCATAGCAGCTTGAGCATCTCGAGTTGATTGGTGGGGACCTGCGCCATCCGCTCGGCAAGTGCAGTCGCGCGCGCGTCGAGTTCGTCGTCAGGCACCGTTTCGAGGATGAGCCCGATGCGCGCGGCTTCGACGGCAGGGATTTCGTCACCGGTCAGCAGGTAGCGCTTGGCGCGTTCGAGGCCCATCCGATAGACCCACATCGCGGTGGTCGGCGTGCCCCACACGCGCGACGGCGGATAGCCGAACGACGCGGACTCGGCGGCGACTATCAAATCGGCGCATAGCACCATGTCGGTGCCGCCCCCGATACACCATCCGTGAACTGCGGCGATGGTGGGTTTCTTGGCGTACCAGAGTTTCATGTACACGTTGACGTATTGCGAGATCATCCCGTAGTCAGCGACGGAATCCCACGCGCGCTTGCGCGAGGTTTCACCGGCCTGCGCGCGAGTCGATCCTCCAAGTGCATAGCCCGCGCAGAATGCGGGCCCCTCTGCGCGCAGCAAGATTACGTGGACGTCATCGTCGGCGTCGGCGTCGTCGATAGCGTTGGCAAGTTCGTCGCGCAGGTCGGGCGTGATGGTGTTGTACTCGGCGCCGCGCGTGAGAGTGATGATACCGACGCGGTTACGGGTCTCTGTGCGCAGAGTCTTCATGCGGATGGCATATAGCAGAGGAGGTAGGGAAAGGGGGAAGGGTAATCACTCTATTTAATGTGAAACCCGCCGTGGGTTTCACACTTCCTTGGGCAGGGGTGACCCCTGCACCCGATACTAAAAAAGATGCGGGACTTCGTCCCTGTTAGAACTCTTTTTTTGTCATTCTAGAGCGAAGCGAAGAATCCCGGATCCTTCTTTATTTCACCCGAAGGGCAAATCTACGCGGCTTTCGGTTTCTTCTGCACCGGGGGCGTCGTGTTGCTCATCCGCCGGGTGACTTCCTCGTCGCTCATCGCCCAGATGCGATCGTCCGCGGGATAATCCATCAGAGGCTTTGACGGATCCGGCCTGGGCTGCGCGACCTTGCCGCCTTTCGATTCGAATTGCGCGGGATGCTTGTACTGCTCGACTTCGTCGGCGCTGATTCCGGCGAGCGCTTGCACTTCGGGATCGATCCACGCTTCGGCGTCGATTGAGCCGCCATCGGAGGTCGAGAACTCGAGCATGATTCCCTCGGGCGCGGCGAGGTAGATCGATTTGCAGAAACCGTGATCGAGCGGGCCCATCACCCAATGCCCCTGCGAGCGGACGCGATCGCGAATCGCCATCAGGTCGGCCTCGCTGTCGACGTTGAGCGCCAGATGCTGCATCGCGCCCGGCGCCACGTTCTGCGTGGTATGTCCCGCATGCGAGACGCCCTTGAGCGGCTGAATCTTGGCGACCTCGGGATGCTGCACGAAGGCGATCGACGAGCTGTCGCTCAGCTTCATGAAGCCGTGGAAGGTGTTGTCGACGCCATGCATCCAGTAGAGCGCGACCAGCTCCATCCCGACGACCTGCGAGAAGTATTCGATCTGCTTCTTGATGTCCTTGGTGCAGATAGCGAGGTGATGGACTCCGTTGGGTAGACCCATGATGCCGACCTCCGTTGGTGAGTGATTCTGTTGTGCCATAACGGCGGGGCTCTGACCAGAGATCGAACTTCCTCCTCCGTCATCCTGAGCGCAGCGAAGGATCTCGCGCGTTAGCGCGTCTGCTCGCCAGCGCCGAACGCAAGAGCGTCCGACGAGATTCTTCGCTACAGCAGCTTCCGCTCAGAATGACACAAGAAAAAGAAGCTCAGCCGATGATTTTATTTAACGGGAACTCGACGATTCCCACGGCGCCGGCCTCGAGCAGTTTTGGGAACAGCTCGCGGACTGTTTGCTCCGCGATAACAGTCTCGACGGCGAGCCATTCGACGCCCTTCAGCGCGGGACTTGGATAGAGGTGCGAGATGGTCGGCGCGGTGATCGAGGGCAGCAATGCGATCACTTTCTCGAGATTTTCCTTGGCGACGTTCATCTTGATGCCGACGCGATTCTCGGCGTCGAGCGCGCCGCGAATCAGGATGCCGAGCTGGCGAATCTTGGCCTGCTTCCACGGATCGGCCCATGCCGCGGGATTGGCGACCAGCACCGGATTCGAGACGAGCAATTCCTCGACGATGCGTAAGCCGTTTGCGCGGATCGACGAGCCGGTCTCGGTCACGTCGATCGCGGCGTCAATAATTCCTTCGGCGACCTTGGCCTCGGTCGCGCCCCATGAAAATTCAACTTCTGCTTTAACTTTGCGCTCGGCCAGAATCCGCGTGACGAACTGGACCAGCTCGGTCGCGATTCTCTTACCCTGCAGATCTTCGAGGCGCTTGACGGGAGAATCGTTGCGCACGCACAGCACCCATCGCGAAGGCGTCAGCGTCGCCTTGGCATAGATGAAGCTCTCGACCTGGTGGAGCGTCACGTTGTTCTCGACGATCCAGTCGCTGCCTGTGATGCCCGCGTCGAGCGATCCGTCGGCGATGTATCGCGGCATCTCCTGCGGGCGCAGGATGCGGCAGCTCAGCGTCGGGTCGTCGGTGGTCGGGATATACGAGCGCGAGCCGACCGTGATGCGCCAGCCGGACTTGCGCATCAGCTCGAGCGTCTGATCCTCGAGGCTGCCCTTGGGGATGCCGAATTTCAGAACCTGATCAGCCATGTTGTATCAACCGGCCGACTTCTTCTGATGCCCGTAGTTGGGGCCGTACTTGGCGGGATCGACTTTGCGCTGGTCGACGATCTTCCATGCTCCGACATCGAGCTTGCGGAAGAAGCACGACTCGTAGCCCTCGTGGCATGCGGCCCCGTCGCCGCGCTGTTCGACGGCAACGACGATCGCGTCGGCGTCGCAGTCGAGGCGAATCTCGTGCACGATTTGAAAATTTCCCGACTCTTCGCCCTTGCGCCACAGCTTGTTGCGCGAGCGTGAGAAGTAGCATGCGCGGCCGGTCGCGACCGTCTCGTCGAAGGCCTCGCGATTCATGTAGGCGACAGTCAGCACGCGATTACTCAGATGATCGACGGCGATAGCGGCGACGACGCCGCCGTTTTTGTCGAAATCAATTGCCGCCGATGCTGAATCCGTTTTTCCTGCCTGCGTCGTCATTGCTGCCACCGGATTGAATTGCGCGAATGTTGCGCATGCGAATCAAGAAGTATCAGCGAAACGGCGGTTCGATTCAATGCGGGTCCGGGCTCCGCGACTTGCCCTGAACTTTTAGACGGTTTTTAATTATAGAAAAGACGTGTAGATTACCGAACGATGTCAGACGACCTCCCAAGCTATTTACCGCGTTCATTGGTAGCGAAGCACCCGCTGTCTATGCGGCGGCTTACTACATTTTCAGGCCGGCTTTCGATTGTGGCGATCGTGCTCGCGACCTCGATGGTCGCCTGCCGGATTCCCGGCAAGTCGATCGCGTCGAATTATAAAAACGTCGATCAATTCAACTTCGACGTCGCGCAGGGGCCAAAGAATTACCACATCGAGGGATACCTGACGCGCAGCGCCGCGCTGGGAAAGCGGCCTGGACTGCTGGTGCTCAATGGCGGCGAGGGCAACGTCGACAGGTGCGTGCAGATGAGCCAGGGAATTGCCGCGATGGGTATCCAGGTTGCGTGCGTGAGCATTCCCGGCTACGGCAATTCGTCAGGACCGAGCCGCTTCGTGGGACAGCCGTCAGTGCTGGCGTCGCGCAAGGCGCTCGACATGCTCGCGGGACGCAGTGACGTCGACGCCTCGCGGCTCGCGGTGTGGGGACTTGGGCATGGCGCAGTCGCCGCGGGACTGCTGATGGACTACGACTCGCGACCGCGCGCGCTGATCCTTGAATCGGGATGTTACGATCCGCTGACTCTGTGGCCCGAGGCGCCGCTTCGCACCAAGCTGTCAATCCTGCGCGAAGTGTGGCCGAGCAAGCGCATCCTGAAGGAGCGCAGCGTGATCGCGCATCTGCCGGCGCGGCTCGAATGCAGTGTGCTGATCATGCACGGCGAGCAGGACAACCGGATGCCGGTGCGGCAGGCGGTCAAGCTTGCGGATGCGTTGCGGGCGCACGGCGCGAAAGTCGAGACCTATTACTTCCCGCAGGCCTCGCACGATCTTGGCAAGCGGGTCGAGCCCGACGTGCGCGCATTCCTGCGCGACAATTTGCTCAGTACGACCAGCGCCGCTGCGTCGTAAGAAGCCGCGGGCACGGCGGCCCGCGCCACTTCCAATCCTTATTGAATGTGAAACCCGCCGTGGGTTTCACGCTTCCCTGGGCATCGGTGACCTCCTTCGGCTTCGCTCAGGACAGGCTCTGCACCAAATTTTAAAGCGAAGATGCCTCCGCCTCTGTTCCCCCTTTCCGCATCGGAAAGGGGGTGAGGGGGATAGGACGGACGCTATCCGACGAAATCCTTCCGTTTCCCCTTCCCGCTCGGGAAGGGGTCAGGGGTTAGGTTGCCGGCATTCAGCACCGCACCGCTACGCGATCTCTTTCAGCGCCTCGAGCACTTCTTCGGTGTGGCCGTTTACCTTGACCTTGGGGAAAACGCGGCGCACGATTCCCGCTTTGTCGATGACGAATGTGGTACGCTCGATGCCCATGAACTCGCGGCCGTAGAGCGACTTCATTTTGTAAACGCCGTACAGTTTGCAGACCTTGTTGCCGGGATCGGCGAGCAGCGGGAAGTTGAGCTCGTACTTCGCGATGAACTTGCCGTGCGAGTCGGTCGAGTCGCCGCTGATGCCGACGACCTTCGCGCCGAGCTTTTTGAGCGGCGCAATATTGTCGCGAAAGCCGCACGCCTGAGTGGTGCATCCGGGAGTCATGTCCTTGGGATAGAAGTACAACACGAGGTTGTTCCCGCCGATTAGCTGCTTCAGCGCGACGGTTTTTCCGTCAGCATCGAGCAGCTCAAACGCGGGCGCCTTCTTTCCTTCGAGAGCGGCGCTGGGGCTCTTCGGCATCGCGGTGGCAGACTTCTTCGGAGTTTTCGCGGCGATTTTTTTGGATGTCGGCATGGGAGTGATTTAGTCGCGCTCACCGTTTGTGGCAAATTGTAGTCTTCAAGAATTCACGAAACCCTCATTTTACAGGGGTTTCGTCGCCCCTAGTTGACGAGGTGCCAGTCACCCCTTAGACTTGGCGGGCTGACAGTCCTCAATCGATTGCGCCCGCGTCCCATGGCCGTTTATACCGAGTTAAGCAAACCGTTTCTCAAAGAGTTGGCGGACGACTATGGTCTCGGCCGCGTGACCAGCGCCATCGGAATCCCCGAAGGATCGGTCAACACCAACTACGTGCTCGAAGCGGCCAAGGGCAAGTTCCTGCTGCGGGTCGACGAGGTCAAAGGCGAGAACGAGCTGAAGCGCGAGATCGATTTGCTGTCGTTCCTGCGCAAGCACGCGTTTCCGTGCCCGCATCCGATGCAGGATCGGATGGGCCGTTTCTATCGCAACTTCAACAACCGCTGCGTGTCGCTGTTCAAGTACCAGGAAGGCAAGGTGCTCGCGCCCGCGCGCATGAAGCCGAGCCAACTCGAAACGATCGGCCACGCGCTCGGCGACCTGCACGTGATCGGCAAGGCTTACAAAAAGGGAATCGACAATCGTTTCAGCTTCGAGCGAATCGCCGACCTGTACCTGACCGTGCGCAACCGGCTGCCGAACTACTTCCGTAAAATCTGCCGCACGCTCGATGACGAGGTCGAGTACCTGACGCGGTACCTCGAGGGCAAGCTGCCCAAGGGCGTGATCCACGGCGACATATTCTCGGACAACCTGCTGTTCCGCGGCGAGAAGATGACCGCGATGCTCGATTTCGACGCGGCCTGCCGCGGCAAGTTCATTTTCGATATCGCGACTGCGGTCAACGCGTTGTGCTTCGTCGATGGCGCGTACTCGCTCGATCGGTTTCGCTACCTGCTGTCGGGTTACGAGTCGGTGCGCACGCTATCGCTCGCGGAATGGGACGCGTTTCCCAACGAGCTGCGTTTTTCGTCGCTGCGGTTCACCGTGACGCGCCTGCATGACTTTTTTCTGTCGCCGGTGGACGGCAAGAATCGCGTGGACAAGGACTTCCGCGAGTTTTTCGAGCGCCTCCGAGTGTTACGGCGCGAGCGCGAGGGCGGGATGGAGCCGCTGCTGATGGCGATGGCGACGGGATACGACTACCGCAAATATCAGAAGGTCAAAGCGACCGAACGCCGCCAGGCGTGACGCCGGCAAGCTGACGCGCGCATCCGCGGAGAAATCCGTTGCCCTCAATCCTCGACAGCCTCAACGCCGCCGCACCCGCGCTATGGCTCGAAGTCTCACCGCCGCGCGGAATCAATCCTGCGATGCTGCTGCGACGGTTGGCTGAGCTGGCCGGGCACGTCGACGCGATCAATCTTACTGACAACGCGCTCGGCAAGGTAAAGATGTCGGGGCTGGTTTTCGGCGCGGCAATCAAGGAGCGCCTGAAGATTCCGGTCGTGCTCAACATGTCGTGCCGCGACCGCAACCGCTTTGCGCTGAAATCTGATCTGCTGGGCGCGGCTGCGATTGGGATCGACGCGGTGGTCGCGCTCAACGGCGACAAGATTCCGCCCGGCGCCGACGGCAACGTGATCGTGTCGCACGATATCGACGCATACGGACTGCTCGCGATAGTCGCAGCGCTGAATCGGGGCGACACGGGCGAGGGCAAGGCGCTGCTCAAGGCGATCCCGTCGCTGGTTGCGGGCTCGGTCGCGAATCCCAATCGAAAAAATATCGAGCGCGAGTTCGAGTTGCTCGAGCGCAAGGCTGCCGCGGGCGCGCGCTTCGTGATCACTCAGCCGGTGTTCGACGCCGAGACCGGGCGCCGCTTCGTGGCGAAGGCGAACAGTGTCGGCGTCAAGACGATGCTTGGAATACTGCCGGTCAAGCGCGAGGCGATGGCGAACTACCTGATCGACCGGGTGAAGGACCTGAGTGGCGCGCGCCGCCATCTGGACAGATTCGCCGGGATGAGCGAAGAAGAAGTGCGCGCGATGTCGATCCGCGAGAACATGGCGCTGATGAAGTCGTTGGCGCGCGATGCCGCCGGGTTCATCATTATGAGCGGCGGCGGCCCGTCACTCGCTATCGAGTTGGCGCTTGAGTTCAGCCGGTGGCGCAAGGAGATCGGTAGATGAACCGTACCCAGGCAAATGGTTCACGAGCCAAGATGGCGACGGCGGATAAAGACGGCGCCAGCGGCCGCGCCAAGGTCGAGGACGCGGTCCGCGTCATCCTGCGGCATATCGGGGAGGATCCGGATCGCGAAGGACTCGAGCGCACGCCGGCGCGCGTCGTCAAGGCCTACGAGTTTCTCACCAGCGGCTACGCCAAAGATCCGAAGGAAGCTATTAACGGCGCGCTGTTCACCGAGGACGACTACCAGGAGATGATCCTGTGCAAGGATTTGGATTTTTATTCCTTGTGCGAGCATCACCTGTTGCCATTCATGGGCAAGGCGCACGTCGCGTACCTGCCGAATCGCAAAATAGTCGGAATCTCGAAACTGGCGCGGATGGTCGAGATCTACGCGCGACGCCTCCAGGTGCAGGAGCGGCTGACGACGCAGATCGCGCAGACTCTGATGTCGGAGATCGACCCGCTCGGGGTCGCGGTGGTGTTGGAGGCCGAGCATCTGTGCATGCGGATGCGCGGGGTGGAGAAGCAGAATTCCTTCGTCACGACCTCGGCGATGCTGGGCGTATTCCGCACCAATACCGAGACGCGCCAGGAGTTCATGCAACTGCTGAGAAACGGCAAGCCGTAGACGTCGGTTACGGCGCATTTCGCGAAACAGCGGTTATTTCTTAGGATCCAGGGCCAAACGTTTCACGTGAAACGTTTTTTAGTTCAGGAGAACGAAACGCGAAGCAGGGGAACCCGAAGCATTTAGAGTCGCTCGCTAAACCAGATGCTGATGATTGATCGAGACGCGCTGGCGCGCGAGATCCTTCGCTGCGCTCAGGATGACTCAAAAAGGCGGGCTGCCTCTCGCGTCATTCTGAGTGAAGGCTGCCGTGATTGAGCCGAAGCCCTGAACGAAGCCGAAGGGGAAGAATCTCGACGGGCGCTCTGGCGTCCGGCGCTGGTTGCGCACGCACTAAGGAATAACTGATGGCGGCGGATGACGCATCGCTGGGGGCGCTGGGGGAGTATGCGCTTCGGTTTGTTAAGCCGGGGCATACGATTGGACTGGGGACGGGGCGCGCGGCTAGTGCGTTCATTCGGGCGCTGGGCGCGAGCGGGATCAAAGTTCGCGGCGTGCCTACTTCAACGCCGGCTGAGGAGCTGGCGCGATCGGTGGGGATTCCGATCGTCTCGCTGGCTGAAGCGGGGAAGATCCATACCGACTTTGATGGTGCCGATGAGGTCGATCCGCGGCTCAATCTGATCAAGGGATATGGCGGCGCGCTGGTGCGCGAGAAAATCGTGGCCGCATCGTCGCGGCGATTCCTCGTGCTGATCGGCTACGAGAAGATGGTGAGGAGGCTCGGCGATCGCGGGAGTATTCCGGTGGAGGTGTTGCCGTTTGGGGTGCCGCTGGTGACGGCCAAGGTCAAAGCGCTGGGGTTGAAGCCGCGCATTCGCGAAAATGACGGCAAGCAGTTTATCACCGACAACGGCAACGTGATTTTCGATTGCGCGGTGAAGAGGATTGCGAGTCCGGCGCGGCTCGATCGAGAGCTGCTCGCGATTCCGGGCGTGGTCGGCACCGGGTTGTTTATTGCGATGGCGGATGTCGTGCTGGTGGCGGAAGCATCGGGGAAGATTCGCGCGTTGAAGCGCTAGACATCGCCCGTCATTCTGCGCGAAAGCTGCTGTGACTGAGCCGAAGCCCTGAGCGAAGCCGAAGGGAAAGAATCTCGAAGGATGTTCCTTCATCCTGCGCTGCCGGTACGCGCTCCGCGCGAGATCCTTCGCTGCGCTCAGGATGACGGAAAGGGAGTCGCCCCCAGTAATGACCCAACAACCACAGGCGCGGACCGACCTCGAAAAGATTTATCGCGCTGCGGTTGCGGCGGTCGATCCGGCGCGGCTCGTCGGTCTCGCGATGGACGGCGGCTGCCTTGGTGCGGAGCAGGTTCCCGATTTGATTGCGGGCGCGTCGCGGATTCTGTTGCTGGCGGTGGGGAAGGCGTCGATTGGGATGGCGCGCGAGATCGAACGACGAGTCGGCGACCGGCTCGCCGACGGTATCGCCGTGGTTCCAAAGGATTCCGCCGCGACAACGGAGCGGGCCTTAATAGTGAAAAAAGTCGCTTCGAGTCATCCGGTGCCGGATGAGTCGTCGGTGGAGGCGGCGCGGCTGGCGTGCGAGATGTTGCATCGCGCGACGCCGGACGACCTGGTGATCGTCGCATTGAGTGGGGGCGCGTCGGCGATGTTCGTGCGGCCGGCTGAGGGACTCACGCTGGCGGACAAGATTGCGGTCAACCAGGCGCTGCTTAAGGCCGGTGCCTCGATTCGTGAACTGAACGTCGTCCGGCGGCATGTGTCGGCTGTGAAAGGCGGGCGCCTGTTGCACCATTGCGGCGGCGCGCGTGTGCTCAGCCTGATTATTTCCGATGTGCCGGGCAATGATTTGGCGACTATTGGTTCCGGGTTGACCGCGGGTGATTGGAGCAGCTTTGGTGACGCGGTCGCGGTCCTGAAGCGGCGCGGCGTCTGGGGGCGCGCGCCCGAGGCGGTACGATCGTACCTCGAGCGGGCGGTGGCGGGAGAAGTCGGCACGACGGTGAAGGTGGGCGATCCGATACTCGAGCGCGTGACCAACGTGATCATTGGCGACAACGACCTCGCTCTGAATGCGGCCGAGCGGGCTGCCTCGGAGCTTGGGTACCATCCGCATAGGTGGAAGGGGCTGCATGGCGAGGCCAACGACGCCGGCCGTGCGATCGCGAAATATCTATGTGAGATCGAGGATGAGCGGGTATGCGTCGTGGCGGGCGGCGAGCCGGTCGTGACGGTGGGCGGAATAGGGAAGGGCGGACGCGCCCAGCAATGCGCGCTCGCGATGGGAATCGAGTTGTCGCAAGTCGGGCGCGGGCAGCGAAAGCGAATTGCGGCGCTGTTCGCGGGGACCGACGGAATCGACGGGCCGACCGACGCCGCTGGCGCGTTCGCGTCGCCGGATACGGTCGCGGACAGCGAGCGCGTGGGACTCAGCGCCGCGACCGCATTAGGCCGCAACGACTCGTATAATTTTTTCAAAGCGTCGGGCGGACTGTTCGTGACCGGACCGACGGGCACCAACGTCAGCGACATCTTCGTCGGGCTGGTGAATTACTAGTGCTGAGCGAGCCTTCGCATTCCCACTGCGGGCGACTCGACGCTAAAGCAACCGACTGACATTGCGAAGCCCGGTGGTCTCGACGACCTGCCGCGCTTCGTTTTTCTTTATTTGCGGTTGAATGCCACGCACCGATCACCTAGACCGGAGTACCGTGACAAAAAAATCCGCAAGAAACGCGTCGACTGCTTCTCGACGCGCTAAATCAGAGCACGCACGAGCGGTCACGTTGATTCCGGGCGACGGGGTCGGGCCGGAAGTGATGAGTGCGGCGCTCGCGGTGATCGAGGCGACCGGAATCAAAATCGATTTCGATCGGCAGGCGGCGGGAATGAACGCATTTCGGCGCTTCGGAACTCCCGTGCCAGACGCGCTTATCGAATCGCTCAAACGGACCCGGGTCGCGCTCAAGGGTCCGCTCGAGACGCGGGTGGCGGAAGGATGGCGCTCGATCAACGTGTATCTGCGGCGCACCTTCGACCTGTATGCCAACGTGCGTCCGACGATGAACTTCGCGGGAGTGCATACGCCGTTCAACAACGTCGATCTGATCGTGGTGCGCGAAAACACGGAAGACCTGTACTCGGGAATCGAGCATGAGATCGCGCCGGGCGTGGTCGAAAGTATCAAGGTGATTACGGCGCGCGCGTCGCGGCGAATCGCGAAGTTCGCATTCGAGTATGCGCGGACGCATCGTCGCAAATCAGTCACCGCAATTCACAAAGCCAATATCATGAAGCTGTCGGACGGCTTGTTCCTCAAATGCGCGCGCGCGGTGTCGGAGGGCTACAAGCCGATCCGGTACCAGGAGCAAATCGTCGATGCGGCCTGTATGCGGCTGGTCACTCAGCCTGAATCGTTCGACGTGTTGCTGTTGGAAAATCTCTACGGCGATATCGTTTCGGATTTGTGCGCGGGCCTCGTGGGAGGATTAGGCCTCGTGCCAGGCGCGAACTACGGCGACAAGGGCGCGATTTTCGAAGCAGTGCACGGGACGGCGCCGGATATCGCGGGCAAGGGCGTCGCGAATCCGATTGCGATGATCCTGTCGAGTGCGATGATGCTCGACTACCTGGGGCATCGCGCGGCCGGCGAGAAGATCCGCGCGGCAACAGCGTCGGTGCTGAGGGCGGGCAAAGTGCTGACTCGCGACATCGGGGGGAAAGCATCAACCGGTGAGGTGACGGCCGCAATCGTCAAGGCGATGTCGCGGGGGTGAGGGGAGGAACGTGATTTAACGTGAAACCCTCCGTGGGTTTCACACTTCCTTGGGCAGGGGTGACCCCTGCACCCAGTGATAAGAAATCGCGAAATGTCGAGGACGACGTTTCGCTCTCAGGTTTTTTTCCTGTGTCATTCTAGAGCGAAGCGAAGAATCCCGGTGCTGTTTCCTTCTTCGCGATTGTTCCACTTCCCTCGAGGGCCCGAGAAAAGGGGTTAGAGGTTAGGTTCTTTGCGCGCTACCCTTTCGCCGGATCTATCAGTCAGATATTAGTCAGCGGTATGCCAAAGCCACTCACTTCCGAGGACCTCGCCGCGCGGGTTCCGCCGGGACAGACACTGACAGAAAAATTTCCTGTGCTGACCTACGGTCCGACGCCGAGGTTCGATCCGAAGACGTGGGATTTTAAGGTGGTGGGCCTGGTCGAGAAGCCGCTTCGATTTTCATATGAAGAGTTCCGCGCTCTGCCACAATCGCGCGAGGTGGCCGACTTCCATTGCGTGACGACGTGGTCGCGGCTCGACAACGCGTGGGAAGGCGTGAGAGTCGCCGATCTAATGAAGCTGGTGAAGCTCAGTCCTGAGGCGCGCCACGTGATCGTCCATTGCGACGGCGATTACACGACTAATCTCCCGCTGAACGAGTTTCTTGATGACGACGTCATGCTGGCGCATCGGCATGACGGACGCGATCTCGAACCCGATCACGGATTTCCGCTGCGCCTGATCGTGCCGAAGCTTTACGGATGGAAGAGCGCGAAGTGGGTGCGCGCGATCGAGTTTGCCGATATAGACCGGCGCGGATTCTGGGAAGTGCGCGGCTATCACAATCATGCCGACCCATGGACCGAGGAGCGTTACTCGTTCCAGGAAGATCCCGAAGACTAACTTGGCTGCGACGCTCAATCGTCAAAGGAGCCTGGCGCGATTTCGCGACGAGGAATTCGATCTCGCGGTAATCGGCGCGGGTATCAACGGCGCGGCCGTCGCGCGTGACGCGTCGATGCGCGGCTTAAAAGTCGCGCTCATCGACCGCGGCGATTTCGCGGGCGCCACCTCGTCGAGATCGTCCAAGCTGATTCACGGCGGCTTCCGTTATCTGCCGCAGGGGCAGTTCAAGCTCGTGTACGAAGCGCTGCGCGAGCGCGAAAGATTGCGGCATCGCACGGCGCCGCACCTGGTGCATCCGATTCAATTTCTCTTTCCCGTTTATCGCAAGCGCGGCTTCAATCGCTTCACGATGGCGATGGGGCTGACTCTCTACGACTTGTTCGCTCGGATGCCGTTCAAAGAGTGGCACTCGAGTCTCAACGCCTCAGAGGTGCGCGAGACGGAGCCCGCGCTCAGCCGCGAAGGGTTGACGGGAGGCGCGATGTACTTCGACGCGTGGGCCGACGATGCGCGCGTTACCTTCGAGAACGTGCTCGACGCGGATCTGCACGGAGCGGCGGTTGCGAATTATGCTGCGGTCGAGAACTTCAACATGACCGATGGAAAGATCGCATCGGCCAGCGTGCGCGATCTGCTCGGCGGCAGTGTCTGTGAAGTTCGCGCGAAGAAATTTCTCAACGCGGCCGGACCTTGGGTGGATGACATTCGGCGGATGGACGATCCAGCGTCGAAGCCGTGCGTGCGATTGACCAAGGGCGTGCACCTGGTGTTTGCGCGGACGGTTCTGCCGGTGCGCGAATCGCTCGTGCTCGCCGACGAGCGCGGGCGAATCGTGTTCGTGATGCCGCATGATCGCTACGTGCTGGTGGGCACGACCGACACTGATTTTACGGGCGATCCCGCGAGCGTCAGGACCGAAATTCCCGACGTCGAGTATCTGCTCGCGGTGTTGGCCGAGAGCCTGCCGGGGATCAAACTTACCAACGCCGACGTCGCGACCAGCTTTGCCGGACTGCGCGCGCTCATCAGAGAGGACAACGAGACGCCATCATCGGTGCCGCGCGAGGAAGTTATTTTGGAAAGCCGGTCGGGACTGATCACTGTCGCCGGGGGAAAGTTCACGACCCATCGCGCGATCGCGCAGAAGCTGGTCGATCAGGTGATGAAGCGGCTGGGGCGCGCGGCGGGAGTTTGTCCGACACTCACGACACCGTTTCCCGGAGCGCGGCCGTTGGATGCGCGAGATGAGTCGGGGAGCGGCGCGGCTATGCGAAGTATCCCGTCGCCGGCGGCGGAGATTCTCAAAGCTCGTTACGGGACCCGCGCACCGATTGTAGCGCGGATCGCTTCGCGGCAGCCGGAGCTGGCCCAGCCGTTGTCGCGGAACTGTCCTGCGATTGGCGCCGAGGTCGTCAACGCCGTTAGCAGCGAAATGGCGCATTCGGTCGGCGACTTTCTGATTCGGCGCACGTCGTTGTCGTGGCGATCGCCGATCGAGGCTGAGGCGGCAGCGCCTGCCGTGGCGAGAATCATGGCGGCGGAGCTCGGATGGGATCGCGCGCGCGAGGCGGGCGAAGTCGCGAGCTTCACGCATGAGCAGCAGAGCCGGCGTGTCGTCGCGTGATAAGTGATCGGTGAAAAATCATGGCGCGCGAATCGCTCGAGGATCTCAAAAAGCGCGCGGCTAGAATCTCGCGCACGCTTGCGAAGCTCTACCCGAAAGCGCGCATCAGCCTAGATTTCAAAACGCCATGGCAATGCCTGGCGGCGACGATCCTGTCGGCGCAATCCACCGATCTCGGCGTCAACCTGGTGACACCGCGACTCTTCAAGGAGTATCCCGACGCGCGCGCGATGGCGGCGGCGGACCCGCGGCACGTCGAACAGTTAATCGTCAGGACCGGATTTTTTCGCCAGAAAACGCGCGCTCTGATAGGCGCCGCCAGGAAGATCGTCGAGGACTATGGCGGCGAGGTCCCGTCGACGATGGAAGAACTGGTGAAAATTCCGGGCGTCGGCCGCAAGACCGCGAACGTGATTCTCGGGCACGTTTTTCATAAGCCGGCGTTCGTAGTGGATACGCATGTGCGGCGGCTGACGTATCGGCTGGGGTTCACGAAGCATACGGATCCCACGAAGATTGAATTCGACATGCAGAAGATCCTGCCGCCGAAGGATTGGACGCCATTCTCGATGCGCTTGATCCTGCACGGTCGGCAGATTTGCATCGCACGCCAGCCGAAGTGCGAGGCGTGTGCGATTGCGGGAGATTGCCCGAGGATTGGGGTGGGGAAGTAGTGGCACAGGCTTTAGCCTCTGGTCTTTAGCCTGGATTTGCATGGACTAGAATCACAGGCTAAAGCCTGTGCCACCCTAGAAGGGCAGGATTAGGATTTTGGGGATGGTCAGTCAGTGATATCTATCGCGTTGGGCGCGCGCGATGTTGCCTAGCCATTCTGCGCTCGGCTTGAGCGATCGCGCTTGAGTGGTGCGATCTACCGCTACCAGGCCGAAGGTGGGTTTATAGCGAGTTGCATTCGAAGTTATCGAGCAGCGACCAGTAGCAGTAGCCGCGGACGTCGATGCCGTCGCGGATGCATCGCGCGACGCCGTTCAGTGCGCGCCGGACGTACTCGATGCGGCGATCGTCCTTGTCGGTACCGATGCCGTTTTTGGTGACGATAACCGGCACCTTCGCGATTGCGCTGGCTTGCCGGATCGTTGCTTCGAGCCTACAGCTAAATCGCGATCGCGCCAACCGATGTATTTGAAGATTGCGCGCGAAATGTAATAATTCCCTTTCGACTTGTCCCGTCCAAAGCGCTACGTGTGAAACGTGAAAATCCGAATCGAGGACATAACGGCCGACGCCAAAGAGTTGGCGTTTGCCGAGCCTGAGAATGAAATCAACCGGGTCCTGGGCGCGGGACCGATCCGCGAGTATCACCTCGAAGGACCGGTCGAGGTTTCGGTCTCGTTCTATCGTGCGGGAACCGAGCTGTTCTTCTCCGGCAAGCTGAAAACCAGGACCGGTGCGGTTTGCGCGCGATGTGCCGAGGATTTCGACGCGGCGGGCGACCGTCCGTTTCGCTTCGTGTTGTCGCCCAAATCAATCGGGTACGACGACGACACTCTTCGCGCGGAGGATTTGGAATTTTCGCTGTACGAGGGCGACGAGGTGGACCTGAGTCCGCTGATTCGCGAGCAAGTGTTGCTCGCGTTGCCGACGCGTCCGCTATGCCGCGAAGATTGCCGCGGTCTGTGTCCGCATTGCGGCGTGAATTTGAATCGCGGCACCTGCGATTGCCGGGTGGAAATCCTCGATCCGCGGCTGGAAGCAATCCGGTCGCTTAAACTGCCGCGCACCTGATAAGCTCAACCTCAACTTTAGGAAGTAATTCGCCATGCAAGCACCCAAACGCCGAAGTTCGCATTCGAAAAAGAACATGCGCCGCGCGCATGATGCCCTCCGCGCCGTCAATCCCGGTACTTGCGCGTCGTGCGGCGAGCCCGTGATGCCGCATCGCATCTGCCGTCATTGTGGATCCTACCGCGGCCGCCAGCTGGCCGAGATCAAGGAATAGGCGCGGCGGAGTACGGCCGTGAAGATCGCGCTCGACGCGATGGGGGGTGATTTGGCGCCCAAGGCGACGGTTGAGGGCGCCGTTTTGGCAGCCCGCGACTTTGGTATCGAAGTCGTGATGGTGGGCGACGGCGAGATTCTCGCGCGCGAGCTTGCCGACCACGACGCCGCCAACTTACCCATTCGAATCGAACATGCGCCCGAAGTCGTTCTGATGGACGACTCACCGCTCGAATCCGTGCTGTCCAAGCCGCGATCGTCGATTCACGTTGGACTCGATCTGGTGAAGCGCGGCGACGCGAGCGCTTTCGTGAGCGCGGGGAATTCTGGCGCCGTGATGACGGCGTCGATGATGATCCTTGGCAACCTGAACTACGTCGATCGGCCGGCGATCGCGTCTCTCGTGCCGACCAGTGAAGGGTTCAGCCTTCTAATCGACGCGGGCGCGAACACCGACGTCAAACCGATTAACCTCGTGCAATTCGCTGTGATGGGGAGTGTGTACTGGCGCTATGTGCGCAACGTATCGCGACCGCGGGTCGGGATTCTTTCCAACGGCGAGGAAAGTTCCAAAGGCAACGAGAACACGCGCGCGGCGGCCGCGATGCTCGAGCAGATGCCGACCTACGTGCACTACATCGGATACGTCGAGGGCCGCGACATCAACCGCGCGAAGGCGGACGTCGTCGTCACCGACGGTTTCACCGGCAACGTCGCGCTCAAGACGATGGAAGGGTTCTCGTCATTTCTGCTCGGCAGTCTGCGCGAGGTGTTCGGCGGAAATTGGCGCACGCGGCTCGCGTATCTGCTGGTGCGGAAAAATCTCACTGCCATGCGCGAGCGGCTCGACCCTTCGGAATACGGCGGCGCACCGCTGCTGGGTGTCAGCGGCGTCTCGATCATCGCGCACGGTTCGTCGAATCCCAAGGCGATCCGCAATGCGATTCGGGCGGCGGCCAACGAGCAAGTCGTGCACCATGTGAACGCCGAAATTCTGGAAATCCTTGCGAAGATTCAACCCGTCGGGCCGGTCAAACCTGCTGCGGGTAAAGGGATTCGCGCGTTGTTCGGCAAGATGCGAGGACGGTTGCATCGCCGCGAGAAGGAAGGCGAGGCCGCCAGGCACGACGAATCGCATCCAGTGGCGAGCGGTACAGGTCCACTGCGGGAGCCGGTGTCCGAGCATGGCGCGGACCATCACGTTGACCCGAAAATTGAACGCGCCAACTACGAATCGACCCACACCCGGCCGCGCGGCAGTGGCTCGCTGAAGAATGAAGTGGGGAACGAAACCCCCGATGTAGCTGCGACGCCGGTGTCGACCAACGGCACGGCGCCGGGCGGAGACAAGTCGCACAAGTCGGGCGAGCTGCATACGACGGACGAATCGGATGCGGATGCGCATTCGCCCGATCGTCCAAAGAGCGATTCGTGAGGCGCCGGCGATGAAGCTGGCGTTTCTTTTTCCGGGGCAAGGATCGCAGCGCGTCGGGATGGGCAAGGAGTTCGCGGACAACTTCCCGGCGGCGCGCGATACGTTCGAGGAAGCCGACGACGCGCTCGGATTTCCGCTGGCAAAATTATGCTTCGAGGGTCCGGAAGATGAGTTGCGGCTTACCGCCAACACTCAGCCCGCGATCGTGACCGCCTCGATTGCGGCACTGCGCGTTTATCGCAAAGAAGTCGGTGGCGAACCCGAAGTCGCGGCGGGGCACAGTCTTGGTGAATACAGCGCGCTGGTTGCGGCCGGTGCGATCGAGTTTGCCGACGCGGTGCGCGCGGTCCGCGAGCGCGGCCGCCTGATGCAGGAAGCCGTGCCGCCGGGGCAGGGCGCGATGGCGGCGCTTATCGGCCTCGAGCTGCAACAGGTCCAGGAAATCTGCGCGGAGGTCACGGGCGACGGCAAACTCGCGGTGCCGGCCAATCTCAACGCACCCGGCCAGGTCGTGATCGCCGGGCATGCCGCTCCCGTCCGACGCGCGCTTGAGATTGCGAAGGAGCGGGGCGCCTCGATGTCGGTCGAGTTAAAAGTCAGCGCACCGTTTCATTGCCCATTGATGCAACCCGCGCGCGACGGAATGAAGCCAGTGTTGCGCGCGCTCAAGATTGGTGAGTTCAAATTTGGCGTGATCGCAAATGTCACGGCGGAAGTGAATCGCGATCCGGCGCGCGTCGTGCCGCTGTTGCTCGAGCAGATAACCTCGCCGGTGCGATGGGAAGAATCGATGGGCGTGGTCGCGCGCACCGGTATCACCGACGCGATCGAATTCGGCTGCGGCCGGGTGCTGATGGGCCTGATGCGCCGGACCTATCGGACGATCCGCGTCCGCCCGCTCGAAGATCTCGCATCGTTGAAGGCGGCATCGGAACCGGGTGCCGCCGCCAAAGCGTGAGTTGACTAGTGGTTTAGAAAGATTGACTAAAGGAGTAGGGTTTTGCCTGGCGCATGAACCCGATCCTGTTGAGTGGCCTTGTCGGCGCGATGGTTGGTGCCGCGGCGGCGATAACGGCGCAATTTGTCGGCCATCATTTGGCGACGAAGAGAGAGCTACTCAGATTTCAAATTCAAAGTTTCGAACGATTCAGAAGAGAGTTCAGTGAAGACGAAAACCTGAGGGCGATCAGTATCAAGAAAGAGCCTCTGACTGATGACGAAATCGATGACTATCTTGGGTTCTTCGAGGAAATCGGATTGTATTTTCATCGCAATCTTGTAGATCTTGAGCTGGTGGATGAGATCCTGGGTGATTCAATCATGGATGCATGGCAAGATGAACACATTCGGAAGGCGATCGGGTCGGTTCGCGGCGCTGAAGACGATCCCACTTATTTTCGGTATTTTGAGCGACTGGCAAAATATATGATTGAGATGCGAGACAAGCGAACTAAGAAGGAATCATGATCGTGGAAGAGCGAAATCGAAGAGGCGGTGGCCGAAAAACACTGAAACGAACAAGTACGCGTCGTAAGTGAACGATGCGGGGTCGATGAATCAGACCCTACCTGCCGCCAAAGCTTGAACGCGGCTTGCGCTCGCGCCTTTCAGTCCTTATGCTCCCCTGATAATTTAATCCCGACCCTCTAGCCCGTTACCTCTGGTCTGCGTGGCAGGGGGATAATGTTAGAATATTGATTGGCGGCCCAACTACGGCTCGCTGCCAGGAGGAACTAGAGCACGATGGCTCAAGACATCGAAACCAAAGTTCGCGAGAAGATAAGCGAACAACTGGGTGTGGCCGCCGACGAAGTAACTCCCGAGGCTTCGTTCATCGAAGACCTCGGCGCCGACTCGCTCGATATCGTCGAGCTGGTGATGGCGCTCGAAGAGGAGTTCAACATCGAAATTTCCGACGAAGACGCCGAGAAGATTCGCACCGTCAAAGACGTCGTCACCTATATCGAGGCTCACAAGAGCTGAAGCCGTTCGACTCAAAACCTGCTCGTTACAGATCGGCGGGGCTCCGGCTGGCCGGGTGGACCCGGAGCTAGTCCATGCGGTGCCCTTTCTGTCGCCATCGTGGAAATCGCGTCATTGATTCGAGGCTCTCGAACGACGGGATGTTGATTCGGCGCCGTCGCGCGTGCTCGGCGTGCAAGCGGCGTTTCACCACCTACGAACGCGTCGAGGAAGCTGCGCCGATGGTGGTCAAGAAAGATGGTCGCCGAGAACAGTTCGACCGGGCCAAGATTATCGCCGGCCTCAAACGAGCCTGCGAAAAGCGGCCAGTCTCGATGGAAACGATCGAGGAGATCGCCAACAACATCGAGACCACAATGACCGAGCAGAGCGATCGCGAGGTCAACAGCAATATGATCGGGGCGGCGGTGATGAACGAGCTGCACAAGATCGATCAGGTCGCCTACGTGCGCTTCGCGTCGGTCTATCGCCAGTTCAAAGATATCGACGAGTTCATGCACGAGCTCGAAGATCTGATCAATCAACGCAAGCAAACGTCCGGGCCACGCGCCGCCGGTGAAAAGAAAGGCGACGGCGCCTCCTGATTCGGCCGCAGTTCGGGACGAGCGCTTCATGCGCGAGGCTCTCGCGCTTGCGCAGGACCGCCTGGGGTTCACAACTCCTAATCCGTCGGTAGGATGCGTAATCGTGCGCGGCGGCAGGGTCGTCGGGCGCGGAGTCACGGGAGACGGCGGGCGTCCGCACGGCGAGACGGTGGCACTGGCGAACGCGGGCGCGCTCGCGCGCGGCGCTACCGCATACGTGTCGTTCGAGCCGTGCGCTCATTTCGGAAAGACGCCGCCGTGCGCGAACGCGCTGGTTGAGGCGCGCGTCAAGCGCGTCGTGATCGGATGTGTCGATCCCGATCCGCGTGTCAGCGGGAATGGAATCGCAATCCTCAAGCGCGCGAAGCTTGCCGTCACGACTGGAGTACTCGAGGACGAAGCGCTACGGCTAAACGAGGGCTTCATCACGCGGACGACACTGGGTCGGCCGATGGGGATCCTGAAGCTTGCGATGTCGATGGACGGGCGAATCGCCGCGGCCAGCGGCGATTCGCGATGGATCAGTTCGCGCGAGTCGCGCGAACTGGTCCATCGATGGCGTCGCGAATGCGACGCCATCATGGTCGGTGCCGGCACTGTGATCGCCGACGATCCACGCCTGACGTGTCGAGTCGCTGGCGGACGCGATCCAGTGCGCGTCGTCGTCGACGCGCAGCTGCGCACGCCACCGACCGCGCGCATCTATAAGCAGCGGTCGAAAGCGTCTACTGTGCTGGTCACCACGCAGGACAATCTCGCACAGGCGCGCGAACGATATGAACGCCGCGGCGTCGAAGTGATTGCGGTCGCGACACATGACGGCAAGATTGAGCTGAATCGGTTGATGCTTGAGTTTGGGCATCGAGGATGGTGCCGCGTGCTGATTGAAGGTGGGGCAAATCTTGCCGGTTCGGCGCTGGGCGCGGGTATCGTGGATCGAGTCGCAATCTTCGTCGCGCCGAAAATCATTGGCGCGGGTCTGTCGGCGATTGAGGGACTGAACTCGCGCAGCGTCAGTGATTCGCTCGCGCTCGAAGATCTTTCGGCGCGCCCGATGGGCGATGATTGGCTGCTCGAAGGTCGCGTGCGCCGAGAAAGGTCCGGGGTCCGTCGGCGTCGCTCGGGATGACGGAAAACGGGATGACGGAAAACGCGATGAGAATACGCGGACTGGTTAGGTTGCCGGGCCGGTGGTAATATCGCCATCGTTGAATTGAATCAGATGGCATCGGCTTCTTTAGAAGAAATATTCTCCGCGTTGCGCGACGGAAAGATGGTCGTGATGATTGCGGAGGAGCGCGAGGACGCTGAGGGCGACCTCGTGATGGCGGCCGAGAAAATCACTCCCGACGACATCAATTTCATGGCGCGGGAGGCCCGCGGCGTCATCTCGGTCGCGATTCCCGACAAGCGTTTCCGCGAGCTCGGGATTCCGCTCCAGCCCTCGACCGACAACGGCGACTCCAATGAGCAGGCCGGCGTGCTGATCGACGCGCGCGAAGGCGCAACCACCGGTATTTCGGCGGGCGATCGCGCGCGAGTGATCTCGGTGGTCGCGTTCGACGAGTCTCGCCATGACGATATCGTCATGCCCGGCCACATCCTGCCGTTGATGGCGCTGAGCGGCGGCGTGATGGTGCGGATCGGGCGCGCCGAGGGGGCCGTCGATCTGATGCGCTCGGCTGGATTGGGCCACGCCGCTGCTCTGTGCACGATACTTCGCGAGGACGGCGAGGCTGCGCGACTTAAGGATCTGCGCGAGTTTGCGGCGAAGCATTCGCTGCCGATCGTCTACGTCAAGGAACTTGTTTCGCATCGCTTGACCAATGAAGTCCTGGTGCAGCGCGTTTCCGAGCAGCCGTTTCCGATCGACGGCGGTATGCTGAATGCCGTCGTCTTCCGCAACGTCGTCGACGGCCGCGAGCATCTGGCGTTGATTAAGGGCCAGGTCGGCGGCGGACGTTCCGCGCTGGTGCGGCTACATTCCGAATGTCTTACCGGCGACGTGTTTGCGTCGGCGCGATGCGATTGCGGCGAGCAGTTGCAGGAAGCGCTCGAACGAATCATGGCGGCGGATCGCGGCGTGGTGATTTATCTACATCAGGAGGGTCGCGGAATCGGCCTGGGGAACAAGATTCGCGCTTACGCGCTGCAGGACAATGGGATGGACACGGTCGAAGCGAACCTGCATCTGGGCTTCGACGAGGACCTGCGCGATTATGGGATCGGCGCGCAGATTCTGCGCGATCTTGGCGTAGGC
The DNA here is from genome assembly GCF_049584895.1 of Binatus sp. (SeqCode). Classification (GTDB taxonomy): domain Bacteria; phylum Desulfobacterota; class Binatia; order Binatales; family Binataceae; genus Binatus. Next base: position 29,633 of record NZ_JBAUYR010000041.1, read on the forward strand.
GAGGTGCAGCTGCTCACCAACAATCCGCACAAGATTGAGAGCCTGCGCCGTTACGGTGTAAACGTTTCGCGCGTGCCGATCGAGGTCACGCCGCACGCGGGAAACATCGGATACCTGAAAACCAAGAAAGAAAAGCTCGGGCATCTGTTCTCGGAGCTGAAGCTGATCACTTGAAAGAGTAAGCCGCTGCGCCGACGCCTGCCGCGCCGCCCGCGACTGTGGAATTGCTATGGGACTTAGACATCAGGGGCGCGAGCTTGCGCTCAAAGCGTTGTATCGGATCGACATCTGCGGCGGCGCCAGCAGCGACGACCTGTCCGCGCTGTTCGAAAGTTTTCCAGTCGAAGATGAAGCCCGCAGATTCGCCGTCCAGTTGATGGAAGGAGTGCGCCGCGAGCAGCCTGCCCTCGACAAGCATCTGGCGGACGCGCTCGAGCATTGGTCGGTCAAGCGGCTGTCGCGGGTCGATCACAACGTGATGCGAATCGCGCTTTTCGAGCTGCTCAGGATGGAAGACATTCCGGCGCGGGTTACGATCGACGAGGCGATCGAGCTGGCGAAATGCTACGGCGACATCGAGTCGGGGCGCTTCGTCAACGGCGTGCTGGACGAAATCGCGGGACGGCTGGGACTCAAGCAGAAGGGTGAGGATGTCACACTATCCAAGGCCGAGTAGGCTGCTCGGCTTCGTTATTGTCGCGGCGCTCTTTTTTGCGGGATGCGGCTATCACTTCGCGGCATCGGGCGACGCGTTGCCGTCGAGCGCGCAGACGATTTACGTCGAGCGATTCGGCAATCAAACGCGTGTGACCGGCGTCAACGATGAGGTCATGCGTTACATCAAAGATGAAATCGACCTGCATCGAAGGCTCAAAATCGTCGATAGCCCGAGCGCTGCCGATCTCGAGTTGTCGGGCGCGGTGAGGTTCGCTAACGAAGTTCCGACGAACTTCAACTCTGCCCTCGAGCCGACCCAATACAATCAAAGTATGGTGCTCTCGGCGATGCTCAGAGACATGCACACCAAGAAGACAATATGGACCGCGAATAACATCAGCGCCGGGGAGCACACTCCCGTGGTGCCGCAGACGACCGTGGCCACGACGCCAACTTTCCTGCAGCAGAATTTGCGCAGCAACGACATCGCAAACATGACCGATATCCAGACTGCGCAATCGGAAACTGCATCGTCGCGCGAGGTGTTGATGCAGCGGCTCGCGCAGAACCTCTACGCTGAAATGGCCGAAGGTTTCTAGCTTTTCATTTTCCCTCGGTACACTACCGCATGCCGCTTGAAACTGCGCTCGCGTATCTTCGAGGATCAGGCGGGGACGATCGAAAGCGAATCCCGCCGGTGGTTGTAATTTTCGGTCCGCACGCATTTCTGCGTGAATATGTTCTTGATTCGGTTGTTCGCAAGCTCGTCAGCGACGGGTGCCAGTATCGCAGCTTTCAGATCGGTTCGGGTGACGACTGCGGCGCCGTGTTGAACGAGCTTCAGGCGCCCGACTTGTTTGCGCCCAGGCGCGCGATCGCATGCCGAATCCTTAAGTCGCGTCGCGACAAGGCCGAGACATCCGGTGCGGATGCGGATGCCGGCGACGCGCGCACGTCGGGCAGCGGCGGCTCGGAGGCTGCGCTGGTCGCGGCAATTGAAACCGCGGGCTGCCCCGGTCATCTCATCCTGCTCTACGAAAAGGACAACGCGCCCGCCAAGGTTCGCCGCGCTGCGGAAAAATCGGCGCTGCTGGTGAACTGCATGCGTCCGTTCGACAACCAGATCGAGCAGTACGTGAATGCGTTTGCGCAATCGCTTGGATTAAAGATGTCGCCCGCGGCGCTCGACCTGATCATCTCGCGTCACGGCGGAGATTTGGCGGCGGTCGCCAACACGCTCGGCAAAGTCATGATTTTCGCCGAGCCGGGCAAGGCGGTGCAGCCGGCCGATTTGGACGAGGGCGCACGACGGATGCCGGAAGCATTCGAGCTCGCGGAGAGCGTCGCGCGTGGCAGGGCCTCGGCCGCGCTGGCGCAATTGGGCCGCGCGCTCGCGCTCGGGCGCGAGGTCTTCGAGATACTCGCGGTCGAAATCATCCCGATGATGCGACGGATGATGATCGCAGCCTCGATGATGGCGGCGCGAAGGAGTCAAGGCGATGTGGCAGCTGCGCTCGGCCTCCCGCCGCAAAGTGGATTGGCAACTCGTGCTATCGAAGGAGCGCGACGCTTCGGGCTCGCCCGGCTGGAACGCGCCTACTGGCGTGCGTGCGCGATGGACGCGGGCTTCAAGGACGGCACCATCAAGGATCGCGAACAGGCGCTCGCGGGATTGATCCTCGACCTGATGACCGCGCCCGACTAAGGAAGCCCTCGCTCGAGCGGACCGATCTACGCTTTCTTGCTGAACTTGCGATGCAGGCTGGCGGACAGCCGCGCAACTTTGCGCCGCACCGTATTGCGATGCATCGTGCCGCTGCTGATCGCCTTGTACAGCACCTTGGTCGCCTGTTTGAGCGCTTCCTTGGCCGCAGCCTCGTCGCTGCTGGAGGCGATAGTTTCCGCTGCGGTCTTGGCCAACGTGCGGGCACGTGTGCGGACGACGCGGTTGCGCTCGGCGCGCTTAAGACTTTGCCGATGTCGTTTCTCGGCCGACGGATGAACGGGAATATGAGGCATAACCAGTCATCTGTAACAGTGCGAGAGCGCCGGAGCAATACTCCTGCACCTCACCCGCGGAGACCCGTCACCGCCAGTGGCCGTCATGCCAACCCCAGCCGTGGCCGCCTCTAACCCAGTGTCCCGCTACCCACACGGCGCCTGGGAAGGGGGCCACCACGTAACTTCCGGGCACCCAGACATATTTGGTGCCGTCCCATGCCCAGTAGCCCGGCGCCCAGACATTCGCGGGCGGCGGCGGAGGGGGCGGAGGCGTCTCGACTACAGTCGCGGGCGGGGCGATTCCGACCGCCAGGCCGACAGCAGCGAGGCCCGAGATTGGGGTGAGCGTCAGGGCCGCGGCGAATAGAAACAGGATAGGAAGTGCTCGCAGGCTCATGGGTTCCTCCAGGATGGGGTCAAGGGATCGAGCCAAGCCTGACACACTGCCATAATCGCCGGTTAGCGGCTACGGCCGCATGTTCGCCGTTCAAGTTTCTGCGCGATTCATTTCCACCAGTCACCGATCAGCGCTCTGAGCTCGCCGGCGATGGAATTGGAATGCATCCACAGGTATACGACCACGAGACCGATCACGGCATAGCCGATCCACTTCGATAATACTCGATCCATCGTCAGCGACTCATTCCCTAAAAAAGAACGGGCCAGCGTTCGCCTTCTAAAACGCCAACCCGTTCCCCGACTGGATGAAGGGGGAGGCAGGACCCAGTCGCCATCTGTGTTACTAAATTGGCAGGCGGGCGTCCAATGTCGACCCTACGCGGTTCGCTTCTCAAATGACGCGAGCATCGATTCATCGAGACCTGGCCGCTTTAGCTTCGTTCCACAGTGCGTCGATTTCGGACGGCGTCATCGATTTCAGGTCGAGCCCGCGTGATGCTGCGATGCGCGCGACTTCGTCGAATCTCCCGACGAACTTGTCGCAGGCCGCGCGCAGAGTCGTCTCGGCGTCCTGGTCAATGAAGCGGGGGGCGTTGGCGATCGCGAGCATCAGGTCGCCCAGCTCTTCTGCCGCATCTGCGTTGTCGTTGCGATCGAGTGCCTGCTCGACCTCGTCGATTTCCTCGCGAGCCTTCGCCAGTACGTCGCGGATGTTCGCCCAATCCATTCCGGCGCGGCGCGCTTTCTCGCCGAGTTTTTCCGCACGCATCATCGAGGGCAAGCCGCGGCCGACGTGCGCGAGGCTCCTGGCGCTGTCCGGGTTCTTGCTCGCGCGCTCGCCGACTTTGATCCGCTCCCAATTCTCGACCACTCGCTCCGAAGTTTCGGCGCGCGTGTCACCGTAAACGTGCGGATGCCGCCGAATTAGTTTTTCCGCGGCGTTCTGCATGACGGTTGCGATATCGAGCTTCGCATCCTCGGCGAGAATCACGCCAATGAACAGGCATTGGACGATCACGTCGCCGAGTTCCTCCGCGACGTCGGGCAGGTTACCGCGAGCAATCGCGTCGGCCACTTCGTATGTCTCTTCGATCAGATGCCGGGGAGTGTCGCCAAGTTTCTGTTCGCGATCCCACGGGCATCGCGCGCGCAGTTCCGTGACGACCTCGAGCAGTTTCGCGAATGCTTGCGCCACGTTGGTGTCATCGCTCATGCCGGCGATCCTAGCATGCTTGGTTTTGGCAAAGATCCGGGTTTCTTCGCCGCAGCGGCTCTGAATGACAGGATGAGATGCGGGCGTTAGAATCTTATCTCGTGAAAATGAAAATCATCGATATCGGAGTACCGCTCGACGCTGCGCCGTATCCGCCGTGGAATTATCGCTTCAAGCGCGTCAGCCACGAGGAAGGCGCGCGTGCGATGCTGCGTCTGTTCAAAGGCTCGGACGTTGGCGATTACCCGGAGTCGATGGGACTCGGATGGGAAACGATCACGCTGACGGGGCACGCCGGAAATCACATCGATGCGCCGTGGCACTTCGGCCCGCTGTGCGAGGGCAAGCCTGCGCGCACTATCGATCAGATTCCACTGGAATGGTGCTACGGCGACGGCGTGCGGCTCGATTTTCGCCATCGCCAGGGTGAAGACATCAGCGTCGAGGACATCAAGGGCGAGCTTTCGCGAATCGGCTACACGCTCAAGCCGCTCGACATCGTGCTGCTCTGGACCGGCAGCGACCAGTATCTCGACAACGTCGATGAGTACGTGCGCCGACAAGCCGGGCTGTCGGTCGCGGGCCAGAATTTTATTCTTGATGAAGGTGTGAAGCTGATCGGAATCGACGCGATCGCGATGGACGTGTCGTTCGCCACGATGGCGCGCGGCTTGCGCGAAGGTAATCCCGACGCATTGTTCCCGGCGCATTTCGTCGGCCGCGAGCGCGAGCACATCCACATGGAAAAACTCGCCAACCTCGGCGCAATCCCGCGCCCGTTCGGTTTCAAAGTAAGCGCGCTGCCAATCAAAATCACCGGCGGCAGCGCAGGATGGGTGCGTCCAGTCGCTATTGTCGAAGATGAGTAGCAGGCAGAGGCAGAATCTTGAATCGCGCGCAAAAGATGCGCGCTGTGTAAGGACCCCTCACCTTCGATCCTCTCCCTTTCAGAGAGAGGGGAAGAACTACGGTTTGACGATCGGGTCGAGGACCTTCTCGGTCAGGAAATTCGATAGGTCAGTCAGGGCTTCGGCCGTGATCTCGTGGCCGCAATCGTATTCGCGATATGTCAGCGGTACCTTGAGCGCGCGCAGCGTTTCTACCGATGCTCGCGCGCGGGTGATTTCGATCATGTCGTCGGCGCGGCCGTGCTGGACGAGTGTCGGCAGCGCTTCGAGCGCGGCGGGGTCGTTTACCTCGTCCTTCAAGTCCGGCGGAAAAAACGTTGAGAGTGCAACCAGCGCTGCGAACTTCGAGGGATTTCTGATCGCGAGCCGATACGCCATCATGCCGCCCTGGCTGAATCCGAGCACCACCAGCTTTTTTCGATCGACCGGGTATTTTTTCAGTGCCTCGTTGAGAAACTCGGTCACCATTTTGTTAGCGTCGTCGATTGCACCGCGATCGGGCGATGCGCCCATGCGAATCGGAAACCACGCGTAGCCGCGGGTCGGACCAATCGGCACTTCCATCGGACCTTGCGGGCAAATCACCATGAAGCGGCCCTCTGCTATGTACGGCGCGAGCCCCAGCAGATCGAGCGCGCTGGCGCCGAACCCGTGCATCGCGATCAGCGTCGGATGGGGTCCTTCGCCTGCCGGCTCATAGACGGTGTGAATCAGTCGCATCGAAGAGTTCTCCTTGGCGGCAATGCCGCCCATAATAGACTGCCGGCTAGCGCGGTCGCCAGCCAATTGAAAAACGAAAAATGACCCGCGATGCCCGACACCTGCCCCTGTTCATCGCGGCTGAAATAACCGCTATCTTTATCGTTTGCGCATGTGGGCGATAGCAGGATGATCGAGAGTCTGAAGGTCGAGGGGGACCGGCCTCAAGGGTGGGTTGCGTGGGCGCGAATTGCACCGTGGGGCGTTGCCGCGTTGGCGGTCGTCGCCATCGCGGCCGCATCGACGCCCGCAGTTTCCACCGGCAAATTACCGGGGTTCATCGCCGCCGCGATTCTGATCGCGCTGGTCGGCTACGCCTTCATCGATTACCTCCGCCCCCTGACCGAAGATACCGACTCCGGCGTCATCCCAGCTCTGCTGGTGCTCGCCGCCCTGGCTATCCTGAAGCTGCTGGTGATGCCGTACTTTCCCGGCTTCGGCCCTGACGTTGGCGATTACCAGGCGTGGGCGAGCCAAATCGCGACGTTCGGTCCCGCGCATACATATCAGCAGGGATTCTTCCTCGATTATCCGCCCGGCTACCTGTACGGGCTGTGGGTCGTCGGGATACTCGCGCATGCAATCGGCGCCACCGGAGATTTCTACCGCGTCATTATACAAAGTCCGGCGATTGTCGCTGACCTCGCGCTCTCGATCCTGATGTACGCCTTCATTCGGCGCGGTGGCCGGCCCGAGATGGCATTCTTCGCGATGTTGATGGTCGCGCTGAATCCGTCGCTGCTGTTCGACACCGTGGTCTGGGGCCAGAGCGATTCCGTAATGACGTTTGTCACGCTTCTGAGCATCGTGGCGATTCTTGGCGAGCAGTACGAAATCGCATGGGGTCTCGCCGCGATTGCGGTGCTGGTCAAGCCGCAGGGACTGATGATGCTTCCGGTGCTCGGCGTGTGGACGATGCTCGAGACCGACTTCGCGACCTGGATAAGGTCAGGAATCGCGCTGATCGCGGTCGCGATCATCGGCATCGCGCCGTTTCAAATCGGCCACGAATGGAACTGGATCATCAAGCTCTACACGTCGACCGCGGCGTACTACCACGAGACTTCGGTCAACGCATTCAACCTGATGGCGTTGCTTGGCGGACTGCGCCAGGCCGATTCGAACACGCTCGCGGGAGTATCGTTCTTCGCGCTCGGGATGAGCCTGTTGGTGCCCCTGTACGTATTCGTCGCGTGGATTTTGTGGCGGGGCAGAACGCCGACGCGCCTGCTGTTCGCGTCGTTCATCGCGGTTTTTGGATTCTTCATGGTCGCGCCCAGGATGCACGAGCGGTACCTCTACCCCGCAATCGCGTTGGCGGTGCCATTGGCTCTGGAAGCGCCCGAGATGCTCGCGGTGTTCGTGATTCTCACGATCACCTGCTTCATCAACCTCGCCTACATTCTGCACACGCTCAACACCGTCGTGTTTTTGGATTCGCGCGACCGCCTTGCGATGGCGACCTCGGCTCTGAACGTGATCGCTCTCGGGCTGGCCGTCTACTGGGGTTCGACGCGAATGAAAGACAGCAGTGCTGAGACCGATCCGATCGGTGAGTTCTTCAGCAAATTCGCGATGCCCCCGCGGCCGATCGAAGACTACGTCGAGGAGCCGGCGGCATCCGCGCCCCCGTGGATCGCGACCGACACGATCATCATCTCGATTCTGCTGATCGCCGCGGCAATTACGCGCTTCTGGCATCTCGGGCATCCGGCCGAGATCGTTTTCGACGAGGTCCATTTCGTGGCGCAAGGCCGCCATTATCTGCACGGCGAATCATTCCTCGATCCTCATCCTCCACTGGCCAAGCTCATCATCGCGCTCGGCATCCTGCTCTTTGGCGATCATCCGTTTGGTTGGCGAGTCGGCAACGCGACCATCGGCACCGCGCTGGTGGGAATCACGTATCTAATCGGGCGCCGGATGTCGGGATCGCGGCTGGTCGGCGCGCTGGCGGGCGCGATCCTTCTTTGCGACGGGATGTACCTGGTCGATTCGCACTACGCCGTGATCGACATCGTCTATCTCACGTGCGCCGCCGTCTCGTACCTGCTCTTCTTCAAATTCGTGCAGACGCCCGACCCGAAAGCGCGTCAACGCATCCTGCCGTGGATCGGTCTGGCGCTGGGCCTCTGCCTGGCGAGCAAACTCTACATCCCGGCGATCACTTTTTTACTGGTGCTCGGCTTTATCGTTTACGTGATCGCGAGAGACCATCCGAAACCCGCTCCACCGGAGCCGCTGGTCGAACCAAAGGCGCCGATCGAATCCAAGCCGAAGAAAATCAAAGCGCCAGCGCCGGCGGTCCCGATCGCACTCAATCTTTTCGATCAGACCTCGGCGCTGTTCATTTCTGCAACCTGTATCGTCCTCGGATTCCTGCTTTACCTCAGCGACATAACAATCTCATTCGTCGTACTGATCATTCTCGCGTTCCTGGTAATACGCTTCGCTGAGATTTATTGGCGCAACCGCTCATCGCCATCAGCCGCGCAATCGTGGCAGATGCCGTCGATGGCCGACGTACTCGAACCGATGAACGTTGGCGCAGTCCTGCTGGTCGGGGCCGTCGCCACAATCACCTACCTGGCGGTGTTCATCCCGCATTTCTGGCTCGGATGGTGGGGCGGCATCTCCGATCTCGGCAAGTACTACACCGACGTCGTCTGGTACGAGAAGAGTGTTTCCTCCGCGACGCATCCGTACGCGTCGCGATGGTGGAGTTGGCCGCTGATGCTGCGGCCGATTGCTTACTGGCAGAACTTTCCCAAGACCGGCGACGTGCAGACTGTCTGGGGCGGCGGCAATCCTCTTCTATGGTGGGGCGCGCTGACCGCGATCACGATCACCGCGGTGCAGGCTATAGAGCGCCCGTCGCTCACGCGATCGTTCCTGGTCATCGGCTATCTCAGCTACCTGCTAATCTGGGCGTGGATCGGCCGCACGCTGTTCCTCTACCACTACATGGCGTCGGTTTATTTCGGCTACCTGGCGCTCGCGATTCTGCTCGCCGAATGTTTCAAGGAGCGCGCCGAGCCGTGGGAGCATCTTGCGCTGTTGCTGACGATGACGCCGGTGTTTTTTCTCGGCCTGCCTCCGACGTGGGCGTGGATCACCTTTATTGTGGTCATTGGCGCGTACGGTTTTCTGCTGTTGAGGACTCCGTATGCGGGCCGATACGTCGCTAGCGTGTTCGCGGTCACCGCGCTGATCCTGTTCGTGTACTACTTCCCGATTTGGGTCGGCATGCCGATAAGCCGCGAAGGATACTACGCGCGCATGTGGCTCCAGTCAGGCGGAATCCGCAATTGGATATGATCCCGCTCCGCCGTTGCGACTGTGCCCTCCTGCGATCGTTCCCCTTCCCTCGAGGGAAGGGGTTAGGGGTTAGGTTGCTGTCCGCAATCGTTCTCTGCACGATGCTGGCCGCAGTATTCACCTCGCGCCGCGCATACTCCGCCGATCAAAAAAACCTCCTGCTCAACGGCGACTTCAAAAAAGGCTCCGAGGATCAGCCGGACTCCTGGCGCACCGAGGCTTGGATCAACAGCCCCGACGCTTTTCAAACGCACTGGCATTCCTACACCGACAAGCCGAGTGAGATGGAGGTGGATAACCTCAAGGCCAACGACGGCCGCTGGATGCAACCGCTGACCGTGCCGCCCGGATGGTATCAGCTGAGCGTCGATGTCCGCACGGAAGACGTCGGCGCCAAGGAATCCGGCGCGTCGATGTCGGTCATGGAAGACGGCATCATGTCGGCGGACATCCACGGCACCACCGACTGGCAGCGCGTCACCCTGTACCTCAAGGTGGGAGGCCACGGCGCCGATATCGACGTCGCCCTGCGCGTCGGTGGATTCGGCAGCCTCAACACCGGCAAGGCGTTCTTCAGAAACGCGTCGATGGTCGCGATTGACGCGCCGCCTGCCAACGCGACTCCGACGTACGACTTGAATGCGATCCGGCAGCAGGGAGCGCCGGTGCCGATCGGCTCGCCAATCTCGCTGATCGTCACCTTTCTGGCGCTGGTGGGAATCGCATGGGCCGGTTGGCGCATTTACGGCGACGACGACTTTCGCATTTTCAATACGTTTCGCGCTGCGATGGCGGGGCGCCCCAAAAAACAATGACCGGGGGAGTCTCGAGCTCCAACGGCGCGATCGCGCCCGAAGATCGTCGCCGCCAAATCGAGGCCGCGATCTTCCTGATCCCGTTCGTCACCTATGCCTACTTTTACCAGGGCGCCGACCAGAGCGTCGCGTGCCGCTTCGACCTGCTGCGCTCGATGATCGAAAAGGGCGCGCTCTATATCAATGACTTTTGCGGCTACAACACCGCCGACATCATCACGTTCCACGGGCACATCTACTCCGTCAAAGCGCCCGGCACGTCATACACCGCGCTGATTCCGTGGATGATCTTCCGCATCGCGCTGCTGCCGATGAACGCGGCGCACGAGCCGCAGTATTGGGCATTCGTCACATATCTGACGACAGTGTTCACGACCGGCCTGCTCGTCGCCGCGATGTGCGTGGTCATGTTTCGCTTCGCGCGATTTCTCGGCGCGTCGGACGGCCGCGCGGCCGGTGTCGCGCTGATTCTCGGTCTCGGGACAATCGCGTTTCCATACGCCACTGAACTCACCGGCGAGCCGGTCGCCGCGGTATGCGTATTCAGCGCGTTCTATCTGCTCGCGACCTTCGTAACTCGTCCATCGCCGGCGCGCGCATTGGCGGCTGGCTTCCTAGCAGGATGGGCAGTCCTCAACGACTACCCAGTCTTCCTCGTCGCCGCCGCGATCGGAATCTACGCGCTATTCAAACTGCGCGACCTGAAGAATCTCGCCGCGTTTTCCGCCGGCGCTGCGATCACCGTCGCGATCATGCTCGCTTACAACTGGGGAGCATTCGGAAATCCATTCTTCTTCAGCTACCAGGCGTTCAAGCTCGCCCCGACCGAGAACCGTCAATTCCCCGAGCAGGCTGTGGGCTTCGTCGGACTGACCTATCCGAAGATGCGCATCCTGTGGAACGTGCTGCTCGATCCGCAGCGCGGATTGTTCTTCTGCAACCCGGTGCTGCTGCTGTCGGCCGTCGGCGTCGGCTATTTCGCGGAGCTGAAAAAGTGGCGCGCCGAATTCGTCGTCACCGTCTATTCGTTCGTGGTGCTGATCCTGTTCAACGCATCGTATGGCGAATCGATCGTATCGTGGGGCGGCGGCACCGCGACCGGCCCGCGGCAAATCGTCGCGTCGGTTCCGTTCATGGTTCTCGCACTAACGTTTCTTCCCGCCGCATTCAACTGGCTGCTGGGCGCGATCGGCGCGCTATCGGCCGCGATCATGCTGATGGCCACCTCGACCAATCCGCACTTCCCGTACGAATACGACAACCCGGTGCGCGACTTCGCGTTGCAGCAATTCATGCGCGGCGACTTCGCCACCAACCGCGACGCATTCTTCGGCGGCGGCATGATTGTGCGCGACTCTGTAGCCTTTAATCTCGGCAAACTTCTCGGACTGCCCGGCCCGTTCCAGCTATGGCCGCTCGCCGCGTTCTGGATCTTCGGTGCGTACGATTTGTCGGACACGCTCGGGCTCTGGGGCGATCGTACGTCGCGCCGCCACAAACAAGCCGCCGTCACGCTGGCAATCGCGACAGTCTTCCTGCTCTCGATGAATCAGCGTGTCATGCAGCCCTTCTTGCAGAGCGGGCATCACGGATTGCTGGGCAGGTATTACGTCGGCGACGAATGCGGCAGTACCGCTCCACATATCGTGCGAGTCGATCGGCAACTTGATTTCGACACGATTGCCGAGATGGGCGCGATGCCGTTCCCCTCATGCGACATCTGGCGCGGCCAGCTGCTCGCGCCAAAAACGGGAGACTACCAATTCACAATCGACGTCGACGATTCAGGATGGGTCACGGTTGACGGCACTCCCGTCATTCGCGATCCCGGCCCGGTCACCAAGGTTCGCGACAGCGGCACGATTCACCTCACCGAAGGACCGCATCGGATCGAAGTCGGCGAGCGCAATATCGGCGGCGGCTCATACCTGCACCTGTACTGGAAAGTCCCGGGCACCTCAGACCCGGAGGTGGTGCCCGCCGACGCTCTAATCCCTGACCGCGCTGGCAGTTGAGACATTCCGTTTCACACTACTTTCCTGAAGGCCATCGCGGGCGGGATGTTCGCTGCCTGCGTCACTGGCGCCACGGCACTCAGAAGACTCACACCGAGCGCGACCAGAACCGCCAATGCCGCAGTGCTCGGTGCGACCGCCATGTAGCCGAGTCCTCCCGTGAGCGCCCCGAGCGAGATGCCTCCGTGGAAGCACCACAGCGCTGCGCCCGCGCCGACAATCGCGCCGGCAAGTCCAATCAGCGCGGCCTCCGTCAGCAGCAACGCCACCACGTGAACGCGCGCGAAGCCGAGCGCGCGCATCACCGCGACCTCGGTTATCCGGTCGCGCACCATCATCGCCATCGAGTTGGCCGCGATCAGCAAGACCGTCAGCAGCACGACGATACAAATGCTGTACATGATTGTCCGCACGTCGCCGATTCCGGTGATCACACTGTTCAGTGCGTCCGACTCCGGCGTCGTCTCGGTTTCACCGTCCGAGTTGTGAAAGTTCTCGTCGATTTCGCCGATCACCGAATTCATGTTCTCGGCGCGATCGACTCTGACCGCCAGGAAGGTCGCGCGATCCTGAATATCGGCTCCGTACGCGTTCTTCACCGCCTCGTCGAGCAATCGACGATCGAAGAACAGCGCCCGCGCGGTTAAGAGGGTTGGCATTTCGGTCTTTGGAATGAGAGTCAGAGTCAGCTTTGCGTTCTCCGGTGAACGGAGAGTGAAGGGCTGGCCGAGCTTAAGCCCCTGCTCGCGCATCAGCACGCTGCCGACCGATGCGTTGCGCCGGTCCGTGAACATCTGCTTGCGGATCTCGGGCGGCAACTGAAAATCGCTCGGCCCGCTGACCGAATAGATATCTTGCGTTACGCCGATCGCCATAATCTGATTGCGCGGGTCGCGATAAATCGCACCCCACTGAAGCTCAGGCGCGCATCCCATCACATGCGGCATCTTCCTGATATCATTGCAGTACTTCGCCGGCAGCTTGTACGAGTTGTGCGGGATAACGATCAGGCGCAGGCCCTTCGCGGCGTCGGCCGCGATTCGATCCATCGACACCGGCACCGCCACCAGCACTGTGAACAGGAAGACCGCGACCGCGAAGCTGAGCGCGGTCAGAATCGTGCGCCGCAGCTGACGCCGCATATTGCGGATCGCGACGATGAACAGCTTCGCTATCATCATGCTTCCCGAATCGAATCGATCACCCCGATGCGCGCCGCGCGCCATGCCGGCGCAAATCCTCCCGCCACACCGATCACGCTCGCCGCGGCCAGCCCCGCGACAATCGCCGCCGGCGTCGGCCGATAAGAAAAGAAGGTAGAACCAACGCTGAGCAGACGGCTGTTCAAGCCCGTGCCCCACGCGACGATATACGCCAGCACGACGCCCGCAACGCCGCCAGCGATACCGAGAATAGCGCTCTCGATTACGAAGCTGCCGAGAATATTCCCGCGCGAGAATCCGAGCACGCGCAGCACGCCGATCTCGCGTTTGCGCCGGGCCACCGCCGCGTACATCGTGTTCATCCCGCCGAACACCGCGCCGACCCCGAGCATCAGCGCCACGATCAGCCCGAGCGATCGCAACTGGTCCACCACTTTAGTTTGCGAGGCGTAGTAGTCGCGCTCGGATATCGCGTCGACCTTCAGCCGTGAGTCACTCTTGAGCGCATTCTGAAATGAGTCCGCGGTGCCGGGCTTCAACACGATATGCAGCGAGTTGGTGTCTTTGCCGGGGCTCTGCGCGTCGGTGAGCAGGTAATCGTAGTCGGTCCAAATCTCGGACTCGCGCGCGCTGTCCTCATCGGAGAAAACTCCGACGATTGTCCAGTTGCGCCGGCCGTAATGCATCTGAGTGCCGATCGTCATATACGGCTGCCGCGCCTCGATCTTTTGCCCGACGGCCCATTCGCCGTTGCCGCGAGTCGGCCAATGCCCCGCGACCAGGCGCATGTTGCGATGCACTTTCATTGCGATCGGCATCACGCCGCGCATCAATACGAACTGGCGCACATGCTTGTCGCGGCTGATGTTCACGCCCGCGAAAATCTCCGGCGACATCAACGGCTGGCCTGAGTCACTCGTTGCGATTTCGGGCCGCACGCGGATGAGGTCCATAAGCGCGTGCGGAATGAAGCTCGCCGTTTCATCCGGCGTACCCCGACTGAGCAACACCCAGTTGCGCTGGTCGGCTGCATTGAGCATCGTGCCTTTCAGCCCGCCGATGAACCCGAACAGAATGACGAAGATCATCGCGACCATGCCAAGCCCGAGCACGGTCATCAGCGTCGTAGCACGCCGCTCGAGCAGGCTCCTAAGATTGTAGCGGATTGGAATCACGCAGCCCCCGCAGATTTTGAGTCTTAGGTCTGCCAGCAATCCCGCGTGCATCAATCTGCGGCGCTCAATCTCGTCCAGCACCGACAGATTGCTGGCAACCTATCACGTCGCAGTCACTACGGCGAGCACGCGGTTTTTCTCCCGGGATCTCGCGATGGGAGAGTTTCGAAAGTGAGAGCTTTTATTCAGACAGTAGGACGGAATTTATTCCGTCGAAGCGATTGCTTGATTCCACTACTCGACCATACGGCGCAGCACTTCCGGATCTAACTCACTGGCTGGCGTGAAACGCCTTAATTCTGCCTCGGGCACTCCCGCGTGATACTTCCTCACTAGCTCCTCGGGATCGATCGGCGCACCGATTAGAACGTCCTTTAGGGTGTTGCGCATCCAGTCGTGCCACTTGGATTTCTCGACGTTGTCGATCGCCAATTCGACGCCGTTGTTATCGGGATCGCGGTAATACAACGACATCGTCAACCCATGGTGAATGCCGATCCGCGGTGTGATCCCGGCCGTCTTGAGGCGTTCATACGTCGCGATCCAATCACCGAGAGTCGCATAAAAGAAGGCGAGATGGTCGAGCCCTGCGCTTCCTTTCGGCTTATCGACGACACCGGGAAAGCCTATGAAAGCGATCCGATGGTGTTCGTCGTCGTAGGTCATGAACGCGATAAAATCGTTCTCGAACAAGACCTCACCATTGAACACCGTCTTGTACCATTCAATCATCTTGTCGAGATGCCCGGTGCGCAGCACTGCATGCGAGAGTTTTGCCGGCCTGATTGCGCTCGAATTACTATTTCCTGTGGACTCGGCACTCATTTCGATTCTCCTAAATTTCTAATTCATCTCCGGCAACAATCCCGCGCGCGTGACCTCGCGATGCTCACTTTTGTCCAGTGCCTCGGCGGCCTTCGACAGCGGGAACGTCGCGTCGCACATTTCGCGGTAGGGGAGGCGGTCGATGTTTGCGGCCAGGAAGTCCAGCGACTTCTTCAGGTAGTGCGGCGGGTAGGTTGCTACGCCGATTATTTCCAGTGATTTGAAGGTGATCGTTGACGGAGGGAGTTGGACCGTCAGGCCCGATGAGATGTTGCCGACTTCGATCACGCGGCCGCCGGCGCGCACCATCTTTAGTGCCTCGCTGAACGCCTCGGGGACGCCGGCTACCTCGAGCACCACGTCGGGCCATCCGGCGCATAGCTCGCGCACGCGTTTGTCGCGAGCTTCCGCATCTTTGTATTCGCGCATATCGACCGTCTCGTCGGCGCCGAATCGACGCGCCTCGCGCAAGCGCAGATCGACGCCGTCGACGGCGATCACATGTGCGCCGCGCGCCTTCGCGATCGCCATAGCATGCAGCCCGAGTCCGCCCGCGCCGAGCACCACCAGCTTTTCGCCGTAAGCCAGCCGCGCGCGATCGAGACTCCAGAAGACTTGCGACATCGCGCAATTCGCCGACGACGCGACCAGGTCGGGCACATTGTCCGGCACGCGGTAGAAATGCTGATCAGGCTTTACGACATAATGCGTTGCGAACGTGGCGGTGAAATGCGGCGGCTCATCGGGATGCCGCGCGCCGACCACCTTGGCGGTGCACGCCGCATGATTACCGCTGACGCAGTTTATGCATCGATTGCACACCGTGTAGTAGACCGGCGCGATCCGGTCGCCTTCCTTGACCGGAACGCTGGCCCAATCCGCGCGCACGCCCGCGCCGAGCGCCTCGATGCGCCCGCTCATCTCATGGCCTGGCATCACGCCGCGCCGCCCGAATTCGCCCTTCCACATATGCACTTCCGAGCCGCACACGTTGGTCTGCGTGACGGCCGCGACGAGACCGCCAGCGGCAGGCGAGGGAACCTCGTACTCGTGGAATTCAATTTTGTGTGCGGTTGGGATGAACGCGATGCGACCTTTCATAAAGTTTCTCCTAACTCTGCTTCTCCCCTCTCCTAAAGGGAGAGGGGTTAGGGGAGAGGTCTCTGCCCCGGTTTCATCCCGGACGAAAAAAATGTCAAGCCCGCGCGAGTGCTGGTCTACTGCGATGGAGGCTCTGGCAGTTTGAGATTCCCGCCAATCGAAAATCCGCGCATCGAAGTCGGCATCTCGGATTGTCCCTCTGTTTTATCAATCGTCGACGGAGGCCTGTGCGCCGGTCCCGACGATTGCGAAGACGCCGCCTGCTGCGGGGTGCCGCTCTGCTTGGCGAATGTCGGGCGATGAGTCTTCTTCGCTTCAACCAGGACCTCGCGCAGCAGATTCGATTCCTGGATTCCGTGCGACACGCAGTCGACGTCGGTCGCCGGATGCAACGGGACCTTGACCGAGGAGTTAAAGGTCGCGCGCACCTCGACCAGCGTCGCCTCCGTGCCGCGCGGGCGCACCAGGAAGTTGTACACGGACGACGAGTCCTGCTCCGGCTCTGCAATGTAAGAGCCCGCCACGCTCTTTATCTTTCCGCAATCGGCGTCATGCAGTGTGAAGCGCGGACCCACCGCTTCGATAATCCCGTTGGTCATATCCTGCGCCTGCACGTGGAACGAATTTTCGGTGATGACCCCATTCACCGCGTCCCATGCGAGATCGTACGGCAGCGGTATCACCACCTCCTGCTGCGCGTCAGGCGGCGGCTGCGTGACGGGAGGATATAGGCACCCGGCAGCGCACAGCCCCGCCAACAAACCCAAAATCGAAATTCTCACCCCAGGCATTCCTCGATCATCCGAATCGATAGCGACAGCATGATAACAGAAGCGGACGGAGTTGAGGCTAGCGCTTTCGCAGCGATCGTTATGCGCGCGCAACGCGGAGAGCGTATCGACAGTTGCGAACCTGCTAAGGATAAGACAGAAGAAGGACGGTATGCGAACACTCATCACAGGTGCTACTGGGCTCGTCGGAAAGCATCTCGTCGGGAAAATCGAGGACGTGGTCGTCCTGAGTCGCAACCCGGACGAAGCGCGGCGTCGGCTCGGTAAGGTTGAGGCGCACGCCTGGAATCCGGAAGGCGGCCCTGCGCCGGCTGACGCTATCCGCGGCGTCGAGGTCGTCTTCAACCTTGCGGGCGAGCCGGTGTTCGAGGGGCGCTGGACAGAAGAGAAGAAGCGCCGCATCCGCGACAGCCGTGTCCTCGGCACGCGCAACTTGGTCAGCGCGATCGCGGCCTCGGAGAGCCGGCCGAAGGTGCTCGTGTCCGCGTCGGCGGTTGGCTACTACGGCGATCGAGGCGACGAAGAGCTCGATGAACACTCAAGTGCGGGCGATGGATTCCTCGCGAAACTCTGCGTGGATTGGGAACGCGAAGCGATGGCGGCCGAGCAGCTTGGTGTTCGCGTGGTATGCGTCCGAATTGGGGTCGTTCTCGCTCCGAACGGCGGGGCTCTCGCCACGATGCTGACTCCCTTTCGGATGGGAGTGGGCGGTCGGCTCGGCAGTGGCAGGCAGTGGATGCCGTGGGTTCATATCAAGGATTTGGTTGGCGTGATGCTGCATGCGAGCCGGAACGACTCGATCCGTGGGCCGATGAACGGGGTCGCGCCACGCCCGGTGACCAATGCCGATTTTACGCGCGTGCTGGCGAATGCAGTCCACCGGCCGGCGCTGCTCCCGGTGCCGCGCATGGCACTTCGCCTCGCGCTGGGAGAGGTGAGCGACATCCTGCTCACGTCGCAGCGGGTCTTTCCGAAGGTGGCCGAGCAAAGCGGCTACGTCTTCGAGCATCCGAGCCTCGCAGGCGCGCTTGAAGATGTGATGACTTCGAAGTCCGCGAGCGCGTGAATTCCTCGACGCCATAGGCTTCGCCCCATTCCCCCTTGCGCGAAACTTTATGATAATCTCGGCATCGTTCGGGACCCGCCCGCCGAGGTGGCCCCGCGGAAGGTATTTGCCATGTCGGGTCATTCGAAATGGAGTTCGATAAAGCACAAGAAGGCGATCACCGATTCCAAGCGCGGCCGCGTCTTCACCAAGATGATCAAGGAAATCACGATCGCGGCGCGACTCGGCGGCGGTGATATCAATTCCAACCCGCGCCTGCGCACGGCAGTGACGGTCGCCAAGAAGCAATCGATGCCCAACGACAACATCGATCGCGCGATCAAAAAAGGCACCGGCGAAATTGCGGGCGCGTCGCTCGAGGAAATCACCTACGAGGGCTACGGCCCCGGCGGCGTCGCAATAATGGTCGACGTGCTGTCGGACAATCGCAATCGCACGGTCGCCGAGTTGCGGTTCGTTTTCTCGCGGCATGGCGGCAACCTCGGCGAAGTCGGATGCGTCGGCTGGATGTTCAAGAAGCGCGGCGTGATTGGAATCGAAAAATCCGCAATCGACGAGGACAAGCTGCTCGAACTCGCGCTCGACGCCGGCGCCGACGACGTGACCAGCGACGGCGAGACTTTCCAGGTTCTCACGTCGCCCGACAAGTTGAACGCGGTGCGCGACGCGCTGGAAAAAGCCCGTCTCGCGATCGCGCATTCGGAACAAACGCGGATTCCCGAAAATACGGTTGCGGTCTCCGGCCATACGGCCGGGCAGGTGCTCAAGCTGATGGAAGAACTCGAGGATCACGACGACGTGCAGAACGTCGCCGCGAATTTCGACATCAGCGACGAAGAGATGGCGCAGTTCTCGGCGGCCTGACGCCGCGCGGTGCTGCCGCGGAGGTGGGGTATGCGGATACTCGGGGTGGATCCCGGGAGTGCGGTGTGCGGTTACGGCGTGGTCGAGGGGCCGGGCATGCGCTACGTGAACGCAGGCACGATTCGATGCGCCTCGCTCGCGCCGGGTCCCGCGCGCCTGCA
The DNA here is from genome assembly GCF_049584895.1 of Binatus sp. (SeqCode). Lineage (GTDB taxonomy): Bacteria > Desulfobacterota > Binatia > Binatales > Binataceae > Binatus. The sequence goes on from NZ_JBAUYR010000041.1 coordinate 48,864, forward strand.
TCGTATTCATGAAGTTCTTCTCAACATCATCGATGAGTTCGCTCCCACGGCGGTGAGTCTTGAGCGGCATTTCGTCGCGGCCAACGTGCAGAGCGCTTTTCGTCTCGGTGAGGCGCGCGCGATGGCGATGCTCGCGGCGGCGGAGCGCGGGCTCGCGATGTACGAATATCCGCCCAACGAAGTTAAGCTCTGCGTGGCAGGTCACGGACACGCCGACAAGGCGCAGGTGAAGTACATGGTACGCAAGACGCTGAAGCTCGACCCGGCAGTCGAGCTCGCCGACGACGCGGCCGACGCACTCGCGATAGCGCTCTGCCATCTCGGCCGCGGACGCATGCCGAACCTGGTCGAGTCGATCGAGCGCATCCGGCCCGCAGCGCCGCGCCGAACCAAACCGAAGATGGTGCCGCAATGATCGCGACGTTGTCGGGCGCGCTCGCAGTTCGTGACGCGGGGCGTATCGTCGTCGAGACCGGTGGCGTTGGCTACGAAGTACTGATCCCGCTCAGCACCTACTATCGATTGCCGCAGCTCGGTGAGCGTGTCTCGCTGATGATCCGCCAGGTCGTGCGCGAGGACGCGCTGCTGCTCTATGGATTCTCCAACGCGACTGAGAAGCGCGCCTTCGACCTGCTGATGAGCGTGCAACACGTCGGGCCGAAGCTCGCGCTCGCGATCCTGTCAATGCTCGCGCCCGAAGAACTCGTGGCTGCAATCGGCAAGGGGGACGTCGAGCGAATCGACGCGGTGCCCGGCGTTGGTCCGAAGGTCGCGGAACGCGTCGTGCGCGAACTGCGCGACAAGGTCGCCGACTTGAAGATGGCGGCGCCCTCCACCAGCACGTCCAACGGCCATCTGCGGCCTGTGCCCGACGCCGCCGCACGACCCGCTGGTCCATCGGACGAGGCGATTTCCGCGCTCGTGAATCTCGGCATGAAACCGATAGAGGCGAAGCGCACAGTTGATGCGGTCATAGCGGCCGACGCGGGCGCCGCGCAGAATCCTGAAATCATAATCCGAAAGGCGTTGGCGGTGCTGCTTGGCGAAAAGTAAGCCAATCGAAAATGCCGGCACGCCGCCGCCGCCAGCGGAAGGGCGGCTTACCGCGCGCGTCGGCCATGAGGACGATCGTCGCATCGATCTCGCGCTGCGTCCGCGCGCTATCGCGGAGTTCATCGGCCAGGAGCGCACCAAGAAAATCCTCGGCATGTCGATCGATGCGGCTCGTGGACGCGCAGAAGTGCTCGATCACGTGCTGTTCGCGGGACCGCCCGGCCTCGGCAAGACCTCGCTCGCGCACATCATCGCGCGCGAGCTCGGGGTCAACGTCCACGTGACTTCCGGACCGGCGATCGAGCGCGCCGCCGACCTCGCCGCAATCGTGAACAATCTCGAGGAGCACGACGTGCTCTTCATCGACGAGATTCATCGCCTGCAGCGCGTGGTCGAGGAACGGCTATATTCCGCGATGGAGGACTTCGAGTTTCACATCGTGGTGGGCGAGGGGATGGGCGCGCGCACAATGAAGCTCTCGGTGAATCCGTTCACGCTGGTCGGCGCGACCACACGCTCGGGTCTGCTCAGTTCGCCGCTGCGGGACAGATTCGGCCAGCATTTTCATCTCGACTTTTACAATCACGCGGAGCTGGGTGAGATCGTCCGCCGCTCCGCGGCTCTGCTGAATGTCGCGATCGATGAAGCTGGCGCGCACGAGCTCGCGTCGCGGTCGCGCGGGACTCCTCGAATCGCCAATCGCCTGCTGCGGCGCGTGCGCGACTTCGCGCAGGTGAACGAAGCGCCGGTCGTAACGCGCGAAATCGCGCTGGCCGCCCTGGAGCTGCTCGAAATTGACACCGCAGGCTTCGACAAAATGGATCGCGCGATTCTCGGCGCGATCATCGACAAGTTCGACGGCGGCCCGGTCGGCGTCGAGAGCCTTGCGGCCGCAGTCGGCGAAGAGTCCGACACTATCGAGGAAGTTTACGAGCCCTACCTGCTGCAAGAGGGATTCCTCGCGCGCACGTCGCGCGGCCGCGTCGCCACGCAACGCGCGTATACACATCTCGGCCGCATCCGCCGCGGCACTCTGCTGTGATGGCGATTTGCTAGAAGGTGTTCACGGGTGCGGCGCTAACGGATTGAACGCGCGGTGTCGCGAACGACTGTAAGTGAGGATCCTTCGACGCCTTGATCGCGATATCGCCGGCCATCTGCGCGATCGCGGGCGCAAATGCGGCGTTGAAGCGATCGGCAGTGTGCTTGTCGATTTCATGCGTGACCAACTTGTCCGCAGGGGGAAAAACGACTACTGCAGCGAACAGCACCAGGTCGGTTACGAGGTGGTCGTAGACGCCGGGCGCGTTGCCGTCGCAAGACCGCTCTGACGAAAGCTCTGCGACAATTCTCTGCGAACGTGGATCGACAAATGTCACTGTCAACTTCATCGGATCTGAAAGCTCCAGCTTGGGCGAAGCCAACAGGTCGGCACTGCCCGCAGCCTCTTCAGCCTCGACTACATTCACATTCTGAAAGTTTCCGCGAAACGCGCTTTGCAGCGTCTGCGCGAGCCCGGGGTTCAGCACCTCGACGAAAGCCTTGAAGTATCGTGGGTAGTCGAACTTCAAAGCAGGGTCGCCGATCACCGCGACGTTCAGCGGTAATCTCTCATTCCCCAGAGATGCCGGCGGTGAAATACTCTGCGGAGCCAGTTCGCGATTGACAGTGCAGCCTGCGACGGACAGGACAACCAAGCCAGAGAAGATCACGGTCGTCATCTGATTCATGAAAACACTAACGAAGGTCAAACCACGAACGCCGCTGGATAGCCAACGCGCAATGCAAAAAGCTTGCAGTTTTTACAACCGTTGCGCGCCGGCTATTCTATAGCGCTGAAGAGACACCCCGATGGCGAAGATTTATGTTCTCCAGCATCACCCGGTCGAGAGCCTCGCCAACATCGCCGACGCGCTCGAGGGCGCCGCGCTCGCATGGCAATACGTGCGCGTCGACCAGGGCCAGCCGGTTCCGGCGAGCATGAAAGGCGCGGGCGGCCTAATAGTGATGGGCGGTCCGGCGAGCGTCTATCAAACCGATCGCTATCCGTGGCTGCGCGACGAGATGCGACTCATCGAAGACGCGATGAAAATGAATCTGCCGGTGCTAGGTATATGTCTCGGCGCGCAGATTCTCGCGGCCGCTCTGGGCGCGAAGGTGGAACGAAATCCGTCCGGCAAGGAAATCGGATGGCATCCGATCCGCCTCAGCGATTCGGCTGAAGAGGATCGCTTGATGCGCGGGCTGCCCGCGACGATGACTCCGTTCCACTGGCATGGCGACATTTTCGAACTTCCACTGGGCGCCGTCTCACTCGCATCGTCGGACAAGACTCCGTGCCAGGCGTTCCGTCATGGCGACAAGGTCTACGGCCTCCAGTTTCATATCGAAGTGACGCGCGAAGGAGTCGCCGCGATGGCCAACGCGTTCGCGAAAGATTTAGTTCGCGAGAACATCCCGGCCGATAGAATGATGGCCCAAGCGGCCGAGTTCCTACCGCCACTCGAAAAGATATCGGAGACCGTCTTCACCCGCTGGGCCTCCCCGATCCAAGGCATGTCCTAAGTGAGCAAAAGTGATCCGGTTCCCCTTCCCTGGAGGGAAGGGGTTAGGGGTTAGGTGTCGAGTTGCAACAGGTTGTCCCTCGGAAGGCGAGAGATAGGAGTGCGGCCGCCGATGCCTTGATGGGGGCGGTGATGATTGTA
>NZ_JBAUYR010000042.1:0-62894 GCF_049584895.1 Binatus sp. (SeqCode)
GCCTTTCCAGGCGCATATCGACGAGAACTCGCTCGATTCCAAGCTGGTCGCCAAAATTCCGATCAATTACGCCAAGAAGAACCGGCTGCTGCCACTGTCGAGCGTGGACGGCACGGTGACCGTTGCAATCGCCGACCCGGCCAACTTCGAGCCGCTCGACGATTTGCGAATCCTGTTCGGCGCGCCGATACAGGCGCTGGTCGCGCCGGCGGAAGTGATCGCGGAAGCGATCAACCGCGCATACGACCAGGCGTCGGCCACCTCGGCGGAAGACCTGATGATCGATCTCCAGGAAGAGCGGCTCGACGTGGTCGCCAACGAACTCGCGTCGGAGCCGCTGGACTTGCTCGAGTCCGACGATTCGGCGCCGATTATCAAGCTCGTCAACGGCATCCTGTCGCAGGCAGTCAAGGACCGCGCGAGCGACGTTCACGTCGAAGTGTTCGAAAGAGAAATGGTGGTGCGCTTCCGCGTGGACGGCATGATGTACGACGTGCTGTCGCCGCCCAAGCGCTTTCAGCCGGCGATCACGTCGCGCGTCAAGGTCATGGCGGGCCTCAATATCGCGGAGAAGCGGCTGCCGCAGGACGGCAGAATTCGTCTGCGTATCGCGGGCCGCGATATCGACCTGCGCGTCTCGTCGATTCCGACGGCGTTCGGCGAGCGTATCGTGCTGCGACTGCTCGATCGCGCGCAGGCGGTCGAAGCAATCAACCTCGACCATCTCGGTTTTTCAGGAGACAATCTTGCGCGGCTCGATCGCTTGATCAGACAGAGCCACGGGATCATCTTGGCGACCGGGCCGACCGGTTCGGGAAAATCGACCACGCTGTACGCGTGTCTGTCGAGGATAAACTCTCCTGAAAAGAATATCATCACGATCGAAGATCCGATCGAGTATCAGTTGCGTGGCGTCGGCCAGATGCAGGTAAATCCGAAGATCGAGCTGACCTTCGCCAGCGGGCTGCGATCGATTCTGCGCCAGGACCCTGACGTGATCATGGTCGGCGAAATCCGCGACAGCGAGACCGCGGAAATCGCGATCCAGGCCGCACTCACCGGCCATCTCGTGTTCTCGACGCTCCACACCAACGATTCGTTTGGCGCGGTGACGCGATTGGTCGACATGGGAATCGAGCCGTTCCTGGTTTCGTCGTCGATTCTGGCGGTGCTCGCTCAACGCCTGGTCCGCAAGCTCTGCCCCGATTGCCGCGAACCCTACAAGGCGACCGAAACCGAGCTGGCGCGAATCGGCCTCAAGGGCCTCGAAACGACCAACAAGGTCTGCCGCCCCAAGGGATGCCGCAACTGCCGCAACACGGGTTATCGCGGCCGAATGGCGGTCCAGGAATTGATGATCATGGACGACGAAATCCGATCGCTCGTGATGCAGAACGCCGATGCCGCTACCCTGCGACGCAAATGCACCAGCGGCGGCATGACGTTGCTGCGGCAGGACGGCGCCGCGCGCGTGCTGCGCGGCGAGACCTCGATCGAGGAGTTGTTGCGGGTCACGCAGGAAGACATCGACTAGCGCGCAGGCACTTTAAGTTTTTTCACCGATGCCAGTATTTGCTTATCGAGGACTTGGCGCCGACGGACGTTCCGTCAACGGCGTAGTTGACGCCGACAGCGCTCGCACCGCGCGCGGCAAGCTTCGCTCGCAGGGAGTTTTCCCGACCGAGCTGAACGAGGAAGCAGATGCCGCCCAGCGCTCGACCGCCCAGCGCGAGTGGCTGCCCTCGCTGTGGCGGCGCAAGATGCCGGCGTCGGACCTCGCGCTTCTGACGCGACAGTTGAGCGCGTTGCTCGGCGCGGGCGTGCAGCTGGTCGATGCGCTCAGCGCGCTCAGCGATCAATCGTCACGCGCAGCGACAAAGAGGATGCTTTCGCAGGTGCGCGAGCGCGTGCGTGAGGGCTCGTCGCTGGCCGACGCGCTCACCAATCATCGCGACGTCTTTTCAGACCTCTACATCGGGATGGTACGTGCGGGTGAGCAGGCCGCCGCGCTCGAAGCGGTGCTCGACCGGCTCGCGGAATACAGCGAGCGTCAGAATGAATTCGTCACCAAGGTGCGCGGCGCGCTGACCTATCCGATCATCATGATGTGCGTCGGCACCGGAATCATGGCGTTCCTGGTGGCGTACGTAGTGCCGCAGGTCGCGACTATTTTCGAGCAGCAACATGCGGCGCTGCCGTTGGCGACCCGAATCCTGATTACATTTTCGGGACTCGTCACCGGCTACTGGATTCCACTGGCGCTGCTGCTGGTTGGCATGGTGGCGGGATTCACAGCCTTGATGGCGACGCCGCGCGGCCGGCGCATGTACGACACCGCGATCCTGAAGGTTTACTACATCGGTCCCACGATGATCCGAATCATCTGCGCACGCTTCGCGCGGACACTGGCCACCCTGCTCGCCAGTGGCGTCCAGTTGCTGCCTGCGCTCGACGCAGTCAAAGGCGTTGTCACCAACGGACTGCTGAAGGACGCGGTCGAGCAGAGCCGCGAGAGTATCCGCGAAGGCCACGGCATGGCGCAGACGCTGTCGCATAGCGGGCTCTTTCCGCCGTTGCTGATCGAGATGATCCGGGTGGGAGAGCGCTCCGGCGAACTCGAGCGGATGCTCGAGCGGGTCGCCGACAACTACGAGCGCGAAGTCTCGCACTCGCTCGGCCAGATGACCACCGTGCTGGAACCGGTGATGACACTGGCGATGGCCGCTATTATCGTGTTCATGATGCTGGCGGTGCTGATGCCAATCTTCCAGCTCAACCAGTTGATGCAGTGAGAATTGAAAAGATGAAGAACGCGCCGGAGGTAAAGGCGATGAAATCACGCCGATACAATCAGGATGGATTCACCCTGATTGAAATCATGGTGGTTATTCTGATCCTCGGTCTGCTCGCGACGATCGTCGTGCAAAGCCTCCGCGGCGCGGCCGACAAGGCCAAGAAGACCAAGGCGCAGGCCGACCTGGCCGAAATCAAGACCGCGCTCGATCGCTACTACCTCGACAACGGCTACTATCCGACCACCGACCAGGGCTTGAACGCGCTGGTAACGCCACCGACCAATGGACGCGTGCCGGCCAACTACGAAAGTGGCGGCTATATTGAGCGCCTCCCGCAGGATCCGTGGGGGACCGCCTACTTCTACCAGAGCGACGGGAATTCTTACGTGCTCAAATCGTTCGGCCCGGACGGGGTCGAAAGTTCGGACGATATAGACGCCAGCCAGTCGTCGTGACGACACTATGAAGTTGCGCCCCAGGCCAGCTGCTCGCCACGCAAAAGGGATCGCACGTCTGGGCGCGTTGTCGTCGTCCGCATCGCCGGGCTTCACCCTGCTCGAACTGGCGGTCGTAATTTTTATCATGGGGCTGATGCTGACGCTGGCGTTGCCGTACCTCGGCGGATTTCGTGAGGCTGCGTTGAAAAGCCAGGCGCGCCGGCTCGCAGGACGCGCAACTTACATGTACGACGAGGCCACCGGCCATAAACTCGTGCTGCGACTTATTTTCGATATCGACAACAACGGCTACGCCGCCGCGCAGCTCGATCCGTACGCGGTCCAGCCGGTCTTCGCGCCAGACACCACCATGTCGGGACGGCCGGTGATGCTCCCTGCTGCGATTCGGATTCGCGACGTCACCGTGGAAGGCATCGGCACGTTCAATCGCGGCACTATCGCGACCAACTTTTATCCCGAGGGTTACGTCGACGCGACGGTGGTGCATCTCGAGGACGCATCGGGCGACGTGATGACTCTGGAGTTTTCGCCGCTGACGGGCCAGGTCGCAATCATCAGCGGCGACGTGATGCCGCCGGGCATGAAGGTGCCGCAATGAATCATCTTCGCCGGCGCGCGCGCGCATTTACGCTGCTCGAGGTGATGGTCGCGATTGCGATCCTCGGGATCGCGCTGCTCGGGCTGCTCGGCCTGCAACATCAGAGCATGCAATCCGTGATTCGCGCTCAGCAGGCGACGCGCGCCTCGATGCTGGCGCAGGCGGTGATGACAGAGGCGGAGCTCGAGCGATGGCCCGATCTCGGTCGCACCAGCGGCGACTTCGAGACTTCGTTTCCCGGTGAGTTCCGGGACTTCCGATGGCAGCGCGAGGTCGACGCGTCGGGCACGTTTCCGGATGTCCGCCAGGTCAAGGTTCTGATCAGTTACGGTCCCGCGCTTTCGCAAAGTTTTCTTCTGGTAGAGTTTCTGCATTCGCCGATTCCGCCCGATCCGGAGAACCTGCCCCCAGGCACGGTTGTTCCTTCGGGAGCGCAGCCATGACGATACCGCGCAGATCCACGCGTCGCGCGCCGCGCGGCTTCACGCTCATCGAGATGATGCTCGCGATAGGAGTGCTCGCGCTGATCCTCACGATGCTGGCGAGCTCGTTCAGCACGATCGCGCATAGCAAGGTGCACGCGGAAGGACGCCTGATGGTCGATCGCGAAGGCCGCGCCCTGCTCTGGCAGCTGACCAAGGAGCTGCGCAACGCCGTGCAGACTCCGTACACCGCCAGCAACGTCGCGCTGTTCGGCGCCGGGCACATGAGCAATGGCGTGCCGATGGACACGATCACGCTGTCCACCTTCAGCGGAGGGCATCGCAAAGCGCTTACCGGGATGACGCCCGAGACGATAGTCTCCTACAACCTGTCGTCGAATCCCGACCAGCCCGGCTGGTTCATCCTGCAGCGCTCGCAGCAGAGCGGCTTGCTGACGAATGCGGTCGCGCCGCAAATGACGACGCTCGCGGGCAACGTACTCTCGCTGCACTTCCGCTATTTCGACGGCCAGAAATGGGACGAGAGCTGGGAGTCGTCGAGTATGCCGCAGGGACGCCAGTTGCCGGTCGCAGTGGCGATCCAGATTCAGATGGCCGCCCCGGGCGGACAGGTGATGGACTTCGCGACGCAGGTCACCCTGCCGATGGCGATACAGCAATGGTAACGCGCCTGCGAAAAAGTGAGCGCGGCGTGGCGCTGCTCGCGGTCCTGCTGGGAATCGCGCTGATGACCTTGATCGTCGTGGACTTCGCGATGACCTCGGGACTCGGATTCGTCTCGGCCGCCAACCAGGCCAACGAGCTGCGCGCCAGCTACCTGGCGCGGTCTGCCGTCAGCGTCGGTCTAGCGCTGTTGGCGGCTGACGCGCGCGCCGACCTGCAATCGCAGACCCCGATCGACACCCTGAGCGACGTGTGGGCGGTGCCGTTTCCGCCGATGCAGCTCGCGGGCGGCACTGTCGCACTCTCGATCGTGGACGAGGGCCGCAAGATCAATCTCAATGCGATGGTGCAAAACGGCGCGCCGAACCTCGCGGCGATTCAGAAGGTCCAGCGGCTTTTCGCGGTGCTCGACGTGAGCCCTGACTTGGTTCAAGGTATCATCGATTGGATTACTCCGAATAACGGCACCGGGCTTGGCGGCGGCATCGGAGATTACTACGCGGGACTGCAGCCTCCATATCAGCCGCGTTACGGCGCGATGCCGACGATAGGTGATTTGCAGATGGTCAAGGGGTTCAACGAGGCTATTTTCAATAGGGTCAGCCCGTTTCTGACCGTGATGGCCGAGACTACGGTCAATGCCAATACCGCGTCGCCGCAGGTGCTGGCGGCGCTCGAGCCCGAGTTGACCGAGGATCAGAAACTCGTGATGGCGATAATCGACGCGCGCGCGATTCGGCCGTTCAGCCAGCCCACCGACATTGGCAATCTTCCGGACCTCGGCGAGATCGGCCAGAAGCTGATGAAGGACGTCGATATGCGCAGTCAGTACTTCACGATCACCGGGACTGGGACTTACGCGGGCGCGCGCAAAATAATAACTGCAACTTTTCATCGCGAGAGCACCGGCATCGGCACACTCGCGGCGTGGCATGAGGACTAGGGTCAAGGTCGCTTAATGGCTCAACGAATACTTGCGCTGGAGCTGTCGGGTGATCGCGTGCGCGCGGCGGTCGCCGAGCGTTCGTGGAATTCATTCACGCTCGCCGGCGTCTACGACAAGGTCCGCGCCGATGACGAAGCCGATCTGACCGGCGCGCTGTCGCGGCTGGTGGTCGAGGCCGGCCAGCCTGACATCGTGATCTCGGCGCTGCCCGTCGACCGAGTCGTCAAGCGATTGCTCGATCTGCCGTTCAAGGATGCGCGTAGGCTGCACCAGGTCGTTCCGTTCGCGCTCGAAGAGCATCTGCCGTTCCCGGTCGACAATGGCACCGTCGCGTTTATCCGCGTCGGGCGTGAGGGCGACCACACCCTCGTCATGGCCGCGATGGTCCGCAAAACGGACCTCCAACAACATCTCGATTTGCTAAAAAAGGCCGGACTCGATCCGAAGATCGTCACGCTCGCCCCGCTCGCGCTCGCTGCGATGCTCACGCGCAGCAAAAACGGAAACGGCAACGGCGCCAAGCCGATGGCGCACCTGGTGGTCGAAGGTGACGAGTCATCCACCTCGGTCGTGCTGGTCGATCTCGGAGGAACGCCGCGTGCGATGCGCTCGGTGCCCGCGGGCCTGATGATGTCCGACGGCTCGCCGGTCACGCAGGACGCCGCCGCGCCGATTCTCAACTCGCTGCGTCAGACCCTGCTCGCGCATGGCGAGGAAGCCGAACCGACCGAGGTCATCGTCGCCGGTGCGGCGGCTGCGTATCCCAAGGTGCGCGGTATGCTCTCCGATTCGCTCGCAATGTCGGTGCGCGACGGCGGCGCGTTCGACTACACTGGCCTGTTCGAAGGCTCGGTGCCGAATGGCGGCAAGTTTTCAACTTGCATCGCGATGCTTTTGGGCGAGTTACCCAACCACCCGCTCGATCTAATCAATTTCCGCCAGGGCGAATTCATGTTTCGTGGCCGCGTGCGCGGCGATCTCAGCCCGTTCTACACTTCGGGGATGCTTGCAGCCGCGCTATTGGCCGTCCTCATTTTTCATTTCGCGCTGGGCGTCTCCGCAAAGCTTAATCGCCTGAGGCGGGTCAACGCGGAAATCGCCGCGGTCGCCGGACCGGTCCTGGGCGAAACCGATCCCGCCAACGCCAAGGTGCAGTTGCAGAGCGGGATCGCGAAAATGAACAAGCGGCTCAATCTGATTGGCGGCAACCTGACTCATTCGCCGCTCGACACGATGGTCGCGGTCTCGCAAGCGTTGAACCGCAGATTTCCAGTTCAGATGACCGACGTTCAGATCGATTCGCAGGGCTTGCGCGTCACTGGCCAAGCCGATTCGTTCACCACAGTCGATCAAGCCAAGCGCGCGCTCGACAAGAGCGGCTACTTCGGCTCGATCGAAGTCGCGCATGCCAAGGCCGGATCGGATCCGAGCAAAGTGGATTTTCGAATGGACGCAAATTTCAAGGACGCCGTGCCGGCGACTGATCGCGAGATCGAAGAATAGCCGCAATGCTTAAAGAATGGATCGACAACCTGCGCGCGCGAATAATGGATTTGCTGCGGCCCTACCTCAAGCAGGGCGCCACCCGCATCGATCCGTATATCGCGCAGGCCCGCAGCCGCTACCAGAAGCTCGAACCGCGCGAACGCATCCTGGTGCAAGTCGCCGGCGGCCTGCTCGCAGTTTTTCTTATCTACAACCTGGTCTACAGTCCAATCGTCGATCTGAGCTCGGGCCTCGAGGACAAGATCGCCCAGCGTCAACACGACCTCGCCGAGGTTCGGCGGCTCGCGGGCACCTACGCACAGCTCAAGGCGAATCTCGCCAAGGCCGAACAGCGCACCGTTCCGATGGGCAGGGATTTCTCGCTCTTCTCAGTCATCGAAGCGTCGATGACCAAGAGTGTCGGCCGCGACAAGATTGGCTCAATCACCCCCGGCTCCGATCGCAAACTCGCCGACGGGTTCACCGAATTCAGCGTGCAGTTGAAGCTGGACAACGTGAATCTCGCGCAGTTGGTCGACGCGCTCTACGGCATCAATTCGCTGCCGATGCCGATTGGCGTGTCGAATATTCGCATCCAGCGCCGCACCCAGGACACGCATTCCTACGACGTTGACCTCACCTGTGTTGCGCTCGCGAAGAATGCCTGAGACGCTCGACGACGCGCCCGCGCCGTACTGCGGAACGCGTCTGATTCGAGTCGGCTACGTGGCTGTCGGCCTGTCGCTGTTCGTCGCGTATCTGATTTCCACCTTCCCGTATTCCACCACTCTCACCAAAGTCCTCGCGCCGATGGGCCTCGAGGTCTCGAGCACCAGCCAGTCCGCCAGCTTTCCCTTCGGTGCGCAATTGTCGGGTGTCCGCTTGATCTCGACCCGTCCCGCATCCGGCGGCCTGATCGTCGAGAGCCCGGCCGTCACCATCGTGCCCGCATTTCTCTCGATGCTCACGATGCATCCTGGCGTGCGCGTGAAAGCCGCACTCTACGACGGCGTCGTGAACGTGACGCTGCGGCCCAACCGTCGCGGCACCGCCATCAGTTACGATCTCGACTCTGTCGAGCTCGCGCGTCAGCAGTTGTGGAGGATCCCCGGCGCGAGCGCCGCCGGCGCGCTTTCCGGAAGCGGCGATCTGTTACTCTCTCCCGATGACATCGCGGAAAAGGGCGAAGGCGTCCTGAGCGCCGCCGGACTCACCTTCACCTCGGCGCTCGCAAGTACTCCGATCCGCCTCGGCGAAGGCCATTCAAAATTCAAACTGGACCAGGGCAAATTGACGATTGAACAACTCACAACCAGCGGCGGCGACTTGACCCTCACCGCTGAAGGAACAATTCAACTCGCCCAGGACCCCGGCGATAGCGAGCTGGCAATCCAATTCACCCTCTCAACAACTCCCGGCGCCGCCTCGCAGCTGGGACTACTGCTCGCAATCCTCCCGCACCCACCGGGCCCAGAGCCCTATCACCTGACTGGCACTCTCAACGCCCCGCGAATTAGTTGATGCCGGTGTCGGAGTCAGTTTCAAGTAGAGAGCGGCGCGCTTGATGCGATCAAATGGATTTCTCAGCCGATGTCGCGGCCATGACAAGAGCGGCAAGCCGCACGATTCGGCGGTGTACGGCGATAAGCCATCGTTCAACGCTCCTGTGTCTTGCAGCCATAATCGAATAACCGCACAATCTGCGCAAATCAAACTCGCACGGAACTCAGATGCCATCGAATCAAAAGCTCGGACTTCAGACTAACGTCGGCGTCGGTGCCGACGCACTTCCCGCCCGCCTCGCACTAATCCGCGAGGCCGAAGACCTCGGCTACAGCTCGTTGTGGATCGCAGAGGTCAGCGGGCCTGATGCGTTCGTCAGTCTCGCCGCGCTCGCAGTCAACACGCGCAAAGCCGAACTGTCCACCGGAGTCATCCCGATTCAGATTCGCACGCCTGGCGCGATGGCGATGGGCTTTCTCACAATCAACGAACTGTCAGGCGGGCGCGCGATTGCGGGCCTCGGCGTGTCGAGTCCGATCATCGTCGAGCGATGGCACGGCGCGTCGTATCGCAAGCCGGTCACCGCGATGCGCGAATGCGTCACGATCATGCGCCAGCTATTCACCGAGGGCCGCTCGAAGTTCCAGGGCGAAGTGTACAAATCCGACTTCAAGCTAAGCATGCGCATCACGGCGCCGCATCCGCCGAAAATTTATCTCGCGGGCCTCAATGCCCCGATGCTCCGGCTCGCCGGCGAAGTCGCCGACGGCGTACTGATGAACTACTCGCCGCCCGAGCCAATCGCGCCGATGGTCCAGCACATTGCTGAAGGCGCCAAAGCCGCGGGCCGCGATCCGTCAGCCGTCGACGTCGGAATCTACATCCGCATGTGCATCACTGAGGACGAAGACAAAGCCGTCGATTCCTTCCGTCGCGAGCTTGCCGGCTACGCATTCGTCGACAGCTACAACAAGATGTTCGCGCGCTACGGACTCGCTGCCGAGTTCGACGAGGTGCGCCGCCTCTGGAAGGAAGGCAAGCGCGACGAGGCTCCGAGAGCCATCTCGGAAGCGTCATGCCGCAAAATCGCAGTCTTCGGGAACGCCAAAGCCGGCCGCGATTTCGTCGCGAGATTCCGCGCCGCCGGCGTCACGCATCCGGTGGTGTTTCCAATCGGTCCCGCCGCGACGACGGCGCGCGACTATCCAAACACAATGCGCGCGCTCGCCGGAGCGTGAGGCGCCTTTCTCCATCCCCTCTCCCAGAATGGGAGAGGATCGAAGGTGAGGGTCCTTGTACAGCGCGCGTCTTTCGCGCGCGATTCAAGATTCTGTTCGCTGTCTTCGGGCAGCGCTACCGACCTTTGTAGTTGGGCTTTCGCTTCTCCATGAACGAGCGCGGGCCTTCCTTTGCGTCCTCGGACTTCATCACTTCGCGCGCAATCTCGTTCTCAATCTTGAACGCTTCCTCGTATGGACGCCCCGAGGTTCGCCGCACCGCCTCTTTGATCTTCCGCACCGCCAGCGGCCCGTTCTGCGCGATCGTAGCCGCGAGTTCCTCCGCCTTCCCGATCAGTTTGTCCTGCGGCACGACGTAGTTCACAAGCCCGAGCCGCCACGCCTCTTGCGCATCGATCCTGTTGCCCGTCAGCAGTATCTCCATCGCTTTGCAGTACGGGATCTGGCGTTGCAATCGCGCGAGCGACCCGGCCGCCGGGATGATCGCCCACTTCACTTCCTGCAATCCAAAGCTCGCGTTCTCCGACGCGACGCGAAGATCGGTGCCTTGAATGAACTCCATCCCACCCGCGATGCAAAAGCCGTTGACCGCAGAAATGACGGGCTTGTCCATGTCGTAGCCGCGCAGCAGCGCGATGTCACCGAGCTTGCGGTCCGCGAGCAGCTTGCGGTCCCATTCGTCCTCCGGCTTTCGCGCGCCGGTGAACAGCGGAATCAGCTTGCCCAGATCGGCGCCGGCCGAGAACGCGACCTTGCCCGCGCCCGTCACGATCGTCGCGCGAACCGCGTCGTCGCTCTCGATCTCCTTCCACGCGGCCGCGAGGCTCACGAGCATTTCCGGATTCAACGAGTTGTGAACCTCGGGACGGTTCATCGTGAGGTAGGCGATGTGATCACGCTTTTCGAAAATCAACGCAGGCATAGGGTCGCTGTCTCCTTTTCCTTTACCGGCGCGAACCTACCATCAACCGTCTTCGTGGACCACGCCCCTTTACGCGCCGTTTCGCGGGCCGTTATGATCGAGTGAGCCTCGCAACCTCTCACCTGCCAACCTCGTACCTGTCAAGGAGGAGTCATGAAACTACGCGCCACATGGATCATAACGCCTCTGCTACTTTTCATCCTCGCGTCCGCGTACGCGATCGAAACACCTCGCATCGTCCCGCGGGTACAGGAGATCCCGAAGCCGATCGGCGAAGTCTTTGTCACCTTCAAGAAATACTTCACTGACGCGTCGAGCCATTTCGCGCTCGTCAGCGCCGACGAGCGAACTCATACTCTTGTTGCTAAACAGACTACTACCGACGACCTATCGTGGCGCCATTGGGCGTTCTGCGAGACCGGTCCCGTCCAGATGATCTACAAGTTGCAGGACGGCACGGTAACGATCACCGTCAAGCTCGAGCGATCTACTCCACATTCAACGCTCGCCTCCGTGTCAGCGGACTTCCAGGGCCGCTACGCGCTCGGCGGCAATCAAAACACCGTCGCGTGTACTTCTAAGTTCACCCTCGAAGACAGCATACTGGCCGCCGCTGGCGCCGTCCCCGGCAAATGAGTCCCGCAATTCGATTTGAACGCTGAACCAACAATCCTCGCGCCCCCTGCAGCGAGCGAGATCGCGTTCCCCGACGCGCGCCGCCTGCGTTCGCGCGACGTCTTCCGCCTGGTCGCGCGGGTATGGCCCTTCATCCGCCCTTACCGCCGTCATCTCGTGTATCTGTTCCTGGCATCGCTGCCGGTCCTACTCGGCGGACTGATCGGACTAAACCTGACGCGCGTTTTCTTCGACGTCGTCGGCCACGGCGCCAGGTTGACCCGCGCGCAGGCGTGGATGCTTCGGGTGCCGCTGCATGCCGATCGGCGCACTGTTCTCATTCACGCATGCGTCGTCGGCGGCATCGTGGCGGTGGTGGGCCTGACCTTCGTCCTGCTCCTTTTGGGTTACGCGGTCTGGATTTTACAGCGCATCAGCAATCTCTTCCGCGTCAATCTCTACACGCGGATGCAGGAACTGAGCATCCGCTTTCACTCCGAGGAAAAGATCGGTGATGCGATCTTCCGGATGTTCCAGGACTCGGCCGCGATTCCAAACGTAATCGACGGCTTGATCGTTCAGCCGCTCATTTTCTTTCCCGCCGCCATCGGCGCCCTCCTCTACTTGCTCTGGTACGACACGCGGATGGCGCTGATCGTCGCTCTGCTGATGCCCGCCAACTTCATACTGGCGTGGATGTACGCCAATTCTTTGCGCGCCGCTTTCATCGCGGAGCGCGAGACCACCGCGCGCGCGACAACGCGAATCGAGGAAACGCTCGCGTCGATCAAAACCGTCAAAGCCTTCGGCACCGAGGCTCGCGAGGCGGAAAACTACGCGCGCGAGAACTGGGACGCGTTCCTCGCCGGCCGCCGCGCGCGCCTGATGCTCGCGCGATACCGCGTCGTGACCAACACTGTTCGCGGCCTGGCTTACGTCGCGGCACTGTACATCGGCGCGAGAGAAGTGATGGCTGGCGGGACCGCGGGTCTCGGCGGCGTCGTCGTTTCGCTCGGACTGTTCGAAGGATCGATCAATCTTGTTTCCAACGTCAGCAATCGCACGAGAAATATCACCGACCAGTGGGGCAGCATGCAGGACGTGGTCGTCGCGATCTCGCGCGTGCTCGAGATGATCGGTCAAACCCCCGAGCAAAGCATCGGCAGCGGCACTGCGATTCCGCCAAAATCCGCGAAGGTGCTGAGCTTCGACCACGTGACTTTCGGGTACGACCCACGCACACCCGTACTTGCCGAGGTGAATCTCGAAGCGCGGGCCGGTGAGATCACCGCAATCGCCGGTCCCAGCGGCTCCGGCAAGAGCACAATCATCTCGCTCGTGGTGAGGTTCTTCGATCCAACCGCGGGCACGATCCTGCTCGACGCCGAACCGATTTCAAACTTCGAACTTCCGGCGTGGCGGGGGATGCTTTCCGTCGCGCTGCAGGAGAATCCCCTTTTCACCGCAACGATTCGCGACAACGTCGCGTACGGACGCCCGAACGCATCGACGGTCGAAGTTGCCGAAGCGATTCATCGCGCAGGCCTCGGCGACTTCGTTCGTTCTCTGCCGGCCGGCCTCGACACGATGCTCGGCGAGAAGGGATCGAAGCTTTCGGTCGGGCAGGCGCAACGTCTCGGACTCGCGCGCGCGCTGTTGCGCAACGCACCGATTCTCTTGCTGGACGAACCGACCTCCTCGCTCGATGTCGCGACCGAAGACGCGGTCATGATCGGTCTCCGCGATTGGGTCAACGAAGATCCCAAGCGCCGCATGGTGATTCTCGCAACCCATCGCCGCACCACCGCGTCCCGCGCCGATCGGATTTACCATCTGGCCGGGGGCCGGCTCGTTGCCGCCGACGGTTCCGTACTCGACGACGTCCCGATTCGCGAGGTAAGCAATGCCTGACAACGGCGCACCGCGCGACTCGCGCGCGAATGTTCTCTACGCCGACGAGCAGGCTCCCCTCACCTGGCGCGAGGCCTGGAGCGTACTCGTCAAGAGTTGGCCGTTCATCAGCCGCTATCGCCGGCTGGTCGCAATCAAGTGTGTGCTGGTTTTCGTCTCGCTGACCTTTTATCTGATGACGCCGTGGCCGTTGAAAATCGTCATCGACAACGTCATCGATAAGCACCCGCTGACCGGCATTCCAGGCGCAATATTGACCCCGATGGTCGGCGACAGCCGCACCGCGCTGCTCATCGCCGTTTCATTATTTCTCGTGCTGACTGTGATTCTCATTGGAATGGTCCATGGCGAGGCGCAGGGACTCGGCACCAACGTAAACAGCGGCGGTCTCGATCAGGCCGGTATCACCGCGAACGACGCCAACGACGGCGGCAGCCTGTGGAACGGCCTGTTCGGCTATCTCGAGTCGTGCATCACGATCGATCTCACGCAGCGGATGAACCAATCGCTGCGCACCGCGATCTACGAGCGATTCCTGCGCTCGCCGCTGGCGCTCTACGCGGATCAGAAAATCGGCGACGCGGTCTTTCGCGTGATGTACGACAGCGCGTCGATCGGCCCGGTTTTTTATCGCGGCGTGCTCGCGCCAATCATGTCGGTGTTCATGTTCGTGATGGCGATCATCGTGCTCTCGATACAATTCAGCAACGAGCCGGTGATCATCGTCGTTGCGATTCTGTTTCTGCCGGTGGTCGCGATCGGCAGTACACTTTTCGGACGCTTACTCCGCGATCAGAGCCAGTCGATGCGCGAAAGCGGCAGCAACGTGATGGCCGCTTTCGAGGAACGCGTCGCGCAGGTCCAGCTCATCAAGGCGTTCGGACAGGAGTCGCGCGAGACCGCGGTCGTCGACGCTGCAAGCTGGCAGTCGTTCCGCTCGACCCTCCGCATGCTCGCAATCGTTTTCGTGATGGTGATCGTGCTCGCGCCCATTTGCTGCGTGCTGATCGGATACAGCCTCTACTACCTTATGATGCAGGTGATTGCGGGCCGCATGACGCTCGGCGATATCGTGCTGCTCGCGAGCTACCTCGGAATGCTGGCGAATCCGATGGGGGTCATCGGCGGCACCTGGGCCTCGATACAGGCGTCGGTTGCAGGACTCAGACGCGTGCACAGCGTGCTCGACAACTTCGCCGAGCCGATCAGTGACGGAAGCGGCGACGGCCTTACGGCTCGCGTCAGCAACCTGGAATTCAGCGGCGTTGCTGTCGGCTACGGTACCACCACCGTGCTGAGCGATGTCACGATGTCGATGCGCGCCGGCGAAATGGTTGCGCTGGCGGGGCCGAGCGGATGCGGCAAGACGACCCTCATCCACTCGATCCCGCGTTTTATCGAACCGTCGGCGGGAACGATCGCTTTCGACGGCGTCGATTCGCGCGCCGTCGCACCTGACACGATTCGTGCGCGAATGGGATTTGTATTTCAGAACGAGTCACTGTTCTCGACCTCGATCGAGGACAACATCCGCTACGGCAGCGATAGCGCCTCGGCGGCAGATGTTCGCGAAGCGGCGGCGATGGCGGGTGCGGCGGAATTTATCGACCGGCTTCCCGACGGTTACTCGACGATGCTCGGGCGGCGCGGCGCCCGCCTGTCCGTCGGACAGAAACAGCGAATCGCGATCGCGCGCGCCCTGCTTCGACGCCCAGAGATCATGGTCCTCGACGAGCCCGCCGCACCACTCGATCCAGCCTCCGAGTCCGATCTGTTAAAAACGCTGGCCGCACTTGCCCATGATCGAATTGTAATCATAGTCGCCCATCGCGCAGGCACGCTCGCCGCTTGCGACAAGGTCTTTTTCATTCATGGCAAAACCATTGGCGCCGGTGGAACCCATGCGCACCTGCTCGCGACCGACCGCGACTACCAGGCCTACCTCGCGCAGACCGACGCCGAGATTCCCGCCTGACTCTGGCCCGTCGATTGCTCTTAAAATGACGTCCGCCATGCTGGCGGTGATGATTTCCGCGCCAGCGGGCAGCGATGGGGTAAGCTCGATGGATT
This sequence comes from Binatus sp. (SeqCode), assembly GCF_049584895.1. Classification (GTDB taxonomy): domain Bacteria; phylum Desulfobacterota; class Binatia; order Binatales; family Binataceae; genus Binatus. Next base: position 15,648 of record NZ_JBAUYR010000042.1, read on the forward strand.
CGACTGTTTCCGAAACAGGCAAGACGGTGCCCGTTTGGGCGGCGTACAAGCCGGATGCGAATGTTTTCGACGAAATGATGGACCACTCCAGCGAGCCGCGTTCCGGCTGCCAGGGGGTCATCGACACGCTGTTCTCGATGCGGCCGGCGCAGTTCACCGAAATCTGCGCGCGCGCCGACCGAATGTTCCGCAGGATGGGCGTGACCTTCAATGTCTATGGCGCGGCCGACGGATCCGAACGTATCTTCCCGTTCGACCCGATTCCACGCGTCATCGACGCCGCCACCTGGGCCACGCTGGAGGCCGGCCTGATTCAACGAGTGCGCGCGCTCAACGCGTTCGTCGCCGACGTTTATGGCGAAGGATGCGTTCTCGCAGACGGCGTGGTCCCGCGAGATCTCGTCCTCGGATGCCCGCAGTTCCGTCGCGCCGCGGTCGGCATCAAGCCTCCACTCGGTAATTTCGTCACAGTAGCAGGAATCGATCTGGTACGCGGCGCCGATGGCCGCTTCTACGTCCTCGAAGATAACGTGCGCACCCCGAGCGGCGTTTCTTACGTGATCGAAAATCGCGTCGTCATGACGCGACTCGTCCCGACTCTGATGCGCGCATCGCGCGTCCGCAGCGTCGAGCGCTATCCCGCCGACCTGCTGCAATGTCTGAGAGAGATGTCGCCGTCGGGCAAATCCAATCCGACCATCGCGCTGCTGACGCCCGGCCCTTTCAACTCCGCGTTCTTCGAGCACGTCTTCCTTTCGCAACAGATGGGCATCGAGCTGGTCGAGGGTCAGGACCTCGTGTGCGTCGATCGCAAGCTGTACATGAAGGACGTTCACGGGCTGCGGCAAATCGACGTCCTCTATCGCCGCATCGACGACGACTTCCTCGACCCCCTGGTCTTCCGTCCCGATTCTCTGCTCGGCGTGGCCGGCCTGACCGCAGTTCTGCGCACCGGAAACGCCGCGATTGCCAACGGTGTCGGCACCGGAGTCGCCGACGACAAGGCCGTTTACGCGTATACGCCTGCGATGATTCGTTACTATCTCGCCGAGGAACCGATTCTGCCAATCGTCGAAACCTATCTGCTGCGCGATCCTGAGGTTCGCGAGCAGGTGCTGAAAAATCTCGAACGCTACGTCGTCAAGCCAACCGGCGCGTCCGGCGGCTACGGCGTCGTCATCGGTCCCAAGGCCAGCGAACAGGAACTTGCAGAGTCGCGCGAACAAATCATCAACGATCCGTCGGCCTTCATCGCGCAGCCGGTCATCGCGCTCTCTGTTCATCCGACGATCATTCACAATGGCGGGGCGAGCGATATGAAGATGATGCCGCGGCACATCGACTTTCGCCCGTTCGTACTGTTCGGCGCCAAGCCACGGGTGCTCGCCGGCGGTCTGACCCGCGTCGCGCTCCGTGAAGGCTCGTTGATCGTGAACTCATCTCAGGGCGGCGGCAGCAAGGACACCTGGGTGCTCGAGGCCTGATGCTGCGGCGAATCGCGAGTCATCTTTTCTGGACCGCCCGCAATTTGGAACGAGCCGAATGGCGCGCGCGCCTGCTCGACGTCAATTACCATCTGCTGATCGAGAGTCCGCCGCGCGACGTGCAGCCGTGGGCGCCGCTACTCGCGATTTTCGGCGAGCGCGAACTGTTTGCCGAGTACTACAAGACCGCGGACGACGCCTCTATTCTCAACTTCTTCGCGCTCGATACCGATAACCCCAATTCGATTCGGAGTTGCATCAACACCGCCCGCAACAACGCGATCTCGCTGCGTCACTACATTTCGTCCGAGCTGTGGCTCGATCTCAATACGCTCTATCTCAACGCGCAGGAATGGACGCCCGAACTTTTCATCACGCCCGGCGTGTTCGCGTTCTTCGCCGATCTCAAGGACAGTTTCTACCGGCTCTCCGGCATCCGTCAGAGCACCATCCCGCGCGACATCGCGTACGACTTCATGCAACTCGGCATCATGCTCGAACGGACTGAGGACGTTTCGCGGATGCTCGACGTCAAGTACCACTTCCTGCTGCCGCGCCTGGAAGATGTCGGCGGCTCGCTCGACATCCTGCAATGGGCCGCGGTGCTGCGCAGCGCCTCGGGCCTCGAGGCGTATCGCAAACGCTTCGGCAACTCGATCCGAATCGACAACGTGGTCGAAATCCTGCTGTTCGATCCAACTTTTCCGCGTTCCGCGCGATTCTCGCTCGCGATGGTCGAAACCTCGCTCAACCGCATCCAGAATGAGTCGCCCGAACCTTCGCCGCCTTCCTCGCGGCTTGAAGAACTGTTGGAGCTGATGCGCTCGAAGCGCTCGCTCGAGGTCATTAAGTCCGGCCTGCACCAGTTTCTGCTTGAGATTCAGGACGGATGCGCGGCGCTGAGCGACGAGGTCTTTCAACGCTACCTCAGGACCGATTGAATTGATGCGATGCTGCTGCGGATCTGCCACATCACCCGCTTCGAGTACCAGGCGCCCGCCTACGATTCGCACAACGAGGTGCGAATGCGCCCGCTCGAAAGTGCGGATCAGCGATGCGTCGAGTTCGATCTGGATCTGACTCCCGACGCGTCGACGTTTGAATACGATGACTACTACGGCAATCGCGTTTATGGATTCTCGCTCCACGATCGGCATCCTGAACTAATCGTCGCGGCGAAATCTCTGGTCGAGCGCGTGCATGCGCCGCATCCTGCTGCGATTCCGACCCCGTTCGGCGAGTACCTGCTCGATGACCACGTCCGCAATCGACTCGAGTACGATTTCCTGAACGCGAGCCGCCACGTCCCGTTCAGCGATCCGCTGCGCAAATTCTTCTGGCTGGCGAAACCCGACCCGTCCGAAGACGTCGCCGCGTATGCGAATCGCATCGTCGCCTTTATCCGCGATCAGTTCGTCTATGAGCCGGGGATGACGAAAGTGCACTCGACGGCCGACGAAATTCTCAGCGTCGGCGGCGGCGTGTGCCAGGACTTCGCGCATCTCACGATCGGCGTGCTCCGCCTCGCCGGCATTCCCACGCGCTACGTCTCAGGATACCTGGCGCCCGCCGCGAACTCCGCCGCATCGAGCGTCGGCGCGCAAGCGAGCCACGCGTGGCTGGAAGCGCAGTTACCGGGCTTGGGATGGACGGGGTTCGATCCGACCAACGGATGCATGGTGGATGAGCGGCACATAAGAGTAGCCATCGGCCGCGACTACTCCGACGTCCCGCCAATGCGCGGCGTGTATCGAAGCCAGGGCGGCATGCAATTGATGTCGGTAGACCTGACGATAGAACCGCTGCCAGATCTCGCTCGCCCGATCGATCCCAACGACAGTTCCAATCAACAAAACCAGCAGTAACTCTAGCCCTCGATGCCGAGCGCGAGCGGCGGCATCGCCGTCGATTCTTTCTCTTGCTTCCTGCCCTTGATCAGCCTGCGCGACCACGCCTTCGCGATCATCTTCAGCAACGACGCCTCGAACAGCGCGGACGGCGGCTTCATCATGTTGATCACTTCGCCGATACGCTCGCCGATCGCGGGATCGTCGTTGGCGACCTGGAACATTTTACTAATCAAAGGATCCATCACCCGGCTCATCAGCGGACGCTTGCCTTCTGTCCCCGGCACTCTGAAATCCGACGCGGTCGCGAGTCCCCACGGCTCGGCCTGGAAGCGCGCCTGCGCCGCGAAGAATTTTCGCGGGACCTCGACGTCGTTGATCCCGTTCTTTTCGAGGCACTCGCCGAGCATCAACGCCGACAATGCGCCCGACGTCATCCCCTGTCCGTAGACAGGATTGAACGCACATGACGAGTCGCCGAGCGCGACGAAGCCGTCGAGCCGCGCGCCCCATTTGTCATAATGCCGCCAGCGATTGGCCATCTGCCGATACGAATAGACCTGCGACATCGGCTCCGCCAGCGCGACTTCCTCGGCGATAATCGGCGAGCGCAATTTCGCCAGCATGGCGGTGAATTCGGTCTCGTCGCTCGGCGGGTAATGGCCACCGATTCCGGCCAGGGAAACAATCATTCGATTGCCCTCGACCGGAAACAACACGCCGGCAGTCGAGAAGTTCTGCGCGATCGGATCGATCCAGATTCCCTTCCACCACCAGTCTTTCCCGCGCCGATCGGGATTCACCTTGTACCATCGCGACGCGTATCCGGTATGCGAATCGACCACAGTCTCGGGCGGCGACGGCAACCCCATCGCCTCGATCCATGACGGAACTTTGGTCGTGCGCCCGCTCGCATCGACGATCAGATCACCAGTAAGCGTGAATGACGCGCCGCCGTCGCGCGGATTCACTTTCACTCCATTCACCCGAATCGAGTCGCCGCGCGCCGTCTCGAATCCAACCGCTTCTGCCCGTTCGATCAGCTCGACGTTTGGAATGCGACGCAGCAACTCGCGCACGGTCTCCTCGATCAGCACGCGGCTGGCAAAGAGCGTCGTGATCGAGTTGGGACGCCGCTCGGCCCATCCGTCGGCCCGCAGCGCCGCAAAGTCGCGCCCGAAATTAATCTCGAGCGCGCCGCGATCGAGCATCGTCTTTTCGAAACCCGGGAACAGCCGATCGAGTTCGAGCCGCCCACGCATCAGCAAAGCATGCACATGCCGGCTCTGCGGAACCCCGGGCCGCTCATGCGCACCGGCAGGATAAGCATCCCGGTCGATCACGGTAACTTTGTCGTAGAATTTGCTCAGCACGCGCGCAGCACAAAGCCCCGCCATGCTTCCTCCAATTATAATCGCATGAGTATTTTCCATTTCAGCTGTTCCTGCGCCTCATCCCCGTTTGAATTTCTTCTCACTGATCCCATTCAAAATAATGTCCAGAGTCTCCGCGACGGCCCCCTCAATATCGATCTTTCCGTCGTGCCGTACCCACGTATAAATCAGTGCAAAAAACGCGGAACACGCGGTCAGCGCAGCGACCGTCGGCTCCGTACGCCGCCGGAACTCGCCGCTCTTCTGGCCGCGTCGGATAATCCCCGCGAGCAGATCAACCAGGCCGGCTGCCTTCTCGTCGTGTTCGCTGAGTACGCGCGGCCGCGCCAGCATTTCACGCATCACCAGCCGGACGACGTCGGTGTGGCGCACAGCCCGTTCGGCCAGCATCTTGAGCGCCATCCGAATGGTCGCGGTCGCGCTCCCGCGATACTCGGCTATCGCGGCTGCGAGTTCGTCGTTGGCGCGCTCGCCGTACTCGATCAGCAGAGCTTCCTTGGCTGGAAAATGCAGAAAGAAAGTCGCGCGCGCCACGTCGGCGGCATCGCAAATATCCTCGATCGTAACCGAATCGAAACCGCGGCGCACAAATAAATTCATCGCGGCGTTGTATATATCAGCGCGGGTGCGTCCCTTCTTGCGCTCACGCCGCGAGACCGGCGCCGCGGCAACGGCATGAACAATGGAGCTCTCGATATACTCAGCCATATAACTAGACTCAAGTCTATTAACCGACCGCGATACACGAAGCAAGGGCGGATAGTCGGTCGATGAGCAGCTTTGGCCCGCGCTGCACGCCTGTTAAACTTGAGCGAAAGAGAGTTGCTGAATACTTTGTCGAAAAAAGACAAAATTGAAGACGCGATAGAGACGCCGCGCGTCGTCGTCGACTTCGAGCTGCTCCGCAGTTTCGCTGCGCAGAATTTTCGCGATCTCGGCGGGCATCCGGTCGCCAATCTGCGGCGCGTCCGCGCCGGGAAGATCTTTCGGTCGTCGCATCTCGCCGAGGTCCCACCCGAGAGTCCCATCAGTCAGCTGAAACTTCGCACACTCGTCACTCTTCAGAGCCGCGCCGAAGTAAAACATCTGGGCTCGCCGGAACCCGCGACGCGCGTGGGCGTACGGTGGGAACACATCCCGATGGGCGACGAATGGTTCAACGACCAGGGTTACACGCGAGTCGCACCGGAGCCCGGCCGCGAGCATCTCGCGCTCGTGATGCATTTTCGGCACGACTGGCGCCGCTTCTTCAAACTGCTCGCCGAGCGCGACGTTTACCCTCTGCTCTTCCATTGTTCGGCCGGACGCGATCGCACGGGAGTCGGCGCCGCGATGCTGCTCTCGATGCTCGGGGTCGGGCGCGATCGAATCGTCGCGGACTTTCTCGAAAGCAACCTGGTCTTCAAAAAGATTCCGCTCGCCGCCGAGCAACTCGATCCGGTTTTCGAACTGATCGACGAAAACGGCGGTATCGAAGGCTTCATGCGCCAGGTCATCGGCCTCGACGCCGGTGAACTCGCCATCATTCAGGAAAACTTGCTGGAAGATTGAACTCTCAGGCGGGCAGGTAGCCGTCGCGCAGCAACGACTTCGCGATGATCATCCGCTGTACTTCGCTGGTGCCCTCGCCGATTTCGGACAGCTTCGCGTCGCGCATGTAGCGCTCGACCGGGAAATCGGTGACGTAGCCGTAGCCGCCGTGAATCTGCACCGCTTTAATCGTCGACCACATCGCGGTCTCAGACGCGAACAGCTTCGCCATCGCCGCTTCTCGCGCGAACGGCTTGCCCGCATCCTTGAGGGCCGCGGCGCGACAGATGAGCACCCACGACGCGTCGATTCGCGTCGCCATGTCGGCGAACATCCACTGGATCGCCTGGAACTCGGCAATTTTCTTGCCGAACTGCCCGCGCTCGAGCGCGTATGCGCGCGCTTCCTCGAATCCGCCGCGCGCGATTCCCGCCGCGAATCCCGCGATTCCGATCCTGCCGGCCTCGAGTACCTTGAGAGTCTGCCGGTAGCCCGCGCCCAGCTCGCCGACCAGGTTGCGCGCCGGCACCGTGACGTTTTCGAAGATCACTTCGGCGGTGTCGGACGCGCGCAGTCCCAACTTTTCAATTTTCTTTCCGTTCGAGAGTCCCGCCGTGCCGCGATCGACGATGAACGCCGACACGCCGTCGCGCCCGCCCGCCTGATCGGTGATCGCCATCACGACGTACACGTCGGCGACCGTGCCGTTGGTGATGAACATCTTGGAGCCGGTGATCGAATAGTTGTCGCCGATGCGGGTCGCCTTCGTATGCATCGCGGCCGCATCGGAACCGGAACTCGGCTCGGTCAGGCACCACGCGCCGAGCTTCTTCGCCTGCAGCATCTCGGGCACGTAATGATTGCGCTGATCGTCGGATGCGAACCCCGCGATGTGCCCGGTCGAGAGCGACATGTGCGCGGCGCAGGTGAGTCCGATCGACGCGTCGTAGCGCGAGAGTCCTTCGACGACCAGCACCTGCGAGAGCGTGTCAGCGCCGCCGCCGCCAAACTTTTCCGGAAACGCGACGCCGAGAAAGCCGAGCTGGCCGAGCTGCTCGACGATATGCCGCGGAAAGGTCTCTTCCTTGTCCCACTTGGTCGAATGCGGTTTGATCTCGCGCTCGGCAAAGTCGGTGAGCGTCTCGCGGATGCGCCGCTGCTCTTCGGTGAGATCGAAATTCATTTGAACCTAAATGCGGGCCGTGACGTTCTCGCGCACCCACTTGACGATGTCTTCGGTTGACGCGCCGGGCGTGAAGATCTGCCGCACGCCTAGCTGCTTGAGCTTCTCTGCGTCGTCGTCGGGAATAATTCCGCCCCCGAAAACCGCGACCTCGCCGGCGCCCCGCTCTTTCAGCAGGCGCATCACCTCGGGGAACAGCGTCATGTGCGCGCCCGAAAGTACGCTGAGCCCGACCGCGTCGGCGTCTTCCTGTACGGCGGCCTCCGCGATCATTTCGGGTGTTTGATGGAGCCCGGTGTAGATGACCTCGAAGCCGCCGTCGCGCAGTGCGCGCGCAATTATTTTTGCGCCGCGATCGTGGCCGTCGAGCCCCGGTTTCGCGACCAGAATTCTGAGTCTCTTTTCCGCCATCGCCTAAATCCAGCCTGGGTCAGTGTACACGCCAAACTCCGTGCGAAAGATGTCGCATACTTCGCCGACAGTCGCGTCGCGCCGTACCGCCTCGCAAATCGGCTCCATGAGATTTTCGCCGGAGCGGCACGCCTCAGAGACGCGCGCGAGCGCTTCCTTGACGGCAACAGAGTTTCGTTCGCGCTTGACCTTGCGCACGCGCTGAATCTGTCGCTCTTCGATCTCGGGATCAATCTTGAGCGTGGCGATCGGGATCTCCTCGGGGATCGAGTACTTGTTGACGCCGACGACCGTCTTGATTCCCTGCTCGAGCTGACGTTGAAAGTGAAATGCCGCCTCTGCGATTTCGCGCTGCGGATAGCCGGTCTCGATCGCCTTGACCATCCCACCCATCTCGTCGATGCGCCGAATATAGTCGTTGGCCTCGCGTTCCATCCTGTCCGTCAGCGCCTCGACCGCGTAGCTGCCGCCGAATGGATCGATAGTATTCGTCACGCCGGTTTCTTCCGCGATAACCTGTTGCGTCCGCAGCGCGACCATTACCGCCTGCTCCGTCGGCAGCGCGAGCGTCTCGTCCATCGAATTGGTGTGCAACGACTGGATTCCACCAAGCACTCCCGCGAGCGCCTGGATCGCGACGCGCACCACGTTGTTGATGGGCTGTTGCGCGGTGAGCGAAGCACCGGCGGTCTGCGCATGCGTACGCAGCATCATCGATTTCGGATTCTTCGCACCGAAGCGATCCTTCATGATTCGCGCCCACATCCGGCGCGCGGCACGAAGCTTGGCAACCTCTTCGAGAAAATCGTTGTGCAGATTCCAGAAGAACGACAGCCGCTGCGCGAAATCGTCGACGGCGATACCGCGCTTCACGGCCTCATCGACGTAGCAGATGCCGTCGGCAATCGTGAACGCCAACTCCTGCACGGCGGTCGAGCCGGCCTCGCGGATGTGGTAACCCGAAATCGAAACGGCGTGCCAGCGCGGAACTTTGCGCGCGCAAAACTCGATCATGTCGGTGACAATTCGGAGCGCAGGGCGCGGCGGGCAAATCCATTCCTTCTGCGCGATATATTCCTTGAGCATGTCGTTCTGGATAGTGCCGCCGACGCGATCCCACGGAATTCCGTTGCGCTCGGCCACCACCAGGTACATCGCGAGCAGGATCGACGCGGAACAGTTTACCGTCATCGAGGTGCTGACGCGGTCGAGCGGGATTCGATCGAACAGCGTCGCCATGTCGTAGACTGTCGAGACCGACACGCCTTCGCGCCCCACTTCGCCGAGCGCGCGTTCGTGGTCTGCGTCGTAGCCCATCAACGTCGGCATGTCGAAGGCGGTGGAGAGCCCATCTTGACCCTGGCCGAGTAAAAAGTGGAAGCGCGCGTTGGTGTCCTCGGCGAGTCCGAATCCAGCGAACTGGCGCATCGTCCACAGCCGCCCGCGGTACATCGAGCCGTACACACCGCGTGTGTACGGAAATTCGCCCGGATCGCCGAGCGCATCGTCGTACGAGCCGGTCACGTCGTCAGGCGTGTATAGCGGATCGAGCTCCATGTCCGACACGGTAGAGAAACGCACCGGGCGCTCGTTCGCCTGCTTGTAGGTCGTCTCGAGCCACTGCTTTTTTTTGCTCACAGTACAGTCCTTATCAACTTTGCTTCACCGACTTTCGAGCACACTGCCCGCGATTACCAGCCGCTGAATCTCCGACGTGCCTTCGTAAATCTCGGTTATCTTGGCGTCACGGAAAAAGCGCTCGACCTTGAACTCCTTGGTGTAGCCGTAGCCGCCGTGAATCTGCACCGCCTCGGTCGCGGATTTCATCGCGGTTTCGGCGGCGAACAATTTCGCCATCGCCGATTCTTTGGTGCACGCCTCGCCGCGATCCTTGAGCGTCGCCGCGCGATGCGTCAGCAGGCGCGCCGCATCGATCTCGACTGCCATGTCGGCAAGCTTCCACTGAATCGCCTGGTACTGCGCGATCGGTTTGCCGAACGTGAGCCTCTCCTGCGCGTATTTCAATGACGCCTCGAGCGACGCGCGTGCGATTCCGAGCGCCTGCGATGCGATTCCGATCCGGCCGCCATCCAGCGTCTTCATCGCGACCTTGAACCCCTGTCCTTCCCCGAGCAGCAGATTCTCGCGCGACACGCGCATATCCGAAAAGCTCAACTGCGCGGAATGCGCGCCGTGAATTCCCATTTTGTCTTCGACCCGCGTGACCGCCCATCCCGGCGTATCGGTCTCAACCGCAAACGCGCTGATCCCGTGATGGCCCTTGTCGGGTTGCGTCATCGCAAACACGATCGCCACCTTCGACTGCGGCGCGTTGGTAATAAAATTCTTGGTGCCGTTGATCACGTACGAATCGCCGTCGAGCACCGCGCGCGTCTTCTGACCCGCGGCATCGGATCCTGCCTGCGGCTCGGTGAGGGCGAAGCATCCAAGCCACTTGCCGGTCGCCATCTTCGGCAGAAAATGACTTTTCTGCTTCGCGGTACCGAGGCCGAGAATCGGCCACGACGCGAGCGAGCAGTGCGCCGACATGATGACCGCCGTCGAAGCGCATTCGACCGCGAGCTCCTCGAGCACGAGCGAATACGCGACGTGATCGAGGCCCGCACCGCCGTATTGCTCGGGAAGAAAGATGCCGAGCATCCCGAGCCGCGCGAGCTCGTCGATCGCTTCGGCCGGATATCGATGCGAGCGGTCGGCCTCGACCCCGATCGGCCCGAGCTTCTCGCGGGCGAAGCGGCGGGCAACGTCGCGAGCTCCGCGTTGCGCTTCAGTTAGTTCAAGATCCATTCCAATCCATATGTAGCTTAGAGTGATGGGCGGGGTCGATAGAATCGCGCGCCGATTTTACAATATGCTCTGAACGCTCGCTCTGACTGATCATTCAAGGATCTTGTGCCCGGCAACGCCGGAGACGGCGGGCACTATGCGGATTGTACTATTGGGACGCCCCCAAAACGTTCGAACGGTCATCCGATTTGGACTCGCATCGACCATCACGGCGCCGTCCAGGTCGGTGCGCATCAGGATGGCGCCCGCTTCGACATAACGTTCAACCACCGCGGCCGCCGGGAAATGAAAGTTGTTCAAGTATCCGTCCGAGATCACCGCAGTTTCCGGATGCACCGCGGCGATGAATGCCGCCGTCGAGGAAGTCGCGCTGCCATGATGCGGCACCTTCAGTATCGTGGCGTGTAGATCGCCGTGATTCTCGATCAGCGAGCGCTCTCCGGCAGACTCAATATCGCCAGTGAACAAAATTGACGTGCTGCCGAAGCTGAATCGCAAGACCATCGAACTGTTGTTGTGCGATTTCGCGACGGCCGCGTTGCCATTGAGCGACGAAATCGCAACGCCCTCGATGGCAGCGAGCGGAGCCTTCTCTAGCACCTGCACCTTCGGAATGTTCGCACGCTCGAGGTCGTCCATGAAGCGTGAGTAACTGACGTCGAGGTTCGACACGCCGGTGGTCCAGAACGCACGCGGCGAGAAGTTCATCGCGATAAAATCCAGACCGCCGAAATGGTCAAGGTCGGGATGGCTCAGCGCGATGTAATCGACGCGCATGATTTTCTGCGACCACAAGTAGGGCGCGACAATTCGCTCGCCCGCGTCAAAGCCGCCATAGGAGCCGCCGCCGTCGATCAGCATCACGCGCGATCCCGGAAATCGGATGACCGCACCGTCACCCTCGCCCACCGATAGAAACGTCACACGCAAGTCAGGATTGTAGAAGCGATCGTAGATCCAGTATCCGGCGTCAATCGTCAGCACGGCGGCGAGCGCAACAACGAATCGCGAACGCCATCCAAACTTGCGTCTAGTCGTGTTGCCGGGAATCTCGGCGCGCGATCGCTTTCCAGTTATCGCGACCGCGAGCGGGGCGAGCAGCCAGAGCGCCAGGAACGCGTACGCGATCGTGAGTTCGAGAATTGTCGGCGTGAAAATGCGGAACCACGCGAGTGGCCAATCGACGAACCATGCAGCGAGCCAGTTGCCTGCCGCGAGCGCGCTCCCGCCGAATAAGAGGATCGGACGCGCGGCCGACTCCGAAAAGAAACTCACACCTGCCGCGATCAGTCCGCTGACCGTTGCGCCGAACGCCATGATCGGCACCACCACTGCATTGGCGACGATTCCAACTATCGCGAACTGGTTGAAATGGTACGCGGTAAGAGGAGCCGTCCCGGCCATCGCCCAGAACGACACCGCGAGATAGCCGGCCGGCGCTTCAATATATCGCCACCGTGGCGATGACGGTTCGCCGCGAAGCCGGCCAAGACGTTTTCGGCGAGCGAACCAGGCGGCGAATCGGCGCATGCCGAGCACAATCGCAATCACCGACGCGAACGATAACTGAAACCCGATGTCGGCGGTCGAGCCAGGGAGCGCGACGCAAATCACGATTGCGGCAAGCGCCAACGATGCGATCGCCTCGCGAGAACGATCGATCGCCACCGCCAGCATGTATGCGAGCACCATCGTCAGCGCGCGCACCGTCGACACGTGATGGCCCGCGATCGACGCGTACGCGCACACCGCAATCATCGCGGCGAGCGCGGCAACCTTGTTCGCGTACCCGCGGTTCGCGAGCCCAGGTAACAGCATCATCGCAAGGCGCACCGCGGCGAACATCGCAGCAGCCACGATGCTCAGGTGCAGACCCGAGATAACCAGCAGATGCGCCATCCCGGTGCGCGCGAACGTCTGCCGCAGCGGATCGCCGATCTCGCCTTGATCGCCGATCACGAGCGCCCGCATCTCGGCGTTTTCAGGATAGGCGAGGTTGCGATCGAAGAAGCCGCCGATGTGGGTTCGTATCGACTCAATCTGGCTCGCGGGGAAGATTGAACGATGCCCGATCAATTGAAACCGCGCGGACCCGAGCGAATTTTTCGGAGCAGTCATCGTGGCGTCGATGCCGTCGCGCGCCATCAGTCCCACGTAATCGAACTCGCCGGGATTCCCGTAGTTGCGAGGGAAATGGATCCGCGCAGTCAGTCGGATCTCGTCGCCCAGCTTGAAAGCACTGAACCCGAGTACAGCGATTCGAACATTGCCGCTCGACTCGGACATCGTACCGCCCTGCTCTGCGGCCCGCGTAACTTTGACGTAGATTCGATCGCCGTAGGCTTCGTGCTCGGTCTCGCGATACACACGTCCTTCGATCGTGACGCGCGAACCCTCGACCATCGCCGCAACGCTGTGCGGCTTGCGCGGCGGTTCGAGCACATTCGCGACCGCGACATTGGCAGCGAGCACGATCGCCAGGAACGTTGTCGAGAGACCGAGCGCGCGTCGGGAACTGAGAAATGCGCCAAGTGCGACGAGGGCGAACGTCGATGCCAGCCACGGCGGAGTCGCTACATGGAAGTTGCCGAGCGCGTCGCCGGTAACGATCGCGATCGCCACCAGGTAGATCGGCGCAACTCGGTCCACCAGGCTGACCGCCGGAATCGGAGGCAAGATCTCGCGACGCCTGGTCGATTCCAGTGCGACGGGTCGCGAGATCGAGCCTCTTACGGAAAGCGCTCCCGCAGCGATAAGTACGCACTCCTTGCGCATCGAGGGCGGCGCGCGGTCAATGTTGACTCGGAGATTATGCGCTAAGACAAAGAGATAGCGCGAGCAGGATGTGTGCTCGGGGGAACTTTTGCGTCAGTCGCGCACAGGCGAATCATTGATTTGCGCGCCGGCATCCTCGGCAGGTATTGCGGGCGGCTCGAGCGCAGGATCCAGTTGATCGGCGGGATCGGCAGATTCGTCGACATCGAGTAGCGCCGTCATTTGGTCGAGATGCCGGCGAATCTCGGCCGCAAGTTCACGGTTGAGTCCCTTGACCTCCGCGATCTCATCGACCGTAGCCTCACGAATCCGCTTGAGGCTGCCGAAGTGACGAAGCAGCGCACGCCGACGCACCGGACCGATGCCCTCGATATCGTCGAGCACCGAGCGCAGCCGCGCGCGACGCCGCAGTTCGCGGTTGTAGGTAATCGCAAATCGATGCGCCTCGTCGCGAATCCTCACGAGCAGGAACAGCGCGGTCGAGTTCTTCGGCAGCACGATCGGATCCTTGCGTCGCGGGACGAAGACGCGCTCCTCGGATTTCGTCACCTCTTTTTCGCGCCGGTCGTTCAGCACATGCTGCTTGGCGAGCGAGACGCAGTCGATCTGATCGAGCAGCCGGAACTCGCGCAGCACTTCGAGCGCGACGTTGAGTTGTCCTTTGCCGCCGTCGATCACCCACAAATCCGGGTACACGTTTTCACGCACTGCGCGCTCGAGCCGGCGCTTCAGGACTTCGTACATGCTGGCGAAGTCGTCCTGCCCTTCGAAACTGCGGATCCGGTAGCGGCGGTAGAGATTCTTGCACGGCTCGCCTTCGTCGAAGGTGACTTGCGATCCAACCACCATCGAGCCTTGCAGATTCGAGATGTCGTAACATTCCATCCGCTTGGGCGTATTGCGCAGACCGAGCTTGACGCGGAGATCCTCGAGCATCTGCTCACGCGTCTTTTCGTTATCGCGGCGCGAGGCAAAGCTCTGGCGTGCATTGTCCATCGCCATTTCGAGCAGGCGGAGCTTTTCACCGCGCTGCGGCACTATTACTTCGCACTTCTTTCCGCGCCGCTCTGAGAGCAGCTCCGCGCGCACGGCGGCGTCCTCGAGCTCGACCGGCACGATCACTTCGTCGGGAATGTTGCGCGCGCCCGAGTAATACTGCGTGAGCAGATCCGAGAGAATTTCGTGCACCGGAAATTCCAGGTCCTGGAAGCTCCATCCCTGGGTGCTGGTCAGCTTGCCGCCGCGCACGATCAGCACGATCGCCTCGATGTAGCCGCCCTCGCGGTAGATTCCGAACACGTCCTCGTCGATTCCCCAGTGATGGAGGACGGTCTGGCGCTCGACGGTTTTCTCGATTGCCTTCACGCGGTCGCGAATTCGCGCCGCGTCCTCGAATTCGAGCCGAGACGCATGATCCTTCATTTGATCGCGCATCTCGCGGAGCAGTTCGAGGTTTTTCCCTTCCAGCAGCATCTGCGCCGCATGCAGATGGCGCCCGTACTCTTCGCGATCGACAGGCAGGCAGCACGGCCCGAGGCATCGTTTGATCTGATACTCGAGGCACGGCCGCGAACGATTGCGGAAGACCGCGTCGGTGCAGGTGCGCAGCGGAAAAACTTTACGGATGACGTCGATAGTCTCGCGCAGTCCGTCAGCCGAGCCGAACGGGCCGAAGTAGCGGCCGCCGTCCTTGACGATCTTGCGGGTGACGGTGATGCGCGGCCATGCGTGATTGGTCATCTTCGCGCTCAGGTAGGATTTGTCGTCCTTCAGGCGGATGTTGTACCGGGGCTTGTACTGCTTGATCAGGTTGTTCTCGAGGATCAGCGCTTCCTTCTCGCTCGCGGTGACGATGGTGTCGAAGTCGCGCACCCGCTTCATCAGGAAGCGCACCTGGAAGCGGCCGTCACCCCCCTCGCGGAAATATGCGCGCACTCGTGTGCGCAGCGACTTCGCCTTGCCGACGTAGAGCACCTTGCCCGCGCGATCGCGCAGCAGGTAGATGCCCGGCTCGGTCGAAGCGGCCGCCAACTTTTGATCGATGGAGGCCGATTCATCTTCGAGGACCAGCGCCTCGCCGCTCCGCGCGGGCGCATCCTTGGGATACTCGATCAACGAGCCGTATTGCGGACCGGTCGATGTCTGCGCAGCGGTTTCAGGCGGAGCGTCGTTGGCGTCGCGCTTTTCCTTTTCATCTTCGGGGAGCATTGCGGGCGCTATTATATCATCGCGCCGCGTCGATTCGCTGTCCGCAGATCGGTTATCGGCGCGCTACCCGGCACGGCTGAATCATTGCTATTGAGATTTTACGACTCACATCAAAATACCGCGCGACAGGATGCGCGCAGGAGAATGGCAATGGGCAGAATCGATGGAAAGGTTGCAGTGATAACAGGGGCCGCGAGCGGGATGGGGCGCGCGACCGCGCTCCGCTTCGCAAAGGAAGGCGCGAGCGTAGTGCTGACCGACTTGAACGCGCAAGGCGGCGAAACTGCGGTGGCAGAATGCGCTGCGGCAGGCGGGCGCGCGGTGTTTCAGCGCACCGACGTGACCAGCGAGGCGGACATCAAGGCCGCGGTCGCGCGCGCGGTCAAGGAATTCGGCCGCCTCGACATCATGTTCAACAACGCGGGCGTCGCGGGCGCCGTCGGGCCAATCGAGAACGTGGCATCGGCAGACTTCGACAAAACGATCGCCGTACTGCTCCGCGCCGCGTTTCTCGGCATGAAGTATTCGATCCCCGAGATGCGCAAGGCGGGCGGCGGATCGATCATCTCGACCGCGTCGGTCGCGGGACTCCGCGGGGTCGGCTATCTCTCCGCATACAGCGCGGCCAAGGCCGCGGTGGTGAACCTTACGCAGGCGGTCGCGATCGAAGTCGGGCATGACAAGATTCGCGTCAACTGCATCTGCCCCGGCGGCGTCAACACGCCGCTGATACATCGCGGGCGTCCCGGCGCCGAGGAGCGATCGGAGAAGTCGATGGCCCGGATGCAGCCGATACCGCGCGCGGGCAAGCCTGACGACATCGCGGCGATGGCGCTGTTCCTGGCCAGCGACGAAGCGGAGTGGATCAGCGGCACCGCGATGGTAGTCGACGGAGGCATCAACACCGGCAACGCGCGCTTCCGGCTGGCAGGCCTGCCGGACACCGGCTTCTCCGGCCCGTCATTTGAGATGTGAGCCGGCGCGGTTAACGGCTTCAAAGCCTGGTCTGATATTTAGAAGATGCGGGTCACGCGCGGGGGCGTGATCGTAAATTTAAGCATGAGGAAAATCTGAAATGGACAGGCTTAAGGGCAAAGTGGCTGTAATCACGGGTGCGGCGAGCGGAATCGGGCGCGCGACCGCAATCAAGTTCGCAGGCGAAGGCGCGGCAGTCGTAATCGCCGATCTCAATGTCGAAGGCGGCGAAGCAGCGGCGCGCGATTGCAAGGAGAATGCGGGGCGTGCGGTCTTCCAGAAAGCCGACGTCTCCGCAGAAACTGAAATCAAGGCGCTCATCGCGCGCGCAATTTCGGAGTTCGGGCGCCTCGACATCATTTATAACAACGCGGGAATCGGCGGCGCGGTCGGACCGCTGGAACAAATCTCGGTCGAAGACTGGGACAAGAGCCAGGCAGTGTTGCTGCGCGGCGTGTTCCTCGGGATGAAGCATGCGGCGCCCGAGATGCGCAAAATCGGTGGCGGCTCGATCATCTCAACGGCATCCGTCGCGGGCATCCGCGGTTTCAACGGCTTGCATGCTTACTGTGCGGCGAAGGCCGGCGTGGTAAACCTGACGCGCTCGGCATCATTGGAGTTCGCCAAGGATAAAATCCGTGTCAACTGCATCTGCCCCGGCGGAATCAACACGCCGATCCTGCATCGCAACCAGCCGGGCGTGAAAGAGGCCATGGAACAATGGATGGCGAAAGGGCAACCGATTCCGCGCGCGGGGCATCCGGACGATATCGCGGGGATGGCGCTGTATCTCGCCAGCGACGATTCGGAATTCGTCACCGGGCAGGCGATGATCGTGGATGGCGGCCTGACTGTCGGCAGCCAGTTCTCACCGCCCGACGGTCAGCGCTCCGCAGCGGCACAGGCGATGCCTCCTCGCAGTTTTATCGGCCCGTCCTTCGAGGGCTGATCGACAAAGTCTGAGTCTGCACAGTAGGACGGAATTTATTCCGTCGCCTCGGGCGTCTACGCGGAGAGGGCGACGGAATAAATTCCGTCCTACTAAGAGTCGAAGCTCCTTACTGCCTTTGGTAGCCCGGCAAGCGGGCCTGCATCGCGTCGGGATACTCGGCGGGCAATGCGCTCGCCTTGTTTAGCGCCGCCAGTTCCGCGGCCTCGAGACGAAAGCCGATCGCGCCGAGATTCTGCTCGTTCTGCTCTTCGGTCCGCGCGCCGTAAATTACCGAACTGACTCCGGGCTGCTGATTCACCCACGCAAGTGCGACCTGCGAAATTGGACGGCCGCGTTCTTTCGCGACGTGCTCGACCGCTTCGAGCGTCGAATAATTGCGTTCGTCGGCAAGCCGATTCCACATATCCATCTTCGCCAGCCGACTGTCCTCGGGCGGGCGCTGACCTGAACGATACTTGCCGGTCAGAAATCCGCCGCCGAGCGGACTCCACGGAATTACGCCGACGCCTTCATAGCGGCACAGCGGCAGAATCTCGCGTTCGATCTCGCGCGAAATCAAACTGTATTGAGGCTGCAGACAATCAAAACGCGCAAAATCGTGTTTATCGCTGACCCACAGACTTTTCATCAGTTGCCACGCGGTAAAATTAGATGCGCCGATGTACCTGACTTTGCCGTGACGCACGAGATCGTCGAGCGCACGCATAGTCTCGTCGATTGGGGTTTCGAAGTCCCATGAATGCACCTGGTAAAGATCGATATAGTCCATCTTCAGGCGGCGCAGACTCGCCTCGACTTCCGACATGATATGCCCGCGCGACAGACCGATTTGATTCGGCGCCACGGTTTTGCCCAAAAAAATGTTGGCGTTGAAGCGCACTTTGGTTGCGATAGATTCATTGAAGTCGGCGGAAATTTTCTCGACACCGCAAATGTTTACGCCGCGGGCGCATCGGAAGAAATTCTCGGGCGAATTCTCGGCGAGCGGCGAAAAGAGAATTTTTCCTGCAGTTTTTTCGTCTGTTTCTCGTCCAAACGTCATGCATCCAAGACAAAGCTCCGACACTTTGAGCCCGGTTCCACCTAATCGCCTGTATTCCATCGCTTTTTCGAGCCTCCACGGCAGAGTCTATTACGACCGGCACCCGGTGCAAATAAAAAATTTTTCGAGTTTGAATAATCACTGAAATGCATCGTCTCTAAATATAGGTGCGAACGGCTCTGGCACCTGGCCGGTTGGTTTGTTCCTCCCAATCAACCGGTTACCGTCCGCAGCGTACGCGGACGGCCGCTACGAACAGGCGGGCATTGGAGAGTCCCCCCCCTCTTCAGTTGCCCGCCATTTTTCTTTTTTTAGAATCTCGCAGCGTGCTTTTGTGATCCAGCGTTCTTGGCTGATGACATCGTGCACCGCAAATTCCGACGACATTTCTATTCAGTGACTTGTAACCAGCTTTTCGTCAGTGGTTGTGAGAGCTCGAAATCGCGCATCAACTTGACAGCGCTCGGCGGCATCAGTCATAGGTGTTGGCTTGATGTTGTCGCGGTGGCTCAGATGGCTGGTGGTTACGCCGGTTGTGTTGTTCGTGTTCGGAGCGATTCTTCTGAGTTGCAGCGGCGGCAGTAGCGGCGGGGGTCCTCTGCCTACCAAGTCACCCGGCTTCGAGCTGCAGTCGATCACTATCTCGACCGGCGCCCCTCCCTCGCCTACATTCACCCCGACGGCAACGGCGTCGAGAGGGCAGAAGACACCGACGCCGACAAGTACGCCAAAAAAACCGACGCCTACGTTGACGCCGCGTCCTGCGGCGACGAGTACGACTATAGAGCCGGGCAGTGTTCCGACCGGTGGGACGGTGGCGTTCAACGCGATCGGCACCTTCACCAAGAAAACCGCAACCAAGTTCATCGATATCACCGCGGGACCGTTCACGCTTTGGACCTCCTCGAACAATGCTGTGCTGCAAGCGCCTCTGTCCGGCCCGATGGGCGGCGTTTATACGACCAACCTGGCGGGATGCGCCTGCATCCTTGCCAGCAGTGGCGGAGTTAGCAGTCAGTTCGTCGGGGTCGGCGTTTACGTGGACGTCGATACCTGCCCGCTATGCGCGCCACTGCCACCCACGCCGACTGCCACCGCAACGTCGACGCCGGCACCCGGCGAAAAGCCGGCGGCGTCGAGTACGCCGGCAGTATCGACGCGCAGTGCGGGCGTCCTGATGTGGACCTTCGATCCGGGCTCAGAACTGCGCGGGAGAATCGCGGTCGGCTCCGACGGCTCGATATTCTTCATCACCCGCGACGGCGTGCTGCATGGCCTGGATTCGACGGGCAAGGAAATCATGCATCGCGATGCGGACGGTTCATCGCCGGCAGTGCTGCCCGACGGGACCGTGGTCGCGATGGGGTCAGCGTCAGCGCTTGCGGCGATAGGTCCCGACGGGGCACCGCTGTGGAATCTTGAAATCGGGAACAGCGCGGGACCGCTCGCGGTTACCGACCATACTATTTACGCGTCCACCGGCGCCGACCTCGAGTCGATCAGCACCACGGGTTCTCTCAACTGGCGCGTGAATCTAGGGCCGGTGACCAGCGCAGCGGCGACATCGGACGGAGTCGTGGTGGGAACCTCGCGCGGCGCGGTCACGGCGCTCGCATCGGACGGCGCGGTGATATGGACATTCCAGCCTGACGGCGGATTTTCAGGATCGGTCGCTTACTCCGACGACGTTGTTTACGCCGGATCGGCCAGCGGCGGCGTGTATGCGATCGATATGCGGACCGGCAGTCCCATCTGGCACGTCAATTCCAACCGTGCGGTGACCACCGGACCGGTCGTCGCTCCGTCGGGCGCAATCTTCGCCGGGGCAGACTCGACTTATGGCGTCACCGCCGACGGCCAGGTCCATTGGACGGACTCCTCGCTGAAACCGGGCGAAGCCGGTCTGACAGTGCTCGGCTACGACGGCATGTTCGAGGCGGCGA
The DNA here is from genome assembly GCF_049584895.1 of Binatus sp. (SeqCode). Lineage (GTDB taxonomy): Bacteria > Desulfobacterota > Binatia > Binatales > Binataceae > Binatus. The sequence goes on from NZ_JBAUYR010000042.1 coordinate 36,200, forward strand.
CGGACGACATGGGCGCCGTGCTGACCGGTGACGGCAGCTACGTCTGGACCGCGCGCAGCTTCGGCAAGATCACGACGGCCGCATCGTCGCCATCGGGAATGCTATACGTCGGGACGTCGACCGGCCGCATCTTCGCCGTCAGATAATAATGTCGCTCCGCCGCCGGCGCCTGGCCGCGGCGAACGCTATGACGATGGGCCGAAGATGATCTGATAATTTTCGGTTTCGCTTCCCGTGACCGAGACCTTGGGAACCGGTGCCCCGCTCGCCTTCAACTGCCGGGGCGTAAACTCCAGGATCGTCCCGTCGGAATAGTTCATGACCACCAGATCTCCTTTGCTGTTGAAAACCGCAGCCCACGGTCCCTCGTCGTTAAAGGCAGCACTGTTCAACTTCACTTTCGGAGCGGGAGTGCCGGAGGTGGTCAGTTGGTCCTTCGCATACTCCGCGACGGTGTCCGAGCCGTAATTGGGAACCCACAGATCGCCAGCCTTGTCGAAAGCGAGCTCTCCCGGCGCGCTGATGCTCGAGCCGCTGCCGTCGTCCCTCAGTATAACCTTCGGCATCTGACTGCCCCCCGCAGCCAGCTGGCTGGCGGAGAATTCGACTATGGTGCTGCTGCTCTCATTATCCACCCAGGCGTTGCCTTCTCGATCGAAGGTAACAAAATTCGGACCGTCAAGACTGGACGAGGTGATCGCTTTTGCAGGACTGGGTAGATTCGCGGTACCTGCATCGAGCTGTGCTTTTGACAATTCCTCGATCGAATCGGCGCTGTAATCCGCGAGCCACAGGTTTCCCTGCGGATCGAAATTGCAGCCATATAGATAGTCGAAGCCCGTGCTGGTGATGATCGCCTCGGGCGTCGGACTCGGGTTATTTTTAAGGTTCTTGAGTTGCGCGGCAGTAAATCGCGCCACCTGGTTGCCGTTACTGACAACCCAGAGACTGTGCGCCTGGTCGAACGCTAGACCAGAACTATAACTGTAAGTGCTTAGAACTACGGGGCTGGGCGAACCCGTCTTCTTGATTTGTGCTGAGGTATAGGACGCGACGCCCCCACCATCGTCGAATGATACCCACAGGTTCGCGCACCATGCCTGCGACGCAATGAAGCAAGTAAGCAGCAGAGATGCGACCGCTGTCGTGATGCGTCGCGAGCGAAAGCCATTGATTTTCGAGTTCAATTGGACAGAGTTCCTCCCTGGAACGAGCCATAATCCTGGAATGTTTAGCGCACGAAAAGCGATGCCAAACAAATTGTACCATTATTTGTCATTGAGAAATACTCAACCTCCGGGGCACTTGACCGGGCGCGCTGGATTGGCGTGACAATAGAAGCATGAGCGTGGTTTACGCTGGATCGGCCGGCGTCTATGCGATCGATATGCGGACCGGCAGTCCCATCTGGCACGTCAATTCCAACCGCGCGGTGACCACCGGACCGGTCGTCGCTCCGTCGGGCGCAATCTTTGCCGGGGCAGACTCGACTTACGGCATCGCCGCCGACGGCCAGGTCCATTGGACGGACTCCTCGCTGAAACCAGGCGAAGCCGGTCTGACAGTGCTCGGCTACGACGGCATGTTCGAGGCGGCGACGGACGACATGGCCGCCGTGCTGACCGGCGACGGCAGCTACGTCTGGACCGCGCGCAGCTTCGGCAAGATCACGACGGCCGCATCGTCGCCATCGGGAATGCTATACGTCGGGACGTCGACCGGCGGCATCTTCGCCGTCAGGTAGCAGCAGCTCCGGGTGCCGGCTTAGTTCGGGTCAGGCGCCTGGTTGTAATAATTCCTTCGGTCGTCAGCCGCAGTTTCCCATCGGGCTGGTGACTTTAGCCTTGCCGCCGTTCTTTGGCGTACAAGTTGGCGGCGCGGTGTCACTGCCGATGGCTGTGGAACCCTTGGTCGCGAATGCGGTTACGCTGCTCCCGGTCTCCTCAGCAGACGCTTCCGCCTCGCTGTCGGTGCCCGACGCGGTTGCCTTAGCGTTGCTGCCGTTATCTGCCACGGCAGTCGCGTAGGTGTCCTCACCCTTCGCGGAGCTGACGGCCTGGGAGCCGCCTCCCGCCGAGGATGTTGCATCGGCGTCCTTTCCCTTCGCGGTTGCTTTAGCCTCGCTCCCGCCGCCGGCTGCGGCAGTCGCATCGGAGTCCTCTCCCGACGCGGAGCTGATGGCCTCGCTGCCGCTGGGGCCTACCGCCTCCGATGTCGCATCGGCGTCGGCTCCCTTCGCGGTTGCTTTAGCATCGCTGCCGCTGTCTGCCTCGGCAGTCGCGTCGGCGTCCGTTCCCTTCGCGGCTGCCGTAGCATCGCTGCCGTTTGAGGCATCTGATGTCGCATCGGCATCGTTTCCCGAGGCTTGGGCCTTCGCCTTGTTGGATGGGCCGACTTCAGCATCGCAAGTGGCCTCAGCACCGTTGGAGCTCGGACCAGACGTGACGTTCGTGCTGGTCGTCGAGCATGACTCGTTGCCCGACGCGAACGCCTCGGTTCGAGCCACTATGAGAGCAATTGCAACTGCGGCTATCGCCGCCACCATCTGAACGATTCGTGTCTGCATTGATTCTTCCCCCGGTGCGCGATCGCGAAGTAACCCGATGACCTGTTCCAGAAAGAGTTTTACTCTGGGAGTTCAACCCGCCTTCTAGACGAAACGCAGTCTTGCGGCAAGGCATTGACCCTGGGATTTGGTGCTGTCAGTTCAGCCACGACTCAATTGAGTCGGGCACTTGACCGGGCGCGCTGGATTGGCGTGACAATAGAAGCATGAGCGCAATCGACATCATCAAGCGGCGTCTCAAGGAAGACCGTATCCCAGAGACACCCGAAGAAGTTGGACAAAAGAAAAAGCGTCCGCGCGAAGTCGCGTTCATGGACGTGAACCTGTGCTTCCCGTGCGGCAAATGTCCCGAGTTCTGCCCGGTGCAATGCATCGAGTACCTGTCGCAGGGATCGGTACCGGGTCGCGGCGTGCAACCGGTGCAGGATCGTTTTCAGGAATGCATCGGATGCTACATTTGCGTCGAAGTATGCGCGCTGCTGACGGACTACGACGCAGTCAGGATGTACGACTCGAGCCTGGTCGAGCAGGTGCTCGATGTGAAGATCACCGACAGTCCTCCGGCGGAGCCGATCCCGGCTCAGCCCTATGAGGAATATTTCTCGGAAGGCGGCGAGTACCGTCATGTCGGTAAGGGCTCGCGCATCCGCGAAAAGATGACGGCCGAAGAGCGCGCGATTTTCGCAAGAGAGCGCGTGCGGGGATAACGTCACTTGCGCGAGGCGCGCCAGACTTCGGGCTTTTTGCCGCTCATCATTTCGGGCAGTGACGTAAGCTCGACGCGATCGGGCGTAATCAGCATCAGGCCGAAGTCCTTTGACTCGGGGCCGCCCGGCCAGAATTGCGAGAGATCGTAGTCGAAGACCTTGCCGTTCCATATCCGCCTTTTTTCAGCGACGTCTTCGACGAACTTTGCTTTGCCGGTGACCGTCAGATGAACCATGTCGGCGCCGATTTGGTAGAAGAGCTCGACGCTTGGGTTCTTGTCGATATGGCCGGCCTTGGCCGACGCGCGTCCGGTCGCGACCCATACGCGCTCGCCCTCGACGGCAGGATGCACAACGCGAACCTTCGGCTGCGATCCTTTGGCGGTCGCCAGATACGCCCACGTCGCCTTGGCGGCGGTCGCGTGAACCTTGTCCCAGAAATTTGAATCGGTCATCTGAACCTCCAACGCAAGTGGCACAGGCTTTAGCCTGTGATTTTCTGGTCCATGCAAATCCACGAAAAGAATCACAGGCTAAAGCCTGTCCCACCAAAATCAAGAACCTGAGAGCATCCCCCGATTGCTGATTTGACAGCGCGCGCCGTCCCGAACTACGGTTGAAGTACCCACGGAGAATCTTGATGGAACGTCAAGCCCGACGCGCGCAGGTGCTGCGTCACGCCAAGCGCATCTTTGCTCGCAAGGGATATCACAGGACCAATGTCGCGGACATCATTGCCCGCGCCCGCATCGCGCGTGGCACGTTCTATCTTTATTTCCAGAATAAGAAAGACCTGTTCGAGGAATTGCTCGAGCAGGCGGTCACCGAGTTGACGCATCGGATTCAGCGGCTGCGCCCGGGAGCGGGAGAGCCGGACCCGGTCGATCAATTGCGCGCGAACCTGATGCGGGTGCTAAGCTACGCGATGGCGGAGCGCGAACTCACCGACATCCTGCTCAACCATTCGACCGGATTCGATCACGAGCTCGACGACAAGATCCAGGATTTCTACGATCGCATCGCGGCGCTGATCAAACGATCGCTGGATCTCGGAATCGAGATGAACCTGGTGCGCAATTCGGATACGCGCGCGGTTTCGTACGCGATCCTCGGCGGAATCAAGGAATTGATCGGGATGCTCTCGCGCAGCGAGGACACGGATATCGAGGCACTGGTCGAGGAAATACTCGCGTTTGGGTTGGGCGGAGTCGCGCGTCCCGAGCTGCTGAAATTCGTACCGGCGCGGAGAGCATCCGCGAGCGACCGACCACCCGGCAACCTCTCTTTTTTTGGGCCTAAACTAGACTGACATGTCAGTTTCCAATCACACGAAAACCTCCAACGGCCACGCGCCCAAGGGAATCAAGGCCCCGAAGCGTCGCGCGGCTTTTTACGATCTTGACGGGACGCTGGTCGATTTGAACCTGGTGCATGCCGCAGTCTTCACGCTCGCCAACGTCGGCGAATGGAGCGGACGCTTCAGCTATCTGCTCGGATTCGCCGCGCGCATCCCGAGGTTGTACATCGCAGAGAGTCGCGACCGACGAACCCTGAACACGGTGCTGTTCGACGCGTTCAAGGGCGTCTCGCGCGACCGGCTTTTTTCGCTCGGCGAGGAATATTGCGAACGCATCCTGGTCGGTCATCTTTTTCCGCGCGCAGTGGAATTGATCGAGGCGAATCGACAGGCGGGAATCGAGCCGGTGCTGGTCACGGGGTCACCGGACTTCATCGTGGCGCCGCTCGCGCGTCATCTCGGAATCGCGGACTTCGCGGCGAACCGGTTTGTCTTCAGCCGCGGTCGCGCGACCGGCCGTCTGGCCGAGCCTGTTATGGCGGGCGACGAAAAAGCAGTCTGGTGCGACGACTACGCCAGCGCGCACGACCTCGATTTGGCGGATTGCTGGGGCTACGCCGATTCGCATTACGACACCGCGTTCCTCGCCGCGCTGGGGCATCCCGTCGCCGTCAACCCCGACCGCAGATTGCGCGCGGCCGCGCTCAGCCGGCAATGGCCGGTGATCCATTTCGAAAAGGCAGCGTCATCGGAACCGCAAGACGCTTTCGACAACGACCAGGACTCAAACAACGACATCGAACGATCGACGCGAGGCTCGGATGGCGCGACCTGAGGCGAAACTCAAGGAACTGAAAACCGCGGAACTGCGGCATGAGGTCGGCGCGCGCAGCGAGCTGGTCGTGAAGGTGAATCGACGCTCCGAGCGTCGCATCATTCCTTACGGCGAGGAATTTCTGTTCGAAAAATTGCCGGTCGGCACGCGCGTGATCTATCCGCCGCCGCCGCTGGATCCGCTCGCCGACGCCGACCAGGCGATTCGCTACGCCCTGCTCCATCCCGAAAATCAAGACCCGCTGTTCGCGCAGTTGAGTCCCAACATGCGCGTGACCATAGCGATCGACGACATCAGCCTGCCGCTGCCGCAGATGCGACGGCCTGACATTCGCGAGCGCCTGCTCAACCAGGTGTTGCAGACGCTGGCCGACTACGGCGTTGACGACGTTCATCTCGTGATTGCGACGTCGTTGCATCGGCGGATGACGGAGGCCGAGATTCGCCGCGTCGTTGGTGAGCGCGCGTTCAAGCAGTATTGGCCGGACCGGCTCTACAACTTCGATGCGGAAAATCGCGCCGAGCTTGCGATGCTCGGCAAGACGGATCATGGCGAGGAAGTGTGGCTGTCGCGGCGCGCGGTCGAGTCGGACCTGCTGATCTACCTGAACATCAACCTCGTGCCGATGGACGGTGGGCACAAATCCGTCGCGGTCGGACTCGCGCCGTACCAGAGCCTGCGGCATCACCACAACGTCGGCACGCTGCGCGATTCGCATTCGTACATGGACCCGACGCGCTCGGCGCTGCATCGATCGTCGGATCGGATGGGCACGCTGATTCACGAGTCGGTCAACATTTTTCAGATCGAGACCGCGGTCAACACACGGATGTACGGCGGGATGCTCGACTTCCTGCACAAAAACGAAGACCACTTCACCGACTGGGATCGGACGCGCCTGAAAGGTTTTCAGTGGACGATGCGCAACATGTCCAACGAGATGCGGCGCACCGTGCTGCACAACTACGCCGCGCCGTACGGGATGATTGGCGTGTGGGCTGGAGACACCGAGGCCGTGCATCAGAAGGCGCTCGCGCGGGTGTTTCAGCAATACGCGGTGCCGGTGAAAGGTCAGGCCGATATTTTAATCGTCGGCGTGCCGTACATTTGTCCGTACAACGTCAACTCGATCATGAATCCCGTGCTCGTGCAGTGCACCGGCCTCGGCTACCTGTTCAATATGTATCGGAACAAGCCGCTGGTGCGCGAAGGCGGCACGATGATCATCTGTCATCCGCTGCGCGACGAGTTTCATCCCGAGCATCATCCGAGTTACATCGAATTTTTCCATCGATGCCTCGCGGAGACGACTGACGCCGTCGAGCTCGAGAAAAATTTCGAGCGCGAGTTCGCGCGCAACCCGACCTACATCCATATGTACCGATACGGGAACGCCTACCACGGCGTGCATCCGTTCTACATGTGGTACTGGGGCGAGCCGGCGCGCCAGCACGTCGGACGCGTGATCGCGGCGGGATGCGAGGAGCCGGACGTCGCCGCGCGACTTGGATGGGAAGCGGCGGACACGCTCGATGAGGCAATCGCGATGGCTACGTCAGATCTCGGTCGGTCGGCCGAGATAACCTACCTGCACCTTCCGCCACTGGTGATCGCGGATGTCGAGTAGCAACGGCAAACGCAACGGAACGACGATGCCGCCGCTCGAGCAAATGCTCAAGGGCCGTCGTATCCTGCTGACGGGTGCGACCGGATTTCTCGGCAAGGTGTTTCTCGCGATCCTGCTGCGATGGCATCCCGAGATCGAGCGGGTGTACTTGCTGATTCGCGGCGACCGGCGCAGCAGTGTCGGCCGATTTCGCCGCGAGATTCTCGACTCGCCGGTGTTTGCGCCGCTGCGCGAACATCTCGGCGACAAGTTCGATCGCTACATCGAAGAAAAGATCGTCGTCGTTCCCGGCGACATCACCAACCAAGGCCTGCTCGGCGAGGAAGCTAAGCCGTTCAAGCCGGGTAGCCTCGACGCAGTCGTGCACAGCGCGGGGCTGGTGAACTTCGAGGCGTCGCTGGCAAAGGCGATCGAGGTAAACACCACCGGTGTCGCCAATGTGATCGAGTTTTGCGGCAAAGTCGGCGCCGCGATGATGCACGTATCGACCTGCTACGTGGCGGGAATCGCCGACGGGCATCGCTACGAAGACGATATCCCCGAGAACTGGTGCCCCAACGCTCGCAAGTCGTTTCGGCTCGAGCGCGAAATTCGCGACGCGCTGGCGGCAATCGAGCGGGTGCAGGCCGAGTCGCGCGATCAACTGCGTCATGCGGAGTTTCGCGGCGACGAAGACGATGACGGCAATCCACGCGAGTCGGCGCTCGAGCATCGGCGCAAGCAATGGGTCGAGCAGCGCCTGAAAGACGTCGGCCGCAAGCGCGCGCAGAGTTGGGGATGGCCCAACACGTACAGCTACACCAAGAGTCTTGGCGAACAATTGGTGCTCGCGAATCGCGCGACCCTCGACGTCACGGTGGTCCGCCCGGCGGTGATTGAAAGCGCGCTGCGCGATCCGTTCCCCGGATGGAACCAGGGCGTCAACACCAGCGCGCCGCTGACCTATCTCGCGGGCCGCGGCTACCGGTTTTATCCCGCCAAGGCGGAATTGGTGCTCGACGTGATCCCGGTCGATCTCGCGGCGCACGCGATGATTCCGATTCTCGGCGCGCTGCTCTCGCGCAAGCACAAGCCCATCTACCAGCTTTGCACTTCGGATCGGAATCCGCTGCCGATGCGCCGGCTGATCGAGCTGACTGGGCTGAGCCATCGCCGCGAGCATCGCAAGGACGGCGGCACGATGCGCTGGCTCGGACCGCATCTGGAAGCCGTGGTCGTGTCGCAGAGCACTTACGACCTCGCCAGCAACACGGTTCCGCAAGTTCTCAAGCAAGCGGCGGCGTTCGCCCGCAGCATAGTAGGTGAGGAAAATCAGCGCGCGAAAAAACTCGAGGCGGGAATCGACAAGTTCAAGGAGAACACCGACCTGGCGCGCGAGCTGGTCGAGGTCTATCGCCCGTACATCCAGGAACTCGTTTACACCTTTCATGGCGCAAACATTCGCGCGCTTTATGCGACGCTCAAGCCCGCCGACGCCGAGCGTCATCCGTTTCGTCCCGATCTGATCGATTGGCACGACTACTGGATCAACATTCATCTGCCGGGATTGCGCCGCCATATTTTCCCGCAGCTCGATCTTCACACGCGGGGTAGAGCGAAGTCGCTGCCGCGTCATCGGAGCCTCGTCGACATGCTCGATCGCGCCGCCGACCGATACGGTTCGCGCGTCGCGATGATTGCGCGGCGGCCGTCCGGCGAGCAGACGCAGACCACTTATCGCGAGCTGCGCGACAAGGCGCATCGCGCGGCACTCCTGCTCGCGACGCGCGGAATCAAGCGGGGCGATCGGGTGCTTCTGATCGGCGAGAACTCGCCTGACTGGGTGCTCGGCTACTTCGCGATTCTGTGCGCAGGTGCGATTGCGGTGCCGCTCGACCAGTTGATTTCCGCCGAAGAGCTCGCACCGATTTGCAAAATCGCCGAGCCCGCGGCTGCGCTGCGCTCGAGCGCGGTCCACAAGCGCCTCGGCTCAACGCTCAAGGATGCACATCCGAAACTTATCGAGATCGACCTCGGCGAGCTCGCGCGTCCATTCATTTTGCGTGGCGACGCGAAGACTCCGCCCGCTCCGCCCGAGCGAAAAGCGCTCGCATCGATCCTGTTCACCTCTGGCAGCACCGGCACGCCCAAGGGCGTGATGCTGTCGCATGCCAACTTCGCCGCCGAAATCGCGATGCTCTCGCGCGTCTTTTCACTGGGCGCCGACGATGTCGTGCTCTCACTCTTGCCGCTGCATCACGCGTTCGAGTTCACTTGCGGGATGTTGCTGCCGCTCGCCAGCGGCGCGACCATCGTCTATCCGCTCGAGGTCGATGCGAAAACGCTATCGCGCACGCTCTCCGACGTCCGTCCGACCGCGCTGATCGGAGTGCCCGCGGTGTGGGAGGCGGTGCATCGGCGCATCGTCGACGAAGTCGAAGGGCGCGGTCCGTTTTTCCACGCCGCCTTCGACAACCTGCGCGATCTCAATCGCCGCCTCGACGCGAACTCTGGCCTCAACTTCGGCTCGATCGTTTTCCGGCAAGTTCATTCCGCGCTGGGCGGACGGCTGAGGCTCGCTGTCAGTGGCGGCTCCGCCCTGCCCCATCGCGTCGCGGAGTTTTTCAAGGACATCGGAATTCCGCTGCTTGAAGGCTACGGTTTGACTGAGGGCGCACCGGTTCTGGCAGTCGCGCGGCCCGACGAAACGCTGCAAGTCGGCTCGGTAGGACGGCCCCTGAACGGCGTCGAGATCAAGTTGATGCCCGCGACGGGATCGATTGGCGAGATAATCGCACACGGGCCGAACGTGATGGCGGGTTACTATCGCAACGAGGCCGCGACCGCCGAAGTTCTGCGCGACGGATGGCTTCACACCGGAGACCTCGGGCGTATCGACGACGATGGGCGGCTGCACATCGTCGGCCGCGCCAAGGAAGTCATCGTCGATTCCGGCGGCAACAATATCTACATCGAGGAGCTCGAAGAAATTTACGGCCGTTCGGAGTACGTGAAGGAGATGGCTGTCGTCGGCCTGAAGGTCGGCCAGGGCGAGCAGGTCGCGGCGCTGACCGTGCCCGCTTACTCGCGCGGCGAGAGCAGACGCGCGGTGGAAGACCGATTGCGCAGCGACTTCGACAAAGTCGCGCTCGAGCTCAGCGCGCATAAACGAATCAGAATCCTCCGCTTCACCGACGCCGAACTGCCGCGGACGCGCACGCGCAAGATCAAACGTGCAGACGTGGCCGCGACGCTGCGGCGAATGCTCGACGTCCGCGCGACTGTCGCCGACGATAGCAGCAACTCCGAGGTCGAGACATGGCTCGCCGAGGCGCTCACGTCCTTTGCTACCGAGCCGGTGAACATCACGCCGGCGACGCGGTTGATTGAGGACCTGGGCCTCGACTCGCTCGCCCTGGCCGAACTCGGCGAGCTGATCGGCGAACGCGCGAGCCGCGAAATCGCACTCGAGGAAATTGCCGACCTGCGCACCGTCGCGGACCTGCAACTCCTCGCGACTCAGCCCGGCGGCAACGGACGTCCTCGTATGCCCTCGTACGCAAAGTTCGCCGAACCTTACACTGTTCGTTTGCCGTCCCCGATAAAATGGCTCGGACGTTTTGCGGTGCGCGGTGCGTCACAGGCGATTTTCGACGGATGGCTGACGCCGAAGATTCTCGGGCGCGGCAACATTCCGGCCAATCGCAACTTTATCGTGGTCGCGAATCATTCGAGTCACCTCGACTTCAGCCTGGTCGGCTATGCGCTGGGCGCAGTAGGCGACGATATCCGCGTGCTCGCCGCCAAGGATTATTTCTTCAACACGCCCGCGCGGCGTTTTCTCGCTTCGAACTTCACGTCGCTGATGCCGTTCGATCGCGAGCGCGCGCAGCTCGAGTCGCTGGAAGACGCGCTCACCGAATTGGCGCAGGGGCGTAGCGTCCTGATGTTCCCCGAGGGAACGCGTTCAGCCGACGGCGAGATTCACGAGTTCAAGAGCGGCGCCGGATTCCTCGCGCTGCGCAGTCGATGCGATGTGCTGCCGGTGCTGATTCGCGGCACTCACGACGTGATGGGCAAGGGCAGTCTCGTCCCGCGACGCCGTCCGGTAGAAGTCCGCATCGGTCGCGCGATCACGGCCTCGGAGCTTCGCGAAGTTGCGGAAAGTTCGGAAGGCGCTGGCGCGTATCGCAAAATCGCGGACTTGATGCGCACTGCGATCATCGCGCTTTCAGGATCGCGTTCAAAATTGACGCCCTCCCTCGAGGCTGATACTGCGGCGTCGAATGGCGCTCAGCCAGCAAAGCGGACGCGCGCCAAAATCGATCATTCGGCCGAACTTCCTCGAGGCCACGCTAAAGCGTGAAGCTGGAATACTTACCGCCCGGATGGTTACATTTGAATCATGGTTGATTGGTTCAGCAAACGCCCTGACCACACGCCGCGCCCGACTCGCAACGGCCGGCGACCGTCGGTGAGTGTAATCTCGGACGAATTGTTGGTTGGCGAATATCCCGGTGAGACTGATATCGCCTGGCTCAAGGACACCTATGGGATTACCGCAGTCCACAATCTGCAGGACGACGACGACCTGCGCATGAACGGACTGGACCATCGCGGGCTCGTCGCGGAGTACACTGCACAGGGAATCGACTACATGCGGACTCCAATTCAGGATGGCAGCGCGGACGCGATGGCCGAGCGGCTCGAGGTTGCGCTCAACGATCTTCGCGAACTGGTCGCGCCGGGCTCGCGCGTCTACCTGCATTGCAACGCCGGGATGAATCGCGCGCCGACGCTGGCGATTGCGTTTTTGCGCGCTTATCGGCAAATGTCTCTCGAAGAGGCGATGGTGCTCGTGAAAAAAAATCGCGCATGCGGGCCGTTTATGACGGTGCTCGAAGAATACTTCGGGCCGCGCGACTACAAGCCGGACAAATGACTTGAACACCTCAGGCGCAGCCGGAAGTCTGCCGCGGGTCTTCCCGACGCAGAAATTTCTCACGGCCTGCGCGTGGGGCGTACATCTATATACCGCGCTCGGCGCAGCCCTCGGGCTGCTCGCGATCTTCTTCGCCTCGCGCGGCGATTTCCGCGCGGCGTTCCTTGCGATGGGCGCGGCAACGATCATCGATTGCAGCGACGGTCCCCTCGCGCGCTGGCTGATGGTCAAGATTCGCGTCCCGACCTTCGATGGCGCGCTGCTCGACAACATCGTCGACTATCTTACCTACACAGTGGCGCCGGTTTTTCTGATGCTCGAAGCCGGGATCATTCCGGACTCGCGATGGGGCTTGGCGCTGGCCTGTTTCGTGATGCTCGCGAGCGTCTACGGCTTCTGCCACACCGAAGCCAAAACGCCCGACCACTACTTCCTCGGCTTCCCGAACTATTGGAACCTCGTCGCGTTTTATCTCTACTGTCTCGGCAGCAGCACGGTCTTCAACGTCGCCGTGCTTTTGATCCTCGGCGTGATGGTGTTCATGCCGCTCAAGTACATTTATCCAAATCGAACCGTGCCGCTACGGCCAATCACGCTCACGCTTGGAGTCATCTGGGGATTTTTGACGGTCGCGTCACTGTTGATGCTGCCGACTGTGAACCCGATCATGTTGTGGGCCGGTCTGAGTTACATCGCTTACTACTTCATTGCTTCGTTCATTCTTCACGCGCGATTTGTGCTCCAGTCCAATCGAGCGGCGTCGACCTGATGGCTGAGTCCGGGCCTCATACTGCGGCCGTTGCTGCCGAGTCATGGCTCGAGGTTATAGATTCCGATTCTCCGCTGCTGTTGATTGCGCCGCACGGTGGACGCGCCGAGCCGCGCACGCGCTCGATGCTGAATCCCAAGGTCAACGACCTTCACACCGCGGAGATAACGCGGGGACTCGCCGCGCGGCTGGGCGCGTCGGCGCTGATCAACGTCGCGATGGATCGCAACCGGCTCGACTGTAACCGCCTCTCGCAAATAATCGAGCGTGCTCCGTGGCTGCTGGAACTGATCGCGGAGCGCGTCGACGCGATGGTTGCGCGTCACGGGCGCGTTACGGTGCTGCTTATCCACGGTTGGAACATTATTGAACCGCGCCTCGACTTCGGACTCGGGCTACGAACTTTGGGCGGCGAATTGCGTCCGCCCGGTTCCGCTTGCGTCTCGGCGTGCGACGATTTCATCAATGGCCCCCTCGCCGGCCTCGCCGAGCGCCTGCATCGGCATGGAATCAAGCCGACCTACGGCATGCGTTATCCGGGCGGCGGTTTGCAGAATCTGCTGCAGGCCTTCACCGCGCGTCATCGGCAAAGTCCGAACGCTGCGCTTCGCTCGATTTCCGAAATCGCAACAAACGGCGTCATTGATGCGGCCCAGCTCGAATTGTCGGTCGCGCTGAGGATGCCCGGAGAATTGCGCGCCCGATGCGAAGACGCGATCGCAGAAGTTTTTTCGGGAAACGGTAGTCCCGATGTAGCTCGAGCTCCGATCGCGATTAATCGCGCGCCGCAGCCGCCGGTCGTCAGATCCGAAATCGGTGCGGCGGCGACAGTCGCAGCGCCGGGACGTATCGGCATCGAGTTCTATGATCCTGCGGCGCGCTTCGGTGCGATGGCGAGCTTTGACGTCGGCGGCGCAGGCATGGGCGCGCGAATCATGATGCTGTTCGATCAACATCGCGCGGCATTGTTCACCGCCGAGGGGCGTCCGACGCGTTCCGCGAGCGCCGTCACTCACGGCCCGCTCTCGATGCGGCGCGAGGGCGAATCGATCGTGCTGGCGTTCCGTGGACCTGCCGTGATCGTGCCCGATGCTACCGCATATTTGAGCATCGAACGCGCGCTGGCTTCGGGCCGGCTCGATGGCAACACGGAAGTCGAAATGCGCTTCGAAATCGATCGCGGCGGTGGTGAGTTCGACTTCGACCGGATTCTATCCTCGCAAGGCGCTGCGGCGGATGCGCTCTCGTCGAGCGTTGCGTTCGGCCGCGTTTCGGGAAAGGTCTGCGTCGACGGCGCATCGCGAGCGGTCAACGGATTTGCGCGTGCGGGAATGTCCTTCACTGGACTGGGCCCGCAGAAATTCACTGCGCGCCGGATGATTTGGGCATGCTTCGAAGCCGACAAGGCGCCGCGTGCGCTCGAAGCCCGCTCGGTCGCGACTGAAGATGCGCCGCCAAATCAGAGCGCCAGGATTCTCGAAGCGGCAGGATGGTCGCCGTGCGAATTGCGCAATCTCACCATCGAGACACCCTCGGTCGAAGAACCGCCGCATCGTATCGTCGCATCGTTGACGCGCGCTGACGGATCGTCGTGCGAGCTCGAAGGCAGCGTCGAATGCTTCATTCCGCTGTCGCGCCCCGGGCCTGAGCAGTCGCGCATCTACACGTCGCTCGGATTCGCAAGCTTCAGCATCGGCGCACATCGGGGCGCGGGGATGTTTGAATATTCGCGCGTTGCGGACTCCGTGCTGACCGCATCCGACGAGAATGAAGATTCCGATAGCGATTGAAAGTTAGCTGGCGGGCGTGTCGACCGCGCGAGTGCGCGCGGCGACGATCGCGTCGATGCGGCCGGCGATATCGGCTAGCACTTTACCGGTCGGGGTGGATCCGTATTCACGAACGAACAGCACGCCGCGATCGGTGCTGTCCGCGAGCCGCGGCTCAAAGGCGAGCCGCCCCAGAATTGGAACGGCGGCCTCGCGTGCGATTCCGTTGAGATCGCCCTCCGGCCACAGCGGCCGCACCGCGCGGCATCCGTCGCAATTAAAGCCGGCCATGTTCTCCACGATGCCGACGATTGGTGCGCCGATCGCGCGACCAATTTTCATCGCCTGGCGCGCGGCGCTGGTATCCTGTGCCGACGGATGAGTCAGTAGCACGACCCCGTCGAGCGCTACCATCGACGCGAGCGCGTGCAGTCGATCGAGACCGGTCGCGAGATCGATTATCAACAAATCCACATTCCCGAATTGCGATTGCGCGAGCATTCGGCTCAGCGCTCCGCGATAGCTCAGCTCCGCGGGACCATTAGAAGCGGGTGCGATTGGCTCGCCGCCGTTTCCGTCGATCTGATCGTGATCCTGCACAAAGCTGATTGGCGGCGGTTCACCACCGGAAAGCTGATCGCTCGAAACGAGGCGCAATCCATGCGGCCCAGCGACGGGCTCGATTCCCTCGATCATTGGGTAGCGCCGTTGCGGTTTCATCCCGAGCATCGCGGCAACGCTGGGCGAATTAAGGTCCGCGTCGATGATCGCGACCTTGCGACCCTTCATCGCCGACGCCGCCGCGATATTCACCGCGAGCATGCTCTTGCCGACTCCTCCGCGAGCACTCGCAAGCGCGATCGTGGCGCCGACGCCGGAAAGGTTGGTGCGAATTTGCTCGCGAACGCCGGCAGGATCGGCTGATCCGTCGTTATCGATATCGGAAAATATTCTCATTAACTGGCTGCTGAAATCTGTCGCAATCCCGGCGATGGTTGAGGCGTGCGGGTCTTACGCAAGTTGTTGTGTTAAGGATGACTGTTTTAAGCAGCCCGGTAAACAACACCCGGCGATCCACGCCCGCATACTTTATGCGCCGTCGTCGTCGGCGTCGGTCGAACCTACTTTGCGATACGCATTTGGCTCGTCGTCGGCGGGCCGTCGCTGCGATTTTGCCTCGCGCTCCTCGTCCTGCTGACAATCACGGCACAGGCGCGAAAACGGCATCGCTTCGAGACGTTCTTCGGCGATCTCGAGTCCGCACGATTCGCAGACGCCGTAAGTGCCTTCGTCCATCCGCTCGAGCGCATCGTCGATTTGCTTCAGCTTGACGCGTTCGCGGTCGGACAGGATGAAGTTGATCTCGCGATCGCGCTCTTCCGACGCAAGGTCGTAGGTGTCCATCCCTTCGTCCTTGTTGCCTTCGCGCTCGGCGCGCAAGGTCGAATCGATCTCGGCGAGCAGTTTTGCTTTCATCTCGAGCAGTTGTTCGCGCATCTTGGCAAGGAACTTCGCTCGGTCCGCGGCAACTGGTTTCTTCGTCATTGGATTCAGACTCCGGGAATATTAAGCGGCCGCGCCGGCGACCGTTGCATGCAGATCGTAACTGAGCGCCTTGTCGATTCGGGCGCGAACGAATTCACCCGCCTCCGCGTCGCCGGTCAGAAAAACCGAGCCGTCGATTTCCGGCGCCTGGCCTGCGGTCCGCCCGCGCAGTCGCGTCGAGCGTCCGGGCATCGGGCCCTCGACCAGCACCTCGACTTCGCGTCCGACCAGCCCGCGATTCCTGGCGAGCGAAATTTCCGATTGCGTCGCCATCAGGCTTGCCCGCCGCGCGCGCTTGACGCGCTCGGGCACCTGGTCCGGCATGTCGTATGCGGCAGTATTCTCTTCGCGCGAATATGTAAAAACTCCGACGCGATCGAACTGCTCAGCGCGCACGAAATCCGCCAGCCGCTCGAAGGCGGCGTCGGTCTCGCCCGGGAAACCAACGATGAAAGACGTCCGCAACACGACTCCGGGAATTCGATCGCGCACGCGGTCGAGCAGCTTGACCAGAGCGGCGCCCGAGCGCTCACGGCGCATCGCGCGCAGCATCGCATCGTCAGCATGCTGCAGCGGCATGTCGATATACTTCACGACCTTGGGCAGATCCGCGATTGCGTCGAGCAATTCGGCGGTGACGAAATTCGGATAGCAGTAGAGCAGCCGTATCCAGCGCAGATCGTCGATGGTCGAGAGCTCCCGCAGCAACGCCGCGAGCGAAGACGGCTGGTCGAGATCGCGGCCATAGGCGGTCAAGTCCTGCGCGATCAAATTGATCTCGCGAACGCCGCCGTTGACGAGGTTGCGCGCCTCAATGACGAGGTCGGCGGTCGGGCGACTCTCATGCAGCCCGCGAATTTTCGGAATAATGCAGAAAGCGCACTTGTGATTGCACCCTTCTGAAATCTTCAAGTAAGACGTGAAGAAATCTCCGGTCTTGATTCGCGGGATTGCCGCGGTCGGCAGCAAATGCGCCGCGCCGGCGTACGGAATCGGCCGCGACTCGGGCGCTTCGGTGCGTCGCAGCAGCTCGGGCAGATCGAGAAAATTGCCGGTGCCAACGAACACGTCGACTTCGGGCATCGTCGCGGCGAGCTCTGTCGCATAGCGTTGCGACAAACATCCGGCGACCACCAGCCGCTTGCCGAAGCCGCGCTTCTTGACCTCCGCCGCCTCGAGGATCGCGTCGATTGATTCTTTCTTCGCCGCCTCGATAAACGCGCACGTGTTCACCAGCAGCACCTGTGCCTCTTCGGGGTCGAGTGTGATCTCGAAACCGGCCGAGGTCAGCGCGCCAAGCATCAACTCGCTGTCGGCAAGATTCTTGGGGCATCCAAGCGTGAGCAGGTGAACTTTTTCCATTGACAGAAAACTTAAAGGGCTTTCAAAAATACCGGTCGCATTCCCGCGAGGCAATCGCGATCGGGAGCTGCGACGCGCTCTTAGTGTATCAGATCGTCACGGCGAGGCAGGTGCCGTCACGATGTCGGCGCCGGGCGGCACTTTGAACTCAAAGAGCGAATCGGCAAGTTCCACGTTGTCTTGAATGTCGCTGAAATCGATCCTGGTAACGTCACCAAGCTGGTCGGTGAGCGTCAACGTAATAAGATTGTACGTCTTCGGATCGAGTCCAACTTCAATTTTGTAGCCGCCTGTCTTCGCATCGAGGATCAGATTGACGAGACCGTTAGCCGGCGCGGGATTCGCAAAGGCGGCCTTGAAATCACGATTGATATTTCCGATTCCGAGCAGGAACGAGGTCGCGCTGCTCGACTTGATCGCCTGCTTCAGCGGGGTCTCGACGACCTGGTTGAGATCGGGATCGTAGCTGTAGAGCGTCTCGCCGTCGCTGACGATCGTCTGTTTTTCCGGCGTTTCGAAATCCCATCGCATGCGCCCCGGCTTGCGAAATGAAACCGTGCCCTGACGTTGCTTCTTCGGCGCGCCGACCGCCGCGATCTCTTCGTTGAATTTGGCCGTGAATGAATTCGTGTCGCGGTAGTGTCGCTGCAGGCGATCGAGTGCCTGCTTCAAATCCTTGGCTACGGGGGGACCGCTCGGCGCCATCGTCTCGGAATGCACCGGAACGGCGACGACGAGAAGCATCGCGATCGGCCCCAGCAACGCTCGCAACACTTTCCTAAAAAAAGTCATCGGGCGCTGTGCAGTCGGACTTCGCGCGGCTTGGCGCCGTCCGCGGGCATCACGATTCCTTCGCGCTCCATCTGCTCGACCATCCGCGCCGCGCGATTGTAGCCGATTCGAAGGCGCCGCTGGATCATCGAGATCGACGCCTGGTTGGTCTCCATCACGATTCGCACTGCTTCATCATACATCTCGTCCTGCACCTCGCCACCGATTCCGTCGCCGCCGTCCTCGCCGGGCGGCTTGGTGTCGAGGATTTCCATGCGGTACTCGGGCGCGCCCTGCTCCCGCAGAAAATCGGTAAGCTTGCGAATCTCATGCTCGCCGACGAACGGCCCATGCAGCCGGCGAAGTTTGGCGCTGCCGGGCGGCATGAAGAGCATATCGCCGGCGCCGAGCAGGCGTTCCGCGCCGATCGAGTCGAGAATCGTGCGCGAATCGACGCGCGACGTCACCTGCAACGAGATTCGCGCGGGCAGGTTCGCCTTAATAAGGCCAGTGATCACGTCGACCGACGGGCGCTGAGTCGCGAGTATCAGATGGATTCCCGCGGCGCGCGCCTTTTGCGCCAGACGCGTAATATCGCGCTCGACGGTCTTGCCCTCGCTCAGCAGCAGGTCGGCGAGCTCGTCGATGACGATCACAATTTTCGGCAGCTTGCGATGCTCGATCGCGCCGACCGCGGGCTGGTTGGGATCGTCGGACGCTGGCGCGCTCTGCCCCGCCATCTTGAGCTGCGCGAGCGACGTGCCCGACGCGAGCGCCTGGTTGTAGCCGTCGATATTGCGCACGCCCAGCTCGCGCATTCGAAGGTAGCGGCCCTCCATTTCCTGCGTCGCCCACAGCAGCGCGCTCGCGGCCTTCTGCGGATCGACGACAACAGGCACCAGCAGATGCGGAATATTTTCGTACACCGACAACTCGAGCATCTTGGGATCGACCAGAATCAGGCGCACGTCGTCGGCGGTCGCGTTGAAAAGAATCGACGCGATCATCGTGTGGAGAGAAACCGACTTGCCGGTCCCGGTCGCGCCAGCGATCAGCAGATGAGGCATCTTGGCGAGGTCGGCCGCCACCGGACGCCCGGCGATATCCTTGCCGAGCGCGATCGTGAGCTGGCTCTGCGTGGATGAAAATTCGTCGGCTTCGAGAATCTCACGCAGGAAGACGCGTTCGCGCTTTTTGTTCGGCACTTCGATTCCGACCACGGCCTCGCCCGGCACGGGAGCCTGGATTCGCACCGCGGCTGCTCTGAGAGCCATCGATAGATCGTCGGCGAGATTGACGATCTGGCTCACCTTGATTCCGGAGCCCGGCTCGAATTTGTACATCGTCACGACGGGACCCGGCTGAACCTCGACCACGCGCCCCTCGACGCCGAAGTCCGCGAGTTTCTGCTCGAGCACGCGCGCACTGCGCTCGAGCTGACCCTCGTCCACCTGCGCATGCTCGGCAGGCGGCAGATCGAGGAGCGACTGCGGCGGAAGTTTGAACGCGCCTTTCTGCCTCGGCTTCGACGCCGCCGCCTTGTCGCGCTTCTCGAGAATATCGAGCAGCCTGACCTTCAAGGGCGACGGCTTGCCATTGACGCTCTCCGAATCGGTCTCGACTTCATCGCCCTCGCTGAGCGAGAACGGGACTCGCGCGACGTCAGGGAGTTCGGACTCGTCACGACGCCGGCGAATCTTGCCGGCAATTCCCGCGAGCAGCTCAGTCGGCGCCCGCTTGAGCATCAGGGCCAGCCCGCAGATGAAACCGAGCGCGACAACGATCGAGCCTCCCGCGACGTTGATCGAGTCGTTGAGAAGCGTCGCGATACTCGCGCCGACTTCGCCGCCCATGCGGACATCGTTCAAGTCCCACAACGCGCTGGCGGTCGCGAGTGCAAGAATCAAAAGCACGCCGCCGGCAATCTCGCGCGCAACTGTGACGACGCTCGCGCCGGTCCATACGCGCTGCGCGAGCCATGCCACCAGGATCATCGCGGTATACGATTGGTATCCAACGATACCACCGAGCATCGCCGCGATCGCCGCACCGACCGGACCGCCGAGGTTCGGACTCCGTCCGATATCGACGCTTACCAGGCTGACCGTGCCGAAGGCCGCGAATGCCAGCAGCGCGAGCGCACATAGCTCGCGCGCGATCCGAATGCTCGGCGACAGTGCAGACGAAACCTCCTCGACCACACTGGGCAGAGGCAGCTCAATGACCGTTTTTTCCCTGCGCGCGATGAGGATCACACCTCCGTCACGTAAGGAATCACTAGCGGCCGCCTGCCCAGCTCATCGCTGAAGTAGCGCCGAATCGCGCGCACGATTTCTTCTTTCACCCGGGAATCATTTGCATGCAACGGACCGCCGAGCGCGTTCAGGCGCCGGGTCAATTCTTCCTTCGCGCGACGCATGTGCGCCGAAGTTCCGTCGCCGCTCACCAGACCCCGCGACAGCAAATCGGGACCCGCGACGATGCGCCCGGTCTTCGCCGACAGCACTACCACCGCCGTTACCGTGCCGTCGCGCGCGAGAACCCGACGCTCGCCGACCACCGCGGGATCGCCGTCCGCGCCTTCGAGCATCACGCGCCCCGCCTCGACCGTCGATCCGCGACGCGCGTCGCCACCGTTCAACACCAGCGAGTCGCCGTCCTCGAGCAGGAAGCAGTTCTGCTCAGGAATTCCGGCGGCAATCGCGAGCGCGACGTGACGGCTCAGATGACGGTACTCGCCATGAATCGGGACGAAGTGCCGCGGCCGTGTCAGCGTGATCATCTCGGTCAGCTCGTCCTGGCTCGCATGTCCCGAAACGTGAACCGGAGCGACCGCGTCGTAGACAACGTCGGCGCCCTGCTTGTAGAGGCGATTCACCAGCGTGTTGATGGTGCGCTCGTTGCCAGGGATGAAGCGCGACGACAGCACGACCACGTCGCCATGCTCGATACGCACGCGTGGGTGCGCGTCGCCGGCGATTTTCGCCAGCGCGGAGAGCGGCTCGCCCTGGCTCCCGCTGGTCAGGTAGCTGAGCCGATTGCCGTCGAGGAACTCCGCCTCGCCCGGCTCGACGAACATCGCGTGCCCAAACGGAAGCTGCCCGGTCTCGAGTCCCAGCCGCACGCTCTCGGCCATCGCGCGCCCGAGTGGAACGACGCGGCGTCCGAACTCGCGCGAGACCTCGACCACCTGGCGAATCCGATGCAGATGCGACGAAAATGCTGACAGGAAAAATCTGCCGCGCGCGCGCGACGCCAATTCGCGCAGCACGGGTTTGAGCGAACTTTCAGAGCCCGAGCGTCCGGGACGTTCTACATTGGTTGAGTCCGAGAGCAACAGCGCGACGCCTTCCACGCCAAGCTCCGCGAAGCGCTCGCGATCGAACATCTGGCCGTCGACCGGAGCGTCGTCGATCTTGAAGTCGCCGCTATGAATGATGATTCCCGCCGGCGTGCGAATCGCGAGTGCGGTCGAGTTCGGCGTCGAGTGCGTAACGCGAATTGGCTCGACCGTGAACGGGCCAGCCTCGAATGCCTTGCGCGGCGCGATGGTCCGCAGGTCGACAGGATCGTCGAATTGCTCATCGGCAAGGCGGCGCCGCGTGAAAGCGAGCGTAATGTCGGTACCGTAAACGGGAACGTTGAAGCGACGCAGCAGATGCGCCAGCGCGCCGATGTGGTCCTCGTGCGCGTGCGTGAGCACGACAGCCTCGACCGCGACGCGGCTGCGCTCGAACCACGTCATCTCGGGAACGTAAGTCCCAAGCCCGAGCCCGGGCTCGTCCGGAAACATTACGCCGCAATCGATCACGATCGCACGCCCGGCGCATTCGATCGCCATCAGATTGAGGCCGATCTCTCCGAGCCCGCCGAGGGCTACGATTCTGACCGGCGCGGTCGTGGAAGTGCTTGCCGCCATCGCCTATCCTGCCTCCGCACCGAGGCGAATTATATCGGTCACAGATCGACTGCGAAAGCCAACGCCCGCTGTATCGAAACTATCCACAGGCTCGAAGGACGCCGCCTTGCCTTGAGTAGGGGGCGGGACTACTTTTTCGGATGACGAGGTGGCGAAGATGGCGGCGTCAGTAAACAAAGTAATTCTCATCGGAAATCTCGGGCGCGATCCGGAAACTCGCTTCACCAACTCGGGATCGTCGGTCACCAGCTTTTCAGTCGCGACCACGGAGTCGTTCGCCGACAAGGGCGGGACGCGCCAGGAACGCACCGAGTGGCACAATATCACCGTGTGGGGCAAACAGGGCGAGGCCTGCGCTCAGTACCTGAAAAAGGGAAGTTCGGTTTATATCGAAGGGCGAATTACTTATCGCGAATACGAGGCCAAGGATGGCAGCGGCAAGCGCAAGGCCACCGACATAGTCGCGATGCGGGTGCAGTTCCTGAACTCACGCGGCGGCACTCCGATGGGCGATGACGCCGGTGGTTTCGGCGGCGGTGCAGCTCGGGGACGCGCTCCTGTCGGGGCAGGTGGAAGCGCGGGCGACGACGTCGCGCCGATGGACGACGAGGACATCCCCTTCTAGAAGTCTGCTCTGCGGACAAACATTCCCTATTCTGAAACGCTGCACATGACGGCGGCATCTGATTGCCGATTGTACCGAATCAACCGATTGTCACATTGAAAGTAGTGCGAAACCGCAGGTACGCCATTTGCATTCGACTGGGCGCGTTTTGAGCTGGTATCCAACCCGGCCGCCTATGAGCCGGGGGGCTCTGAATTTTGATCCAGCTTTCGACGACCTATACCCACCACACTCGAGTCCTCGCATTTGTTATCGGGATCGCGATCGCGTTCAGCTCTAGCGACGCGCGCTCGACCACGCTGCTGCCGCCTGAATCCTCCACCACGTCGTGGTCGGTCGCGAGCGATCATAAGACCATCCTGCTGTCGGTGAACGGCGCCGCAGCGATTCCCTTCGTCATCAAGGGCGTCGACTACTCACCGCGACCAATCAACGACGCCGCGCTGACAATTCCCGGCTCCGATTACTTCTGGGGCGATCCTGCTCATCTCACCTACGGCCCAATCTGGATACGTGATCTGTGGGGCGCGACCTACAACGACAACTTCGCGCGCGTCAACCTTCCCGATGGGCTTGTCCGTCAACTCGGTGCCAACAGCATCCGCACCTATGCATGGTGGAAATGGGTGCCGATGTCGCCGGCTGACTATTCGAAATGGAACGAGCTCGATTGGAGCGTAAGTCCGAGAGTGCGCTTCGGCGCGACCACCGCCCCTGCCGGTTTCGCGGGATGGCCGGCGCACGACGGCGGCGATCAGTTCCTGGACCTATGCTGGAATCACGGCGTCAACCCGATTTATGTAGTCATCGGTATCTCGGTCGATCCTTGGCTGGCTTTTCCCGGCGCCAATCCCGATCCCGTATCATTGCTCGACGAGCGAATGTTCATCGAACGCACTACCAAGTGGCTGGCGCAACGTTATGGCTATCATCCGGCGGTGATCGGATTTGCAATCGGCAACGAAACCAACTTGCCATTCGCTCGCGGCACCGATCGATATATCGACTATTGGCAGTACCTGAATCATCTCGGCGTTGTCGCCAAGCATTACGCACCCGACAAACTCACTATGACCGCGTTCGCTGACTATCCTACGGGCGAGACGCCGATGCTGCTCAAGCCGTTGGTCGCATTCAAAAATGGCGGCGATGCTCATTCGGGTGCACTGACCATTCCTGTCTGCGTCGATCAGGGCGGCGAGAACCCGAGCGCTGACTGCTCGTCCGCGCATCGACGGCGCGCTTATCCCGCCGACATCTATGCGCTCGACGTCTGGGGCTTCAACGCCTATCGCAGGCCCGAAACTGAAGACGTCGCGAACTTCAAGCGCTGGATAGTCGACGGACACTACACCAACGGTTCTGAGATTGGGACTGAACTGCCCAATTCCGCACCTAAGCCGATCATTCTGACCGAATGGGGCGCGCCGGCGTCGATTCGCACCCGTGACGGACAGCCACCGCCGCCACCGAACCCGCAATGGGTCAGCGCGAGCCCCGCGGTCGCCGATGAATTCCACGGTGCGCCAGGCTATCGCGCGGCGAGGCTGATTCAACAGATCGCATCCGACATCTATGGACCGCGTTCGACACTTTCGACAACTGGCGGCGGTATTCTGTCGGGCGGTTACGTCTTCGAGTTCCAGGACGAATGGTGGAAGGAAGCGCAGCACCAACCTGAAACCTGGTCGTCGCACGACACGACTATACTCACGAGCATGTTTCCGTTCGGCGAGCCCGGCGCGGGCTTCTCATCTTACTGGGACGAAGAATGGTTCGGGCTGATGTCGGTCGCCACCAGCGCGGGCCGTCGCCCTGACTCTCCGGTCCTGCTCACCGCTGAGCACGGCGAGAGATCGCTGAATGGCGGCGCCGACGTGCTCACGCCGCGCGCGGGATTCTACGCGCTGCAGGAGGCATTCAAAGGTGAGACGCTCTCGCCCGAGCCAATAGTCAATCCGAATCCCACGAAACTCTTTCCGATATCATTTCCGTCGCGCAAGTAGTCACTGACTATTCTATTTCAGCCGAGCCACTTCAGATTTCTCGACGTTCCGTCGAACGTGTCGCGCGTCTTGTAGTATTCGAATTGGCCGCCGACAGCTGCCTGCTCTGTCTTCGCCAGAATCGCCGCCACCTCCGTCTCGCTCAGCGGACGAAATGTCCGCACCGCATTGAGCGCCTGCTGAAGAAATCCGATCCACTCGCATCCGACGACCAGCGTGCTGATCGGCAGGTTCATCGTGTAATGGAGCGCCTCGAACGGCGTGACGGTTTTGCTCTGCAGGATAAAATTGTCGCCGAAGCATTTCATCGCGATCACGCCCATCTTCTTTTCGAGCGCGACCGGCAGCACGTTATGCTGAAAGCTGTCGTAATGCGCGTCCATCACGTTGAGCGGCATCTGGACCGTGTCGAACGTGACGCCATACTGGTCGGCGAGCCGGATCATCTTGAGCAGCATCGCGGGCGTCTTATGCCCCGTGAATCCGAAAAAGCGAATCTTGCCGGCTTTTTTCGCGGCGATCAGCGCCTCGATCGCGCCGTCTTTTCCGAACACCCGATCCGGATCGTTGTCGCGGATCACTTCGTGAATCTGCAGCAGATCGACATGGTCCGTCTGCAAGCGTTTCAAAGACTCGTCGAGTTGCCAATCGACCGTCCAGCGCGTGCGCCCGTCGACCTTGGTCATCAGGAAAACCTTGTCCCGGTAGCCGTCGCGCAGCGCGTTGCCCATTCTCAGCTCGCTGTCGCCGAGATGGTAATCCCACGAGTTGTCCATGAAGGTGACGCCGTTGTCGATCGCGGTGCGGACAATCGCAATCCCGTCGCGAGGATCCTTCGGCTGGCCGATATGATATCCGCCGATCCCGATGAGCGAGACCTTCGCGCCGGTACGCCCAAGCGTCCGATATTGCATCCCGCCCGAACGCGCGATTGCCGCGAACGCTCTGCCCGCCGTCATCGAGACGATCGCACTGATGCGCGCCGCCATCGCAAGGAATCGTCGCCTGGTCACAACCTGTACCCGCTCCTTCAGCGAGCATCTTATACGCATGAAGATCCTGACTCGACGGCGCACGTCGCTCCACATCATAGGCGTCACACCGGCTTCCAAAAAAAGGGCCGCCAGATTTGGCAGCCCTTCTTGTCTTTTTCTTAAGTGCTTAATTGATCGCTAGTCGCGACCTTCCGAATGCTCGACGGCTTCGTGCTGTTCATGCGCGCGCTCGACTGCATGACCCGCACCCACGGCTTCGTTGTTCACTTCGTCAACCTTGCTGTCGACTTTGCCCCGGATTGTGTGATGCCGATATTCGTCGCGTTCATGCTCCCGATGGGCCTCGTCGACGGCATCGGCCGCGCCAGTTGCTCCATTTCGCACCTCGTCGGCTTTTTCATCGGCGTCGCGTTCGACCTGCGCGATCTGAATGCCGACAACTTTCTTGCCGACGTACTTGGTCGGCCGTAGAGGCGGCACCGACGCGCTCGCCGGAATTGTAAAAGCGCCAAGAGAAATCGCCAGCGCGGCGCTAACGAGAATCTTTCCATTAATTTTCTTCATAAGGCGGCCTCCTTGGCCTTATCCAAGGAAACAGCAATAAGCGTTCCATCCAATAAATATCGGGGTTTTTGGCTGGGCAATCAGAATACTAACGGAAACAAAACCGTGCTCTCTGAAACAATTACATCCAGACTGAAATTGAGCAGGACTGGGATTTTGCGCTTGTAAAAAATTCCAATCCGGCGTTTCAGTGGCACAGGCTTCAGCCTGTGATTCTTTCCTGGATTTGCATGGACCAGAAAATCACAGGCTAAAGCCTGTGCCACCAAAATCAAGAACCGGAGAGCGAAAGGTTGTCCTCAACATTTCGCGATTTTCACTGGGTGCAGGGGTCACCCCTGCCCAAGGAAGCGTGAAACCCACCGCGGGTTTCACATTCAATTAAGTGATCCCTTTCCTACTTCGGTGTATCCGGGA